>NZ_CP107811.1:1365000-2047500 GCF_036346105.1 Streptomyces sp. NBC_00539
CAGGGCCCACCGGGTGGCGCTGGACGACCTCGTCGGGGCGCCGGACACCGGGGATCCCCGGATCCGCGCGCGCCCCTTCGTCCGGCACGGCTGCACCTACGTACCGCTGTCCCGCGACTTCGGCGGGGTGCACGCGTTCAAGATGATCCTGCCGCCGAGCGACCCGTCGCAGGCCCTGCCCGAGCCGAAGGTCCACGAGGGCTACGAGTGGCTGTACGTACTGTCGGGCCGGGTCCGGCTGCTGCTGGGCGCGCACGACCTCGTCCTCACGGCGGGCGAGGCCGCCGAGTTCGACACGCGCACGCCGCACGCCTTCTTCAACGCGGGCCCGCAGCCCGCCGAGTTCCTCAGCCTGTTCGGCCCCCAGGGCGAGCGGATCCACGTCCGCGCCCGCCCCACCACCGTCTCCCCGGAAGGACGCCCATGAGCAACCAGCGCCCCGAACGCGCCGTCCCGCAGCCCAACGCGGTGGTCGGCGTCGGCCTCGTCGTGGTCGCCGAAGACGGCCGGATCCTGCTCGGCCAGGCCCACGACGGCCGCTGGGAGCTGCCGGGCGGCAAGGTGGACCCCGGGGAGGGCTTCGAGCAGGCCGCGGCCCGGGAGCTCGCTGAGGAAACGGCACTGCGGGCGGCGCCGGGGGACATCCAGGTGCTGGGCGTCCAGATCGACGCACGCTCCGGCCTGACCCGTCTGACGGCCGCCGCCGTCACCCACGCCGCCGAGGGCACCCCCGCCGTGACCGAGCCCCACAAGATCGCCCGCTGGTCCTGGTTCGCCCCGGCCGAGATCCCCTCCGCCCTCTACGCCCCCTCGGCGGCGGTCCTGCGCACCTGGCGTCCCGACCTCACCCCGGCGCTCCCCCACGTCCCCTCGCACGACTACCTCGCCACTCCGCACGAAGCGCGCTGAGGGCCCGCGCCGCGCGCCCGCCGGGGATCCCGGGACAGCCCTCAGGCCGGGGCCGGGCGGGGGGCGAAGTTGCCCTCCGCCAGGTCCTCCGCCAGGAGGCGCTTGGCGATGGCGTCCGCCGCCGCGCGCAGTGCCGCGCTGCGGGGCCGGCCGCCGTCGCGCTCCAGCCGGTCGCCCAGCCAGTCCGCCCACGCCAGGGAGATCACGCCGGCCTCCCGCTCCCCCGCCGGGGTGAGCGAGAAGAAGACGCCCTCGCGGCTCAGGTAGCCCTCCTCCACCATCCGGTCGAAGACCGGCAGCAACACCTCCGGCGGCAGCGACCGACGGGCCGCGACGAGGCCGATGCTCGCGTGCCCGACCGTCCGGGTCAGCAGGTCGACCTGCATCACCGTCCACGCCCCGGCGATGTCCAGCCGGGTGTCGCTGCCGTTCACGATCGCGCGCGCCGTGTCGGGGCCCATGCCCCGTACGAGATTGCCGACCGCCAGCTCCAGCAGCTTGGCCGAGTCCCCCGAGGCCGTGACCGGTGAGGCGAAGCCCTCGCCCATGTCCGTGGACGACGCCCGGGCGCTGTCGCGCAGCCGGACCTGCTTGAGGAACAGTGCGACGACGAAGCCCAGCGCCGCCACCGGCACCGTCCACAGGAACACCGTGTGCAGGGCATGCGCGTACGCGTCGATGACCGGCCCGGCGGCGGCCGGGTCCAGCCCGTGCACACCGTGCGGGCTGCGGGCGGCCTCGCCCAGCCGGGCCGGGTCCAGGCCGGTGGCGCGCGCCGCCTGTGCCACGCCCGTCGCGAGGCGGGGCGCGAGGGTGTTCGCGTAGATGGTGCCGAAGACCGCCGTGCCGAAACAGCTGCCGAGCGTACGGAAGAACGTGACGCCGGAGGTGGCAGTGCCGAGATCGCGGTAGTCGACGGTGTTCTGCACGGCGATCGTCAGGACCTGCATGCACAGTCCGATGCCGGCGCCGAGGACGAACATGTACAGCGACTCCAGCCAGGCGCCGGTGCCGGGCCCCATCAGGGACAGCAGGTACAGCCCGGCGCCCATCACCGCGGAGCCCACGATGGGGAAGATCCGGTAGTGCCCGGTCTTGGAGGTGACGTTGCCGCTGAACACGGAGGCGATCAGCAGCCCGATGACCAGCGGCAGGGTCCGTACGCCCGACACCGTGGCCGAATCCCCGTCCACGTACTGCAAGTAGGTGGGGAGGAACGTCATGGCGCCGAGCATCGCGAACCCCACGACGAAGCTGAGCACCGAGCAGACCGAGAAGACCGGGTTGCGGAACAGCCGCATCGGCAGCATCGGTTCGGCGGCCCGCGTCTCGACCACGCAGAACAGCGCGAGGGCCGCGGCGCCGCCCGCGAAGAGGCCGAGGATCACCGCCGAGCCCCACGCGTACTCGTTGCCGCCCCAACTGGTGGCGAGGATCAGGGCGCTCGCGCCGACCGCGACCAGCGCGATGCCCGGGTAGTCGATGCGGGGCCTGCCCGCCGCCCGGACCGAGGGGATCGTCCGGGCCGCGGCGATCACCACCAGGATCGCGATCGGGACGTTGACGTAGAAGGCCCAGCGCCAGCTCAGATGGTCGGTGAACAGCCCGCCGAGCAGCGGCCCGATGACGGTGGCGACGCCGAAGACCGCGCCGATCGCCCCCTGGTACTTGCCGCGTTCGCGCAGCGGCACCACATCGGCGATCAGGGCCATCGAGGTGACCATCAGGCCGCCCGCACCGACGCCCTGGAGGCCCCGCCACAGGATCAGCATCGTCATGTTGCCGGACAGTCCGCACAGGAACGAGCCGGTGATGAAGACGACGGTCGAGATCTGGAAGACGAGTTTGCGCCCGAAGAGGTCGCCGAACTTGCCGACCAGGACCGTCGCGACGGTCTCGGCCAGGAGGTAGGCGGTCACCACCCACGACATGTGGGCCGCGCCGCCGAGGTCCGCCACGATCGTCGGCAGCGCGGTGCCCACGATGGTCTGGTCCAGCGCCGCCAGCAGGACGCCCAGCATGATCGTGCCGAAGACGACGTTGCGCCGCCGCCGGTCGGGCACGGGTGGTGCGGCGCCTACGGCGGGGGCAGTGGTCACACCTCGCACTCTCACAGCGCCCCCGCCCGGCCGCATGCGGCACGGGGCCGTGCGGGTGACGCGGAACCCGGATCAGCGCAGGTAGGCCAGGCCCGGGTGCTCCGCCGCGTACCCGTCGAGGAGCCGTCTGGCCACGGTCACCGAGTCCACCAGCGGGTGCAGGGCGAAGGCTTTGACCGCGTCCGCGCGCGAGCCGCTCGCCGCTGCGGCCAGGACCTCCCGCTCGACGGCCTTGACCGAGGTCACCAGTCCCACGGCGTGCAGCGGAAGCGGGTCGACGGCCACCGGGTGGGCGCCTCCCGCGTCCACCAGGCAGGGCACCTCGATGACCGCCTCCGCGTCGAGCACGCCGAGGGTGGAGCCGTTGGGCACGTTGAGGATCAGGGTGGCCCGCTCGTTGCGGGCGATGGCCCGCATCAGGGCGAGCGCCACCTTCTCGTACCCGCCGGACTCCAGGTCGCTCTCGTCGCGCGCGCCCACGCCGGCCGCCTCCCGGTTCTCGGCCATGTACGTGGCCTCCCGCTCGGCCCGGGTCCGGTCCCAGGCGGCCAGCGCCGACCCGGGTGCCTGCCCCGGCTGCCCGGCCCGGGCGTAGAACTCGCGCTGCTGGTCGCGCAGGAAGGCGCCGCGGGTCTGCCGGGCGTCCAGGTAACCGCGTACCGTCTCGCGGTTGAAGTAGTAGTAGTGCAGGTACTCGTTCGGGATCGCGCCGAGCGAGCGCAGCCATTGCGGCCCGAAGAGCCGACCCTCCTCGAAGGACTCCAGCGCCTTGGTGTCGGCCAGCAGCCGGGGCAGTTCGTCCCGGCCCGCCACGCGCAGGCCCCGGATCCAGCCCAGGTGGTTCAGGCCGACGTAGTCGATCCACGCCTCCTCGGGCCGGACCCCCAAGAGGCGCGCGAGGCGCCGGCCGAGGCCCACCGGGGAGTCGCAGATGCCGATGACCCGGTGTCCGAGCACCTCGGCCATCGCCTCGGTGACCAGCCCGGCCGGGTTGGTGAAGTTGATGACCCAGGCGTCCGGGGCGACGCGGGCGATCCTGCGGGCGATCTCCCGGACCACCGGCACGGTGCGCAGGCCGTACGCCACCCCGCCCGCGCCCACCGTCTCCTGGCCGAGGACTCCCTCGGCGAGGGCGATCCGCTCGTCGGCGGCACGTCCCTCCAGACCGCCGACGCGGATGGCGGAGAAGACGAAGTCGGCTCCCCGCAGGGCCTCGTCGAGGTCGTCGGTGGCGGCGACGGACGGGGCGTCCGGTACCCCGGCGGCCTGGTCGGCGAGGACCCGGGCCATGGCGGTGAGCCGGGCCGGGTCCTCGTCGTAGAGGGTCACGTGGGTCACCCTGCCCTCGGCGCGGTCGCCGAGGAGTGCCCCGTAGACGAGCGGTACGCGGAAGCCGCCCCCGCCGAGGATGGTCAGCCGCACGTCCCTACCGCCCTTCGCCAGTGCCACGATCGGCGACACGGCGGCCGGGACCCCCCTTGGGTCGGCGCGGCGCGGCACGCGATCAAGGCTTCCAGTGTCCCCCGCCGGGGGTGCCCGCGGGGGCACCCCGGCCGCGGCTTTGGCCGGTACCGGTCCCCCGGCACCGGTGCCCGAGCGCCGGTACCAGCCCCGAGCGCCGGTACCAGCCCCGAGCGCCGGTACCAGTCCCGGGCGCCGGTGTCAGTCCCCGAGCGACGGCACCGCGCGCAGCCGCGCGCCCTGCTGGTGCGCGAAGCCCTGGCCGGGCCCGACGGGTCCGGCCGGCCGGCCCTGCGGCGTGGAGAGGATCAGGGTGATCCGGGTGAGCCCCATCGCGTCCAGCATCCGGCTGGACTCCGCCACCATCCGGCAGCGCACCACACCCCAGCCGGGATCCGGATGGCGCACCGTGCGCACCGCCCCGTCCTGTTCGGCGGCGTCGGCGCCGTGGGTGCTGAGCCAGTGCGGGACGCCGTAGCGGTAGGCGGCCTCCATGAACGGGTCACGGGCCACTTCCTGACGGATGCTCCGCAGCCCCTCGTCGTCGGGGGCAGCGGCCAGCGCGGTCGCGAACCGGGCCAGCAGCGGGACGCACCAGGCCGGTTCGTGGTCCTCCAGCACGGCGGCGGCGTCCGGGTGGAACAGGACGAAGCGCAGGAAGTTGTCGTCCGGCAGGGCGGTGGGGTGCGGGCGCACCGTCTGGAAGAGCTTGTCGAAGGCCGAGTTGGTCAGGGCCACGTCCCAGCGGTGGTCCACCAGGAAGCTCGGGTAGGGCACGGCTTCCATGAGGGCCGCGTAGTCGCACAGGTAGTCGCGCTGGGCAGGGTCCTCGGGCAGCCGGTTCTCCTCGGCGGCCCGCCAGGTGGGCGGCGGGTCCCGGTCGACCATGACGCGGAACAGCCAGAAGCACTGCCGCTCGCTCATTTCCAAAGCCTCGGCCAGGGCGAGCAGTTTGCGGTCGGTCCATTCCTTTACCAGACCGCGTTCCCAATTGCCGTACGCGCGCACGCTGATGCGCAATCGTGCGGCGAGGTCCTCCTGGCTCAGGCCCAGTTCCTCGCGGCGCTGGCGCAAAAGCTCCTTGCGTCGCTCCGACCGCACTGCGCCACGGGCCGAGTCGTCGCCCGTCAGGCGTTCCTCGCCGGCTCGGGCGAGGCCATCGGACGGGCCCACCGCTGCGAGATGTGGCACCGAGAGCTCCCCCTCCTCACGGTCTGGATCTTCATTTCCGTGTGGCGATCCTGCTACCGACTTCATTCGAGTGTCAACTATTGTGGCAATTCCAGCCTTGAGACAGCTCATTCCCGCCACAGCTGTGGCAAGTTCTGGTCCTCCGGGGGGAGACCGGATAGATTCCCTGGGGCCGACCCCGTGCCCGTATTGACCCCGCGCGATCTAGGAGAACCACTGGTGACAGACGGCTTCCCGGCTCCCGTCGCGGTGGCCAACGCGTCTCTGGCAGCCACCGTCACGAGGGTCGCCGAACTCGCGGGCAAGATGGGCCGCGACGTGAACCAGGTATTCGACCTCCGTCGGCTCTCCGAGGCCTCAGGTGTCCCGACGGACGTGATCAAAACCCTGCTTGACGGCCGGCGGGCCGGCGAACCCGATCTGCAGACCCGCTTCCTCCAGCGGCTGGACCTGCTCCGGCGCACCCGGGTCAAACCCAACGGCCGCCGCTACACCCAGCAGGAGATCGCGGACGGAGCCGGCATGTCCCGGCAGCAGGCCGGCGCCCTCATCAACGGCGACCGGCGGCCCACGATGGAGCACTGCGACGCGATCCAGCGCTTCTTCGGCGTGCACGCCGGCTTCCTCACCGCCCACGACGCCGACGCCCTCACCGACGCCCTCCAGCGCACCGAGCAGCAGCTGCTCCAGGACTTCGCCGGACGCGAGCGCGAAACCGTACCCGCCGAGGCCGCTTCGGCGGGCGATCCGCTGGCAAGACTCCTGCAGAACCACGGTGTCCGGGGCATCGCCTGGCGCGCCGCCCAACTGCCCAGCGACAAGCACCGGGACAAGGTGACCGAATGGCTGGACATGCTCCTCGAAAGCGTCAAACCGAACGAATCATGACCCAGTCGAAAAGCCTGGATCTGATCCTTGAGTCCTGATCCGGATCCGCGCCGACGGGGAGAACGGTGAGCATAGGCAGAGAGCAGCGGCGGTTGTGCGCGGAGCTGGTGGCCGGCATCAAGCTGACCGCCCCCGTGGAGCCCGTGGACCTCTACGCCGCGCTCTGCGAGGGCATGAGCAGACAACGGAGCCGACCGGTGGAGTTCCGGATGGCCGCGTTCCCCGAAGGGACGGCCAGCGGGCTGTGGCTCGACCTGGCGCACCGCGACCTGATCGTCATCGAGGAACGCACGGCGCCGGACCACCAGTTGGTGATCCTGGGTCACGAACTGTGGCACATGAAGGCCGGCCACTGCAGCCACCACGTCGACGGCGCCGCCGTCGCCGCGCGGCTGCTGGCCGACGAGGCCGACATCGGCGAGACGGTCCGCCGCGTCGCCGCCCGCACCCGTGCCGACGTCCGGGAGGAGACGGAGGCGGAGACCTTCGGGCTGCTGCTCGGCAGCCGGTGCCGGAACTGGCTGGCCGGATCCGGCGGTCACCGCGCTCCGGCGCAACGGGACCAGCTCGCGGGCAGGATCGAAACGTCCCTCGGCTACCGGGGGCACAGGAACGAGCTTTGAACGGACAGGACTACTACATCCCCGCGGTGGCCATGGCGGTCTCCGTCGCGTTCAAGGTGCCGGCCCTGCGGGCCGACTGGCGCGATCCGCTGCTGCGTTCGGTGTGCGCCCTGCTGACGCTGGCCGGGGCGGTGTTCACCTTCGCCGCCCCGCCGACCATCGCGGCCGTCAACCGCTGGACCGGTGTCCCCAACTTCTCGGCCCCGCTGGTGTACTGCCTCATCACCGCGTTCAGCGCCTCCTGCCTGGTACTGATCTTCAACTGGCGCGGTGGCGAGCCCGAGGAGATCCGGCGCACCTCCCGCCGCTGGATCTCCGGCTACTCGGTGGTGATCGGCACGATCATCGTCGTGTACGCGCTCGGCTCCGCCCCGGTGGAGCGGCTGCGCGACTTCGACACGTACTACGCCAACACCCCGTACATCCGGTTGATGATCGCCGCCTACCTGCTGGCGCACAACGTGGCCGCGATCACGATGACGGCCATGTGCTGGCGCTGGGCCCTCCAGGTCCGCGGCTGGCTGCGCACCGGCCTGTTCATCATCGTCGGCGGCTACGTGTTCAGCCTCGCCTACGACGCCGCCAAGATGTCGGCGGTCGTCGCCCGCTGGAGCGGCCACGACCTGGACGACCTCAGCACCCTCGTGGCCCCGCCGCTCGCCTCCATGGGCGCGCTCGTCAGCGCCACCGGCTTCGTGCTGCCGCTGCTGTGCCAGCACCTCTCCGACAGCTGGCGCACCTGGTCGACGTACCGGCGCCTGGGCACCCTCTGGCACGAGATGCAGAGCACCGCGCCCGCCGGAACCCCCTCGGTCCGCATGTCCTGGTGGTCACCGGCCGAAATCCGGATGATCCAGCGGGAGTCGGACATCCACGACGGCTTCCTGCGTCTGGGGCCCTGCTTCGACCGCCGCCGCCGGGACCTCGCCTACGCGCAGGCCCGCGCGGACGGCGCCGACGAGGCCACGGCCCGCGCCGTGGCCGACGCCGCGATGGTGGCGGCGGCCGTGCGCACCAGCGCCACCGCCCCCGGGGGGACCGTCGGCGCGGACGGAGCGGAGCGGGTCCACGTCACGGCCGACGGGCCGCGCGACCTCGTACGCATCTCCCACGCCTTGCGGCACTCGCCCCTGGTGGCGGCGGCACGACGGCAGGCCGCCGCCGTACCGGGACTCTGACGCCGGGGCCTGGCCCGCCGCCCGCCGCGCCGCTCACCACCTACCGCGCCGCCTACCGCACCGCCTACCGCGCCGCCGCGACCGTCACCGCCGGGAAGAGGTCCTCGAACGGCCCGGCCGAATCTGAGCCGTCCCGGCCGTACGGCGCGTCGAAGCTCCACACCATGAACAGCAGGAACACGATCAGCGCGCTGAACAGCCCCGCCAGCAGCAGCTCCCGGCCCGAACGCCGGATCTGGAGCGTGAAGATCAGCCCGACCGTGACCACCCCGCCCACCAGCAGTCCGAACCACACCACCCCCGGCAGCGTGGACTCGTCGCTCTGCATCCGCGAGTGCCGGGCGTCGTCGGCCGCCGCGATGTGGTCGAGCAGCGGCTGGTAGGCCTGCGCCTGGAGTTCGGTGGCCGGGCTCTGGTGGGTGACGTCGGAGCGCAGCGTGCCGAGCAGCTTCGCGCCCTCCGTGGAGGCGGCCTGGCCGGAGGTGAGGCGCGGCCAGTCGACGCTCACGGTGTGGGAGACGTACGCGTCCACCTCCCCGCGGATCCGGTCGCGCACCGGGGCCGGGTAGACGTCGGCGCGCTGGGTGACCTCGTACAGCGACTGCGCCTCGCGCCGCACGCTGTCCTCGGCGGAGCCGCGCGCCTCCCAGACACCGGCGATGGCCAGGCCCAGCACGATCGCGTAGACCACGCCGACCATCATCGTCATGTACTCGATGACGTCGGGGGTTTCGCTGGTGTCCTCGTCCTCCGCGACCCGGCGGTGCCGGAGCAGGGTGCAGGCGAGGACGAGGGCGCAGACGAGCGCCATGGCGATGGCCAGGACCAGCCATTCGGACACGAGGGTTCTCCCGTTCGAGGGTCGCAGAAGTGGAAGGGCTACCGGGCGCTCTTGGAGCGGGGGCGCAGCGCGGCGGCGGCGAGCACGGCCGGGGTCGTGACGACGACCATCAGCATCATGGTGGACATGCCGTTCGGGCCCCTGCGCTCAAGGGCCGACGAGTGGTACGCCGGCACGTGGAAGCGGGTCACGGGTGCGGCGGCGGCCCTGCGCGGGGGCGGGGCGGAAGCCTTGGCCGGCGCCGCCTGCGCCCGTGACCCGGCAGCCGCCCGGACCGGCGGCGGCTGCGCCCCCTCCCCCGGCGCCTCCGGCCGGGCCGGGAGGCCGGGAGCCTGCCCGGCGTGGTGCACGGTCGGCCGCCGCTCACCGGGCGCCGTCACCCGTACCGAAGGCTCCGGGGTGACCGTCGGCGCCTTCGGTGCGGAAGGCTGCCGCGCGTGCCCGGCGGGCACGCAGACGTCGACCCGGGCGCCGTGGCCCGCGCCGTCGTCGGCGACCGCCACATGGCCGTGCAGCGGGCACAGCGCGCCCAGCATCCCGGCCCCGGCGACGTACTGCCAAGCGGTCACCACGCGACTGGTCCTCCCGATCCGTTTCGGCAGCAGCCTGCCGTGGATACAGCGGCTGCTCTTGAAGAAACGATCACGGCCCGGCTTCGACACGCGTGGGCGGATACACGAAGGGCGCGACCCGGTGGGTCGCGCCCTGTCATGCCTGCGTTCGGCCTCAGGCCTCCGGGGAGCCGCCGAAGCGCTCGCGGTAGGACTCCAGGTCCTCCTCGGTCACCCGGGCGAAGAGCACCGGCGGCACGGTGAACGGCGTACCCGCCGGGACCGCGTCCAGCGACCTGGCCTGCTCCGGGGTGACCCACGTGGCCGTGTCGTCGGCGAGCGCGAACGCGGAGCGCATGGCGCGCGCCGAGGCCGGGATGAACGGCTCGGAGACCACCGAGTAGAGGTGGATGAGGTTCATCGCGGTGCGCAGCGTGAGCGCCGCGCCCTCCAGGTCGGTCTTGACTTCCAGCCAGGGGGCCTTCTCGTCGAGGTACGCGTTGCCGGCCGACCACAGGGCGCGCAGCGCGGCCGCCGCCTTGCGGTACTGGAGGGACTCCATGTGGCCCTCGTACTCGGCCAGCAGCTCGGCGATCTGCTCGCCGAGCTTGGCCTCGACCTCGCCGGCCGGGCTGCCCGCCGGGACCTCGTCGCCGAACTTCTTGCGCGAGAAGGTCAGCACACGGTTGACGAAGTTGCCGAGCGTGCCGCCGAGGTCCTTGTTGACGGTGGCGGCGAAGTGCTCCCACGTGAAGGACGAGTCGTCGGACTCGGGGGCGTTGGCGATGAGGAAGTAGCGCCAGAAGTCGGCCGGGAGGATCTCCAGCGCCTGGTCGGTGAAGACGCCGCGCTTCTGGGAGGTGGAGAACTTGCCGCCGTAGTACGTCAGCCAGTTGAAGGCCTTGACGTAGTCGACCTTCTTCCACGGCTCGCGGGTGCCGAGCTCGGTGGCGGGGAACATCACCGTGTGGAACGGGACGTTGTCCTTGGCCATGAACTGCGTGTAGCGCACGTCCTCGGCCTCGTACCACCAGGACTTGTAGTCGCGGTTCGCCGGGTCGGCGTCCGCCCACTCCTTGGTGGAGGCGATGTACTCGATCGGCGCGTCGAACCAGACGTAGAAGACCTTGCCGTCCGCGGCGAGCTCGGGCCAGGTGTCGGCGGGGACGGGGACGCCCCAGTCGAGGTCGCGGGTGATCGCGCGGTCGTGTAGGCCCTCGGTCAGCCACTTGCGGGCGATGGAGGAGGCCAGCTGCGGCCACTCCTCCTCGTGTTCCGCCACCCAGGCCTCGACCTCGTGCTGGAGCTTGGACTGGAGGAGGAAGAGGTGCTTGGTCTCGCGGACCTCCAGGTCCGTGGAGCCGGAGATGGCCGAGCGCGGCTCGATGAGGTCCGTGGGGTCCAGGACGCGGGTGCAGTTCTCGCACTGGTCGCCGCGGGCCTTGTCGTAGCCGCAGTGCGGGCAGGTGCCCTCGACGTAGCGGTCCGGCAGGAAGCGCCCGTCGACCGGGGAGTACACCTGGCGGATCGCGCGCTCCTCGATGAAGCCGTTCTCCTGGAGGCGGCGCGCGAAGTGCTGGGTGATCTCGGCGTTCTGCTGCGAGGAACTGCGGCCGAAGTAGTCGAAGGACAGCTCGAAGCCGTCGTAGACCGCCTTCTGGGCGTCGTGCGCCTGCGCACAGAACTCGGCGACCGACAGGCCCGCCGCCTTGGCGGCGAGTTCGGCCGGGGTGCCGTGCTCGTCGGTGGCGCAGATGTAGAGGACGTCGTGGCCGCGCTGGCGGAGGTACCGGGAGTACACATCCGCCGGAAGCATCGACCCGACCATGTTGCCCAGGTGCTTGATCCCGTTGATGTAGGGAAGCGCGCTGGTGATCAGGTGTCGAGCCATCCTCGGATGCTCCATTTCATATGTGCGGTATGTGCGGTGACAACGGGCCGTGACGGACTGTGATGCTGTTCATCGTATCGAACCGCCGATAGGCCCGGCGCCCCGTTATTCCACGGGTGGACGTCACGCAAAAGCGAGGGAAGTGACCTCTGCGTCACGGCCCTCGCGCCGGGGTCATGTTACAGGCGCGACGGCGGCGTCCCGGACCCGTGACCGCAGCGTGGGACGCGGGCGGACGGCCGGCCGTCCCACGGCGTCGACGGCGTTTTGCCGGGTGGGAGCGCCCGCCGGGGGGCATATGCGTGTGCGCTGGTTGAGCCGTCACCCGATCGAAGGAGATCACGAGTCGATCGTCACCGAACGCTTTGCTTCCAGGTTTCCTCTCTGCGCCCACCGAATGCGCCCGCGCTGACAGGCTGACGGCAATGACACCGGGCAGACGAGAGCCGCGAAGGACGCTCGGCGTACGGGGGCGGGGCAGGGCAGGGCACGGCGAAGAGGGTTCAGGGCCTCCGGCGGATTTCAGCGGGTTCAGGGGACGAGGTGGAGCGGTGAGCGATGGCGGACCCGAGGAGTCCGGGGGTGCCGTGGGACTGCCGAGCCGGCGACGGCAGCCGACTCCCATGACCCAGTGGGACCCGCCCGCACGCCTGTCCTATTGGGCCTTCCATACCAATCGGCGGCCGGCCTACATGCGTTTCGCGTATCTTCAGCTCGGCTCCGACGCGGCCGCCGAGGACGCGGTGGACGCCACCTTCGACTCGATCATGAACGAGTGGCTCCGGATGCTTCACATGGACCGCCTCGACGCCTACGCCTGGACCGTCCTCAAGCAACGGATCGTCGACCGCCAGCACCGCCGCACGCCCTGCCCCGAACCGATGGACATCAGCGCCTTCGAGGCGGCCCTCAAGGAGGTCCACACCGACCAGTACGAGGTACTGACCGACACCATCCGCTTCTACTCGGCCGTCTCCCGGCTCGCCGAGCGGCAGCGGGACGCGGTACTGCTGCGCTACGGGCTCCAGTGCAGCCCCGGTGAGGCGGCAGCCGTGATGGGCGTCGACGAGGCCACGGTCCGTTCGCAGCTCGGGCAGGCCCACCGTCGGCTCGCCCGCCTGCTCGACGCGTCCGCCGAATCATGAGGCCGCGAGAAGGCCGGGACTGCGACGGCACCCCCCGCTCCCTGACCGAGTTCCTGAGCCGGGCGAGCGTGCGCGACCGCTACCCGCACTACGACCTCGGCGCGGCGGAGGCCCGGCTGCTGCGCCTCCCGCGCACCGGGATGGGCCACGCCCACGGCCACGCCAACGGCCGCTCCCGCCGCCGTTCCGGCTACGGCTGGAGCGACCCGGTGCGGGACGTGCCGCTCGACGCCGAGCGGGCCCGACGCGACCTCAAGGCCGTGTGCCTGGCCGTCGTCTGCGAACCGAAGGCCGAGGCCCGGCTCCGCTCCTTCACCGACCGCGGCCACACCGACCTCGTCGGGGCCGTGGTCTTCGGATGCCTCCTGCACCTGGCCGGGATGCGCGAAGGCGCCCGCTTCTGGTGGCAGTTCGCCGCCGGTTCGGGCCGCGCACGCACCGCGCCCGCCGCGTACTGCCTCTTCCTCGACCACTCGCGGCGGGGCGAGCACCACGACGCCCGGGTGTGGGCTGTCGAACTCGGCCGCCGCGGGTTCCGGCCGGGCGGCCGACGCGACCTGCGCGAGGTGCGGCTGTGCGCGCAGGCGGCCGTGCTGCGCTACGTCGACCAGCTCGACGACCCCGACCTGGGCCCGGTGCCGCTGCCGAAGCCGGGGCTGCCGTCGGTGATCACCGCGTTCCGGCCCCCGGCGGTGCCCGCGGAGCCCACCCGGATCGGCGTCGGCCCGCTGCGCCACCCGTCGCTGACCGCCGCGGCCCGCGCCGGCGGCCGCTCCGCCGGCCCCGGGGAGGCGTTGGCGGAGGCCCGCCGCGCCCTCGCCGTCGTACGGGTACTGGAACGGCATCCGCTGGGGGTACGGGCCGGCCGGCTCGCGCGGGAGGCGGGGCTGGCGGAGGCGGAGCTGCGGCCCCTCCTTTCGATGCTGTGCGAGGAGGAGTACGCGTACCGCCCGGCCGCCGGGGTCTACGGCCGGGGGCCGGCCCTCGACCGGCTCGCCGGCCCGGGCCGCGCGGGCCTCGCGGAGCAGCTGCAGCGGACCCTGGCGCTGGCGCGGGACAGCGCGGGCGCCGCCGTCTACCTCAGCCGGTACGCCGAGGGGGAGGTCCGGATCACGCAGATGGCGGACGGGCCCGGGGCGCCGCCGGTGCGGGAGTGGGTGGATTTCCGGGCCGCCGCGCACGCCAGCGCCGTCGGCAAGTGCCTGCTCACCCAGCTCGACCACGACCGGCGGGCCGATCACGTGGCCCGGCACCGCCCGGCCCGGCTCACCCCGCAGACCATCACCGACAGCCGGGTCCTGTTCAGCGCCCTGGACGCGGTGGCCCCGGGCGCCCCCGTCTTCGACCTGCGCGAGTACTCCCCCGGGGTCGTCTGCGCGGCCGTCCCGATCGCGGCGGGCGACGCCGCCGGCAGCCTCGCCCTCTCGCTCCCGGCCACCCATGCGCACCGGCTGCGGCACGCCACCGAGGCGCTGCGCCGCAAGGCCGTCCCGGTGCTCCTGGCCCTGCTCCTGACGGGGGCCATCCCCCCGGACGCCCCCGGCGCGGGGGCCCCGGCGGAGCCGGTGAGCGGGCCCGTGCCGCAGCAGGCGGGCGCCGCGGGGATCACCCCCGAGGTCCTGCGCCACCTGCGGAACCTGTTCCGTACGCCGCTGACGGGGGCGGGGAGCGCGGCCGCCCCCGAGGGCCCGCACCTGGTCAGCGACCCGGCCTCGGCGGCCGCGTACCTCTTCGACGCCGCCTCGGACGGCGGGCAGCCGCGCCTGGCCCTGCCGCAGACCTTCGGACCCGTCAGCCCGGGCACCCTGTCCGCGGCGGGGGGCCTGGTGGTGCTGCGGGCCTGGGACAGGGCGTAGGCCCCGTCGTCAGCCGCCCGGGGTGAAGGAGTCCAGGGCGGCGTCGAAGTGGCTGCGGGCCTCGCCGAGCCGGCCGACGGGGGCGGAGACCCAGACGTCGTACATGCGGCCGTTCTCGTCCCAGCAGAGGTCGAAGGTGTGCCTGGCCCCCTCGGCCGTGGTGAAGCCGTTCCAGGTGAACTCCCAGAGGGCGGCGGGCAGTCCGTTGTGGGTGGTGGCCACGACCGTGCCGCCGCGGTAGCCCGGGTTGGTGTCGGGGCCGTCCGCGTCGGAGGCCCTCATGACGGCGAGCGGGCCGCCGGAGGCAGCCGGCGTCGTCTTGATGCCGATGCGGAACGCGCCGTCCGGGGACACGTAGATGACGCGCTGGTCATCGGTGCTGCGCTGGTAGCCCTGGGGCACGGCCAGGCTGAAACCCTGCGGGTCGGCCACGGTCCGGTAACCGGCGGGTGCCCGCTTGGCGCTCGCGGCGGCCGGCTTGGAGTTCGGCGGCGGGGCCGGGGCGGAGGGGGTCGGGGTCGAAGGGGTGGTGTCCGGGGCCCGGGGGGACGTGGGGCCGGCGTTCGCGGGAACCGGAGAGACCACCGTGGCGGCGGAGGGGCCCGACCCCGCCCGCCCGGCCGGTTCCGCCGTCCCGCCCCGGAGCAGCGACGTCACGGCCAAGGTGGCCACCACGGCCACGGCGACGAGTGCGGCCGCCAGCCCGGCCCGCATCCCCGGCCCCATCGCCCGCGCCGGAACGACGGTGGCGGGCCCGGGCGGAAGGGAGTCGACGGGCCCGGGCGGGACGGCGTCGACGGGCCCGGGCGGGACGGCGTCGGCGGGCCCGGGGCCAGGGGGAGGCACGGCGAGGGGCACCAAGGGCACCCGTCCCGTGGTCACGTACGCCGACAGCAGCCGCTCCGCCTCGGCCGCCCCCAGCCGGCGCTCCGGATCGCGCTCCAGCAGTCCCCGTACGACCGGCAGCAGCGGCCCCGCCTGCGCCGGCGGCCGGATGTCGGCGTAGACGACGGCGTGCAGGACCCCGCCGAGCGAGTCCCGGTGGAACGGCGACTCCCCGGTCAGCGCCGCGCACAGCAGCACGCCGAGCGACCACAGGTCGGAGGCCGGACCGGCCGCCGCGCCCTGCATCCGCTCGGGCGAGGTGTACTCGGGCGAGCCGACGAACGCGCCGGTCTCGCTGATCGTGGTGACCCCGGCCAGGTGGGCGATGCCGAAGTCCGTGAGCACCACCCGGCCCGTGCCGGCCTCCATCAGGACGTTCGCCGGTTTGACGTCCCGGTGCAGCACGCCTCGCGCGTGCGCCGCGCCGAGCGCGCCCAGCAGTGCGAGACCGGTCCGCGCCGTCTCCTCCACGCTCAGCGGGCCTTTGGCGGCAAGCCGGTCGGCGAGCGAGCCGCCGTCGACGAGTTCCATCACGATGTGCGGGCGGCCCTCGTGTTCCACCACGTCGTGGACCACGACGACGTGCGGGTGCCTGACCTGCGCGACCGTACGGGCTTCCCGCAGGGCGCCGCCGGCCTCGCGGCCGCCGTCGAGGTGCAGCTCCTTGACGGCGACGGCCCGGCCGAGCAACTCGTCCTCGGCCCGCCACACCGTCCCCATCCCACCCCGCCCCAGCCGCTTGTCCAGGCGGTAACGCCCGCCGATCACAGCACTGTTGCGCGACTCGCCCTGCGACACGTTCTCCCCCTAGACCCGTCCACGGCCATGATGCCGCACCGGCAACCGTCAGGGGGATCGGGCGGCGCAGCCGTCGTGTCGGTCATGTGTCGGTGGCCGTCGGTCAGTTGTCAGCGGTGCCTGGAACCTTGGGGAGGACCGGCCGGGTGTCCATCCGGCAGGCGGTTCAAGAGGGGGATTCCTCATGCATGACGTGGTGATCGTGGGCGGTGGCCCGGTGGGTCTGTTCCTGGCGTGCGAGCTCGGTCTGGCCGGCTGCTCGGTCCTGGTGCTGGAGCGGGAGCCGGAGCCCGGCTCCCCGTTCAAGGCGGAGCCGCTCGGGTTGCGGGGTCTGAGCGCCGCCTCTGTCGAGGCGTTCTACCGGAGGGGGATGCTGGACCGGCTGTTGACGGTGGCGACCGTTCCCGACGGCTTCGGCGCGGACCCCGCTCAGGCGCCGACACCCCCTCGTCGCGGTGGCCACTTCGCCGGCATGATGCTTGACGGGGCCAAGTTCGACGACAGCACCCTGCCGTTCCGGCTTCCCAGCCCGGCGTCCGCGGGGCTGCTGACGAGCCTCGAAGCAGTCGAGGCGGTGCTGTCCGAGCAGGCGTCGAAGCTCGGCGTGGACGTCAGGCGCGGCGTCACGGTCTCCTCCCTCACCCATGACGACGAGGGCGTGGTCGCCCGAGCCGGCGCGGACGAGTACCCGGCGCGCTGGCTCGTCGGCTGCGACGGCGGACGCAGTACGGTGCGCAGGCTCGCCGGCTTCGACTTCGTCGGCACCGAGCCGCAGTTCACCGGCTACCGGTTGCACGCCGCCGTCGTCGATCCCGAGAAGCTGCGGTACGGGTTCAACCTGACGCCGACGGGCATGTACCTCCAGCTCGGCGAGGGGAACATCGGCATCATGGACTTCGACGGCGGCGCGTTCGACCGCTCGCAGGAGCCGACCCGCGAGCACCTCCAGGCCGTTCTGCGCCGGGTGTCCGGCACCGACGTGACGCTGGGCGAGGTCCATCTCGCCTCGACCTTCACCGACCGGGCGATGCAGACGACGACCTACCGGCGCGGCCGGGTCCTGCTCGCGGGCGACGCCGCGCACATCCACTCCCCCCTCGGCGGTCAGGGGCTCAACACGGGCATCGGCGACGCCGTGAACCTGGGCTGGAAGCTCGCGGCCACCGTGCTCGGGCAGGCCCCCGACGGGCTTCTCGACACCTACACCCGCGAGCGTCATCCGATCGGTGCGAAGGTGCTCGACTGGTCCCGCGCCCAGGTGGCGATCATGAGCCCGGACCCGCACGCCCAGGCGATCCAAGCGGTGGTCCGCGACCTGCTCTCGACCGTTGACGGAACCACCTACGTGCTCGACAGGATCTCGGGAACGTCGGTCCGGTACGACCTCGGCGCCGAGCACCCGCTCATCGGCCGCAGCGCCCCGGACCTCCGCCTCGAGGACGGCCCCGCTCTCGGCGACCTGATGGAGGACGGACGGGGCCTCCTGCTCGATTTCAGCGCCGGCGGATGCCTGAGCGGTCCGGCGAGTGCCTGGGAGAGCCGGATACGGTACGCGGCCGGGCCGGCCAGGAACGACCTCGGGGTGGGTGCCGTGCTCGTCCGGCCCGACGGCGTGGTCGCCTGGGCGGGCGATCGCCGGCCTGACCGCGAAGCGTTCGAGCGGGCGGCCGCCCGGTGGTTCGTCACTCCGGCCACCCACTGAGCGGCCCGGAACGCAGAAGAACCCCACCGGGGTGGGGTTCTTGCTCGTGTCCGAGGGGGGACTTGAACCCCCACGCCCGATAAAGGGCACTAGCACCTCAAGCTAGCGCGTCTGCCATTCCGCCACCCGGACCAGGTGATCGGCCCCGGTTTCCCGCGGCGACATGGACAACAATAGCAGGGGATCGGGGGTGGTTCCGACCGGGTATTCGGCGCGGGGGCCGCGCTGACCTGCGGGCATGGCGCGGCCGGGCGGTCAGGGGCAGTGGATGACCTGTCCCGCGTAGGAGAGGTTGCCGCCGAAGCCGAACAGCAGGACGGGGGCGCCGGAGGGGACCTCGCCGCGCTCGACCAGCTTCGAAAGGGCCATCGGGATGCTCGCGGCGGAGGTGTTGCCGGAGTCCACGACGTCCCGGGCGACGACCGCGTTGACGGCGCCGATCTTCGCGGCGAGCGGCTCGATGATGCGCAGGTTGGCCTGGTGCAGGACGACGCCGGCCAGCTCCTCCGGGGTGATCCCGGCCTTCTCGCAGACCTTGCGGGCCAGCGGCGGGAGCTGGCTGGTGGTCCAGCGGTAGACGGCCTGTCCCTCCTGGGCGAAGACGGGAGGCGTGCCCTCGATCCGGACCGCGTGGCCCATCTCCGGCACCGAGCCCCACAGGACGGGGCCGATCCCGGGCTCCGCGCAGGCCTCGACCACGGCCGCGCCCGCTCCGTCGCCGGTCAGCACGCAGGTGGTGCGGTCCGTCCAGTCGGTGATCTCGGTCATCTTGTCGGCGCCGATGACCAGGGCGCGGGTGGCGGAGCCGGCCCGGATCGCGTGGTCGGCGGTGGCCAGGGCGTGGGTGAAGCCCGAGCAAACCACGTTGATGTCCATGACGGCGGGCCCGGCGCTCATGCCCAGCTTGGCGGCGACGCGGGCGGCCATGTTGGGCGAGCGGTCGATGGCGGTGGAGGTGGCCACCAGGACCAGGTCGATGTCGCCGGGGAGCAGCCCGGCGTGGGCGAGGGCCTTGCCCGCCGCCTGGAAGGCCAGCTCGTCGACCGGCTCGTCGGGGCCTGCGATGTGGCGGGTCCTGATGCCGACCCGCGAGCGGATCCACGCGTCGTTGGTGTCGACCATCGCCTCGAGGTCCTCGTTGGTGAGCACTCTCGCGGGCTGGTAGTGCCCTAGCGCCACCACGCGTGAACCGGTCATGGGCGGGATCCCTCTCGTACGAGTGTCAGGTTCACCCAGCTTTGCCTGCTACCGGCGGGTACGGGTGCGTGTGACCCGACAGGAATATGGGGCCCTACTTTGGAGAATTCAGAGGATCTTCCTGCCGGGGGCGCCCGGAACGGCGCATCCGCGAGAATGGGGCGGACAGGTGCGCGACGGACAGAGCGCATGTCAGAGCGACAGAACGGCGGACTGATCACATGGGACGGGTCACCGAACGCCGTCGCGTCGTCCGGATCCGCGGCGGCGTCGCCGGGACCCGGCCGGACACGCTCGTGGCCGAGGAGCCGCTGGAGATCCGGCTGAACGGCAAACCGCTGGCCATCACGATGCGCACCCCGGGCGACGACTTCGCGCTCGCGGCCGGCTTCCTGGTGAGCGAGGGCGTGCTCGCGCACGCGGCCGACCTCCAGGCCGTCACCTACTGCGAGGGGACGGCGGAGGACGGGTCGAACACCTACAACGTGGTGAACGTGCGGCTCGCCCCGGGGGTTGCGCTGCCCGACATCTCCCTGGAGCGGAACGTCTACACCACCTCCTCCTGCGGCCTGTGCGGCAAGGCCAGCCTGGAGGCCGTCCGTACGGCGACCCGCTTCCCCGGGCTCGCGGCCGACCCGGTACGCGTGCGCGCGGCGGTCCTCGCGGAGCTGCCGGACCGGCTGCGTGCGGCGCAGAAGGTCTTCGACCGTACCGGCGGCCTGCACGCGGCGGCCCTGTTCTCCGCGGAGGGGGAGCTGCTGGACGTACGGGAGGACGTGGGCCGGCACAACGCCGTCGACAAGATCATCGGCCGGGCGCTGCAGTCCGGACGGCTCCCGTTGGGCGGCGCGGTGCTGCTGGTGTCGGGCCGGGCGTCCTTCGAGCTGGCGCAGAAGGCGGTGATGGCCGGGATACCCGTGCTGGCTGCGGTCTCGGCCCCCTCCTCCCTGGCGGTGGACCTCGCACTGGAGTCGGGACTGACCCTGGTCGGCTTCCTGCGCGGGCAGGACATGAACATCTACGCGGGCGAGGATCGCGTGACGCTCTAGCTCCTGCCCGGGCGGCGGGCCGGCCGGCCCTGCCCGGGCGGCGGGCGGACCGGTCCTGCCATGACGGCCGGCCGGCCCGCCCGCTCCGGCGTGGGAGGGCGGATGCCTCAGTCGACGGTGACGGTCATCTTGCCCAGCGCCTCACCTGCTTCCATGACCCGGTGGGCTTCGACGATCTCGTCGAAACGGAAGGTCCGCGCCGGTCTCGCGGGCAGGACTCCCGACTCGACCTTGGCGAAGATCGCGTCCAGGGGAACGTCGGAGAGCGGAAAGTCCGGGCCGCCCAGGACGAAGGCGCTGCCGAAGAAGCTCAGCTGCACACCGGACGGGAGGTCGGCGAGCGGGTCGAAGTCGCGTACCGGTTCGAAGCCGCCGAGGAAGCCGAGTTGGCATACCCGACCGCGCGGGCGCACCGCGGCCAGGGAGTCGCGCAGGACGTTGTTGCCGACGAGGTCGAACACCGCGTCGACGGCGCGGCCGCCCCCGTCGACCTGGGCGGCCAGGCGGCCGTCGTCGATGAGGACCTCTGCGGCCCCGAGTTCCTTGAGGAGCGGCGCGTGCGCGGGGTTGCGGGTGGTCGCGAGTACGTCCGCGCCGTGGTCGACGGCGAGGTTGACCGCGGCCTGGCCCAGGGAGGACGTCGCCCCGCGCACCAGCACCCGCTCACCCGGGCGCAGGCCCAGGTTGCCGAACAGTCCGTTCCACGCCGTCGCGTAGACCTCGGGAACGGCCGCCAGCTCGGCCCATCCCAGTGACGAGTCCACCGCCGCCACGTTGGTGGCCGGCACCGTGACCAGTTCGGCGTAGCTGCCGTTGCGGGTGCGGCCCATGCCGCCGAGGATCGCCACGACCCGGGTCCCGGGGGCGAAGTGGCCCGAGGGGTCGGACTCGACCGATCCCGCGCACTCGATCCCGGGGACGGCGGCGACATCACCCCAGGCGCCGGCGCGCATGTACGCCTCGGCGTGGTTGAGGCCGAACGCCTTGACCCGGATCAGCACCTCTCCCTGCGCGGGCACGGGGTCGGGCAGGTCGGTGACGTGCAGTACCTCGGGAGGGCCGTAGGCGGATATGACGATGGCCTTCATTGAGCGGGCTCCATTCTTGAATGGTTATTCAATTACGAGGGCTGAAAAAAGGGCCACCTCATGCGGTGGCCCCGGGGCGCGGCGGCCCCGTCAGGCGAGGACGGCGAAGGCGTTGTCGACGATGGCGCGCAGGACCGTCCCGTCGGGATTCGCCTTCCCCACGACCATCAGCCCCTGACACGTCGCGACCAGCAGCTTGGCGCTGCCGGCCGGGTCCACCGAGGCGCGGACCTCGCCGGTGTCGCGGGCGTTGCGCAGGGCCGTGGCCATGCACTGCTCCAGGCGGGCCAGATGGCCGCGCACGACGGCGGCGGCCTCGTCGTCCTCGGCCGCGTTCTCGATCGCGGTGTTCACCAGCAGGCACCCCTGCCGGCCCTCCGGGCTGAGCAGGTCGACCACCAGTCCGTCGAAGTAGCCGCGCAGTGCGGCCAGCGAGGCACCGGGCGCGGCCAGCTCGCCCAGCTTCTGCGGGACGACCAGCTTGGAATACCGCTCCAGGGACCGCAGGAACAGCGTGCGCTTGCCGCCGGGGAAGGCGCTGTAGAGGCTGCCGGGCTTCACTCCGGTCGCCTTGACGAGGTCCTCGATCGAGGTGGCCCGGTAGCCCTGCCACCAAAAGCGCAGCATGGCCTGGTCCAGCACGGCGTCGGGTTCGAACTCGCGGGGGCGGGGCATGGCACGACCATACATGAGCGACCATTCAAGAACCAGGCCCACGCCCCTTCTCCGGGTCCGGCGCGGCCCGCCTCACTTCCTCGTGCGCCCCCGCCGGCCGTCGCCGCGCGCCGGCTTGGGGTCCGGGTCCGGCGGGTCGATGCGGTGCAGGTCCAAGGTCGCGGGGAGGGGGCTCGTACCGGGGCCGCCCGCCTGCGCCCAGGCGATGATCTCGTCGGTCGCGGTGTCGTCGAGGGCCCAGCCGAACCAGGTCGCCCTGGCGCCCCGGCGCCGGGCCTCGCTGGTGGGCTGGACGACGATCACGTTGGCCTGGGCGCAGGGGCCGAGGCACTCGCTCGTACGGACCGCCAGGCGGCCCCCGGAAGCGGCGGCGGCCTCCCGCAGCCGGGCCAGCTGGCCGGCGTGGTCGGTGCCGGGGTTCTTGCGGGGGTCTCCGCAACAACAGCCCCGGCACACCACCAGGGTGCACGGGCGTTCGGCATGGGCGGAGAGCGGGCGTATCCAGGTCACCGACGCACGTTACCGGGCCTGCGCGACGGGGTGTTGGACCGCCTGGGAGACCTCCGCCACACGGCGGCCGGGCAGTTCGGTGCCGTCGACGGGGACGGGGTCCTGGGCCCGGCGGCGGGCCAGCACCGCACAGACCATCAGCTGCATCTGGTGGAACAGCATCAACGGCAGCACCGCCAGGCCTGCCTGTGCGCCGAACAGCACGCCGGCCATGGGCAGTCCGGCCGCGAGGCTCTTCTTCGACCCGGCGAACTGGATCGCGATGCGGTCCTCACGGCCGAATCCGAGGCGCCCGGCCCCGTACCAGGTGACCAGCAGCATCACGGCGAGGAGTACGGCCTCCACTCCCATCAGCGCCGCCAGGCGCGGCAGGCTGACCTGCCGCCAGATCCCGGCGGCCACACCGGCGCTGAACGCCGCGTAGACGACGAGCAGGATCGAGCCCCGGTCCACGCGGCCGAGCACCTTCTTGTGGCGGACCAGGAAGCCGCCGACCCAACGGCGCAGGGCCTGGCCCAGCAGGAACGGCAACAGCAGCTGGAGTCCGACCCCCAGCAGGGAGTCGGCGCAGAAGCCGCCGGTGGCGCCACCCAGCAGCCCGGCGGCGAGCAGCGGCGTGACGAGGATGCCGACGAGGCTGGAGAACGAGCCGGCACAGAGGGCGGCGGGCACGTTGCCCCGGGCGATCGAGGTGAAGGCGATGGAGGACTGGATGGTCGAGGGGACCAGGCAGAGGAAGAGCACGCCCTGGTAGAGCGGCGGGGTCAGGACGCCGGGGACGAGCCCGCGGGCGGCCAGGCCCAGCAGCGGGAACACGGCGAAGGTGGCGGCGAGCACGGTGAGGTGGAGCCGCCAGTGGCGCAGGCCGTCCAGGGCCTCGCGGGTGGAGAGCCGGGCACCGTAGAGGAAGAAGAGCAGGGCGACGGCGAAGGACTGGGCCGCCCCGGCGACGGTGGCGGCGGCGCCCCGGGCGGGGAGCAGCGCGGCGAGGCCGACCGTCGCGAGCAGGGCCAGGACGTAGGGGTCCAGCGGGAACCGGGCGGACGGGCGGGGGCGGCGCATGCGGGTGCTCTCTGAATACGAGGGGCGGGACTTCCCCATGCTGGCGCCGGCGACGGTCATCGGGAAACCCGTACACCGCACTGACTGTCATCACGTACCGCAATAGCATGGAGCGATGAACGGTCCCGGTATGTACGACCCGGTCCAGTTGCGTACCTTCCTGACCGTCGCGCAGACGCTCAGCTTCACGCAGGCGGCGGGGCGGCTCGGGGTGCGCCAGTCCACCGTCAGCCAGCACGTGCGGCGGCTGGAGGAGGCGACGGGCCGGCCGCTGTTCGCCCGCGACACCCACAGCGTCGAGCTGACCGAGGACGGCGAGGCCCTCCTCGGCTTCGCCCGGACCATCCTGGAGGCGCACGAGCGGGCGGCGGCCTTCTTCGCCGGCACCCGGCTGCGCGGCCGGCTGCGCTTCGGGGCGTCGGAGGACTTCGTACTGACCCGGCTCCCCGAGATCCTGGGGACCTTCCGCCAGGAGCACCCCGAGGTGGACCTGGAGCTGTCCGTCGAGCTGTCGGGCACCCTGCACGAGCGGCTGGACGCGGGGCGCCTCGACCTGGTGCTGGCCAAGCGGCGCGGGCCGGATGACGAGCGCGGCCGTCTCGTGTGGCGGGACCGGATGGTGTGGAACGGGGCGCAGGGGCTGCGGGTGGACCCGGAGCGACCCGTTCCACTCATCGTCTTCCCGCCACCGGGGATCACCCGGGCGCGGGCCCTGGAGGTGCTGGAGCGGGACGGGCGGGCGTGGCGGATCGCCTGTACGAGCGGCAGCCTGAGCGGGCTGGTCGCGGCGGCCCGCGCGGGGCTCGGGGTGATGGCGCACACGCGGGGCCTGATCCCGCCGGGCCTGGCCCGCGTCGGCGGGCTGCCGGAGCTGGGACCGGTGGAGTTCGCGCTGCTCCAGGGGCGGCGGCCGACCGCCGCCTCGGACGCACTGGCGGCCGCCGTCCTCTCCGGCGGCGACCGGCTGAGCCGGCAGGCTTGAGCAGCGGGCCACGGCAGGCCCGCTCCGGACGGCCGGCCCCAGAGCAGGCCGTGAGGCGGTCCGCCGGAGCGCCCGCACCGGAGCACCCGGACGCCTCCGTGCAGGTCACACGTACCCCGGAAGGCCCGGGGGGATCTTGTGGAGGTTTCCCGGGGGGTGCCGGTCGGCCGGTCGCGTGGGATAGCGTCGCGGCGCCGCACGGAGAGGAGCGGGATGTTGCGCGAGTTCACCGTCCCACCCGTGGTCGCAGGCATGCCGACCGGCGGCCTGGCCGACATCGTCTTCCAGCATGCCCGCGAGGACCCGGACCGGGTCGTGCTCGGCCGCAAGACGGACGGGGTCTGGGGCGACGTGACCTCCGGCGAGCTGGCCGAGGAGGTACTGGCGCTCGCGAAGGGGCTGCTGGCCCAGGGCATCGGCTTCGGCGACCGGGTCGCGGTGATGTCCCGGACCCGGTACGAGTGGACCCTGTTCGACTTCGCCCTGTGGGCCATCGGCGCCCAGCCCGTGCCCGTGTACCCCACGTCCTCCGCCGAGCAGGTGCACTGGATCCTGCACGACTCCGGGTGCACGGGCTGCGTCGTCGAGAACGAGGACCAGGCCATGACCGTCGGCTCGGTCATCGAGCACCTCCCCGGCCTGCGCAGGCTGTGGCAGCTCGACGCCGGGGCCGTGGCCGAACTGGTCGCGGACGGGGCGGGGGTGGCGCCCGACGTGGTGCACCGGCACCGCCGGGCGGTGACGCCGGACGCGGTCGCCACCGTCATCTACACCTCCGGAACCACCGGCCGCCCCAAGGGCTGTGTCCTCACCCACGCGAACTTCATGTTCGAGGCCGACACGATGGTGACCCGATGGGAGTCGGTCTTCCAGGCCGGGTCAGGCGAACAGCCGTCCACGCTGCTCTTCCTGCCGCTGGCCCACGTCTTCGGGCGGATGGTGGAGGTGGCGGCCGTCCGCGCCCGGGTCAAGCTCGGGCACCAGCCGGTGCTGGCGGCGGCCGAGCTGCTGCCCGACCTCGCCGCGTTCCGGCCGACGTTCGTGCTGGGGGTCCCGTACGTCTTCGAGAAGGTGTTCGCGGCGGCCCGCCGCAAGGCGGAGGCCGAGGGGCGCACCGGCCCCTTCGACCGGGCGGTGGAAACCGCCGTGCGGTACGCGGAGGCACGCGAGCAGAAGGCCTTCGGTACCGGCCCGGGCCCCTCCGCCGGGCTGCGCATGGAGCACCAGCTCTTCGAGAAGCTGGTGTACGGCAAGGTCCGCGAGGCGATGGGCGGCCGGGTCCGGCACGCGATGTCGGGCGGATCGGCGATGTCGCGCCGGCTGGGCCTGTTCTTCGACGGCGCGGGCATCACCGTCTACGAGGGCTACGGCCTGACGGAGTCGTCGGCGGCGGCCACCGCGAACCCGCCGGGGGCGACGAAGTACGGGACGGTGGGCCCGCCCATCCCCGGCTGCACGGTGCACATCGCCGACGACGGGGAGGTCTGGCTGCACGGCGGCCACATCTTCTCCGGGTACCTGAACGATGCCCGCGGCACGCAAGAGGTGCTGCGCGGCGGCTGGCTGGCGACCGGGGACCTGGGCCGGCTGGACGACGACGGGTACCTGACCATCACCGGGCGCAAGAAGGAGATCCTCGTGACCTCCAACGGCAAGAGCGTCTCTCCGACGGCCCTGGAGGAACGGGTGCGGTCGCATCCGCTGGTGTCGCAGTGCGTCTTGGTGGGCAACGACCGCCCGTACATCGCGGCGCTGCTGACACTGGACGTGGAGGGCGTCGCGCACTGGCTGTCGATGCGGGGGCTGCCGCAGCGCGCGGCGGCGGAGCTGGTGCACGACGAGGAGCTGACGGCGGAGGTGCGCAGGGCCGTGGTCGCCGCGAACACGCTGGTCTCGCAGGCCGAGGCGATCCGCACGTTCCGGGTGCTGGCCGGGCAGTTCACGGAGGAAGGCGGGCTGCTGACCCCTTCCCTCAAGTTGAAGCGGAGGGCGATCGAGAAGGCCTATGCGGCGGAGGTCGCGGCCATGTACGCGCACTGACGGCGCGCACGCGCCGGTCCGGAGGCCGGGGACCGGCCGTTAGGCCGCCCGGATGGCGGGAATACGTCCTGGGCGTGGCCGGTTGTCGTCCGACACGTCGTCGCAGGCGCACCGGCACGACCCCACCCCACCCGATCGCGAGGAACGACCCGACGTGAACCAGGTCCCCGGCATCAAGCTCAACAACGGCACCCTCATGCCCCAGCTCGGCTACGGCGTCTGGCAGGTCCCGGACGACGAGGCGGAGCGGGCGGTGGGCACGGCGCTGGAGGCGGGCTACCGCAGCGTCGACACCGCCGCGATCTACGGCAACGAGAAGGGCACCGGCAAGGCGCTCGCCGCGTCCGGTGTGCCGCGCGAGGAGCTGTTCGTCACCACCAAGCTCTGGAACGGCCCGTCGCAGCGCTGGGGCCGGGACGAGGTGCTGCGCGCGTTCGACGACTCGCTGGCCAAGCTGGCGCTGGACCACGTCGACCTGTACCTGATCCACTGGCCGCGCCCGATGCGCGACGACGTCCTGGCCATCTGGCGGACCTTCGAGGAGATCGCCGCGAGCGGCCGCGCGAAGGCGGTCGGCGTGTCGAACTTCCGCCCGGCGGACCTGGAGCGGCTCGGTGAGGTGTCCGACCTGGTCCCGGCGGTGAACCAGATCGAGCTGCACCCGCTCCTCCCCCAGACCGAGCTGCGCACCCTGCACGCCCGCCTGGGCATCACCACGGAGGCCTGGTCCCCGCTGGGGCAGGGCAAGGAGCTGCTGACCCTCCCGGCGGTGGCCACGGTAGCGGCCAAGCACGGGCGCAGCGCCGCACAGGTGGTGCTGCGCTGGCACCTCCAGTCGGGTCACGTCGTGATCCCCAAGTCCGTCACGCCGGAGCGGATCCGGGAGAACCTGGCCGTCTTCGGCTTCGCGCTCGACACCGAGGACATGGCGGCACTGGACGCGCTGGGCTCCGGCCCCTCGGCCCGCCGGATCGGCCCGGACCCGGACGTCTTCGACGCCTGAGGGGCCCGGACCGGGCGGGTTGTCCGCGGGCCGGGGCCCGGCCGGCGGCTCGGCGTCGGCTCAGCCGGGGCCGAAGCCGCTGACGAAGCCCTGGAGGCGGTACGTCGGCTCCTGGCGCGGGGTGTCCTGGCCGGGCAGCCGTTCCAGGCGGTCCGCCAGCTCCCGTGCACTGACACCGCGGGGGCTGACGTGGGAGGCGTAGCGCCCGGCCAGCAGGTCGGCGGCCGCCCGGCGCGGGGTGCGGCCCTGCCCGTGGCCCGTGAACGGGGCGTCCCCGTACGGGCGCAGCCCCGCCTCGGCGGCGTGGGCGGTGACCTGCGCCGCCGCGTCCGGGGGGCCGTCCGTCAGGTGGGGGGCGAACACCTCGTCGATGTCGCTGCCCACGTCGTGCGCGGCGTCCTTGTCCACGGTGGTCAGGAAGACCCCGCCGGGACGCAGCACCCGCCCGGCCTCGGCGACCACGGCCGCCACGGCGCCCGGTTCCCGCAGCAGGTGCAGCAGCCACACCGCGCTCACCGCGTCCAGGGAGGCCGCCGGGAAGGGCAGCCGGGTCGCGTGGGCGAGTACGACCGGGACCCCGCGCCGCGCGGCCGTCGCGGCCCTCGCGTACGAGGCGTCGGCGCCCAGGACACGCAGGCCGGGGCGGGTCAGCCGGGTGGTGACGACGCCGGTGCCGCAGCCGACGTCCAGGAGGGTGCCCGCGGTGGGCGGGAGGAGGCCGAGGACGGCGGCGGCGGCCGCCCCGGCGCGCGGGGCGCCGCCGCGGGCGGCGTCGTGGGCGACGGCCTCCGCGGCGTGGTCGACCAGCGGCGCCGGCCCGGCCCCCGGCATCAGCGGGCCCCGTGGGCGGGGGCCAGCGCCTCCACTCGCTCGGCCAGGGCGAGGTCGGTCTCGGTGACCGCGTCGCCCGCGCTGTGGGTGTTCACCGACACCCGGACCGTGTTGTAGCCGAGGGTGAGGTCGGAGTGGTGGTCCAACTCGTCCTGCACGACGGCGATGTGGGCGACGAGCGCGCTCGCCGCGAGGTGGCTGCCCAGCCGGTACGTGCGCTGGATCCGGTCGTCTTCGAAGGCCCACCCCGGGAGTTCCCGCAGCCGGTCCTCGATCTCCTTCTGGGAAAGCGGCTCGCCCGACATCCACACGCTCCTTCACGCTCCGGTCGGCCCGACTGCCTGACGTGGTGTCAAGGTTCCCACAGCACGTGCCGTCGGGAGGCCCCCCGCGCACCGGCACGTACCGTTTCTCGCGGTCTTCCGGCTAACGTCGGGCCATGACCTCTGCGGGTGTGGGCGCGCTGCTGCGTACGTGGCGGGAGCAGCGCGGTATCAGTCAGCTGGAACTGGCGGGGCGCGCCGGTTCCTCGTCCCGGCACATCAGCTTCGTGGAGAACGGCCGCTCCCGGCCCAGCGAGGAAATGGTGCTGCGGCTGGCGGAGCACCTCGACGTACCGGTGCGGGAACGCAACGTCCTGCTGGTGGCCGCCGGTTTCGCGCCCCGGTACGCCTGCACCCCGCTGGACGCGCCGGAGCTGGGCGTGCTGCGCGAGGGGCTGGAGCGGCTGCTGAACGCGTACGAGCCGTATCCGGCGCTGGTGGTGGACGCGACGTACCAGGTGGTCGCGGCGAACCGGGGCATCACGATGCTGCTGGGCGGCGTGGCGGAGCACCTGCTGGAGCCCCCGCTGAACGCGATGCGGCTCACCCTGCACCCGGAGGGGCTCGCCCCGCGGATCCACAACCTCCGCGAGTGGCGCGGGCACCTGCTGGCGCAGATGGAACGGCAGCTCGCGACGGCCCGCTCGCGGGCGCTGCGCGCGCTGTACGAGGAGGTGTCGGCGTACCCGGTGGCGGAGCGCGGGCGGCCCGGGGACGGGGAGCCGGCGGAAGCGACCGCCTACCTCGCGCTTCCGCTGGTGATCGAGCACGAGGGACACGTCCTGTCCTTCGTGTCCTCGATCTCCACCTTCAACACGCCGATGGACGTGACCGTCGCCGAGCTGGCCGTGGAGACCCTCCTCCCGGCCGACCCGGCGACGGCGAAGTACCTGCGCTCACTGGGCCCCTGACCGCCCCGGCGCGGCGCGGGCCGCCGGTGGCGGGTGGGGCTCAGAGCTCCGCGAGGTCGAGGCCGGCCTGGGCGGCGGCCGCCCGGACGGTCTGCTCCAGCAGGACGGCGATGGTCATCGGGCCGACACCGCCGGGCACCGGGGTGATCAGCGAGGCGCGGGCGGCGGCCGACTCGAAGTGGACGTCGCCGACGTTGCCCTCGTTGTACCCGGCGTCCAGGACGACCGCGCCCGGCTTGATGTCCTCGCCCCGGATGAACTCCGCCTTGCCGACGGCGGCGACCAGCACGTCTGCCTGGCGCACGATCGAGGGCAGGTCCACGGTGCGCGAGTGACAGTAGGTGACCGTGGCGTTGCGCTCCAGCAGGAGCATCCCGGCGGGCTTGCCCAGGATCGCGCTGCGGCCCACGACCACGGCGTGCTTGCCGGTGAGGTCGACGTCGTAGGCCTCCAGCAGCCGCATGATGCCGCCGGGCGTGCAGGAGACGAAGCCGGGGAGGCCGAAGCCCATGGCGGCGAAGGAGTGCATGGTGACGCCGTCGACGTCCTTGCCGGGGGCGATGGCCTCGAAGGCGGCGCGCTCGTCGATGTGGTGCGGGACGGGGTGCTGGAGCAGGATGCCGCTGATCTGCGGGTCCTCGGAGAGCTCGGTGAGCTTGGCGACCAGTTCCGCGGTGGTGGTCTGCGCCGGGAGCTCCACGTGGCGGGAGGTGATCCCGGCCTTGGCGCAACGGTTCTGCTTCATGCGTACGTAGGTGACCGACGCCGGGTCCTCGCCGACCAGCACGGTCGCCAGACAGGGGGCGGTGCCGGTGCGCTCGGTGAGCTTGGCGGCCTGGGCGGCGGTCTGCTCCGAGATGCGGCGGGCGAGGGCGGTGCCGTCCATCAGCCGGGCGGTCCGGTCCGGGGTGTGGGCCTGGGCGGTCGTCATGGGGTCTCCTGAGCGTCGCTGCGGTTTCGCGGTCGCGGTTCGCCCAGGCGCGCGGCAGTCGACGTACGGGATGCGGGTACGCCGGGCCGCTCCCCGGTGGTGATCCACCCGAACGCCAGTCACGGCCCGCCGCCCACTCTAGTCGACCCGGCGGACGGGCCCCTTCGGGCGGACCCCTCGGGCGGACCCCGGCGGGCGGACTCCTCGAGCGGCCCCGGCGGGCTGTGCGACAACCCGGTGGATCACCGGAACGGGAGCTGGGAGGATTCCGACATGACGCGCACTTTCGACGATCTCGTCGGCGAGGCGGACTCGGTCTCCGTGGAGGGCTGGGACTTCTCCTGGCTCGACGGCCGGGCCACCGAGCAGCGGCCCTCCTGGGGCTACCAGAAACTGCTGGGCGGGCGGCTGGCGGGTGTCCGCTCCGCCCTGGACATCCAGACCGGCGGCGGGGAGGTGCTGGCGGGCGCCGGGCCGCTGCCCCGCCTGACGGTGGCCACCGAGTCCTGGCCGCCGAACGTGGCCAGGGCCACGCGACTGCTGCACCCGCTGGGCGCGGCCGTGGTCGCGGACGCCGACGAGCCGCCGCTGCCGTTCGGCGACGAGGCCTTCGAGCTGGTCAGCAGCCGGCACCCGGTGACCGTGTGGTGGGACGAGATCGCCCGTGTGCTGACCCCGGGCGGCACGTACTTCTCGCAGCAGGTCGGTCCGGCGAGCGTCTTCGAGCTCGTGGAGTACTTCCTCGGCCCGCAGCCGCAGGAGGTGCGGCGGGCCCGGCACCCCGACGACGCCCTCGCGGGGGCGACGGCCGCCGGCCTGGAGGTCGTGGACCTGCGCTCCGAGCGGCTGCGTACGGAGTTCCACGACATCGGCGCCGTGGTCTACTTCTTGAGGAAGGTGATCTGGATGGTGCCGGGCTTCACGGTCGGGCACTACCGCGACCGGCTGCGCGAACTGCACGAACGGATCGGGCGTGAAGGCCCGTTCGTCGCACACACCGCCCGTTTCCTCATCGAAGCCCGCAAATCGGACTGAGGCGGGGGCGGGAGGAGGGCGGACGGATCAGGGCCGTATCGGGTTGCGCGGCCACAGCGTGGCGCAGGTCACTCAATTCAGCGCGTAACGAATCGACTCGGGCGTGCGATGAACCGACAGGTGTCCTCGCGCAGCCCGGAATACAGAGCCCCCTCGGGTCTGTTTCCCGAGTTCGCGCGATGATGTCCCGCCCACCCTTAATTGTTCGCAACGAGAGGCTCCTTGTGTCGCTCAGCCCGTCCCGTACGTTCCCTCCGGAGATCGCCGAATCGGAGGCCCTCGTCGCGCTCGTCGAGCGCGGCCGCGAGCAGGGTCACATCAACGGTGACGACGTGCGTCAGGCCTTCGAGGCCGGCCGCATCCCGGTGGACCAGTGGAAGCGGGTCCTGCGCAGCCTGAACCAGGTCCTGGACGAGGAGGGTGTCGCGCTGCACGTCAGCGCGGCGCCCGCCACGAAGGCCGCCGTCAAGAAGCCCCGCAAGGCGGCGGCCGCGCCGGCCCGCACCGTGACCAAGAAGGCGACGGCCGCACCTCGCCCCATCGGCGCGCGCAAGGCATCGGCCACCGCCCCCGCCGCCGCGGCGGCGATATCCGCTCCGCAGGCCACCGCCGAGGACGAGGTGACGGCCGAGGCCGCCGCCGAGCCCAAGAAGCGCGTGGTCAAGAAGGCCGCCGCCAAGAAGGCCACGGCCACGAAGAAGACGGCCGCGGCCAAGAAGACCGGCGCCAAGGACTCCGACGAGGCCGAGACCCCGGCCGTCGAGGGCGAGGACTGGGCGGCCGAGGACCTCGCCGACGAGGTCGAGGAAGAGGCCCCCAAGGCCGGCGGCACCCAGGGCTTCGTACTTTCCGACGACGACGAGGACGACGCCCCGGCGCAGACGGTCATGGTGGCCGGCGCCACCGCCGACCCCGTCAAGGACTACCTCAAGCTGATCGGCAAGGTCCCCCTCCTCAACGCCGAGCAGGAGGTCGAGCTCGCCAAGCGCATCGAGGCGGGTCTGTTCTCCGAGTACAAGCTCGAAGAGGAGGACGACCACAAGCCCGCGTTCAAGCGCGAGCTGGAGATCCTCGTCGAGGACGGCCGCCGGGCCAAGAACCACCTGCTGGAGGCCAACCTCCGTCTCGTGGTCTCGCTCGCCAAGCGCTACACCGGCCGCGGCATGCTCTTCCTGGACCTGATCCAGGAGGGCAACGTCGGTCTGATCCGCGCCGTGGAGAAGTTCGACTACACCAAGGGCTTCAAGTTCTCCACGTACGCGACCTGGTGGATCCGGCAGGCGATCACCCGCGCCATGGCCGACCAGTCCCGCACCATCCGCATCCCCGTGCACATGGTCGAGATCATCAACAAGCTGGCCCGTGTCCAGCGCCAGATGCTCCAGGACCTCGGCCGCGAGCCCACTCCGGAGGAGCTGGGCAAGGAACTCGACATGACCCCGGAGAAGGTCATCGAGGTCCAGAAGTACGGCCGCGAGCCGATCTCCCTGCACACCCCGCTGGGTGAGGAGGGCGACAGCGAGTTCGGTGACCTCATCGAGGACTCCGAGGCCGTGGTCCCGGCCGACGCGGTGTCGTTCACCTTCCTCCAGGAGCAGCTCCAGTCGATCCTGGGCACGCTCTCCGAGCGTGAGGCGGGCGTCGTCTCCATGCGCTACGGCCTCAACGACGGCCAGCCGAAGACGCTGGACGAGATCGGCCGCGTGTACGGGGTCACCCGCGAGCGGATCCGCCAGATCGAGTCCAAGACCATGTCGAAGCTGCGCCACCCGTCGCGTTCCCAGGTGCTGCGCGACTACCTGGACTGATCGGACCGGCTCACGAAACCGGCCCGGGCCCCGTACGTACGGGGCCCGGGCCGGTTTCGTGCAAGGGCTCCGGCTCAGGCGGTGGCGCGGGACTTGCGCGCGGCCATCACGGCGTAGCAGAAGACGCCCGCGAAGAGGAACAGGACGCCCTGGTAGACGGCCGCGTAGCCGGAGCCCGCCACCAGCCACATGGAGAAGGCGAAGGCGAGGCAGGCCAGGGCCGCGTCGCGGACCAGCCGGCCGCGCCGGACCCGGTCGCGCTGCCCGGAAGCCAGGAAGTAGACCTGGGCGGCGGTGGACAGCAGGTAGGGGACGGTCGCCGTGAAGGTGGTGACCAGCACCAGCACCTCGAACACGCCGTCGCCGCCGGCCGTGTAGTTGTAGACGGTCAAGGCGGACGCCAGGGCGGCGGTCACGAGGACGCCGGCCACCGGGACCCCTCGCCGCCTGGTCTCGAAGACCTTGGGGAAGAGGCCGTCCCGGGCGGCCGCGTAGGGGGTCTGCGCGCTGAGCAGGGTCCAGCCGTTGAGGGCGCCGACCATCGAGATCACCGCGGCGCAGGCGACGAGGGTGCCGCCCCAGGTGCCGCCGAACATGGCGTCGACGGCGTCGGAGAAGGGCGCCTGGGAGGTGACGAGCCGGTCGTGGGCGACCAGCCCGAAGACGGAGAGGGTGCCCAGCAGGTAGACGACGGCCGCGCCGGTGGTGCCGAGGACGGTGGCCCGGCCGACGTTGCGGGCCGGGTCGCGGACCTCGCCGGCGCTGACGGCGGCGGACTCGACGCCGAGGTAGCTGAACAGCAGGATCGCGGCGGAGGCGGAGACCGCGCCGACGGGGCTCTGGCCGGTGGCCCGGAAGGGGCCGAGGTTCGCCGGGTCGAAGGCGAACAGTCCGCCGACGGCCACCAGCAGCAGCGGGGCGAACTTGAGGACGGTCGAGACGAGTTGGACCGCGCCCACGTACCGGGTGCCGGCCAGGTTCGCGAGCGCCGGCAGCCACTGCACGGCGAGGGCGCCCAGGCACATGGACCACGTGTGGTCACCGAGCGCCGGGAAGAGCACGCGGAGGTAGCCGACGGCGGCCACGGCGAGGGCCGCGTTCGAGACCCAGGTGGTGATCCAGTAGCTCCAGGCGGCGAGGAACCCGGCGAAGTCACCGAAGGCGGCGCGGGCGTAGACGTAGGGGCCGCCGGTCTGCGGGTGCCGCTCAGCAAGCCGGCCGAAGACCAGGGCGAGGGCGATCGCGCCGAGGGTGAGCACGCCGAAGGCGACGAGGCTGATCGTGCCGAACGGGGCCACCGAAGCGGGCAGGAGGAAGATGCCGCCGCCGATGATGTTGCCCATCACCAGGCAGCTCGCGATCGGCAGACCGAAGCGGCGGACGTGCGGGCCGGCCGCGCGGTCCTCGGGGGTACTCGCCGGGGCGGGGGCGGGGGTGGTCCGCGGGCCGGGCTCCGGGTCGTGCAGGGTGGTGCTCACGGGTGGTGCGCCTCAGGTGTTTCATATGCTGGACGGGTCGGCACATCGTCGTCCACGCCAAAAGCCGCACCAAATCAGCGGGTTTCGTCCTGTACGGGCACCCCCGCGGACGGAAGTATTCCGCTTGCGGCGGTCTCCGGCCGCGAATCCTGCGCCGGAGCCGCCACCGGCACCTGCGGCCCGTCCGCCTCCCGCAGCCAGCGCCGCAGGACGTGGTGCACCGCTTCGGCGCCCACCAGCCCGGGCCCCGGATCCGACAGCTCCGGCGGCCACATCAAGAACGCGTGCCCCTGCTCCCCGCCGAGGCCGCCGTGCGAGCCGATCTGCTCCTCGAAGGCGTGCACCACCCCGGTCCGCGGATCGCACGCCGAATTGACCATGATGTCGGCCACGTGCGGGAAGGAGTCCGTGCGACGGACGGCCTCGGCCGCGCCCGGGCCGAAGGCTGCCAGCAGCGCCTCTGCCTCGCCGGGCCGGTCCAGCCGGGCCACCGCGCCGCCCGGGCCCAGCACCTCGCCGTCCACCAGCAGGAAGCCGACGCCCGGGTGGTCGGCCAAGGTGGGCAGCAGGGCGGGGTGGGCGCGCTCGATCCAGGCCCGGCCCGCCCGCCCCGGCACGTCCGGGAAGGAGATCAGCCCGAGGTTGCCCGACGCCAGCACCACCGGGTCGGAACCCGTCGCCCGGTGCGCCCCCTCCCCCTCCTCCACCGGCCGGTGGAGGGCCGCGAGTACCGCCGCCCGGGCCTCGGCGCCGCTGCGGGTACGACCGGCCCGGCGGGGTACCGGCAGCCCGCAGCCCGCCCGGACCAGGTCCTTCAAGGTGAGCCCGTACCGGCCGAGGAAGGTCTCCCCGGGGCTCTGGCCGTGGTCCGAGAGCAGCACGATCCGATAGGCGCGGGGGGCGTGCTCGGCGACCCGGGTGATCAGCGCGAGGCTGCGGTCGAGGCGGGCCAGCACCTGGTCGGTGTCGGGGCCGTGCGGTCCGCAGTGGTGCGCGACCTCGTCGTAGGCCACGAGGTCCGCGTAGACGGCGGCCCGCCCCGCGAGCATGTCCCCGACCACCGCCGCGACGACCACGTCCCGTTCGACGACGGTCGCGAAGGCCCGGATCAGCGGGTACAGGCCCCCGCGGCCGACGCGCGGGCTCTGGCGGCGCACCCGGGCCCGCAGCGACTGGCCGATCTCCCGGCCCACCTCGGCGACGAAGGAGACGGCGGTGCGGACGGCGTTGGCCGGGTCCGAGAAGTACGCGAAGTAGCCCGCGCGGGAGCGGTTGGCGCGCCCGCGCCGGGCGGAGAGGGAGAGCACCAGCGCGAGCTGGTCGGCGCCCCCGCTGAACAGGTTGCCGCGGCTGGCGCCGTCGAGGGTGAGCAGCCCCCCGTCGCCGGTGCGGGCGATGGCGCGGCGCTGGAGTTCGGCGGCGCTGGCGGGGCGGTTGCAGACCATCACCTCGCCGGTGTCCTTCTCGTACCAGCGGAAGGCCGGCACGTCGAAGGTGGAGCCGTGCAGGATGCCGAGCTGACTGGCGCCGGTCTGGCTGGACCAGTCCGTGCGCCAGGGCGTGACCTTGTGGCCCCGCTCCAGCAGGCCGGCCGCCGTCGGCATCAGACCGCGCTCCAGCGCGCGGTGCAGTTCCCCGTGGCCGACCCCGTCCAGCTGGAGGAAGACCAGGCCGGGCGCCGGGCGGCCCGCGCCGCGTGCCCGGGCGCCGGGTCCGCGGCGGCGGCGCCGGTCGGCGAGCCGGTAGAGCCTGCGGCGGTACGCCTCGTCGTCCCGTACGGCGAGCGCGGTGGACGTCGCCGACGCCACCGCGGACATCGCCGCGGCGACGACCACCGCCGTCTCGGGGGCCACCTCGCCGTGGCCGTCGGGAACCAGGCCGATCGCGATCAGCAGCAGCGAGCCGTTGAGGAAGAAGACGAGCAGACCGAGCACCAGTGCGGGCACCAGCAGCAGGGCCCGGACGAGAAGCGGCCACACCAGCGCGCTCAGCAGGCCGAAGGCCCCGGCGCCCCACGCGGCCGTCAGGCCGATGCGGGTGAGGCTGTCGCCGCCGGGGCCCGCCGCCTGGAGGCGGAAGTCCGGCAGCACGCCCGCGAGAACGAGCATGGTGAGCGTGGAGACCGCCCACACCAGGATCACCCGCACCAGCGCGCTGCCCGCCGTGCGCCACCGCCGTCGCCCCACGCCGCACCCCCGTTCCCGTTCTCCCCTGCCAGCGTCGCACGGGCGGGGTCACACGGGAGGGGGCGTGGGCAGGGGCGCTCGGATCCGGTCCTACGTCCCGTCGTAGCCGGCGGTCGGCATGGAGAGCCTGCGGTGCACCTCGGCCTTCATGGCGGAGGTGTACGTCGGCTCGTCCTGGCCCGCGGTCTCCAGCCGCACGCCGCGCCGCTCGCACTCGGCGGTGAACTCCTCGACGGAGCGCAGCGCGCGGGCCAGGACCCGGCGGTTGGCGGTGACGAACAGGTCGACCTGTCCAGCGTCGACGTCGCGCCAGAGCCCGCAGTGGTCGGCGCGCAGGCCGTAGACCAGCAGGTGCCGTGTCACGACGTACCCCTGTGCGGCGGCCCAGCGCGCACACATGGCGTGCTGGCCGCGGGTGTCCACGGCGAAGGGATCGGCGTCGAGTTCTTCGAGCGGGGCCAGGCTGGCGATCGCGGCCACGCGCAGCGCATCCATGGCGCGAGACCCTACTCCGATCCCCGTCCGGGGAGGAGGGGACGATCGGTCACGGTTGCGCGCGCATCGGCCTACCCTCGGGGGAAGAGGAGGGAGAGCCACGTGGCGGTGGAGATCACCTGGTGGGGGCATGCCACCTGCACGGTGGCGGACTCCGGCGTGCGGGTGCTGACGGACCCGCTGTTCGCGCGCCGGCTCGCGCACTTGCGCAGGCGGCGCGGGGCGCTGCCGCCGCCGGAGGCGGCCGACGCGGACGTGGTGCTGGTCTCGCACCTGCACGCCGACCATCTGCACCTGCCCTCGCTGGCCCGGCTCGCGCCCGGCACCCGGCTGCTGGTGCCGCGCGGAGCGGTGGGGGCCGTACCTGGGCTGGCCCGGCTCGCGGGAGTGCGCGGGCTGGCGGTGAGCGAGGTGGCGCAGGGCGATGAGGTGACGGTGGGCGGCGGGCTGCGCGTGCGGGCGGTCAGCGCGCGGCACGACGGCCGGCGGCTGCCGTTCGGGCCCCGGCGGGCACCGGCGCTCGGGTACGTGGTGCAGGGCGCGGCGCGGACGTACTTCGCGGGGGACACCGGGTTGTTCGACACGATGGCCGAGGAGGTCGGGCCGGTGGACGTGGCGCTGCTGCCGGTGGGCGGCTGGGGGCCGTACCTGGGGCCGGGGCACCTGGACGCGGGCCGGGCGGCGCGGGCACTGGCGGAACTGGCGCCCGCGGCGGCGGTTCCGGTGCACTACGGGACGTACTGGCCGATCGGTATGGACGCCGTCCGGCCGCACGAATTCCACTCCCCCGGGACGGAGTTCGTCCGCCTCGCGGCACGGCTGGCCCCCAAGGTGACGGTACGGGCCCTCGCGCACGGCGACCGGGTGCGGCTGCCGTGACGCTGTGGCAGGACGCGGCGCAGAGCACCCAGCAGGCAGTGGGCTACCCCGCGTTGTTCGTGCTGGTGGCGTTGGGGGCGCTGGTGCCGGTGATCCCGACGGGAGCGCTGGTGAGTTCGGCGGCGGTGGTGGCGTTCCATCAGCAGACGCTGCCGTTCGGCCTGTTGCTCGTGTTCGCGGTGGCCTCGCTCGCCGCCTTCCTCGGGGACCTCGCGCTGTACTGGCTGGGGCGCAGCGGAGTGCGCTCGCGGGGCGGCTCGCGGTGGCTGGAGCGACTGCGGGGCCGGGCCACGCCCGAGCGGCTGGCGCAGGCGCAGCTCCGGCTGGAGGAGCACGGGGTGCTGGTCCTGGTGGTCTCGCGGCTGGTTCCGGCGGGGCGGATACCGGTGATGCTGGCGTGCCTGTTGGCGGGGCTGCCGCTGCGGCGGTTCGCGCGGGGCGACGGGCCGGCGTGCCTGGCGTGGGCGGGCACGTACGGGCTGATCGGGATCCTGGGCGGGTCGCTGTTCTCGCAGCCGTGGAAGGGCGTGGCCGTGGCGGTGGGCGTGACGCTGCTGATCAGCGCGGCCCCGGCGCTGTGGCACCGGCTGCGTCCGGCGCCCTGAACGGGGTGCCCTGAACGGGGTGCCCTGAACGGGGTTCCTTGATCAAGGTGCCTTGACCGGGCGGGTCGCCCGGACGGCCGGGTCGGGCGGGCCCGGACCGCTTCCCCGGGGGGGTCGGGTGGGGTTCGGGTCAGTCCGCCAGCTCCGCCAGCACCGACCGGAGCCGGTCCAGCGAGGCCCGTACGTGGGGCAGCTCCAGGGGGTCCGGGGCGGTGAGGGAAGCCAGCCGCTCCCGGGGCCCGGAGCCCAGCAGCGGTCCCGTCGACAGGCGTACGCGCAGCGCGTCGGGTGCGTCCGCGAACCGCTGGGCGCCGGGCGTGGGCGCCCCGAGCCGGGCGCCGAGCCAGTCCTCCAGTTCCATCGCGTCGCCCACCCCCTGCCGGGACAGCCCGGCGCGCAGCGGCGTGAGGTCCGCGTAGAGGTGGCGGCCGGCCTGCGGGGGCCGGGCGAACGCCCCGGCGGCGAGCAGCTCGTGGTGCGCTGCGGTGGCCACGGCGCCGTGCAGGGCGGCGGCCGCGTAAGCCCGTTCCGCGACGGCGTCGGGTTCGCCGAGCGCGTGCGCGGCGGCCCCCGCGACCGGGCCCGCGACGAGCGCGCCGGTGGCGGTGAGGACGTCGAGCGTGCGCGCCCTCAGCCAGGTTCCGCGCGGGGTTGCGGGGAAGCGGACCACCGCAGCGGGCCAGCCGGCCGGCAGCAGGGAGCCGGACAGGTCGACCAGTACGGCGGCCCGGTCGGGGAGCATCTCGGCGGGGCTGAGCACCAGCGTCTCGTGCGGTCGGTGCACGGTGTCCCGCCAGCTTTCGTCGCTGACCACGAACAGCCCGGCGCTCTCGGCGGCCTCGCACGCCTCGCGGAGCATCTCGGGCGGCGGCACGGTGGCGGTCGGGTCGTCGGCGACGGACAGCAGCAGGACGCGCGGGTCACCGCCTTCGGCGCGCACCCGCCGGACGGTTTCCAGCAGCGCGTAGGGGTCCGGTACGCCGCCGCACTCGGCGGGGGTCGGGACGTGGTAGGCCCGCCGTCCCAGGAGCCGGACCTGCGGCGTCCACCAGGCGGGACAGGGCCTGGGCAGCATCACGTCGCCGCCGTACGCCCCGAGCAGCGCGAGCAGCAGGCCGGGAGCACCGGGCCCGGCGGCGACGTCCTCCGCCCGGGTCGCCAGCCCGCGCCGGGCCCAGAAACCGCACGCGGCCTGCCGGACCCCCTCCCCGCCGCCCGGGGGTTCCGGGGCGGCCCGGCCGGCGGCCCCGGCGAGGACGGCGGTCAGTTCGGGCAGGACGGGGAGACCGGGCTGGGGGGCGGGCGGCCCGTAGCGGACGTTGCCGCGCTCCTGTGCCGTGGTCCGCCCCGGCCCCGCCGGCCCCGCCGTCCCCGACATCGCGCCGCCGCCTTCCCTCGTTCCGTCGTTCGGCCTCCGGGGCGCCCTCACCGCCGGACCATGCCCGTTATACGGCTATCTACCCTCTATCGACCGCCCGGGCTCGCCGGGTGCGCCAGGCCCGCGGATCCGTCAGGCCCGTCTCCCGAGCAGCCCCAGCAGCCGGGTCTGGGCGTCCGCCCCCGGCGCGACCTCCAGCGGCGGCGCGAACATCCCGGACGGGGTGAGCGCGTCCGCGTACGGCATGACCTCCTTGAGGGAGAACTCGACGAGGCCGTCCGGCATCCGGTCGTCGGCGCCGATGGCCCGCGAGAGGTCCCACGCGTGCACGACGCAGTCGGCGGTGAGTTCCGCGCAGTACGCCGACCCGAGCGCGGGACCGTAGGAGAGCTTCACCGTCCTGTCGAGCGCACCGGGCGCGGCGAAGGCGGAGTGCGCGGCGACGGCCGCCCGGTCCCAGGCGACGACCGGGTCCTCGCCGAGGAGGTCGCCGGAGAGCTCTTCGCCGACCTCCTCCACCGTGCGCCCTTCGGTGACCAGCGGCGGCACCCAGAGCTGCTCGCCGGTGACGTGGTTGACCAGGTCCCGCACGGTCCACTCGGTGCACGGGGTAGGGGCTGCCCACTGCCCTTCGGCGATGGCGCGCACCCGCCCGCCGAACAGCCGCAGCGCTTCGGCGTGCTGTCGGAGCAGGGTCTCGGGCATGGCTCCCACCGCCCTCCGGCGTGGTCGGGCCCCCACGGGCCCCACTGTCCTCGTACCCGACTCGACCTGCCACCGACCAGGTCAGCGCCCGTGCCCGGAAAGGGGGGTGTCTACATATCAAAACGCATATCTCACATGGCGGTCCCGTCCTCTACGGTGATCACACGCTTCGACGAAGAGGAGTCACCGCCATGAAGGAGACCGCCGTCTACACGCACGGCCACCACGAGTCGGTCCTGCGTTCCCACCGCTGGCGCACCGCCGAGAACTCGGCCGCCTACCTGATCGGCGAACTGCGGCCGGGCATGTCGGTCCTGGACGTCGGCTGCGGTCCCGGCACCATCACCGCGGACCTGGCGGACCTGGTGTCCCCGGGCGGCCGGGTCACGGCGGTCGACGCGGCGGCGGACGTCCTGGAACAGGCCCGGGCGTACGTGGAGCGGCGCGCGCCCGCGGCGCCCGTCGAGTTCGCCACGGCGGACGTGCACGCGCTGGACTTCCCGGACGACTCGTTCGACGTGGTCCACGCCCACCAGGTGCTCCAGCACGTCGGGGACCCGGTGCGGGCGCTGCGCGAGATGCGGCGCGTGTGCCGGCCCGGCGGGATCGTGGCGGTGCGGGACGCGGACTACGCGGCGATGACCTGGTTCCCGCGGACGCCGGGCCTGGAGCAGTGGCTGGACCTGTACCGGCGGGTGGCGCGCGCCAACGGCGGAGAGCCCGACGCGGGCCGCCGGCTGCTGTCGTGGGCGCGCGCGGCCGGCTTCACCGAGGTGGCGTCCTCGGCGACGGCCTGGTGCTACGCCACCGCGGAGGAGGTCGCCTGGTGGTCCGGCCTGTGGGCGGACCGTACGACGGCGTCGGCGTACGCGGCGATCGCGACCTCCGGCGGTCACGCCACACCGGCCGGGCTGGCCGCGATCGCCGAGGCCTGGCACGCGTGGGGCGCGGCGCCGGACGCCTGGTTCTCGGTCCTGAACGGGGAGGTCCTGGCCCGCGCGTAGGCCCGGGGCCGGGGCGCGCGAGGGACCGGCGTCCGTCGGACGCCGGCCGCCACTCGTCATCCGCCATGGCCGCGGGCGTCAGGCGTCAGGCGTCAGGCGTCAGGCGTCAGGGCGTCTTCGGCCGCATGCGGAAGTCGTACGCCGGGGGCAGGGGACGGTCCGTGAGGGTGGACCAGATCTGCTCCAGGGTTTCCTCCCCCTCGCGCAGGTCCGGCACTTCGAAGCCGTCCTCAAAGGCCCGCCGGGCCGCGCCGAGGTGGCCCTCCGCCGCCAGCAGCCGGGCCGCGAGGAGCCGGAAGCGGCCGTGTTCGCGCAGGGCCGGCCGCAGCCGGTCCCAGACCGAGCGGGCCGCGGTGAGGCGGCCGGCCGCCAGCAGGGCCTCCAGCGCCTCCCGCCCCAGCGCGGACTCCGCGGCGAGCCACGCTTCGCCTCCCCGGCTCTCGTGCGCCAGGTCGTCGAAGGCCTCGGCGTACCGGTCCGCGGCCCGTTCGGTGTCACCGGCCAGCGCGTCGGCCACCGCCAGGCACCGCAGCAGCGGCCACCGCGAGGGTGCGAGCGCCAGGCCCCGCTCCCAGCTGCGCACGGCCTGGGCCACGTCACCGGCGTGCCACTGCGCGACGCCCAGGTGGTACTCGGTCAGCGGGTCGGCGGGAGCGGTCTCCAGCATGTCCCGCCAGTGCGGGGCCACCAGGGTGTCCCCCGGCGGAGCCACCCTGCGCGGCGCGGGGAACACCCCTGTGCGCCACAGCTCCAGCCAGGGCGCCTGGGCCTCCCCCAGCGTCGACTCCGGGAACGGCGTGCCGGGCAGCTCGAAGCCCCCGCAGAGCACCTCCAGCGCGCCCCACCCGGAGCCCGTCGCCAGCCGCTCCCCCGGCGCCTCGTCGGCCGACCCGCGCCACGCCGCGTACGCCGCCTCCACCCGCTCGGCGGGCAGCGCGGAGTCCAGCGCGGCCGCGGCCGCGCCGCGCGCCGCCGCCCAGTCGGGGCCGTGCACGGCGGCCGGGTCCGCGCACAGCGGGCCGTACGCCTCCAGCCAGGCGAACTCCTCACCCGCCTCCAGGCGTACGTGCTCCAGCTGGGTACGGGCCAGCCCGGCCTGGATCTCGGCGTAGCCGCCCGTACCGGGCTCGGTCAGCCACTCCTGCCACCGCCGACCGCCGTCGCCCGAGCCCCACGTGAACAGCTTGCGCCCGCGCAGGAGCCCGGTGGAGGTCTGCACGAGTCCGCGGCCCTCGGCGTCGAGGGAGGCGATCCAGGGCCGGACGCCTTCCGGGACCTCGTAGAAGAAGTCGGCGGGGTGCTCGCTGCGGGGCGGGTACGTGCGGTCCGCGTCCTCCCACTGCGGGAGCGGGATCCGCCTCAGCGAACGCTCGTACCCGAAGTGCCAGGCCTCGTCGGCCGGGGCCAGCACACGGCTGCCGGGGGCATCGGGGACGGCGGTGTTCGACCACCAGTAGACGGGGGCGGGCCGTTCGTGCGGGTTGCGGACGCGGACGCCGACGTACAGGAACTCCGAGTCCTGCGGCAGCCACAGGTCCACCTGGAACGGCAGGTCGCGCAGCCGCTCCCACTCCCACAGCCGGACCATCACGCCGCCGTCGGGCGCGGGGACGAGCGCGGCGTGCAGCGGGGCACAGGACAGGGTGGTGTGACCGGTGGCGCCGGTGTTCCATTCCACGCCGCCGGAGAACCAGGCGCCGTTGAGGGCGAAGTTCGCGGGCTGGAACACCGGGTTCCGGTAGAGGAGTTCGCGTCCGGTGGGGAGGTGGACGAGCGAATGGATCCGGCCGCCGAGCCCGGGCAGTACGGTGACCCGCAGCTGGGCGTTCTCGATGACGACCGCTTCGAAGTCCCGTTTGCGCCGTTCGCGCCGGTACCCGTCGCGGATCCGGACGGGCAGCAGTGAACGCAGCGGTTCGTAGCCGATCTGGCGGGCCATGTCGCGCGGCAGCCCGTGGCGCGCCCGCTCGTCCAGTACGTGTACCTCGGCGGGCGCGCGCAGGGCGGGCAGTGGGTTCTCGGGGCCGGTCGGGGCGGCGGGGAGGGTGAGGAGAGCACGTCGGACGGTGGTGGCCATGGAGGAATGGAACACGCCGTACCGGCCGGTGCACAGGGGTTCTGCGGATCACCACCGGTCAGGATTACGCAAAGCGGTGGCCTTGGGTCCGGTCGCCGCCGTCCGGGCGGGCATGTCAGGGCTCAAGTCGCAGCTTCGGCACGTCCGTCCGTTCGAGGCCGAACACCTGGGCGTAGAGGGAGAGTTCGGCTTCCAGGGCGCGGGTCATGGTGTCCGCGCGCCGGAAGCCGTGGCCCTCCCCGTCGAAGGCGACGTACGCGTGCGGCACCGAGCGGCCCCGCAGGGCGGCCAGGAAGCGCTCCGCCTGGGCCGGCGGGCAGACCGGGTCGTCGAGGCCCTGCAGCAGGACGAAGGGGGCGGTGATCCGGTCGGCGCGTGCCACCGGGGAGCGTTCGCGGCAGCGTAGGCCCAGGACCGGGGGCGGCCCGGCCAGGCCGTCGACGTAGTGGGACTCCAGGTCGTGGGTCTCCTGCGCGAAGCCCGTCAGGTCCAGCACGGGGTAGATGATCGCCGCGCAGGCGTACAGGTCGGTCGCGGCGAGGGAGGCCGCCGCCGTCCAGCCGCCCGCGCTGGCGCCCCGGATCGCGAGCCGGCCGGGGTCGGCGGTGCCCTCGGCGGCCAGTGCCCGGGCCACGGCCGCGCAGTCCTCCACGTCGACCACGCCCCACTGCTCGCGCAGCCGCTCGCGGTAGGCGCGGCCGTAGCCGGAGGAGCCGCCGTAGTTCACCTCGACCACGCCGATGCCCCGCGAGGTGAAGTAGGCGATGTGCAGGTCCAGTACGGGCGGCACGTGGTCGGTGGGGCCGCCGTGGGCCCACACCACGTACGGGGGCAGCTCGTCGGCGGGCGCCGGGCGTTCGGGGTGGTGCGGCGGGTAGACGTGGGCGTGGACCTCCCGGCCGCCGGGACCGAGGAAGGTCCGGCTCTGCGGCTCCGGGTAGTACGCGGGGTCCACGGGGTCGGCGGCCCGGGCGCCGATGACCCGGGCGTGACCGGAGGCGGTGTCCAGTTCGACCACCTCGTAGCCGCTGCGCGGGCTGGCGGCGACCCCGTACACCCGGGTGTCGTGGACGGCGAGGGTGGGCTGCCAGGCCGTCCAGGGCCCGGCCGCGTCGACCAGGTCGCCGGTGTCGGGGTCGAGCACGCCGAGCACCGAGGAGCCCTGGCCGTGCAGGACGGCGACCAGCCGGTCCGGGAGCGGGACGAGCCAGCCGAGGCCCGGCTTCCACAGCGGGCCGCCGAACTCCTCCTCGCGCGGACACAGGTTGACGGCTTCCCCGGTCTGCGGGTCGACGCGGTACGGGTTCCACCACCCGCTGCGGTCGCTCACCGCGAGGAGGGTCCCGTCGGCGGCCCACTCCGCCTGGGCCACGGCCTCGTCGGGGCCGCCGAGCACGGTGCGCGGCTCCGCCAGGACGTCGGGCCCGGTGCCGCCGGTCCCCGTGATGGCGGCCACCAGCAGTTCGGTGCCGTCCCAGGGCATCCGCGGGTGGTCCCACACCAGCCGGGCCGCGAACCGCCCGTCGGGGGAGATCCGGGGTCCGGTCGTGAACCGGTGCCGGTCGTCGGTCAGCTCCCGCACCAGGGACCGGTCGGCGGCGGCCGACCCGTCCAGGGGGACGGCGGCCGTCAGGCGGCGCACATCGGTGGGCGCGGGTCCCGTGAACTCCTCCAGCACGCACCACACCTCGCCGCCGCGCAGCACCGGATCGGCCCAGCGCAGCCCGCCGCCGGTCGCGGACACGGGGGTGAGGGGCCGCGGCGGGGGGTTGCCGGGCGCATCCGGCTCGTACGCGTACATCCGCTGGTCGGCGTGGTGGACGAAGACCACCAGCGGCCCGCCGGTCGGGCGTTCGGTACCGGCCCAGGGGCGGCCCCCGTACTCGGTGAGCCGGCTGCGGACGTTCCAGGGGGCGTCCAGCACCGACCGCGCGGAGCCCCCGTCCGCGGGCCTGCGGACCAGGGTGCGGCGGCCGCCTTCGGCGGGCCGGGGTTCGGTCCACCACACCTCGGGGCCGACGGTGCCGACGTACTCGGGCCGGCCGTCGAGCGAGGCCGCCAGCGCGGCGTCGATGGGCGAGGGCCAGCTCCCGTAGGGCTCGGCCGGGGGTGCCGTCATCGCCCGGCCCCCGTCACAGGGTGCGCAGCGCGCGGTCGAGCACCCGGACGCCGAAGTGCAGGGCGTCCACGGGGACCCGCTCGTCCACGCCGTGGAAGAGGGACCAGTAGTCGTAGCCGGGCGGCAGCTTGAGCGGGGAGAAGCCGTAGCCGGTGATCCCGAGCCGGGAGAACTGCTTGGCGTCGGTGCCGCCCGCCATGCAGAACGGCACCACGTGCCCTTCGGGGTCGAAGTGCTCGACGCTCTCGCGCAGGATCCCGTACGTCCGTCCGGTGACGGGCGCTTCGAGGGCCACTTCCCGGTGGTGGAACTCCCAGCGCACGTCAGGGCCGGTGAGTTCGTCGAGGGTCTCGATGAACTCCGCCTCGCCGCCGGGCAGGATCCGTCCGTCGACGTAGGCGGTGGCGTGCTCCGGGATGACGTTCAGCTTGTAACCGGCGGTGAACATGGTCGGGTTGGCGCTGTTGCGGAGCGTGGCCTCGGCCAGGCCGGCGGCCGGGCCGAGCTTGCCGAGGAGCCCGTCGAGGTCGAAGTCGCGGGCGCGCGGGTCCACGGACAGGCCCTGGAGGGCGGCGAGTTGGGTGAGGCAGGCGGTGACGGTGCCGGTGAGCCGGACGGGCCATTCGTGGGCGCCGATCCGGGCGACGGCCGCGGCGAGGCGGGTGACGGCGTTGGCCCGGTTGGGCTTGGAGCCGTGGCCGGCGGTGCCGTGCGCCGTCAGTTTCAGCCAGGCCGTGCCGCGTTCCCCGGCGGCGATCGGGTAGAGGGACCGGCCCGGGCCGGTGTGCAGGGTGAAGGCGCCGGATTCGCTGATGCCCTCCGTGCAGCCCTCGAACAGGTCCGGGTGGTGGTCGGCGAGGAAGCCCGATCCGTCGACCGCACTGTCCTCCTCGTCGGCGGTGTAGGCGATCACGATGTCCCGGCGGGGCTTGGTCCCGGTCCGCGCCCAGGCCCGTACGACGGCCAGCACCATCGCGTCCATGTTCTTCATGTCGACGGCCCCGCGGCCCCAGACGACGCCGTCGCGGACCTCGCCGGAGAACGGGTCCACGCTCCAGTCGGCGGCCTCGGCGGGGACGACGTCGAGGTGGCCGTGGACGAGCAGGGCGTCGGCGGACGGGTCGCTGCCCTCGATCCGGGCGACCACGTTGGTCCGCCCCGGGGTGCGTTCCAGCAGTACCGGCTCCAGCCCCGTGGCGGCGAGCCGCTCGGCGACGTACTCGGCGGCGGGCCGTTCCCGGCAGTCACCGCCGCCGCGGTTGGTGGTGTCGATGCGGATGAGGCCGGAGGTGAACTCGACCGCTTCGTCGAGCGCCGTCCGGTCCACCGTCCCGCCCGTCGGGCCGTCGCTGGCGTGCAGGGGCTGCGTGGGGTGCATGTCAGCCATACTGCTCCTCCACGGCCGCCGAGACGACCGTCGTGACCGCCTTGAAGGTACGGATGCCCTCGTACATGGTCTCGCTGGTGTACGCGACCCGGCGCTCGCCCGAACGTGCGACACCGGGGATCACCGTGGCGGCGGCCGGCAGGTGCTCGGCGTCGAACTCCACCTCGACGGTGAACGGGCCGTGCGCGTGGGGTTCGTGGCGGACGGCCAGGCGGGTGGCCCGCTCTGCGGCGGTCCGGATGTCGGCGGCGGTGCGGGCGGGCGTGCGGCAGACCGCCGCGTAGCGCGAGACGTGGTCCTTGACGGCGACGCGCTCCGCGCGGGGCGCGTAGCCGACGGCGTCGGCACAGGTCAGGTCGTCTCCGGTGACCAGGACGACGGGCACCCCGTACTCGGCGACGACGTGGGCGTTCAGCAGGCCCTCGCTGGCGCGGACCCCGTTGAGCCAGACGCCGGTGATCGTGTTGGCGAGGTAGGTGTGGGCGAGTACGCCCTCGGTACCGGCTCCGGTGTGGTAGCCGACGAAGGCGACGGCGTCGACGTCGCCGTGCTGGACCCCTTCGACCATGGAGAGGGACTTGTGGCGGCCGGTGAGCATCTCGGCGCGCTCGTCGAGCTGCTCCAGCAGCAGGTTGCGCATGGTCCAGTGGGCCTCGTTGACGAGCACCTCGTCGGCGCCGCCGTCGAAGAAGCCGACGACGGCCGCGTTCACGTCGGAGGTGAACAGGGAGCGGCAGCGTTCCCACTGCGGGGTCCCGGGCAGGACATCGGCGGGCCAGGTGACGCCGGTGGCGCCTTCCATGTCGGCGGAGATGAGGATCTTCATCGGGCCCCCGGTGGGTCGGGTCGCGGACGCTCCAGCCTAGGCCGTCTCTTCCGGATCCTGCCTGACCCGCGCCGGGGGCGCTGCGGGCCCGGGGCCACGCCCGGGGTCCGGGCGGCCGCACCCGGGACTCGGAATTCCACCCGAACCGGTGAGCCGCCCGGCCGCCCCCGCGGGCAACGGGCTCGCTCAGCCTTCGACTTCGGACGCCAGGTTGGAGAGCACCGTGTCGTAGATGCGGCCGAGGCCCTTGGGCGCGAAGGTGCGCTCGAAGAAGCCGCCGATGCCTCCGGCGCCGTTCCACACGGTGGAGACGACGACCCTGGACTTGCCCTCGCCGGCCGGGGTCACGGTCCAGGTGGTGACCATGGAGGAGTTGCGGTCCTTCTCGACGAGCTGACCGTCGGTGGGCTCGCTGACCTCCAGCAGGCAGTCCCGTACGCGCTTGCTGGTGGCCTGGAGCTTCCAGTGGACCAGGGTGCCCTCGCCGTCGCCGCCCTCGCGCACCTCGTACTCGCTGAAGTGCTCGGGCAGCAGCTTGCCCCGGGTCCCGGTGTAGTCCGCCAGCGCGTCGAACACGGTCTCCGCGTCGGCCGCGATGATCCGCTCCGTGGTGGCCTCGACCTGCGCCATAGCTGTTCCTCCAGCAGTTGTGTCCGCTCGTCGCGGCAAGCCAACCACCTCGGGGGCGGGCGCCCAAATCGGCTCCGTCGGCCCCGGGACGGCCCGTACGGCCCCTGAACGCTCATCACATCGGGCCAATGGGCGGCGCAATCCGGGTTTCGGGGCGCGGTTTCCGGGACGATTCCGCCCAGAACCCTCGGCTGGGAGGCCCCATGCTCGACCCCCTGAACACGCGCGGCTCCAAGAAGGAGCGCGGACCGCTCAAGAACCGCGCCGCCGTCCTGCTGTCGATCGCGACCGTCGCCGCCGCTCTCGCCACACCGGTGACGGCCGCCCCGCTGGCCCCGGCCGGCTCCGGCTCCGGCTCGGGACAGGCGGCGGCGCCGCTGCGCTGGACCGGCTGCGCGACCACCCGCTACCCCTCGCTGCAATGCGCCTCCCTCAAGGTCCCGCTCGACCACGACAACCCCAAGGGGCGGCAGATCGCCCTGGCGCTGACCCGGGTCCCGCACACCGCGGCGAAGTCGCAGGGCCCGCTGCTGGTCAACCCGGGCGGCCCGGGCGGCAGCGGCCGGGCGCTGGCCGGCTTCGTCGCCTCCGCGCTGCCCAAGGACGTGGCCGGCGCGTACGACGTGATCGGGTTCGACCCCCGGGGCGTGGGCAAGAGCGAGCCGGCCCTGGACTGCGCGAACGGCTACTTCGCCCCCGTGCGGCCGGACTCCGTCCCCACCGACGGGCGCGCCGAGCGGGCCAACCTGGACCGGGTCAGGTCGTTCGCGGAGTCCTGCCAGACCAAGCACGCGGACGTGCTCCCGTACATCGACACCGTCTCGGCCGCCCGTGACATGGAGTCGCTGCGCACGGCCCTGGGCGCGGCGAAGCTCAGCTATTTCGGCTACTCGTACGGGACCTACCTGGGCGCGGTGTACGCCAAGCTCCACCCGGACCGGGTGCACCGCCTCGTCCTGGACTCCGTCGTCGACCCGGGCGGGGTCTGGTACGAGGACAACCTCGCCCAGGACCGGGCCTTCGACGCCCGCCACAAGGCGTTCCTGGCGTGGGTGGCCCGGTACGACGAGAAGTACCGGCTCGGCGGTGACCCGGCGGAGGTCGAGCGGCGCTGGTACGAGATGCGGGAGGCGCTGCGGCACACGCCGGCGGGCGGGAAGGTCGGCGCGGCCGAGCTGGAGGACACCTTCATGCCGGGCGGCTACTACAACGGCTACTGGCCCAGCCTGGCCGAGGCGTTCTCCGCGTACGCCGCGGCCGGGGACGAGAAGCCGCTGGTGGCGGCGTACCAACGGTTCGGCGCGGTCGAGCCCGCGGCGGGCAACGGCTACAGCGTGTACACGGCGGTGCAGTGCCGGGACTCCGCCTGGCCGAAGGACTGGGACACCTGGCGGGCCGACATGTGGCGCACGCACGCCGAGGCGCCCTTCATGACCTGGAACAACGCTTGGTACAACGCGCCGTGCGCGTTCTGGAAGACGGAGCCCCTGGCCGCCCCGGACGTGAGGAACACCGACCTTTCGTCGGCGCTGCTCTTCCAGGCGACGGAGGACGCGGCGACGCCGTTCGGGGGCGCGCTGAGCATGCGGGACAAGCTCAAGGGCGCGGCGCTGGTGGTCGAGGAGGGCGGCGGGAACCACGGGATCGCGCTGAGCGGCAACAAGTGCCTGGACGAGAAGCTGGCGGCGTACCTGCGGACGGGCAAGGCGTCGGACGCCACGTGCCCGGCCCAGCCGGACCCGCAGCCGGCCGCGGCCACCCGCGCGGTCCCGCGTTCGGCCGGCGGCGCGGCCCTGCACGGGCTGCTGGGCTTCCGCGGCTGACCGTCACCGGGCAGGATCGTGCCCGTGACCACATCGAGCGACAGCCACCTCACCCGGATCACCGCTCCCGAGGGCGTCGCCCCGAGCCCCCAGTACAGCCACGTCGTCCGGGGGACGGGGACGTTCGTCGCCGTCTCCGGGCAGTGCGCGTTCGACGAGAAGGGCGAGGTGGTGGGTGTGGGCGACGCCGCCGCCCAGGCGCGACAGGTGTTCGAGAACCTGCGCCGGTGTCTGGAGGCGGCCGGGGCCGGCTTCGAGGACGTGGTGAAGCTGACCTACTTCGTCACGGACCTGGCCCACCTGCCCGCCCTGCGCGAAGCCCGCGCCGCCGTGATCCCGGCGGACCGGCTCCCCGCCTCCTCGGCGTTCCAGGTCGCCGCCCTGGTCCACCCGGAACTCCTGATGGAGGTCGAGGCCCTCGCGATCGTCCCGGCGGACCGCTGACCCCGTCCCGGGGTCAGCCGGCCGACCCGTCCGGGGCGGGCAGCGCGCGCAGGGCCTCGGTGGCCGCCACCGCGAGGCGGGGGTGGGACTGGGCACGGGTGAGGACGTCGCGGGCGCGGGGGTCGGCCAGCGCGCCGAGGCCTTCCACGCAGGCCAGGGCGACGCGCCAGTACGGGCTGTGCGGCGCCAGGAGCCGGGAGAGGGTGCGGATCAGCGCGGGCGCCGACTCGGGGGCCCGCAGGGCGGTGAGCAGGCGGACCGGGTGCAGGGCGTAGGCGGTGCGCAGTTCGTTCGTCGCCAGGGCCGCCGCCGCGCGGGCGGTGCGGGGGTCCCCGAGAACGGCGAGCGCCTGCGCGGCGGCCTCGCAGCGCGGCGGGTCCCGGTGGTTGAGCAGCAGCACCAGTGCCTCGAAGGCGCGCCGGTCCCCCGCCATCCCCAGCCGGTAGGCGGCCAGTTCACGCGCCCACAACGGCCGTCCGGGCGAAGTCAGGGCCCCCGCCAGCCCGTCGGGCCCGGCCGCCAGCAGCGCCTCGTACTCCGCCGACCGTCCCGCTTCACTACCCAGCCGCTCCAGCACGTCGTTCACGCTGCCACCCTAGGCCCGCAGCGGTGTACGTCACACGCGTTTGTCATCCCCGTGCTCTGGCCAACGGGTTACCGACGAGTTACGCTCCCTTCAACACGTACGGGACCGGCCTGGTGACGCAGCCGCCCCGTACCAGTCGGTCCGGTACCCCAGGTACCGCGAGCCCCGTACCGCGTGTTCGGGTACGGCGTTCCACCTACGGCGTGGCCCCGGGACAGGGTCCGCCGTCCTCCCGCCCTTCGGGCATCTCTGTGCGGAATCCCCGGCCGCGTGCTGTGCGCCGCGCGCCGCCCCCAGTCGTCACCCTCTTCCACTGGAGTCCCGCGATGGACCGTCCGTCCACGTCCAGTCAACCCACCCTCCAGACCGTCGCCGTCATCGGTCTCGGCACGATGGGCACCGGCATCGCCGAGGTGCTCGCCCGGGCCGGCCGCGAGGTCATCGGCATCGACGTCAGCGAAGGCGCCGCCCGCAGGGCCACCGCCGCGCTGGCCGCCGCGACGGCCCGGTCCGTCGCCCGGCAGCGGCTCACCGAGCCCGAGCGCGACGCCGTGCTCGCCCGTTTCCGCACCTTCACCGAGCTGGGCGCCGCCGCCGACGCCGACCTCGTCATCGAGGTCGTGCCCGAGGACTACGCGCTCAAGCAGCGGCTCTTCCGCGAACTCGACGCGATCGTCCGCCCGGACACCATCCTGGCCACCGGCACCAACGCCCTGTCGGTGACCCGGATGGCGGCCGAGTCCCAGCGCCCCGAGCGGGTCCTGGGCCTGCACTTCTTCAACCCTGCGCCGGCGATGAAGCTGGTCGAGGTCGTCTCCTGCGTGCTGACGGCCCCGCCCGCCGTCCAGGCGGTCACCGAGCTGGCCCGCGAGCTCGGCAAGGAGCCCGTGGCGGTCGGCGACCGTCCCGGTTTCGTCGCGGACGGCCTGCTCTTCGGCTACCTGAACCAGGCCGCCGCCATGTACGAGTCGAAGTACGCCTCCCGCGAGGACATCGACGCGGCCATGCGGCTCGGCTGCGGACTTCCGATGGGCCCGCTCGCACTGCTGGACCTGATCGGCGTGGACACGGCCCGTACCGTCCTGGAGGCCATGTACGCCTCCTCCGGCGACCGGCTGCACGCACCGGCCCCGATCCTCGGGCACCTCGCCGAGGCGGGCCTGACCGGGCAGAAGGCGGGGCGCGGTTTCTACACGTACGAGGCCCCGGGCAGCCCGGTGATCGTGCGGGACCTCCAGACCCCGCTGGACGGGTCGCTGCTCGGCGCGGGCCGCGCGGTCGCCTCGGTCGGCGTGGCCGGCTCCGGCACCATGGCGAGCGGTATCGCGCAGGTCTTCGCGCAGGCCGGCTACCCGGTGGTGCTGGCGGCCCGCAGCCAGGAGAAGGCGGAGGCCGCGAAGGCCGCGATCGGCAAGTCCTTGGGCCGTGCGGTGTCCAAGGGCCGGCTGACCGAGGACGGCGCGGCCAAGACCCTGGCCCTGATCACCCCGGCGGGTTCGCTGGATGCCTTCGCCGACGTGGACCTGGCGGTGGAGGCCGTCGCCGAGGACCTGGCGGTCAAGCAGGAGCTCTTCGCGGGCCTGGACAAGGTCTGCAAGCCGGGCGCGGTGCTCGCCACCACCACCTCCTCGCTGCCGGTGATCGCCGTGGCGCGTGCGACCTCGCGCCCGCAGGACGTGATCGGCATGCACTTCTTCAACCCGGCGCCGGCCATGAAGCTGGTCGAGGTGGTCCGTACCGTCCTGACCGCCGAGGACGTCCACGCCACGGTCCGCGAGGTCTGCGGGAAGGTCCGCAAGCACGCGGTCGACTGCGGGGACCGGGCCGGTTTCATCGTCAACGCGCTGCTGTTCCCCTACCTGAACAACGCGATCAAGATGGTCGAGGAGCACTACGCGGGCATCGACGACATCGACGCCGCGATGAAGCTGGGCGGCGGCTACCCGATGGGGCCCTTCGAGCTCCTCGACGTGGTCGGCCTGGACGTGTCCCTGGCCATCGAGAAGGTCCTCCACCGGGAGTTCCGCGACCCGGGCCTGGCGCCCTCGCCGCTGCTGGAGCACCTGGTCGCGGCGGGCTGCCTGGGCCGCAAGACCGGCCGCGGATTCCGTGAGTACGCCCGCCGGTGATCCGACTCCCGGGCGTCCTGACGCCCGGGCCCGCGAGCCGGATGCGTGGGGAGGGCTCTTCGGGTCCGCCGGACCCTCACGGCGGACGAACCCTCCCGACGAGCACTGTGTGCCCAGTGCCGGTCCTCCCCCGCATCCACCTCTGTCCCACCCCCCTCAGGCGCGCTCTCCTGCGCGAATGAAGTACTTTCGCTCTATGTCCCAGCCCGCCAAGACCTCGCCCCGCGCCGCCACGGCGTCCGACGCCCCGGAGAGCGCGGCCGGCACCAAGGCGGCCGCGCAGCGGCTCAAGATGCGCCGTGAGCTGGCGGCTGCCGCCATGGAGCTGTTCGCGACGAAGGGGTACGAGGCCACGACGGTCGACGAGATCGCCGCGACCGCAGGGGTGGCCCGCCGGACCTTCTTCCGGCACTTCCGGTCCAAGGAAGAGGCGATCTTCCCGGACCACGACGACACCTTGACCCGCGCCGAGGCGGTCCTCGACGTGGCCCCGGCGCACGAGCACCCGCTCGACACGGTGTGCCGGGGGATCAAGGAAGTCATGAAGATGTACGCCGCCTCGCCCGCGGTGTCGGTGGAGCGCTACCGGCTCACCCGTGAGGTGCCGGCGCTGCGGGAGCGGGAGATCGCCTCGGTGGCCCGGTACGAGCGTCTGTTCACGCGCTACCTGCTGGCCCACTTCGACGAGCAGGACCACAACGACGGCAACGACGATCCGCTGCTGGCGGAGGTCGCGGCCTCGGCGGTGGTCACGGCGCACAACCACGTGCTGCGGCGCTGGCTGCGTGCGGGCGGCCAGGGGGACGTGGAGGCGCAGCTGGACCACGCCTTCTCCATCGTGCGCAAGACCTTCGGTTCGGGGATCGGCGCGGGCCGTACCCTCACGGGCCCGCCGGCCGCGCCGGCGGCGGTCCGCACGGAGGGCGAGGTGCTGGTGGCGGTCGCCCGCACGGACGCCCCGCTCGACGAGGTCATGCGGACCATCGAAGAGGCACTCAAGAACAAGTAGCGACTCTGGTCACACCAGGCCGGCCCAGGGCCGCCCCCCGATGCGGGGGGCGGCCCTTCCGTTTGTCCGGGTTGCCCCTACTCGCCGGTAACTCTGATCGATCATCGCTCATCTGCGCAGGTCAAATGGCAAATGAGAGAAAGTTTTGGCACGCGGTGCCTTGCTGAGTGACACGGGGTGCCATACGTTGAAGTGGTCCGGATGTCCCCGCGATCCACGTCCAACCGGCACGGACCGCGCCCCGGATGCCTGCGTCACCAGGCCCCCGTACGCCCCACCACAGGCGTCGCCGCACCACCGCTTTCGCCGGACCGACGGCACCACACCACACCCGTACCGCGCAGCCGCGTATCCCCTCAGCGCACCCTCATCAGCGCTTAGCCGGAGGCAATACCGTGAAGGACATCCTGGACGCGATCCAGTCGCAGGCCGCAACGGCCGCCGACTTCGCGGCCCTGCCGCTCCCCGACTCGTACCGCGCGATCACCGTGCACAAGGACGAGGCGGAGATGTTCGCCGGGCTCACCACCCGCGAGAAGGACCCGCGCAAGTCCCTGCACCTCGACCAGGTCCCGGTGCCGGAGCTCGGCCCGGGCGAGGCCCTCGTGGCCGTCATGGCCTCGTCGGTCAACTACAACTCCGTGTGGACCTCGATCTTCGAGCCGGTGTCCACCTTCAGCTTCCTGGAGCGCTACGGGCGCCTGTCGGAGCTCACCAAGCGCCACGACCTCCCGTACCACGTCATCGGCTCCGACCTCGCGGGCGTCGTGCTGCGCACGGGCCCCGGCGTCAACGCCTGGCAGCCCGGCGACGAGGTCGTCGCGCACTGCCTGTCGGTCGAGCTGGAGTCCTCCGACGGCCACAACGACACGATGCTCGACCCCGAGCAGCGCATCTGGGGCTTCGAGACCAACTTCGGCGGCCTGGCGGAGATCGCACTCGTCAAGTCGAACCAGCTGATGCCCAAGCCGGACCACCTCAGCTGGGAGGAGGCCGCCTCCCCCGGCCTGGTGAACTCCACCGCCTACCGCCAGCTGGTCTCGCGCAACGGCGCCGGCATGAAGCAGGGTGACAACGTCCTGATCTGGGGCGCCAGCGGCGGCCTCGGCTCCTACGCCACCCAGTTCGCGCTGGCCGGCGGCGCCAACCCGATCTGCGTCGTCTCCTCCCCGGAGAAGGCCGACATCTGCCGTGCCATGGGCGCCGAGGCGGTCATCGACCGCAACGCCGAGGGCTACAAGTTCTGGAAGGACGAGCAGACCCAGGACCCCAAGGAGTGGAAGCGCTTCGGCAAGCGCATCCGCGAGCTGACCGGCGGCGAGGACATCGACATCGTCTTCGAACACCCCGGCCGCGAGACCTTCGGCGCGTCTGTCTACGTCACCCGCAAGGGCGGCACCATCACCACCTGCGCCTCCACCTCCGGCTACATGCACGAGTACGACAACCGCTACCTGTGGATGTCCCTCAAGCGGATCATCGGCTCGCACTTCGCGAACTACCGCGAGGCCTGGGAAGCAAACCGCCTGATCGCCAAGGGCAAGATCCACCCCACCCTTTCGAAGGTGTACTCGCTGGAGGACACCGGCCAGGCCGCCTACGACGTCCACCGCAACCTCCACCAGGGCAAGGTCGGCGTCCTCGCCCTGGCCCCCGAGGAGGGCCTGGGCGTGCGCGACCACGAGATGCGGGCCAAGCACCTGGACGCGATCAACCGCTTCCGCAACATCTGACAGCCGACACGTCCGATCGTTCAAGGGCCAAAGGGACAGCCTGAGATGACAGAGCGCCAGAAAGACCGACCGTGGCTCATGCGGACGTACGCCGGCCACTCCACGGCCGAGGCGTCCAACGAGCTGTACCGCCGCAACCTCGCCAAGGGCCAGACCGGCCTGTCGGTCGCGTTCGACCTGCCGACGCAGACCGGCTACGACCCCGACCACATCCTCGCCCGCGGCGAGGTGGGCCGGGTGGGGGTTCCGGTCTCCCATCTGGGCGACATGCGGCGGCTGTTCCAGGACATCCCCCTGGAGCAGATGAACACCTCGATGACGATCAACGCCACCGCCATGTGGCTGCTGGCGCTCTATCAGGTGGCCGCCGAGGAGCAGGGAGCGGACATCTCCAAGCTCCAGGGCACCACCCAGAACGACATCGTCAAGGAGTACCTCTCGCGCGGGACGCACGTCTTCCCGCCCGGTCCCTCGCTCCGCCTGACGACGGACATGATCGCGTACACGGTCAACCACATCCCCAAGTGGAACCCGATCAACATCTGCTCGTACCACCTCCAGGAGGCGGGGGCGACCCCGGTCCAGGAGATCTCGTACGCGATGTCCACCGCGATCGCCGTCCTGGACTCGGTGCGCGACTCCGGGCAGGTCCCGGAGGAACGTTTCGGTGAGGTGGTCGCCCGTATCTCCTTCTTCGTGAACGCGGGCGTCCGCTTCATCGAGGAGATGTGCAAGATGCGCGCCTTCGGCCGGATCTGGGACCAGGTCACCCGCGAGCGCTACGGCATCGAGGACGCCAAGCAGCGGCGCTTCCGGTACGGCGTCCAGGTCAACTCCCTCGGACTGACCGAGGCGCAACCGGAGAACAACGTCCAGCGCATCGTGCTGGAGATGCTCGCGGTCACGCTCTCCAAGGACGCCCGGGCCCGCGCCGTGCAGCTGCCCGCCTGGAACGAGGCGCTGGGCCTGCCCCGGCCCTGGGACCAGCAGTGGTCTCTGCGCATCCAGCAGGTCCTGGCGCACGAGAGCGACCTGCTGGAGTACGAGGACATCTTCGCCGGATCCCACGTCATCGAGGCCAAGGTCGAGTCGCTGGTGGCCGAGTGCCTGGCCGAGATCGACCGGATCCAGGAGATGGGCGGCGCGATGGCCGCCGTCGAGTCCGGGTACCTGAAGGGCGAGCTGGTCGCCTCGCACGCCGAGCGGCGCGCCCGGATCGAGGCCGGCCAGGACAAGATCGTCGGCGTCAACTGCTACGAGCAGACCGAGGAGAACCCGCTCACGGCCGACCTGGACGGCGCCATCATGACGGTCGACCCGGCCACCGAGGCGCTGACCGTGGAGCGGATCGTCCGCTGGCGGGCCGAGCGGCAGGAGTCCTCGGACCGGCAGGGGAACGGCGACCCCTTCGTCTTCCCGACGGTGATGCAGGCCCTGGACCGGCTCAAGGAGGCCGCCGCCGGGACCGAGAACCTGATGGAGGCCACCTTGGAGTGCGCCCGCGCCGGTGTCACGACCGGCGAGTGGGCCAACGCCCTGCGCGAGGTGTTCGGCGAGTTCCGCGCCCCGACCGGGGTCTCCTCGGCCCCGGTGGCGGTCACCGCCGAGGAGGGCACGCCGATGGCCCTGGTCCGCGAGAAGGTCGCCCGTACCGCCGAGGACCTGGGCTCCGGCCGGCTGCGCCTGCTGGTCGGCAAGCCGGGTCTGGACGGGCACTCCAACGGCGCCGAGCAGATCGCCGTACGTGCCCGCGACGCCGGGTTCGAGGTGGTCTACCAGGGCATCCGGCTGACCCCCGAGGAGATCTCCTCGGCGGCGCTGGCCGAGGACGTGCACTGCGTGGGACTGTCCATCCTGTCCGGCTCGCACAGTGCGCTCGTGCCGGACGTGCTGGAACGCCTCCGCAAGGCGGGGGCGGGTGACATCCCCGTGGTCCTCGGCGGCATCATTCCGAACGCCGATGCCATCGCCCTCAAGGCGGCCGGAGTGGCCGCCGTGTTCACACCCAAGGACTTCGGTATCACGGAGATCATCGGCCGTATCGTCGACGAGATCCGGAAAGCGAACAAGCTCGACCCTCTGGAGGTCCCCGCATGACTACGCCCACGTCTCCCGTGAACCGGCTGCGGCCGCGCCGCTCCTGCCTCGCGGTGCCGGGATCGAACCCGCGCTTCCTGGAGAAGGCCCAGGGCCTGCCGGCCGACCAGGTCTTCCTCGACCTGGAGGACGCCTGCGCCCCGCTCGCCAAGGAAGGCGCCCGCCACACCATCGTGGACGCGCTGAACAACGGCGACTGGACCGGCAAGACCCGGGTCGTGCGCGTCAACGACTGGACCACGCACTGGACGTACCGCGACGTCATCACCGTCGTGGAGGGCGCCGGCCAGAACCTCGACTGCATCATGCTGCCGAAGGTCCAGGACGCCCAGCAGATCGTGGCGCTCGACCTCCTGCTGACGCAGATCGAGAAGACGATGGGCTTCGAGGTCGGCAAGATCGGCATCGAGGCGCAGATCGAGAACGCCCAGGGCCTCAACAACGTCAACGCGATCGCGCAGGCCTCCCAGCGCGTGGAGACGATCATCTTCGGGCCGGCCGACTTCATGGCCTCCATCAACATGAAGTCCCTGGTCGTGGGTGAGCAGCCGCCCGGCTACCCGGCGGACGCCTACCACTACATCCTGATGAAGATCCTGATGGCCGCCCGGGCCAACAACCTGCAGGCGATCGACGGCCCCTACCTCCAGATCAAGAACGTGGACGGGTACCGCGAGGTCGCCGGGCGCGCCGCGGCCCTCGGCTTCGACGGCAAGTGGGTGCTGCACCCCGGCCAGGTCGACGCGGCCAACGAGGTCTTCTCCCCCTCCCAGGAGGACTACGACCACGCCGAGCTGATCCTCGACGCGTACGACTGGTGCACCTCCGAGGCCGGCGGCAAGAAGGGCTCGGCCATGCTCGGCGACGAGATGATCGACGAGGCCAGCCGCAAGATGGCCCTGGTCATCGCGGGCAAGGGCCGCGCCGCCGGCATGCAGCGCACCACCAAGTTCGAGATCCCGGAGGCGTAGGGCCATGCAGTTCGGACGCACGTACGAGGAGTTCGAGGTCGGGGCCGTCTACAAGCACTGGCCCGGGAAGACGGTCACGGAGTACGACGACCACCTCTTCTGTCTGCTGACCATGAACCACCACCCGCTGCACATGGACAGCAACTACGCCGAGAACACCACCGACTTCGGCAAGAACGTGGTCGTCGGCAACTACATCTACTCGCTGCTGCTCGGCATGTCGGTCCCCGACGTCTCGGGGAAGGCCATCGCCAACCTGGAGATCGAGTCGCTGCGGCACGTGGCGCCGACCTTCCACGGCGACACCATCTACGGCGAGACCACGGTCCTCGACAAGACCCCCTCGAAGTCGAAGAACGACCGCGGGATCGTCTACGTGGAGACCAAGGGCTACAAGCAGGACGGCACCCTCGTCTGCGTCTTCCGGCGCAAGGTGATGGTCCCGACCGAGACGTACATCAAGGAGCGCGGCGGCGAGCAGCCCGGGCGCCCGCAGCTCAAGGAACAGGGGAAGTAAGAGCCATGACCCGACTTGCCCAGACCGCCGGCCTCAACGAGGTCCAGCGCGAGATCCTCAAGACGGTCCGCGAGTTCGTCGACAAGGAGATCATCCCGGTCGCGACCGAGCTGGAGCACCGCGACGAGTACCCGCAGCAGATCGTCGACGGTCTCAAGGAACTCGGCCTGTTCGGCCTGATGATCCCGGAGGAGTACGGCGGTCTGGGTGAGTCGCTGCTCACCTACGCGCTGTGCGTCGAGGAGATAGCGCGCGGCTGGATGTCCGTCTCGGGCATCATCAACACCCACTTCATCGTGGCGTACATGCTCAAGCAGCACGGTACGCAGGAGCAGAAGGACCACTTCCTCCCGCGCATGGCGCTGGGCGAGGTCCGCGGCGCGTTCTCGATGTCCGAGCCGGGTCTGGGCTCGGACGTGTCGGCCATCACGTCCAAGGCGGTGAAGGACGGTGACGAGTACGTCCTGAACGGCCAGAAGATGTGGCTCACCAACGGCGGCACGTCCACTCTGGTGGCCGTCCTGGTCCGGAGTGACGAAGGACACCCCGAGGGGACCGCGCCCCACAAGTCGATGACGACGTTCCTGGTCGAGAAGGAGCCCGGCTTCGGTGAGGTCCGTCCGGGCCTGACCATCCCGGGCAAGATCGACAAGATGGGCTACAAGGGCGTCGACACGACCGAGCTCATCATGGACGGACTGCGCATTCCGGCCAATCGTGTACTGGGCGGCCAGACGGGCCGAGGATTTTACCAAATGATGGACGGGGTCGAGGTCGGCCGCGTCAACGTGGCGGCGCGTGGCTGTGGCGTCGCTCAGCGTGCGTTCGAGCTGGGTGTCTCCTATGCCCAGCAACGTCACACTTTCGGCAAGGCGATCGCCGAGCACCAGGCCATCCAGTTCAAGCTGGCCGAAATGGCTACCAAGGTCGAAGCCGCCCATGCGATGATGGTCAACGCAGCACGCAAAAAGGACTCCGGGGAACGAAACGACCTCGAAGCGGGGATGGCGAAGTACCTCGCCTCCGAGTACTGCAAGGAGGTGGTGGAGGACGCCTTCCGTATCCATGGCGGGTACGGATTCTCGAAGGAGTACGAGATCGAGCGCCTCTACCGGGAAGCCCCGATGCTGCTGATCGGTGAAGGTACGGCCGAGATCCAGAAAATGATCATCGGGCGACGCCTGCTTGAGGAGTACCGGCTCCAGGGCTGAAAGTCCCTTTTGCGGCGGATCGCCAGACGGTTTTCCGCAAAAGGGTCACTGCCAGTCACTGGCCGACGGTCATCGACTCGGCTTCTGGCTTGCCCAGTTGTTGCGTGCAACCGATAGCATTCCAGTAAAGCCGCCGTCCCGTCCCCCCGTTTGCGGCGCGGCATCACCCGCTACGAAGGTCATCCATGCCCCACAGCCAAACCTCTGCACCTCGCGTCGGCCTCCTCGGTGGACGCCTCGCGCGCGGAGCATCGCCGTGGCTCCTGCCGACCGTCGCCACCGCGGCGCTCAGCCTCACCCGGGCCCGCAAGTCCGGACGCTGGGCCGCGGCGGCCGTGCCCGCCACCGCTCTCGCGGCGGGCATGCTGTGGTTCTTCCGCGACCCGGAGCGCGAAATCGCCCAGGGCCGCGTCATCTCGCCCGCCGACGGCGTGGTGCAGAGCATCATGCCGTGGAAGGACGGGCGCACCCGCGTCGCGATCTTCATGAGCCCCCTGAACGTCCACGTCAACCGCGCGCCGCTGGCCGGCACGGTGACGTCCGTGGAGCACATCCCCGGCGGGTTCGTCCCGGCGTTCAACAAGGAGAGCGAGAACAACGAGCGCGTCGTCTGGCACTTCGACACCGAGCTCGGTGACATCGAGATGGTGCAGATCGCCGGAGCCGTCGCGCGTCGCATCGTCCCCTACCTGCCGGCCGGCACCAAGGTGGAGCAGGGCGAACGCATCGGTCTGATCCGCTTCGGCTCGCGCGTCGACATCTACCTCCCCGAGGGCGTCGAGGTCGCGGTCGAGGTCGGTCAGGCCACCACCGCGGGGGTGACCCGAATTGACCGTGACTGACCCTGAGACCCCTGCCACAGGCTGGGTTCCCGAGGCCAAGGACGAGGACGCGGACGCGGAAGACATGCCGCTCTCCCTGCGGCTGTCGATAGCGGACACCCTCACCCTCGGCAACGCGACCTGCGGATTCATGGCGGTGTACTTCACCACCACCGGGATCCTCATCCCGCACCTCACCGGCAGCGGCGAGTCGGGCATGGCCCGGCACAGCGCGGCGACCGCGGTGATACTGATGCTGCTCGCGGCGGTCTTCGACCTCTTCGACGGCATCGTGGCCCGCAAGCTGCGCAGCTCGCCGATGGGCGCGGAGCTGGACAACCTGTCGGACCTGATCAGCTTCGGGCTGGCGCCGGCGTACTTCGTGCTGGTGTACGGCATGGTCGCGGACGACGCGCACCAGAAGATGTCGGCACTGGCGGCGATCGTGGTGCTGCTGGCGGTGGTCCTGAGGCTGGCCAGATTCAGCTGCGTGACGATGAAGGACGGCATGTTCCAGGGCATGCCGAGCCCCTTCGGAGCGCTGACGGTCGTCTCCGTCGTCCTGCTGGGGCTCCCCTTCATCCCGACGCTGCTGGCGATCATCGGGGTGGCGTGGCTGATGGTGAGCCGGGTCGAGTACCCCAAGCCGCGGGGTGTCCTCGCGGTGGCGATGCTCAGCTGGATCATCGGGGCGATGGGGCTGCTGGCGGCCTGGGCGTTCGACGCCCCGGGCGGCCAGCTGCTGCTCCAGACCGGGTGCGCGCTGCAGATCGCCCTGGCGGCGACGATCCCGCTGTTCGCGACGACCCGTCGCGCGAACACGTTCCGGCACAACCGGCGCGAGGCGCGAGCCGCCACGCGCTAGCGTCGGCCGCTGTTCCTCGGAAGGGCCCCCGGGTGCCGTCAAGGCCCCGGGGGCCCTTCCACGTCCCGCCCCGGGGCCGCCGCTTCGCAGTCCGACCCGGCGACCGGCGGGCCCGTACGCTTGATGTCGGAAAACTGCCAGCCGCAGGCAGGGGCGGACGGGATCCTGGAGGCATGTACACCGACATCGACCGCTGTGTGAGGGCCGTGCAGTCCAAGGACGCCCGCTTCGACGGGTGGTTCTTCACTGCCGTGCTGACCACGCGGATCTACTGCCGGCCCAGCTGTCCCGCCGTGCCGCCCAAGGTCGAGAACATGACGTTCCTGCCCAGCGCCGCCGCCTGCCAGCAGGCCGGGTTCCGGGCCTGCAAGCGGTGCCGGCCCGACACCAGCCCCGGCTCACCCGAGTGGAACGCCCGCGCCGACGCCGTCGCCCGGGCCATGCGGCTCATCCAGGACGGCGTGGTCGACCGCGAGGGCGTACCCGGGCTGGCGGCCCGCCTCGGGTACTCCACCCGCCAGGTCGAGCGGCAGCTGAGCATCGAGCTCGGCGCCGGCCCCCTCGCCCTCGCCCGGGCGCAGCGCGCGCAGACCGCCCGGCTGCTCATCGAAACCTCCGCCCTCCCCATGGGCGACGTCGCCTTCGCCGCCGGGTTCGCCTCCATCCGCGCCTTCAACGACACCGTCCGCGAGGTGTTCGCCCTCTCCCCGAGCGAGCTGCGCACCCGCTCCGCGAGGGCCCACCGCGACCAGCCCCGGATCCCCGGCTCGATCAGCCTGCGGCTCCCCTTCCGGGCGCCCCTCAATCCCGACAACCTCTTCGGCCACCTCGCCGCGACCGCCGTCCCCGGCGTCGAGGAGTGGCGCGACGGCGCCTACCGCCGGACGCTGCGGCTCCCGTTCGGCACCGGCGTGGTCGCGCTCGCCCCGCGGCCCGACCACATCGCCTGCCAGCTCGCCCTGACCGACCTGCGGGACCTCACCCTCGCCATCAGCCGCTGCCGCCGGCTGCTGGACCTCGACGCCGACCCCGAGGCCGTGGACGAGCAGCTCCGCTCGGACCCGCTGCTGGCACCGCTCGTCGACAAGGCCCCGGGGCGCCGGGTGCCCCGTACGGTCGACGCGGCGGAGTTCGCGGTACGGGCCGTGCTCGGCCAGCAGGTGTCCACCGCCGCGGCCCGTACGCACGCCGCCCGGCTGGTCACCGCGCACGGCGAGCCGGTCGCCGACCCCGACCCGGAGGGAGGGCTGACCCACTTGTTCCCGTCCCCGCAGGCCCTCGCCGCGCTGGATCCGCAGGCGCTGGCCCTGCCGCGCAGCCGCCGCGCGACCCTCACCACCCTGGTCTCGGCCCTGGCGGACGGCTCGCTCCCCCTGGGCGTCGACAGCGACTGGGAGGCGGCCCGCGCGCAGCTCGGCACACTGCCCGGCTTCGGCCCGTGGACCACCGAGGTCATCGCGATGCGGGCGCTCGGCGACCCGGACGCGTTCCTGCCCTCCGACCTCGGGGTCCGTCGCGCCGCCGCGGGGCTCGGGCTGCCGTCCACCCCGGCCGCGCTCACCGCGCGGGCGGCCGCCTGGCGGCCCTGGCGCGCGTACGCCGTCCAGTACCTGTGGGCCACCGACGGCCACCCCATCAACCACCTGCCCGTCTGAGGAGTACGACCCGCCATGAACAGCAGCAGCAAGCAGCACACCGTCGTCGACAGCCCTTACGGCCCCCTGACCCTCGTGGCCACGGACGGCGTTCTCAGCGGCCTCTACATGACCGGCCAGCGGCACCGCCCGCTGGAGGAGTCCTTCGGCGAGCGGGTCCCGCCCGCCGAGGAGCCCTTCCCCGACGTCGCGCGGGAGCTGGGCGCCTACTTCGCCGGGGAGCTCACCGAATTCACCGTCCCCGTGCGGCTGGAGGGCACGGCGTTCCAGCGCAGCGTGTGGGAACAGCTGGTACGCATCCCCTACGGGCAGACGTGGTCCTACGGTGAACTCGCCGCGAGGCTCGGCAAGCCGGGGGCGTCCCGGGCCGTGGGCCTGGCCAACGGCAAGAACCCGGTCGGCATCATCGTCCCGTGCCACCGGGTGATCGGCGCCTCGGGTTCGATGACCGGCTACGGCGGCGGCGTCGAGCGCAAGGTCCGGCTGCTGGCCTTCGAGGCCGGCGAGCGGGCCCTGCCGGTCTGAACGAGCGTCTTCGAAGGGCCGCCCGGCCGGGTCTAGATGACCGCGAGCGGCACCAGCAGTGCGAACCCGGCGCCCGCTTCGACCGCGTAGGCGTACAGGGAGGGGTGCTGGACGGGCGCCGCGAGCAGGACCACGCTGCGCTGCTCGGCCGCCGCCGCCACCCATTGCGCGTCGGCGCCGAGCTTGCCCTGGTACCAGCCCTCACAGCTGCCGGGCCCGGTGACGGCGAGGAGGTCGTCCTCACGGCGGTAGAAGGCCTGCCAGTCGGTGGCCGGGACCGACCAGGCGTCGAAGTCGGCGAACTCGGCCCAGCCGCCGTCGCGTATCGCACCGTCGAACAGCCACACCGGCGTGCCCTCGGGCGTGACCTCGGCGCCGGCCTGCTCGTCGGTGGTGAAGTGGACCATGGGGAGGGCGTCCGGTCCGTCGGCCGTGCTCGGCCAGGCGTACATCGTGATCATGCGCTGCATTCTGTCCTGGTCGAAGTAGGCCTCGGGTAACGGCGTCACGCGTCCGCCGGGCGACGTCCGTTCTCCAGCTCGACGGTGCTCGCGCCCGACTCCAGGACCCGGTAGGCCTCCTGGACGCGGCGGCCGAGCGATCCGAGGAGGTACGTGGTCACTTCGGCCGGTGCGACCAGCTTCCAGGAGAGCAGTTCCTCTTCCTGGAGCCTGATGGAGGCGAGTTGCCCCGCGTCCAGCACTCCGCCGTCGTAGAGGTACGCGACCAGCGGGGGACGGCCCGCGTCCACGCTCCAGTCCACGGCGAGCAGCCGGCCGAGCGGCTGGTCGATGCCGATCTCCTCGGCGCTCTCGCGCCGGGCGGCGGCCCGCGGCGACTCGTTCCGGTCGGACTCGATGGTGCCGCCCGGCAGGGCCCACCCCTCGCGGTAGTTGGGCTCGACGAGGAGCACCCGGCCCTCGGCGTCCCGGAAGAGGGCGGCCGCGCCCGCCAGCACCCGGGGCAGGCTCGCTATGTAGGTGGCGTAGTCATCCGTGGTGGTCACGCCGCCACCCTACCCAGACGTCCGGGGGTGCGTGGATCATGCCTCGGGCCCGGCGCGGCCGTCGTGCGCGCCGTCTCACTCCTCGGACCGCGTGCGGCGCCTCCCCCTCGGACGGCGGGCCCGATGCGGGTGGTATGCGCCCATTTGGGGGGATGGGCCTCCGGTGTGTCCCAGGCCGCCCATGGGCATAGGAGGATCCTCCGGATAGGCTCATGGCGGCGCGACTGCACTGTTCGATAGCAAGGGATCAGCAAAGGTGACGGACGGAGCAGTAACTGAGGCCGCGCGCGTGCTCATCGCCGCGGACAAATTCAAGGGCTCGCTCACGGCCGTACAGGTCGCGGAGCGGGTGACGGCCGGCCTTCGCAAGGCCGTACCGGGCGTGGAGATCGAGACCCTCCCCGTCGCGGACGGCGGCGACGGTACGGTCGCGGCCGCCGTCGCGGCCGGTTTCGAACGCCGGGAGGTACGGGTCACCGGGCCCCTCGGAGACCAGGTCACGGCCGCTTTCGCACTGCGGGGCGCGACGGCCGTGGTCGAGATGGCCGAGGCCTCCGGGCTCCAGCTGCTGCCCCAGGGCGTCTTCGCCCCGCTGACGGCGACCACGTACGGCTCGGGCGAGCTGCTCAAGGCCGCGCTGGACGCGGGCGCGCGCTCGATCGTCTTCGGCGTGGGCGGCAGTGCGACCACCGACGGCGGCGCGGGCATGCTCGCGGCCCTCGGTGCGGTGCTCCTGGACGCGAACGGTGAACCGGTCGGTCCGGGCGGCGGCGCGCTGGCCTCGCTGGCCTCGGCGGACCTGTCCGGCATCGACCCGCGCTTCGCGGACGTGGACTTCGTGCTCGCCAGCGACGTGGACAACCCGCTGACGGGCCCGAAGGGCGCGCCGGCGGTGTACGGGCCGCAGAAGGGCGCCTCCCCCGAGGACGTGGCGACGCTGGACGCGGCGCTGGCGCACTTCGCGGTGGTCCTGGAGAAGGCGATCGGCGCGAAGGCCGCCGAGTGCGCGCTGCTGCCGGGCGCCGGTGGCGCGGGCGGCATCGGCTACGGGGCGCTGCTGCTCGGGGCGACGTTCCGTCCCGGGATCGAGCTGATGCTGGAGGTGCTGGGCTTCGCTCCGGCGCTGGAGCGGGCCACGCTCGTGATCACCGGCGAGGGTTCGCTGGACGAGCAGACCCTGCACGGCAAGGCCCCGGCCGGTGTCGCGGCGGCGGCCCGGGCGGCGGGCAAGGAGGTCGTGGCGGTGTGCGGCCGGCTGCTGCTGGAGCAGGAGGCGCTGCAGGCGGCCGGGATCCGGCGGGCGTACCCGCTGACCGAGATCGAGCCGGACCCGGCGAAGTGCATCGCGAACGCCGGTCCGCTGCTGGAGCAGGTGGCGGCCAACATCGCGGCCGACGTGCTCTGACCCCGTCAGAACGCGGCAGAGGGCCGGTTCCCGGGGTGAACCGGCCCTCCGGCGTGTCCTGGGGCGGTAAATCCGGGCGCACCACGGCGGCCGTCACTGGTATGCACGGTTCATGGAGGAAACGAGCACCGACCCGATCCCGACCCCCCGTCTGCTGCTGCGCCCCCTCGACCGGGCCGGGGCCCGGCGCATCCTCGCCGGTCGGCCCGGCCCGGCGGACCGCTGGGAGCCCGGGTATCCGGACGCCGGGGACCGGGCGGGCGCGGAGAGGTTCCTGCGGGTATGGGCCGAACACGGCGAGCCGGGACCGTTCGGGGCCTACGAGATCCTGCTCCGCGCCGACGGGCGGGCCATCGGCGGGGCCGGCTTCCACGGCCCCGCGGACGCCCGTGGCCGGGTCACCGTCGGCTACGGCCTCGTTCCCGCCGCGCGGGGCCTGGGCTACGCCGCGGAGGCGCTGCGCGGGCTGCTGGAGCACGCCCGGCGGCACGGGGCGCGTGGCGTGGACGGTGACACCGACCTGACGAACACCGCCTCCCAGCGGGTCATGGCCGCCGCGGGGATGCGGTGCGTGCGCCAGGACGGGCGGCTGCGGTACTACGCCGCGAGCTGGACCGCGCGGTGAGCCGGACGGGCGCCGTGAGCCGGACGGGCGCCGTGAGCCGGACGGGCGCCGTGAGCCGGACGGGCGCCGTGAGCCGGACGGCGCGGTGAGCCGGACCGGACGGGAGCCGCGCTAGGCGGTGATCCGGTCCCGGGCCGCCGCGAGGACCTGCGCGGTGGCGACGACGCGGGCGAAGCCTCCGCCGTGGAGGTTGACGGCGGTGGCGGTGGCCAGCTCGTCCGCGCTCAGGCGGGCGCCGTCCGGGCCCACGAGGTCGAAGGTGTGCGTGGCGTCCAGGGGTACGAGGACGTCGTAGCCGAGGTTCCCGGCCATCCGGGCGGTGGTCTCCACGCACATGTTGGTCTGGATCCCGGCGACGACGAGCTGGCCGATGCCCTGGGCGGTGAGCCATTCGGCCAGGTCGGGGGTGCCGTAGAAGGAGGAGTTCACCGTCTTGGTGACGTGCAGCGCGGCCACCTCCCGGCGCTCCTCGACGAAGTCCTGGAAGGCGTGGCCGGGCTCGTCGGCGGCCAGGACGGAGCCCGCCGTCCGCGAGGCGTGCTGGACGAGCACCACCGGGCGCCCGGACTCCCGCCAGGCGTCCATCAGGGCCGCCATGTTGGCCTCGGCCGCCGGGTTGTTGCGCGGCCCCCAGTAGGACGCGTCGCCGAAGCCCTTCTGGACGTCGATGACCAGCAGGGCACTGTTCGGGGCGATTTCGATCTCGTTCGTCGTCATGGCCTCATCATGTCCGCGTCCGCCCCGGCCCGACAGGACTTCCGACGCCGCTGACCGATGGGATCCTGCCACGTTGGCAGCCGTATCCGGGCTCTGGGAAAATCGCGGCATGCAGCGCGTCGCGATCGTCGTCCAGCCGGGCATCCGGGCCTTCGACCTCGCCGTGATCACCGAGGTCTGGGGCCCCGACCGCAGCCGCTCCGGGGTCCCTTCCTTCGAGCTGCGCCGCTGCGCCGCGACGCCCGCTCCGGTGGCGCTGCCCGGCGGGCTCACCCTCACGCCCGACCGGGGCCTGGACTGGCTGGCCGAGGCCGACCTGGTCGTCGTACCGGCGCTCTCCGAGCCCGACGGGCCGAGCCCCGCTCCCGTGCTGGCCGCCCTGCGCGAGGCGCACGCCCGCGGCGTGCCGGTGGCCGCCCTGTGTGCCGGGGCCTTCGTCCTGGCCGAGGCGGGGCTGCTGGAGGGCCGCCGGGCGGTGACGCACTGGTGGCTCGCCCCGAGGCTGGCCGCCCGCTATCCAGGGGTCCTGGTCGAGGAGGCTCCGCTGTACGTCGAGGACTCGGGGGTGTGGACCTCCGCCGGGGTGGCCTCCGGCATCGACCTGTGCCTGCACCTGGTGCGCGAGGCCCACGGCGCGGAGGCCGCCGCGGCGATCGCCCGCTCCATGGTGACGGGCCCGTTCCGCACCGGGGACCACGCCCAGTACCTCGACCGGCCCACCCCGGCAGCCGACCGTACCGCCGAGGCGCTGGCCGTCGTACGGGAGCGGGCACTGCGCCGGCTGCACGAGCCCATGGACGTGGCCACCCTGGCCCGCTGGGCCGGGATGTCGCCGCGCTCCTTCGCCCGGCACTTCGCCGCCGCCACGGGCACCACCCCGCACAAGTGGCTGCTGGGCCACCGCCTCGACGCCGCCCGCCGGCTGCTGGAGCGCACCGACCACCCGGTCCCGGAAGTGGCCCGCCGCACCGGGTTCGCCAGCGAGGTCACCTTCCGCCAGCACTTCACCGCACACGTCGGCCAGAGCCCGCGCGCGTACCGCGCGACGGCCGCCGCCATCCCAAATCACCGCGACAGTGTTAGAAATGGCTCATGACCGGACGTTCGGGTCGACCCAGGGGATCGCCGCCGGCGGGCCGGCCCCCGGGCCTGCTCGCGCGCTTCGCCCACTTCCCCGGGAGCGTCGCCGGCCAGGTGTTCCTCCTGCAGGCGGTGATCGTGCTGGTGCTGATCACCGCCGCCACGCTGGCGCTGGTGTTCCAGGCCCGGTACGACAGCGCCCGTGACGCCCGCAACCGTTCGCTCGCGGCGGCCGAAGCGTTCGCCCATGCGCCCGGTCTGCCCGCCACCCTGCGTTCGCCGAACCCCTCGGCCGCGCTCCAGCCCCTGGCCGACGCCGCCCGCCGGGCCTCCGGCGTCGACTTCATCGCCGTGATGAACAAGGACGGCATCCGCTACACCGACGCCCGGCCCGATCTCATCGGGAAGCGGGCCACCGGTGACCTCTCGCGCGCCGTCAACGGAGCGCCCTTCACCGAGACGTTCAAGGGCGCCCCCAGCGACGCGGTGCGCGCGGTGGTCCCCGTGCAGGACTCCTCGGGGGCCGTCGTCGGGCTCGTCGCCACCGGCATCGAGATCGCGAACGTCGGCGGGGCGGTCGGCAACCAGCTGCCCCTGCTGCTCGGCTCGGCGGCCGGCGCCCTGCTGCTGGGCACCGGTGGCGCCGCCCTCGTCAGCCGCAGGCTGCGGCGCCAGACCCGGGGGCTGGGCGAAGCCGAGATGACCCGGATGAACGAGCACCACGAGGCGGTCCTGCACGCCGTGCGCGAGGGGGTGCTCATCATCGGCGCCGACCACCGGCTGGTGCTCGCCAACGACGAGGCACGACGGCTGCTGGACCTGCCGCCGGACGCCGAACAACGGCACGTCACCGACCTCGGCCTGGACCCCCGTACCGCGGACCTGCTCGTCTCCGGGCGGATCGTGACGGACGAGGTCCACCTGTCCGGGGACCGCCTCCTGGCCGTCAACGTCCGGCCCACCAAGCCGTACCGGGGCATGCCCTCGGGCAGCGTCATGACGCTGCGCGACTCGACCGAGCTCGCCGCGCTCTCCGGGCGCGCCGAGGTGGCCCGTGGGCGGCTCCAGCTGCTGTACGACGCGGGGGTGCGGATCGGCACCACCCTGGACGTGGTGCGCACCGCCGAGGAACTGTCGGAGGTGGCCGTTCCGCGCTTCGCGGACTTCGTCACCGTCGAGCTGCTGGAGCCCGTGCTCCGGGGCGAGGAGCCCTCGGCGCTGTCCGGGACGTACACCGAGATGCGCCGGGCGGCGATGAGCGGGGTGCGCAGCGACCAGCCGTTGCAGCCGGTCGGGGAGATCATCCGGTTCGTGGTGCCGACCGCGCCGATGGCCGCGGCGCTGGCCGCAGGGCGGGCGGTGCTGGCCGCGGATCTGAACACCGCTTTCGGCTGGCGGGCCCAGGACGCCGAGGGCACCCGGGTGGCCCTGGAGTACGGGCTGCACTCACTGATCTCGGTACCGCTGCAGGCGCGGGGCGTGGTGCTGGGCATGGCCAACTTCTGGCGGGCCGACACCCCGGACGCCTTCGACGAGGAGGACCTGTCCTTCGCCGAGGAGCTGGGGGCGCGCGCCGCCGTCTCGATCGACAACGCCCGCCGCTTCACCCGGGAGCACGCCACGGCGGTCACGCTCCAGCGCAGCCTGCTGCCCCGGGTACTGCCCGAGCTGAGCGCCGTGGACGTCGCGTTCCGGTACCTGCCCGCGCAGGCGGGCGTGGGCGGTGACTGGTTCGACGTGATCCCGCTGCCGGGCGCCCGGGTGGCCCTGGTCGTCGGCGACGTGGTCGGGCACGGCGTGCACGCCGCGGCGACGATGGGCCGGCTGCGCACCGCCGTGCACAACTTCTCGACGCTGGACCTGCCGCCGGACGAGCTGCTGGGGCACCTGGACGAGCTGATCGACCGGATCGACCGCGACGAGACCGGGTCCGCCGAGGAGAGCGGGGACGGCGACGACCCGGCCGGCGTAACGGGCGCGACCTGCCTGTACGCCGTCTACGACCCGGTGTCCGGCCGCTGTTCGGTGGCGAGCGCGGGACACCCGGGCCCGGCGCTGGTCCACTCGGACGGCCGGGTGGAGTTCCCCGAGCTGCCGACCGGGCTTCCGCTGGGGGTGGGCGGGATGCCGTTCGAGACGGCCGAGCTGCGGCTGCCGGAGGGCAGCCGGCTCGCGCTGTTCACCGACGGGCTGCTGGAGGACCGCGACCGCGACATCGACACCGGACTGGAACTGCTCAAGGGGGCGCTGTCGACGACCGGACGCAGCCCCGAGCAGGCCTGTGTGGACGTGCTGTCGGCGCTGCTGTTCCCCTCGCCCAGCGACGACATCGCGCTGCTGATCGCCGACACCCGGCGGCTGGACGCGGACCACATCGCCGAGTGGGAGGTCCCGGACGACCCCGCGGCCGTCTCGCGGGTGCGCAACGCCGGTTCGGCCCAGCTCCAGGCGTGGGGTCTGGAGGAGATCGCCTTCACCGCGGAACTGATCCTCAGCGAACTGGTCACCAACGCCATCCGTTACGGGTCCGAGCCCATCGGGGTGCGGCTGCTGCGCGACCGCACCCTGATCTGCGAGGTGTCCGACGGGAGCAGCACCTCCCCGCACCTGAGGTACGCGGCCTCCACCGACGAGGGCGGTCGCGGCCTGTTCCTCGTCGCGCAGTACGCGGAGCGCTGGGGCACCCGTTACACCGAGCGGGGGAAGGTCATCTGGGCGGAGCTGCCGCTGACGGACGGCGGCGCGGAGCCGCTGGCGGCGCTGACCTTGGACCTGGACGAGCTGGAGGGGCTGGCCTGGTGACGCGGGGTCTGCCCGGGGCGCGGGCCTACGGGACGACCGTGCGGGCCAGGAGCACCGCCACGTCGTCCTGCGGGGCCGCCGGCAGGAGCCGCTCCAGGATCTCGTCGCACAGCTGCTCCAGTGGCCGGGCCGGCTGCCCGAGGGCCCGCGCCAGCTGCTCCAGTCCCTGGTCGAGGTCCCGGTAGCGGGCTTCGATCAGCCCGTCCGTGTAGAGCGCCAGGAGGCTGCCGGGCGGCAGCGGCACCTCCTCGGTACGGAAGTCCGTTCCGCCCGCTCCGAGCGGTGTCCCGGGCGGGCCGTCCAGGAAGGTCACCTTCCCGGTGGCGCCGACCACCGCGGGTGGCGGGTGCCCGGCCCGGGCGATCAGGCAGCCGCCGGCCGCCGGGTCGTGGACGGCGTAGACGCAGGTCGCCATCTCGTTCTCGCCGAGGTCCGCCACCGTGGCGTCGAGGGAGCGCAGCATCCGCTCGGGTGGCACGTCGTGGCGGGCGAGGGTCCGTACGGCCGTACGGAGCTGGCCCATGACGGCCGCCGCGTGGATGCCGTGGCCCATCACGTCCCCGATGACCAGTCCGGTCCGGCCCCGGGGCAGCTGGATGACGTCGAACCAGTCGCCGCCGACGTCGTGGGCGCTGGCGGGCAGGTATCGTCCCGTCAGTTCGAGGCCGTCGACGCGCGGCACGGCGCTGTTGGTGAGGCTGCGCTGGAGGGTGAGCGCCGCGCGCCGCTGTCCGGTGTACATACGGGCGTTGTCGATGTTGAGCGCCGCGCGGGCCACCAGCTCGTCGATCAGGACGCTGTCCTGCGCGTCGAAGGGCTCCCGCTCGCTCAGCCGGGTCACGGTGACCGCGCCGAGGACCGTGCCGCGCGCCACCAGCGGGACGAGCCGTGCCGAGCCGAGGCCGGCCAGGTACCTGCGCAGCGGGTCGGCGCGCGGGTCGGTGATGAGCGCGGGGACGTCGGCGGCGTACAGGTTCATGGGCCGGCCTTCGGCGATGACCCGTTCGTAGACGGTCCCGGCGGGGATCTTGAAGGTCTGGCCGGGGGCGAGGGCGGCCGTCGGCGCGGACGGGTCGGGGAAGCTGACGGCGAGCCTGCGCAGGACGCCCCGGTTGGAGAACGCGGCGTCATCGGGGCCGAGGACGGCTTCCAGCAGCTGTACGTCGGCGGAGTCGGCGAGCTGCGGGACCAGCAGGTCCACGATCTCGCGGGCGGTCTGGTCGAGGTCCAGCGTCGTCCCGATGCGGGTACCGGCCTCGGCGAGCAGGGCGAAGCGGGTACGGGCCCGCTCGGCCTCCAGCTGCGCCCGCTGGCCTTCGGTGATGTCGATGAGGGAGGCGATCACCCCGAGCGGGCGGCCGCCCGGGTCGAGCAGGGGGGCGTAGGAGCAGGACCAGGTCCGCTCGTGGCCGGGGTCGGCGGGGGTGTGCCCGGTGCGGCGGACGTCGACGACGGGGGCCCCCTGCTCCAGCACCTGCCGCATCATCGCCTCCAGTGCGACGGCGTTGACGCCCGGGACCACCTCGGTGAGCCGTTTGCCCAGGTGGGCGGCGGCGGAGACGCCGTTCATCCGGGCCAGCGCGTCGTTGACGCGCAGGAAACGCAAGTCGGTGCCGAGGGTGGCGAGGCCGATCGGCGACTGGGTGAACAGGCTCTGGAGCGCGGCGAGGGAGTCCCGCATGTGCAGGACCTCGGAGGTCTCCACGGCGACGAGCATGGCGCCCGGACGGCCCTGCGGGTCCATGGCGGGCACGATCCACATCTCCATCGTCACGCGGTGCCCGTCACGGTGGCGTACGGGCAGGGTCCCGACGACGGTCTCGCCCGCCTGGACGCGGCGGGTCAGGTCTTCGGCGAGCTCGCGGTTGGCGTCGGGGACGAGGACGGTGGTCCCCGGGCGGCCGATGATCTCCTCGGGGCGGTGGCCGAGCAGGTCCTGGGCGGCCAGCGACCACTGCACGACGCGGCCGTCGGCGTCCTCGCGCCACAGGGCGATCGGCAGCAGCTCCCGCAGTACGCCCGCGTACCCGACGACGCCCGGCGGCTGATCGGGTACCTCGCTCGTCAACCGGTATGTGTCCAACGCACGACCTCGCCCCGGGTGGGCCTGTTTCCTACCGGTTCACCCTAGCCGAGTGCCCGGCGCGGGGCGCTGCGGTCGCCGTGCGGCGGGCGGCCCGGCCGGACCGCCCGCCGGGCGGGTCAGAAGTCGACCTGGACGCGCGCGTCGGCGCGGCCCACGGACTCCAGCTCCCACATGGCGCAGTACAGGTTGCGGATGTACTCGATGTCGGCGTCCCGGGCGCGGGCCTCGGTCACGGGGTAGAGCACGGTCAGTTCGTACGACTTCTCGCGGTTGATGTCACCCTCCTTGTCCCTCCATTGGCCGCGCCCTTCCTGGAGCGTCAGTCCGGCGGGGAAGCGGGGGGTGACGACGTCGGCGATGAACTTGTTGAACTGCTCGTCGGTGATGGGCGGCTTGCCGTCGTGCCGCCCGGTGCCGAAGTAGAGGCTGGTGGAGACGTACGGTCTGCCCCGTTCCGCGGCCCCGTCCTGGTTCACCGCCGAGGCGGCGGCCGGGGGCTGGAAGGTGGCGTTCGAGGCCGGGCTCGCGGAGGCGAAGAACAGCACGGCCGCCGTGAGTACGGCGGCGGCCGCGGGCATCGATATCCGTATGGGGCGCATGGGGTCCCTCTCTGTGGCGGTGGTCTCGGGGGGTGGGGTCTGGGGGCCGGAGCCTGCGGGACTGCCGGAGGCGGTCAGGCGGTGCGGGCGGGGTCCGGGCCCGCCAGGTGCTCCTGCAGGAAGACCGCCGCGTCCCGCAGCCCGGCGGGGACGCCGGGGGCCCGGCGCAGGAGCCGGGCCGTCCTGCGCAGCGATCGGGCCGTCCGGGCGGAGCCGATGCCCGCGGCGCGCGGGGCGAGGTCCGTGATCAGGTCCTCCGCCTCGCGCCAGGCCCCGGCGCGGGCCAGGGCCGCGAGGAGTTCCGCCGCGAACAGGTGACGGTAGGAGGGGCCTGGGGCGGTGGCCGCCCGGTGCAGGAGGGGCAGGGCCCGGTCCCACCGGCGCAGCCGGGCCATGACCCACCCCTCGTGGCCGGTCAGCTCTTCCTGGTCGATCCACCACGCCCAGTGCGGGTCACGGCGCGAGACGCCGTCCAGGAAGCGGCTCTGGGCCCGGGCGATCAGCTCCAGGGGCTCGCGGTGGGCGCCGAGCAGGGCGGTCGCGTGTGCCCGGCGGATCAGGACGAGGGCGCTGACGCGGGGCGGCAACGGGCGCGGCCCGGCGACGCGCGAGGCGGTCTCCAGGGCGGCGCGCGGGTGCCCGGTGTGGGTCTGGAGCATGCTGTGGTTCAGCCGTACCAGCCGGGCCGTCCAGCGGTCGCCGCAGAGTTCGGCGAGGGCCAGCGCGCGGGCGTCGGCCCGGTACGCGTGCCGGTGGAGGCCCGCGTCGAAGAGGATCCATCCGATCACCTCGCACAGCTCGGCCAGCACCGCGATCCGGTCGTGGGAGTGGCCGCGCAGGCGTTCGGGGTCGGCGGAGAGTTCCGGGTGGCGCCGTACGGCCTCGCGGGCGGCGGGGACCGCGGCGCGCGCACCGCGCGTGGCGTCGAGGTGCACCAGCCGCTCGGTGGTGCGTGCCGCGTCCGCGGTGCGTGCCGCGTCCGTACGGAGTGCCCCCTGCGCGGCGGGAGCGGTCACCGGGTCACCGTCCACGCCTCGGTCCTGCGGCCGCCGCGGCCGAGCGCGGTGAAGGAGGAGGCGACCTCGGTCAGCCACTCCACCTCGTCGCGGAAGTCCTCGTAGGGCGGCCGGGCGGGGATCTCCGGGGACTCGGCCTCCTCGGCCCGCTCCTCGGGGTCCCGGCTCAGTGCGGCGCGCACCTGGAGGGCTTCGCCGAGGGGCGAGGTCGGATCCTCCGGCAGACCGAGCGAGCGGGCGACGCGGGAGAAGTCCGCGAGCGAGAGCGAGGTGCGCAGGATCAGCTGCCCGTCGCGGATCTCGATCACCCGCCGGTAAAGGCTGTAGTGCAGGTCCCTGGGCGGCAGCAGGTCACGCATCCAGGAGCGGGGCGGGTCCAGCGCGATGTCGGGGGACGCCTGGTGCAGGGCCCACCACAGGGGTCGCAGCCGGAGGTAGGCACGGTAGCTGCGGCCCCAGGCCCGGGCGCGGGTGAGGTGGATGCCCCAGGCCGGGATGGTCCATCCGGTGACCTGGAGCAGTGCGCCGATGCTGCCGCAGGCCCACTGGACCGGGTCGAGGCCCGCGCCGTCGAAGTGCAGCCGGGTGCCGGCGATCTGGATGCCGCGGGTGACGCAGTAGACCAGGATGAGCGTGGCGCCGACGGTGACGGTCCGCATGCCGGCCGCGAGCCACTGGCGGTTGGCCACCTTGGTGAAGCGCATCGACAGCCGGACCGTCTCGGCCTGTCCCACGGCGCATATCAGCAGGTAGAAGGACATGTAGAGGGCGTATCCGCCGTGGTGGATGCTCAGCAGGATCGTCGATGTCGCCGTGTCGGAGTGCGCCACCGGGCCCACGACGAAGGAGGAGGTCACGAGCACGCAGAGCGCGGCGCCGAAGAACAGCAGGCGCCGGCGGGCCATCCGCCGGGCCTGGGCGGGGGGCGAGGACCAGTGGACGAGGACCACTTGCTGCGCCGCCGTGAGCACGACCACCGCCACCTGGGTGATCAGCGAGGTGATGTTGGGGACGCCGAAGAACCCCGAGATGTGCAGCCTCAGTTGGTCCAGGTCGACGAGGAAGCTGATCCCGGAGCACAGGAAGTAGACGCACAGCGCCCACAGCGCCACGTCGTGCTTGCGGCGCACCAGGTCCGGGAGCCGGTAGGCGAAGGCGGCGAGACCGACGAAGGTACAGATCCAGGCGAGGGCCGTGTAGACCGCCGTCACTGCGGTTCCGTCCTGCCGAGACCCTGCTCGATGCGGGCGACGACGTCGGCGGCCTCCGCGGGTACGGCCCAGGCGGGTTCGACCCAGCGTTTGGTGACCCTGGCCAGGATGAGCGAGGCCATGGTCTCGGCCTCCTGCTCCTCGTCGTCGCTGTAGCGGGAGCGCATGAGCAGTCCCCGTACGCCGGCGGGGTCGACGTTCGACAGGAGTGGCCCGGAAGGAGTGTGGTCCAGCGGTACCGAGCCGCGGTGCTCGAAGGCGATGTGGGCGAGTTCGTGGGTGATGATGTGTTCTTTGTGTGCGGGCGACGCGGACTTCTCGAAGGCGACGACATCGAAGTCGTCCAATTTCAGCCACAGGCCCAGCAAATGGCGTTCCGGGAAGGAGGTCGGAATCAGATGAATGGTTCGGCGGCGGCTCTCGCTGAGATAGCGGTGGAGTTCGTCGATTCCGCAGCCGTGCTCCATACCCCACTCCACCAGCATCGCCTCACAGGTACGGCGGACCCTTTTGAGCCGGCGCCTGCGCCGTCTGTCCTCCGATGCCGGCGACGCTGAGCCCGGTATCTTCATCCCTCAGTCCTCCGGCGGAACTCGTCGGCTGCCCTCCCCTGCCCGTGCCCGATGATCTCCGGGGCAGACGACGCGGTCATGATGTCACACGCCAACTCCCTTCTGTCCGTTGTGGGTTCTATCCGGCCACGCATCGCCGGATTCCGTCGAAAGCGGGCGGGGACGAATAGTGCGTCCGGGATATGCCGTGCGGTAATTCGACGCGATTCCCTAGGGGCGGTGGAGCTCTCGGGCGCGGACGGGATCGACGGTGCCGCCCTCGGGGACGGGCAGGAAGTGGTCCGACTGCCACGCCTGCGTGCGCTCCGCCTGGCGGCTGGTGGTGGTCACCCAGGGCGGGTACACGCGGAATGCCCGCTTCCCGCCCGACCCGTCCACGGAAACGACCCCGTGCCGTCGGAGCGCGTCGAGGGGAAGGACGAACTGGCCGAAGCGGTCTGCGTCCCGGGTGCTGACGACGAACAGGTCGACGGGGTCCGTGGTGTCGAACGGCCGAATGGGGCCGCCCGGGGACCTCTGCCACACGGTGACGAACTGGCCGGCCTTCGTGGGGGTCGTCCTGGCCGCGCGGAACCGGACGCGCCGGCCGTCCAGGGTGAAATGGTGGGCGGCGTACGCGGCGCTCTCGGGTTCGGGGACCGGCTGGGAGCAGGTGAAGCCGCAGGGATCGTAGACGAGCGCTTTCGCCGCGAGGAGGTCCCCGTGGGTGACGGTGGCGTCCCAGCGCGCCGTGGGGCCGGTCGGCGGACGGGGATCTGACGGGTACGCGCGGTCGGTCGGCATCGCCCCACCCTGTCACGCGTCGCCGCGGACAGGGCACCGCCGTCAGCCCAGGGCGGCGGCGAAGGCGGCGTGGGCGGCGGCGTCGAAGAGGACGAAGCGGACCTCCTCCACCGAGGTCGGCGTCGTGCGCACCGTCTCCACCGCGATGCGGGCGCCGTCGTCCATCGGCCAGCCGTAGACCCCCGTCGAGATGGCCGGGAAGGCGACCGTACGGGCACCGAGCTCGTCCGCGACGCGCAGGGATTCTCGGTAGCAGGAGGCGAGCAGCTCCGAGCGGTCCTCGTGGCGCGAGTACACGGGCCCCACGGTGTGGATGACGTACGAGGCCGGCAGGCGCCCCGCCGTGGTGGCGACGGCCCTGCCGGTCGGCAGGCCCTTGCCGTAGTGGGAGCGGCGCAGCCGCTCGCAGTCGGCGAGGATCTGCGGCCCGCCGCGCCGGTGGATCGCGCCGTCCACTCCCCCGCCGCCCAGCAGCGAGGAGTTGGCGGCGTTGACCACGGCGTCCACGCGTTCCTCGGTGATGTCTCCTTGGACGAGGGTGATGCGGAGCGACATCACGGTGCCTTTCGCAGGTGGCGCCAGACGGCCTTGGCGGCGTTGTGCCCGGACATGCCGTGGACTCCGGGGCCCGGCGGGGTCGCCGAGGAGCACAGGAACACCGCCGGATGGGCGGTGGTGTACGGGGACAGGGTGATCTTCGGGCGGAGCAGCAGCTGGAGCCCGGAGGCGGCGCCGCAGGCGATGTCCCCGCCGACGTAGTTGGGGTTGCGCGCGGCGAGCTGCGGCGGCCCGGCGGTGGCGCGGGCCAGTACGAGGTCGCGGAAGCCGGGCGCGAAGCGCTCGATCCGGCGTTCCATCGCCTCGGTGAGGTCGCCGTCCCAGCCCGACGGTACGTGCCCGTACGCCCAGAAGACGTGCTTGCCCTCGGGCGCCCGGCCGGGGTCGAGGAGGCTGGGCTGGGCGGTGATCAGGAAGGGGTTACGGGGGGCACGGCCGCCGGAGGCCAGTTGCAGGGCGGCGTCGATGTCGCGGGAGCGCGGGCCGATCTGGACGGTGCCGGCCCGGCGGGCCTCCTCCGCGGTCCAGGGGACCGGGCCGTCCAGCGCGTAGTCGACCTTGAAGACGGAGGCTCCGTACCGGTAGCCGTCGTAGGCCCGGCCCAGCCGGGCGATCCGCGCCAGTGCGGTCGGCGAGGTGTCGAAGACGTACGCGCGGGCCGGGGGCAGGTCGTCGAGGCGCTTGACCTCGAAGTCGGTGTGCACCGCGCCCCCGAGGTCGCGCAGGTAAGCGGCGAGGGCGTCGGAGATGGACTGCGAGCCGCCGCGCGGCATCGGCCAGCCGCCGGCGTGCGCGGCCAGCGCGAAGACCAGGCCGACGGCGCCGGTCCCGATCCCGTTCAGCGGTGCGATCACGTGCGCCACGAGACCGGCGAACAGCGCGCGGGCCCGGTCGTCGCGGAAGCGGCGCATCAGCCAGGTGGCGGGCGGCAGCCCGGAGAACCCGAAGCGGGCCAGGGTGAGCGGGTCCCGGGGCAGCGCGGTCGAGGGCAGGGACATGAAGTCCCTGGACAGGGTGTCCCACTTGCCGAGGAACGGCGCTACCAGGCGGCGGTAGGCGCCCGCGTCCCGCGGCCCGAAGGACGCGGCCGTCTGGGCGACCGAGCGGGCCAGCACCGCGGCCGTGCCGTCGTCGAACGGGTGCGCCATGGGCAGCGGGGCGTGCAGCCACTCCAGCCCGTACCGCCCCAGCGGCATCGTCGCGAACACCGGCGAGCCGACGCCGAGCGGGTGCACCGCCGAGCAGGGGTCGTGCCGGAAGCCGGGGAGGGTGAGTTCCTCGGTGCGGGCCCCGCCGCCGATGCCGGCGGCGGCTTCGAAGACGGCCACGGACAGCCCGCGCCGGGCCAGTTCGACGGCGGCGGTCAGCCCGTTGGGGCCCGCCCCCACCACGACCGCATCGAGAATCGAGGGCACCTTACGACTCCTTCGTCCGGCGGCGGCACCGCATGTGAGACGGCGGTGCGTCCAGGCGGCACTGTATTGAAGACATGGAGCGGCCGGCCGTCATTCGCCGCGCAGCAGCTCGCGGATCCGCACCACCGTGGCCTCGTCGCGGCCCACGGCGAAGGGCAGCGCGTTGTCCCTGTCCACCCGGAAGGGCACCCCGGCGACGGTGCTCTGCTCGCCTCCCGCCTCGGCGACCAGCAGCAGTCCGGCCGCGTGGTCCCACGCCGAGGGCCAGCTGAAGGCCAGGCCGTCCATCTCGCCGCGGGCCACCTTGAGGTACTCCAGGCCGGCCGATCCGCAGGGGCGGGCCGCGACCCCGGGCACATCGAGCCGGGCCAGGGTGCGCTTGTCCTCGTCGGAGGTGTACAGCGGGTGGGCCATGGCGACGCGCAGCACGGCACCGGGCTCCGGGGAACCGCTGTGGATGCGCGCGCCGTTGACGTGGGCGCCCTCACCGCGCACGGCGGTCGCCAGCTCGTCCAGCGCCGGGGCGTACGTCCAGGAGGCGAGGATCTCTCCGCGGTGGGCCAGCGCGACCAGGGTGCAGAAGCCGGGGTCACCGCTGACGAACTGCCGGGTGCCGTCCACCGGGTCCACGATCCACACGGGCGCGTCGGCGCGCAGCGCCGCGTACACCGTGGGGTCGGCGTGCACGGCCTCCTCGCCGACGACGGCGGAGCCGGGCAGCAGCCGGGTCAGCGAGGCCGTCAGGTGCTCCTCGGCCTTGCGGTCGGCGACGGTGACCAGGTCGTGCGGGCCGCTCTTCTCGTCGACCTCGTGCTCGGCGAGCTGGCGGAACCTCGGCATGACCTCGACCGCGACCGCCTTGCGGACGGCCTCCTCGACGGCCGACAGGTCAAGGGCCGGAAATTCTGTGATCATGCCTCCATCACACCACGTCCGACTGACAAACCCCACCCGCTGTCCCGACGGACCCGAGGACTGCCGGTGGACGGCAGGTGTCCGTGTCCGGGCCGCGCTCAGCCGAGGTGCTGCCACAGGAAGGTGTGGGCGAGGGCCTGGTTGAAGGCGGCCTGCCCGTTGTCGGTGGCGCCGCCGTGGCCTCCGCCGGTGTTCTCGTAGAAGTGGACCCGGTGGCCGAGTTCGCGCAGGCGCGCGGCCGTCTTGCGGGCGTGGGCGGGGTGGACGCGGTCGTCGCGGGTGGAGGTCATCAGGAGCAGCGGCGGGTACGGGCGGCCGGCGGCCAGCTGGTGGTAGGGGGAGATCGCCCGCAGGTGGGGGCGGTCGGCTTCGTCGTCCGGGTCGCCGTACTCGCCGGTCCAGGAGGCGCCCGCCAGGAGCTTGTGGAAGCGGAGCATGTCCAGCAGGGGGACCTTGGCGACGATCGCGCCGAACAACTGGGGGTAGCGGGTGAGCATGGCGCCCATGAGGAGGCCGCCGTTGCTGGCGCCGAGGGCCCCGAGCCGCCCGGGGGTGGTGATGCCGCGCTCGACGAGGTCGCGGGCGACGGCGGCGAAGTCCTCGAAGGCGCGGGGCCGGCCGGCGCCGAGGGCGGCCTGGTGCCAGGCCGGTCCGTACTCGCCACCACCGCGGATGTTGGCCACGGCGTAGGTGCCGCCGCGGGCCAGCCAGGCCCGGCCGGTGACCGGGCTGTAGCGGGGTGTCTGCAGGTCCCGGAAGCCTCCGTACCCGTACAGCAGCACCGGCCGGGGGCCGCACGCGCCGTCGGGGCCGACGACGAAGTACGGCACCCGGGTGCCGTCCGCCGAGGTGGCGAAGTACTGCCGCGCCGCCATTCCCGTGGCGTCGAAGTGGGCCGGGGCCTGCTTGAGGGTCTCGGTGGCGCCGCCGATCTCGCCCCGGTAGAGGGTGGACGGCCGCAGGAAGGAGTCGACGTCGAGGAAGTACTCGTCGGACACGTACGGGTCCGTGTCGGTGATGCCCGCGGACGACAGCGGCGCCACGTCCGCCAGCGGCCGCCGCGCCCACTCCCCGCCGGGGCCGGGGGTGAGGACCTCGATGCGGGTCGCGACGTCGGACAAGGTCTCCAGGATGAGGTGGTGGCGGGTCCAGCTGTGCCCGGCCAGGGCGGTGCGCCCGTCGGGGGCGAACAGTACGGAGGCGGTGCGGTCACCGGCGAGGTACGCCTCGAAGTCGAAGGCGAGGAGGGAACCGGCCGGATGCCCCAGCCACGGGGACTTCGGGGTGACGATGAGCCACCGCTTCCAGGCGTACTTGCCCGCGTCGTCCGGTACGTCCAGGCGTACCGGCGTGTCGTCGGCGGCCAGGAGGAACAGCTCGTGGTGCCAGAAGTCCCGGGCCCTGGAGACGAAGTCCCGTTCGAAGCCCGGCGTGGGGTCCCGCCAGCCCGTGGCCGCGATGTCCGCCGCCTCCGCCTCGAAGACGGGCTGCGCCTGAGCGAGGGCCGTGCCGCGGCGCCACCGGCGTACGGTGCGGGGGTAGCCGGCGTCGGTGAGGGAGCCCGGGCCGGTGTCGGTGCCCACGTACACGTGGTCGGCGTCGATCCAGCCGATCCGGGTCTTCGCCTCCCCCACCTCGAACCCGTCCGGGACGAACGCCTTCGTGCCGAGGTCGAACTCCCGGACCACGACGGCGTCCGCGCCCTCCCGGGACAGGGTCACCAGCGCCCGCCGGTGGTCCGGGTAGCGCACCTGCGCCCCGTCCCACACCCACTCCACGCCCTCGTCGGCCCCCAGTGCGTCGACGTCCAGGAGCAGCTCCCATTCGGGCGCGTCCTTGCGGTACTGCTCCAGTGTCGTACGCCGCCACAGGCCCTTCGGGTGCTCCGCGTCGCACCAGAAGTCGTAGAGGAACGGGCCCCGGCGGACGGTGTAGGGGATCCGGTCGCCCGCGTCGAGGGCCTCCCGCACGTCCCGCCGCAGCGCTTCGAAGCCGGGTCCGCGGGTCAGCGCGGCGAGCGTCTCCGCGTTCCGCTCGGCCACCCAGGCGAGCGCGTCCGCGCCCTCCACGTCCTCGAGCCACAGGTACGAGTCTTCATCCGTCACGACGGGCGATTCTCCCCGATCTGCGGCAGCCGCGGGCGTGACCGGGCCTCAGGTCCGTGCCCGGCCGGCCTCCCGCGGGGTGTCGGGGGCGGAGAGGACCAGTTCCCGGCCGGGGCCGAGCGGGGCGAAGTGGCGGGCCACTTCCTCGTCGCAGACATCGGCGAGGTCGGCGGGCGCCCAGCGGGGGCTGCGGTCCTTGTCGATGACCTGGGCCCGGATGCCCTCGACCAGGTCGGGCGAGGCCAGCGCGGCGCAGGAGACGCGGTACTCCTGCTCCAGCACCCGCTCCAGCGGTCCGAGGTGCCGGGCCCGGCGCAGTGCGGCCAGGGTGACCTTGAGCGCGGTCGGTGACTTCGCGGCCAGCGTCACCGCGGCCTCCTTCGCCGCGGGCACGCCGCTGCAGAGCAACCGGGCGACGATCTCCTCGACCGTGTCGGCGGCGTAGCAGTCGTCGATCCACTCGCGCTGGGACGCCAGTTCACCGGCGGGCGCCAGGCCGACGTGCGCGGCGACGGCGTCGGGTACGGGTTCCCGCGCGAGGTCCGCCACCAGCGCACCGAGCCGCTCGGACGGTACGAAGTGGTCGGCGAGGCCGCACAGCACGGCGTCGGCGGCGCCGACGGACGCGCCCGTCAGGGCGAGGTGCGTGCCGAGTTCACCGGGCGCCAGCGAGAGGAGGTAGGTGCCGCCGACGTCGGGGACGAAGCCGATGCCGGTCTCGGGCATCGCGACGCGGGAGCGCTCGGTGACGATCCGCACGTCGCCGTGGGCGGATATCCCGACACCGCCGCCCATCACGATGCCGTCCATGAGGGCGACGTAGGGCTTGGGATAGCGGGCGATCAGCGCGTTGAGCCGGTACTCGTCCCGCCAGAAGTCCGCCGAGGCCCTGCCGCCCGTTCTGGCGTCCTCGTGGATCGCCCGGATGTCCCCGCCCGCGCACAGGCCGCGCTCTCCCGCCCCGGAGACCACCACGGTGTCGACGGCGGGGTCGTCGCGCCACGCGGTCAGGGCCTGCGCGATCCGCAGCACCATGGGGTGGCTGAGGGCGTTGAGGGCCTTCGGACGGTTGAGGACCAACCGGCCGGAGCGGCCCTCGACGTGGACGAGGACGTCTGCTTCTGCGGTCACCGCAGGCTCTCCATGGGGCTGCGGGCGACGATGACGCGCATGATCTCGTGGGTCCCTTCCAGGATCTGGTGCACACGGAGCTCGCGGACGGTCTCCTCGGTGCCATCTTCCCCCACATGGCCGTGGCCGCCGTGGCGGATCCCGGATCCGCGCCTCGTTCGACCCGGTCGGCGACCCGGTACGGGACCACTCCTTATTGCACATATATTGCAGTTGCAGATAAAGGGTCAGAAGGAGTGGCGCAGTGGGCGGACCAGTGGTGCTCGGGATCGAGTCGTCCTGCGACGAGACCGGCGCGGGGATCGTGCGGGACGGGCGGCTGCTCGCGCACGTGGTGGCGTCGAGCATGGACGAGCACGCACGGTTCGGGGGCGTGGTCCCGGAGATCGCCGCGCGGGCGCACCTGCACTCCTTCAATCCCGTCGTACGGCGGGCCCTGGACCAGGCGGGGCTGCGGCTGCACCAGATCGACGCGGTCGCCGTCACCACCGGACCCGGTCTGTCGGGCGCGCTCCAGGTGGGCCTGGCCGGGGCGAAGACCCTCGCCTACGCGGCCGGGGTGCCGTTGTACGGGGTGCACCACCTGGCAGGCCATGTCGCCGCGGACACCCTGGAGCACGGGCCACTGCCCGAGCCCTGCGTGGTGCTGATCGTCTCCGGCGGCCACACCTCGCTGCTGCTCGTACGGGATCTGGTGCGCGAGCCGATCCTGCACCTCGGGGACACCCGGGACGACGCTGCGGGCGAGTGCTTCGACAAGGTGGCGAGGATCCTGGGGCTGCCGTATCCGGGCGGCCCGGCGATCGACCGGGCCGCGCGGGACGGCGACCCGAAGGCGGTGGTCCTCCCGCGCCCGCTGACCCGGCCCGGGGACGATCCGTACGCCTTCTCCTTCTCCGGGCTCAAGACGGCGGCGGCCCGCTGGGTCGAGCAGCACCGTCTGCGCGGCGAGGAGCCGTCCGTGGCCGACGGGGCCGCCGCGCTGCAGGAGGCCGTGGCCGACGTGCTGACCCGCAAGGCGCTGGCCGCCTGCCGCGCCCACGACGTGCAGACGCTGGTCGTGGTCGGCGGTGTCGCCGCGAACTCGCGCGTGCGCGCCCTGGCCGAACGGCGGTGCGCCGCGGCGGGGATCGAACTGCGCGTGCCGCCGATGACGCTGTGCACGGACAACGGGGCCATGATCGCGGCGGTGGGCGCCCTGCTCGTCCGCTCCGGCGCCGCACCCGCTCCGCTGGACGTGACCATCGACCCGTCCGCGCCGCTGGAGTACGCCTCCCTGACCCCGCTGCCCGTCGGTCAGCGGCCCAGCGCCGGGATGACCTGCTGACCGTAGGCGTCGATCGTGGCCTCCCGCGCGTCGTGCATGGCGTAGACGGCGAACTGGTCGACGCCCAGGTCGCGCAGTGCCCGCAGTTTCTCGATGTGGGCCTCCACCGGGCCGAGCAGGCAGAAGCGGTCCACGATCTCGTCGGGGACGAAGTCGGCCGACGGGTTCCCGGCGCGGCCGTGGTGGCTGTAGTCGTAGCCCTCACGGGACTTGATGTACTCGGTGAGGGCGTCCGGGACCATCGAGGAGTGTTCGCCGTAGCGGCCGACGAGGTCAGCGACGTGGTTGCCGACCATGCCTCCGAACCAGCGGCACTGGTCGCGGGCGTGGGCCGGGTCGTCGCCCACGTACGCGGGGGCCGCCACGCAGATGGTGATCTCGTCGGGGTCGCGGCCGGCCGCCGTGGCGGCCTCGCGGACCGCCTTGACCATCCACTCGGTGAGGTAGAGGTCCGCGAGCTGGAGGATGAACCCGTCGGCCTTCTCGCCCGCGAGGGCCAGGGCCTTCGGCCCGTACGCGGCCATCCAGACGGGGAGTTTGCCGTCGCGGATCCAGGGGATCCGGATCGGGCTGCCGTCCACGACGGCTTCCCGGCCCTCGGCGAGGTCGCGGATCACGTCCATGGCCTCGCCGAGGCGGGCCAGGGTGTTGGGTTTGCGTCCCGCGACCCGCATCGCCGAGTCGCCCCGGCCGATGCCGCAGACGGTGCGGTTGCCGTACATGTCGTTGAGGGTGGCGAAGGTGGAGGCGGTCACCTCCCAGGTGCGGGTACCCGGGTTGGTGACCATCGGGCCGATGTGCAGCTTCTGGGTATGGGCCAGGATCTGGCTGTAGATGACGAAGGGTTCCTGCCACAGGACGGCCGAGTCGAAGGTCCAGCCGTAGCGGAAGCCGTTGCGTTCGGCGCGCTTCATGAGGCTGACGACCTGGGAGGCCGGCGGGTCGGTTTGCAGGACGAGGCCGAAGTCCATCACGGCTCCTTACAGGTACTGGCAGGTCGAGCGGTGGACGAAGGCCCCGTGTCCGGGCCGGCCGGTGTACTCGCGCCGGTCGATGACGAGTTCGCCGCGCGAGAGGACCGTGTCGACGCGTCCGGTGATCCGCCTGCCCTCGTACGCCGAGTAGTCCACGTTCATGTGGTGCGTCTCGGCGGAGATGACCTGCTCGGCGTGCGGATCGTAGAGGACGATGTCGGCGTCGGAACCCGGCGCGATGGTGCCCTTCTGCGGGTAGAGGCCGAACATGCGGGCCGGGGTCGCGCAGGCGATCTCGATCCAGCGGCGGCGGGTGATGTGCCCGTCCAGTACGGCCTGGTGGAGGAGGTCCATACGGTTCTCCACGCCCGGCAGCCCGTTGGGGATCTTCGAGAAGTCCCCGCGTCCCAGCTCCTTCTGGCCGCGGAAGCAGAACGGGCAGTGGTCGGTGGAGACCACCTGGAGGTCGTTCGTCCGCAGGCCCCGCCACAGCGCCGCCTGGTGCTCGCGCGGCCTCAGCGGGGTGGAGCAGACGTACTTGGCGCCCTGGAAGTCGGGCTCCGCGAGGTTGTCGGTGGACAGGAACAGGTACTGCGGGCAGGTCTCCCCGAAGACCGGCAGGCCCTTGTCGCGGGCCGCGGCGAGCTCCGCGACCGCCTCCTCGGCCGAGACGTGGACGACGTACAGCGGGGAGCCGGCCACCCGGGCCAGCTGGATGGCCCGGTGCGTGGCCTCCGCTTCGAGGAGCACCTTGCGGACCTCGCCGTGGTGGCGCGGGTCGGTCTCGCCGCGCGCCAGGGCCTGTTCGACGAGGACGTCGATCGCGATGCCGTTCTCGGCGTGCATCATGATCAGACCGCCGTTGCCCGACGCCCGCTGCATCGCGCGCAGGATCTGCCCGTCGTCGCTGTAGAAGACGCCCGGGTAGGCCATGAACAGCTTGAAGGACGTGACGCCTTCGCCGATGAGGTGGTCCATCTCCTTGAGGGTGCCCTCGTTGACGTCGGAGAGGATCATGTGGAAGGCGTAGTCGATCGAACAGCGGCCGTCGGCCTTGTCGTACCAGGTGTCGAGTCCGGCGCGCAGGGAGCGGCCCACGCTCTGCACGGCGAAGTCGACGATGGTGGTGGTGCCGCCCCAGGCGGCCGCCCGGGTGCCCGTCTCGAAGGTGTCCGAGGCGGCGGTGCCGCCGAAGGGCAGCTCCATGTGGGTGTGGGCGTCGACCCCGCCGGGGATGACGTACTTCCCGCTCGCGTCGAGCGTGCGGTCCGCCGTCCAGCCGTCGGCGACCTGCGACCCGTGGGCCGCGAGGGCGACGACCCGGCCGTTCTCGATCAGGATGTCGGCGTGCAGTTCGTCGGCGGCCGTGACGACGAGTCCGCCGCTGATCAGGGTGCGGGTGCTCATGTACGTTCCCTCGCTGCTAGTTCAGACTCCGCAGGGCCTGTTCGAGGATCTCGGCGCCCTCTTCCGCCTCCGCGACGGTGAGGGAGAGCGGCGGCGCGATGCGCAGCACGCTGGTGTTGTACCCGCCGCCCTTGCCGAGGAGCAGCCCTCCGGCACGCGCGGCCTCCAGTACGGCGGCGGCGGCTTCGGGGTCGGCCGTGTCGGTGCCGGGCTTCGTCAGCTCCAGGCCGGCCATCAGGCCCCGGCCCCGCACCTCCCGTACCGCGGGCACGGTTGCGGCGATGGCCCGCAACCGCTCCAGGAGCAGGCCGCCGACGCGGCGGGCGTTGCCCTGGAGGTCGTGCTCCAACAGGTAGGCGAGGTTCGCGACGCCGGCCGCCATGGTGACCGGGGAGCCGCCGAAGGTGGAGATGGAGTTCGAGTCGATGCAGTTCATCACCTCGGGGCGGGCCACGACCCCGCCGATGGACATGCCGTTGCCGATGCCCTTGGCGAAGGTGAGGATGTCCGGCGGGCCGTTCTGGGCGTGGGCCTGCCAGCCCCAGAAGTGCTCGCCGGTGCGCCCCCAGCCGGTCTGCACCTCGTCGCTGATCCACAGGATGCCGTGCCGGTCGAGGACCTCGCGGAACCGGCCGTAGAGGCCGTCGGGCGGGGAGGTGAACCCGCCGACGCCCTGGAACGGTTCGGCGATGAGCGCGGCCACTCCCCCGCGGGTCTGGCCCAGTACGTCTTCCAGGTCTGCGACGGCCGCGGCGGTGAACTCGGCGTCACCGAGGTGGGCGAAGGGGCCCCGGGTGCGGACCGCGCCGTGGACGTAGAACGTCTGGAGCGGCGAGAGGCTCGTCGGGGACCAGCCGCGGTTGCCGGTGATGGAGACCGTGGAGAACGACCGGCCGTGGTAGCTGTTGCGCATCGCCAGGATCTGGTTGGAGCGGCGGTACGTCGTCGCGAGCAGCAGGGCGGTGTCGTTGGCCTCGGTGCCGGAGGTGGTGAAGAAGACCCGGGCGTCGGGGATGCCGGAGAGGGCGGCGACCCGTTCGGCCAGCTCCACCATCGGGCGGTTCAGGTACAAGGTGGAGGAGTGGATGATCCGCCCGGCCTGTTCGGAGACGGCCTTGGTGACCTCCGGCAGGGCGTGGGCGGTCATCGTGGTGAGGATGCCGCCGAAGAAGTCGAGGTAGCGGTTGCCTTCGGCGTCCCAGACGTGGCGGCCCTCGCCGTGGGTGAGTTCGATGGGGCGCTCGTAGTAGAGGGTGAGCCAGTCCGGCAGGACGGCGCGGTGGCGGCTGTGCAGGGGGATCGGGTTGCTCACGGCTGTACGAGTCCTCCGTAGGCGTCGGGGCGGCGGTCGCGGTAGAAGGCCCACTGGTCGCGGACTTCCTTGATCAGATCGAAGTCGAGGTCTCGGACGAGGAGTTCTTCCTCCTTGTCGCTCGCCGCCTCCCCGACGAACTGCCCGCGGGGGTCGACGAAGTAGCTGCTGCCGTAGAAGTCGTTGTCGCCGTACTCCTCTTGGCCGATGCGGTTGATGGCCGCGATGAAGTACTCGTTCGCGACGGCCGCGGCGGGCTGTTCCAGCTGCCAGAGGTAGGCGGACAGACCGCGGTGGGTGGCAGAGGGGTTGTATACCAACTGGGCTCCCGCGAGGCCGAGTTGGCGCCACCCCTCCGGGAAGTGCCGGTCGTAGCAGATGTAGACGCCGACGCGGCCGACCGCGGTGTCGAAGACGGGCCAGCCGAGGTTGCCCGGGCGGAAGTAGTACTTCTCCCAGAAGCCCTTGACCTGCGGGATGTGGTGCTTGCGGTACTTGCCGAGGTAGCTGCCGTCGGCGTCGATGACCGCGGCGGTGTTGTAGTAGAAGCCCTCGGACTCCCGCTCGAAAACCGGTACGACGATCACCATGCCGGTCTCGCGGGCCAGGTCCTGCATCCTGCGGACGGTGGGGCCGTCGGGCACGGGCTCGGCCCACCGGTAGTGCTCGGGCTCCTGGACCTGGCAGAAGTAGGGGGCGTTGAAGACCTCCTGGAAGCCGATGACCTTCGCACCCTGGGCGGCCGCCCGGCGGGCGTGCTCCTCGTGCTTGGCGATCATCGATTCGGTGTCTCCGGTCCAGGTGGCCTGGACGAGTGCGGCGCGGACGACTTGGGCCATGAGGTGCCTCCTCGCGACGGGAACGCCGACTTCTACGCACGTAGACGGTGTCCGTAGGGAGTAGAACGTAGGCCTCGTCACAGCGTGGGGCAAGAGCGCCGTGCACTGTCGGCCCAGTCGATCACGTTACGTCGGCGCGTGATCGTTTGCGATCAGCAGACGGGCGGTTCAGGGCAGGGGGATCCCCGCGACGCGGAGGGCGTGGGACAGGTCGCGGTGTTTGCCCCCGGCGAGTACGGCGGCCGCGCGGAGCAGGCGCGGGGCGAACCACTGCGGGTCCCGGCGGGCCAGGGCGGCGGCCTCCTCGGCGGTGCGCAGCCGGACGAAGGCGGCGAGGAGCACGTCGGCCTCCCGCTCGCGGCCGGCGGCGCCGAGAACGAGGGCGGCCTCGGCGATCTCGGCGGTGGGGCGGCCGGCGCCCTGGCGCAGCAGCGCGTCGCAGTCGGCGTCCCGCCCGGCCTCCCCGAGGGCGGCCGCGGCGGCGGCGAGCCGGTCGGGCGGGAGGGAGGCCGCCTCCCACAGCAGGGTGGCCCAGTCGGCGCCGAGCCCGGCGCGGCCCAGCTCGGCGGCGAACTCCGGGAGCAGGCCGGCGGGCCACGCGGCGGCCTCGCACAGCAGCGCGTGTGCCTCGCCGCCGCGACCCTGCGCCCGCAGCCCGACCAACCGCGCCACGGTCCGCGGCACCTCCACCGCCGCGCCGGCTCCTGGCCGGGGTGCGGGTACGGGTACGGCCGGTCGCGCCCCGGGCCCCCCGCCGTCCGGGGTGGGGGCCGCCGGATCGGCGGTGAACCAGGGCGACACCACCGGCCGCCCTGCGGCAGCCTCCGGCGACACCGCTGCCCCACCGCCGTGCCACACCGCCTCCACCGGCTGACCGGCCGGATGCTCCGGCGGAGCCGTCGGGGCGGCGTGGGCCGAGGGAGGGGCCGCCGGGCCGGCGGCGGGCCCGGCCTGGGGCGGGAGCGTCGGGCGGGGGTCCACGGTTCCCGGCGGGGCGGGCTCCGGAGCCGCCTTGGTGGGGGCGAGGTGGGCGAAGCGGGCGCCCCGGGGGGTGGCCTGCGGCGCCTGCGGGGCTTCGACGGGCAGGGACGGCGGCCCCACCTCGGCCGGCGCACCCGCGTACCGGGCCCCTCCGGCTCGGCGACCGCCGCGCCGCCACCGCCCCTCGGCCCGCCCCGGCGACCCCGCACCCCGCTGCCCCGGCACACCGTCGAGCGGCGCCCCCGGCCGCTCGGCATCCGGCTCCCTCCGCCGAGGCCCGAGAGCGGGCGCGGGCGCGGGCGGTCGGACCACCGCATCAACCGCGGGCTCCTCGTGGCCGGCCTCCCGGAACGGCCCGAGCGGCTGCGCCCCCGCACGGGCTCCCGCCTCCGCGTACGAGGCCTCCTCCGCAAGTGCCCCGAACGGCTCCCCCACCGGACCGGGGCGCGGCACCACCGGGAGCGGGTGACCGGGTGTCGCCTCGCCGGGTGTCGCCTCGCCGGGCGGCGTCCGCAGGGACGCGAGGCGGCTCGTCAAGTCGTCCTGGCGGGCCCGGGCGCGGGACGTGTCGTCCCGGAGCCAGGACAGCTCCCGGTCCAGCTCGGCCGCCTCCGCCGGGGCCGTGGCCCGGTCCCGCAGCTCCGTCAGCCGCGCCAGGGCGGCCTCCGCCGCCGCCCGCTGCTCCGACGCCCGGGCCAGCAGTTCCCGCAGTTCGCGCTCCCCACCCGGCGCCCGGTCCCACGCGGCGACCGCCGCGACCCGCAGCCGGGCCGCGTACTCCACCTCCCCCGCCACCGCCCCCGCATCCCGCAGCAGCGACGCCAGCACGTCCCAGGGCGGTATCGCGGCGCCGTCCAGACAGGCCCGCATCCCCTCCGGGTCCCGCCGCAGGAACTCCCCGTACCACCCCGCCCCGGGATCCAGTCTCCGGGTCAACCCACGTAAGTAGTCAGCGAGTTGACCGATCAGCAACGAAGTCGCCGTCTCCATCCCCGCATTGGACCCCACCCGCGTTACGGGCGGGCTACGGGAATCTCAAAGCTTGACGGCGATCCCGGTGTGCGGCCGCTCGCCCCGCCGCACCAGTGCGGCGGGCAGGTCCACCGCCCAGAACTGCCAGGTGTACTTGCGCGACATCAGCTTCCGCACCCGCCGCAGCCCCGTCTCGTCCAGCAGCCGCGCCTGCCCCTCCACCGCGACGGCACCCTCCGGCACGCGTCCGCGCACATCGCAGGCGCTCACCGCGACCCGCCCGTTGTTGCGGATCCGCTTGACCTTCCACGAGTCGCTGCGCGTCCACACGTACAGCTCGCCCCCGTCGGCCACCGCCCAGACGGGGGTGGCGACGGGGGTGCCGTCCTTGCGGAAGGTGGTGAGGCTGACGTACCGCGCCTTGCCGAGCTCCTCCATCGTCATATCCCGACCCTAGGGGATCGCGGGGACTTCCGTCCCGGGTGCGGCTCCCCTCAGGCGGGGACGAAGGCGCAGCGGCGCAGCACCTCGTCCAGGGACAGGCCGAGCGCCTCGGCGACGGCGGCGACCGTGAAGAAGGCGGGCGTGGGGGCCCGGCCGGTCTCGATCTTGCGGAGGGTCTCGGCGGAGAGTCCGGCGCTGGCGGCGACCTCGACCATGCTGCGGCCGCCGCGGGCTTCGCGCAGCAGCGCGCCCAGACGTTCGCCGCGCTCGCGCTCTTCGGGGGTGAGGGGGGTACGGACCATGCCTCCATCCTACCCCGGCCCCCAATAATCATCCCGTTACAGTTATACCGGTATAGTTATTGGCATGATGGAACTCAAGACAGATGAATCGATCGACCGGATGCGCGCCGCGGGGCGGGTCGTCGCCCATGCGCTGGCCGCCGTAAGGGACCGGGCGCAGGTCGGGGTCTGCCTGCTGGAGCTGGACCGGACGGCCCGCGAGGTGCTCCGCGAGGCGGGTGCGAGCTCGCCCTTCCTGGGCTACCGGCCGCGGTTCGCGCCGGCGCCCTTCCCCGCCGTGGTGTGCACCTCGGTCAACGACGCGATCGTGCACGGCGTCCCCGACGGGTACCGGCTGCGCGACGGCGACCTGGTCAGCGTCGACTGCGGGGCGAAGCTCGGAGGCTGGGTCGGCGACGCAGCGGTCAGCTTCACCGTCGGCCGCGGGCGCCCGGCCGACCTGCGGCTGATCGGGACCGCCGAGGCGGCCCTCGCCGCGGGGATCGCCGCGGCCGTGCCCGGCAACCGGATCGGGGACATCGCCCATGCGGTTGGCACGGTGTGCCGCTCCGCCGGGTACGGCATCCCCGAAGGCTTCGGCGGCCACGGCATCGGCCGCAGCATGCACGAGGACCCGGGCGTGCCCAACGAGGGGCCGCCGGGACGCGGCGTGCGGCTGCGCCCCGGCATGGTCCTGGCGATCGAGCCGATGCTGACGTCGGGCGGCACGGACGACTACTACTGCGACGCTGACGGCTGGACCCTGCGGACCGTCGACGGCAGCCGCGCCGCCCACGCCGAGCACACGGTCGCGATCACCGCCGACGGTCCGCGGATCCTCACCGCCCTGTAGGTGGCGCGCCGTTACGGGTGGCCGTGCGGGTGGACGACCATCGCCGATCCCCCGCCCCGGCGGCTGGTCTCGGCCGCCGCCAGCCAGCGGCCGTCCGGGAGCCGCTGGACGCCGGTCGCGGCGCCGATCTCCGGGTTCTGCTTGAAGACGTGGCCCAGCGCCTCCAACTGGGCGCGGACCGGGCTGCCCCACAGGCCCGGTTCCAGCTCCGTGGTGCTCTGGTTGCGCTGGCTGGCCCGCGGCGCGGCGATCGCGTCGACGAGCGGCAGGCCCCGGTCCAGGTGCCCGAGGAGGGTCTGGAGCACGGTGGTGATGATGGTGGCGCCACCCGGGGAGCCGACGGCGAGCACCGGGCGACCGTCCTCCAGCACGATGGTCGGCGACATCGACGAGCGCGGCCGCTTCCCGGGGCCGGGCAGGTTCGGGTCGGGGACGCCGGGGGCGGCGGGGGCGAAGGAGAAGTCGGTCAGTTCGTTGTTGAGCAGGAAGCCGCGGCCCGGCACGGTGATGGCGCTGCCGCCGGTGGATTCGATGGTCAGGGTGTAGGAGACCACGTTGCCCCAGCGGTCGGCGACCGTGAGGTGGGTGGTGTTCTCCCCCTCGTACGTGGTGGGCGCCGCCTGGCCGGTGGTGGCGCACGGCGCCGGCTTTCGCGGGTCACCGGGGGCGAGCGGGCTGGTCAGTGCCCGGTCCGGCGTGATCAGGCAGGCTCGGGTGTCGGCGTAGCGCTGGGAGAGCAGTTCCCGGGTGGGGACCTGCTCGGCGGCCGGGTCGCCGACCCAGCGGCCCCGGTCGGCGAAGGAGATCCGGGAGGCCTCGATGTAGTGGTGCAGGTACTGCGCCTCGGAGAGCGCGCCGAGGTCGGTGCCCTCCAGGATGTTCAGCGCCTCGCCGACCGTGGTGCCGCCGGAGGAGGAGGGGGCCATGCTGTAGACGTCCAGGCCCCGGTAGCGCACCTGGGTGGGGGCCTGCCGCTTGGTCCCGTAGGCCCGCAGGTCCCCGGTGGTCAGGTCGCCGGGGCGGACGTTGCGGGTCGCGGCCGGGCTCACCGGGGGCTTGCGCACGGCGCGGACGATGTCCTCGGCGAGCGGGCCCCGGTAGAGGGCGCCGGTCCCCTTGCGGCCGAGTTCGGCGTACGTGGCGGCGAGGTCGGGGTTCTTGAAGGTGGACCCGACCACCGGCAGCGCCCCGCCCGGCAGGAACAGCTTCGCGGTGTCCGGGAAGTCCTTGAAGCGGTCCTGGTTGAGCTCGGTCTGCGCGCGGAAGGTGGCGTCGACGGTGAAGCCGTCCCGGGCCAGTTTCTCGGCGGGCTGGAGCAGCCGCCCGAGCGGCCGGCTCCCCCAGGCGTCGAGTGCGCTCTTCCAGGTCGCCGGGGTGCCGGGGACCCCGACGCCGCGGCCGCTGGTCTGGCCCTCGGCGAAGGGGATGGGGACGCCGTTCTCCTGGAACAGGGTGCTGGTCGCGCTGGCCGGGGCGGTCTCGCGCCCGTCGATGGTCTGCACCCGGTGGGAGGCGGCGTCGTAGTAGACGAAGTAGCCGCCCCCGCCGATCCCGGCGGAGTACGGCTCGGTGACCCCGAGCGCGGCGGCGGTGGCCACGGCCGCGTCCACGGCGTTGCCGCCCGAGCGCAGCACCTCGATGCCGGCCGCCGAGGCGTCGGCGTCGACGCTGGCGACGGCCCCGCCGTAACCGACGGCGACCGGGACCTTCGCGGGGGCGCCGGTCGCCGCGGAGGGCGGGGCGGCCGCGCCGGTGGACACCAGCGCCCCGGCGAGGGCGACGAGCGCGAACTGACGTGTGGCGGGACGACGCATCCGTACCTCCAGTCGACAGCCCGTCAGATCCCCTGTGACGGGCCCGGTCCGGCACTTTAGCCCCACGGCACCCCCCGCGTCAGGACCGCGCGGGGCGGGTTACCATCCGCGCCATGAACGACGACGTGCGCAACATCGTGCTCGGGGTGGTGGCCACCGCCATCAGCGGCGGTTTCGGCTGGTTCTCCCGGACGTACCTGTGGCGCCGCACCCTGCGCCGCAAGCAGGCCTTCTTCGGACTGCCCACCGGCTCGGACTGCGTGTTCGTGGTCAACCGCCAGATGGGCGGCACGGAGGGGTCGGTGCACCGCAACGACGCCTTCGCGCTGCTGGAGATATCCGCGTTGATCAAGGACTGCTCTGCCAACCTGCAGATCGTGGCCCACGACACGGCCCGCCAAGGCGTCGGGGAGCGGGCCGAGTTCTGTGTGGGCGGCCCGGTCTCCAACGCGCGCACGGCCGCGCACCTGGCCTCCATGCTGCCGGGTGTGCAGGTCGACGTCTCCACCGAGGCGGGTCCCGACCGGGGGGCGATCCGGGTCGGTGAGGAGATGTTCCGCTGGGACCGGGGCCGGGTGGACCACGTGCTGCTGGCACGGCTGACGACCGGGCCGGGGACGAGGCCGGTGTTCCTGATCTCCGGGCAGACCGCGATCAGCAACCAGGCGGGCGCGCGGTACCTGGCCCGCCACCACCAAGAGCTGGCCCGCAAGTACGGCAACGACTCCTTCTGCGTGGTGCTGAAGGTGGTCAACTCGCAGGCCTACGGCCCGGACGTGGTCGAGCTGGCGGCCGACGTCACGCGCGCGGCGCGGACACCCGCAGCGGCAGCCGCGTGATCCCGTTGATGAAGTTGGAGACCAACCGCCGCGGCGCACCCGCCTGTTCGGGAGGGGGCATGAGCTCGCGCCACTGCGCGTAGAAGGTGCGCAGTTGCAGCCGGGCGAAGTGGGCGCCGAGGCAGACGTGCGGGCCGTCACCGAAGGAGACGTGCGGGTTGGGCGACCGGCCGGGGTCGAGGCGTTCGGGTGCGTGGAAGACGCGATCGTCGTGGTTGGCGGAGGCGTGGAAGACCACGACCTTGTCCCCGGCGCGGATCGGCTGCCCGGCCAGTACGGTGTCGACGGCCGCGGTGCGGCGGAAGCTGAGCACCGGCGGGTGGACGCGCAGGAGTTCCTCCACGGCCCGCTCCACGGGCACTTCGCCGCGGGCCAGTCGCCGGTAGGCGTCCGGGGCGCCGGCCAGGGCGAGCAGGCCGCCGGGCGCGGCGCTGCGCACCGTGTCGTTGCCGGCGACGGTCAGCAGGAAGAAGAACATCTCCAGTTCGCCCGGGCCGAGTTCCGATGCGGCCAGTGCCGTCATCACGTCTTCGGCGGGGTGCGCCCGCTTGTACGCGGCCAGGTCGCGGGCGTAGGCGAACATCTCGCCGAGCAGGGCCGGTGAGCGCGGGTTGAGGGGTTTCCCGTCGGGGCCGGGCTGCGGCGCGGGCGCGTCCTCGGGGTCCTGGTAGCCGATGATCCGTACGGTCCAGTCCAGCAGCAGTCCCCGGTCGGCGGCCGGGACGCCCAGCAGGTCGGTCAGGTTGAGCAGCGCGTACTCGTCGGTGACGGCGGTGACGAGGTCGGCGGCGCCGTCCACGGCCCCGTCGCGGGCGGCGCACAGCAGGCTGCGGGCGCGGTCGCGCACCCGGGCGGTGAAGGCGTCGACGTGGGCGGGGGTGAAGGCCCGGGCGACGAGCCGGCGCAGCCGCCCGTGGTCGCCGGCGCCGCGCCGCGGGTCCTGGTTGAGCATGGTGCGCCGCAGGAACGGCAGGTCGGCCGGGTCGGGGTCGCGGATCTGGGTGGCACCGAGCCAGGAGGAGTACGTGGCGTGGTCGCGCAGGACCCGTACGGTGTCGGCGTGCCGGGTGACGGCCCAGAACCCGGGGCCGGCGGGCCAGCCCAGGACCTCCGGTTCGGCCTGCCACGCCACCGGGTGACGTGCGCGCAGCAGCCGGTAGCGCTCGTGCGGGATGCCCGCGGCGTAAAGGCGGGGGTCGAAGACGTCGAGGCCGTCGGGGACGTCGGCGCCGTAGCCGGGGGCGTCGGTCATGGGGCCACGTTGGCCCCCGTACACCCCTCCCCGCAAGGGGGCACGGGCGGTGGGGGCGGCCCGGCTTTCCTCCCGGGGGAATGCGGAGGATCGTGGGTGGTGACCGTAGGCATCGCTCCAGGGAGGCGCGTCATGCGCAAGGTCATGGACTGCAGGGAGTACCCGAGCGAGATCGGGTGCACCTTGATGATCACGGGTGAGGAAGAGGAAGTCCTCGGCGCAGCTGTCCAGCACGCCGTCGCCGTGCACGGCGAAGAGGACACTCCGGAGTTCCGTACCGCGCTGCGCGGCATGCTGAAGCCGGAGGTGCCCCAGCACGCCTGAGCCGCCCGGCTCCTGCGGCCCGGACGGGGCCCGTACCTAGCTCCTGCGGCGCAGTGCCGTCGTCAGGGCGGTGAGTTCCGTCAGGCGCAGAGGCGCTGCCAGGAGGAGGACGACGAGCGCGAGGACCGCGGCCCCGGCGCCGGTGGCGGCGAACCGGCCGGCTCCCTCGCAGGCGCGGGCGGCGCCGTACCCGGCCGCTGCCGCGGGCAGGCACGCGGCCAGCAGCCGCAGGTGGGTGCCTGCCGCCGTGGCGGGGCCGCCGGTGAGGTCACGCGTGCGCGGGCCGAGCCGCCGGGCGAGGGCGTACGCGGTGACCGCGGCGCCCGCCGTGAAGGCGGCCGAGGAGGCGGCGGCCATGCCGGTCACGATCCACCGCACGGGCAGGAGTTCGTAGGCGGCGTAGGAGAGCCCGGCGTTCAGGGCGACGATGACCAGGTTCAGGAAGAACGGGGTCCGGGTGTCGGAGAGCGCGTAGAACCCGCGCGAGAGGACGTACTGGGCGCAGAAGGCGACCAGGCCGGGGGCGAACGCCACGAGTATCCCCGCCATCACCTCGGCGTCTGCGGCCCTGACCTCGCCGTACTGGAAGACGCAGGCCGTCAGCCAGGGTGCGAGCGCCGCGAACAGCGCGGCGGCGGGCACGATCAGGGCGGCGCCGGTGCGCAGGGCGTAGGAGACGTCGCGGCGGACGGCGCCGAGGTCGCCCGAGGCCGCGGCCGCACTCATCCGGGGCATCAGGGCGGTGACCAGGGAGACGGTGACGATGCCCTGCGGGACGATCCACAGCTGGTAGGCGTTGGTGTAGGCGACGTAGCCGACACCGCCCGCCACCCCGTCGGCCTCGGCGAGTTTCCCGGCCGTGGTCGAGAGCCGGGTCACGACCCAGTAGGCGAACTGGTTGGAGAGGACCAGCAGGACCAGCCACCCCGCGTTGCGCAGGGGGCGGGCGAGGCCGCTGCCGCGCCAGTCGAAGCGCGGGCGCCACCGGAAGCCGGCGGAGCGCAGGGACGGGAGCAGGGCGAGGGCCTGGACGACGATGCCCGCGGTGGTGCCGATGCCGAAGAGCCGGGTCTCGGCGGAGGTGAAGCCCCTGCCGCCGCTGTGTGAGAGGACGAGGAAGAGCCCGAACACGGCGATGACCACGAGGTTGTTGAGGACCGGGGTCCACATCATCGCCCCGAACCTGCCGCGGGCGTTGAGGACTTGCCCGAGCAGGGTGAACAGCCCGTAGAAGAATATCTGCGGGAGGCAGAACCGGGCCAGGGCCACCGTGGAGTCCACCTCGGCCGGCGTGTACGAGGCGGGGGTGTACGCCGAGGTGATCAACGGGGCGGCGAGGACGGCCGCGGCGCTCAGCGCGAGGAGCGCCGCGGTGCAGGCGGTGAGCAGCCGGTCGGTGTACGCGGCGCCGCCGTCGGGGTGTTCGCGGGCGGCCCTCATCAGTTCGGGCACGAAGACGGCGTTGAGCGCGCCGCCGATGAGCAGCATGTAGACGATGTTGGGGACGGTGTTGGCGACGGCGTAGCTGTCGCCGCGGATCTGGGTGCCGAGGGCCGCGAGGACGACGGCGGAGCGGACGAAGCCGGTGGCCCTGGAGACGATCGAGCCGGCCGCCATCAGTGCGCCGCTGCGCTGTACCGACGTCTTGCGCGGTGCGGTGCCCGGGCGTGCCGTGAGCGGCGCCGCTCCCGTGGCCGTCACCGGCTGCCCGGGTCGGTAAGTCGGTCCATCGGTGGTTCCCCCGCTCGGTCGTCGATCGGCACCGAGGGTAACCCGGGCCTGCTGTTGACACGAAGTCAATCGTTACCCGTACGTAACTTACCCATGGGTTACCTACGGTAAGCCACTCCCGTTACCGTCGGCACACTTTGTCACCGGCGCACGCGAGGAGCATCGATGCCCCGCACCACCAGCACCGCAGCAGCCGTGGCGGCCCTGCTGGCCGCAGCCGCCCTGGGCCTGTCCCCCCACCAGGCCCAGGCGGCGGCCGCGGACGCAGCCACCGCAGCTCCCTCCGGTCCCGCAGCCACCTCGTCCTCGTCGGAGCTGCGCTTCCACGACATCCCCGGCTCCGGCGGGATCACCCTCAAGGGCAACGTCTTCACCCCGGCGGGCGCCCAGAGCGGCCGGACGTACCCGCTGATCGTGCTGCCCACCAGTTGGGGCCTGCCGCAGATCGAATACATCGCCCAGGCGAAGCAGCTCGCCGACTCCGGTTACGTGGTGGTCAGTTACACCTCCCGCGGCTTCTGGCTCTCCGGCGGCCGGATCGAGGTCGCGGGGCCGCCCGACATCGCCGACGTCTCCGCCGTCATCGACTGGGCCCTGGCCCACACCCCCGCCGACGCGCAGCACATCGGCCTGGGCGGGGTCTCCTACGGGGCCGGCATCAGCCTGCTGGCCTCCGCGCACGACCCGCGGATCAAGGCCGTGGTCGCGCTCAGCGGCTGGGCCGACATCGTCGACTCCATCTACTCCGGCCGCACCCAGCACCTCCAGGCCGCCGGGCTGCTCGGCGCCGCCGGCTACCTCACCGGCCGTCCCGGACCCGAACTCCAGGGCATACTCGGCGACTTCCTCGGCTCCCGGCTGGACCGGGAACCGCAGATGATCGAATGGGGCAAGATCCGCTCGGCGGCCTACCAGGTCGACCGGATCAACGCGAACGGCCCCGCCGTCATGATGGGCAACGCCTGGGGCGACACCATCTTCCCGCCCAACCAGTATGCGGACTTCTTCGAGAAGCTGACCGGCCCCAAGCGCCTGGAGTTCCGCCCGGGCGACCACGCCACCGCCGAGGCCACCGGCCTGCTGGGGCTGCCCAACGACACCTGGACGAACGCCCGGCACTGGTTCGACCGTTATCTCAAGGGCGAGCGCAACGGCATCGACGCCGAAGCTCCCGTACAGATCAAGTCCCGCAGCGAGGGCGGCTACGAGGGCTACGCCGACTGGAAGTCCGTCGGCTCGGGCGGCTCCGAGAAGTTCGCGCTCCCCGACAGCGAGCACGTGTGGGCGAACATCGACTCCGGCGCCGACGGCGGGGTGGTCTTCCTCTCCAGCGTCCTCGACCAGCTCGCCAAGACGCCCCCGGCCGCATCGATCCCGCTGCTGCCCCGCGCCTTCGCCGCCGTCTGGCAGTCGCAGCGCTACGACGCCGACCGGCGCGTGCGCGGCACCGTCGCGCTGCACACCACCGTGACCCCCAGCGCCGGGGACGGCACCTTCGTCGCCTACCTCTACGACGTCGGCCCCCTGGGCATCGGCAAGCTGGTCACCAACGCCCCGTACACCTTCCACGGGAAGGTGCCCGGCCAGGCCTTCGGGGTGGACCTGGACCTCTTCTCCACCGCCTACGACGTGCCCGCGGGCCACCGGCTCGCCGTGGTCATCGACACGGTGGACCCGCTGTACATCGAACACAACCCGGCCGGCGCGCAGCTGACCTTCTCCTCACCGCGCACCGATCCCTCGTACGTCTCGGTGCCGCTGCGCGAGCAGTGATCCACGGCTGCTGCCGGCCGGGCCGGTTCCAGGGGTCAGCGCAGCGGCGTGCCCGGCAGCAGCGTGCCCGGATCGACCGGGGCGACGTCGACCGCCTCGGTCTTGGGGCTCCGGCGCTGGCGCCTGGCCACCCAGGTCGCGAGCCAGGACAGCAGCATGCACATGCCGATGTAGACCGGTGCGATGACCATCACCACCGGGATGAACGGCAGGTCGTAGTCCAGGTTCGAGGCGATCAGCTTCCCGGCGTGCAGGAACTCCTCGTAGGTGATCAGGAAGCCCAGCGAGGTGTCCTTGAGGGCCACCACCAGCTGGCTGATGATCGCGGGGAGCATCGCCCGTACCGCCTGCGGGGCCAGTACGTGAGTCATCACCTGCGTCTTGCGCATGCCCAGGGCGTACGCGGCTTCGCGCTGCCCCTTCTCCACCGCGTTGACGCCCGTACGGAAGACCTCGGCCAGGACCGAGCCGTTGTACAGGGTCAGCCCGGCCACCAGGGCGGGCAGGGGCTGCACCTGGAGCGCGACGAAGATGAAGAAGATCATCACGAGGACGGGCATGGCCCGGAAGAACTCCACCAGCAAGGTGGACAGCCAGCGCACCGGACGGTGGACGGACAGCCGCCCGGTCGCGAGCACGGCGCCCAGCGCGAGCGAGAGCACCGAGGCGTAGGCGAAGGCCTTGAGCGTGTTCCCGAGTCCGGTGAGCAGCAGGTCCTGGATGCCCTCGTACTCGAAGGGCGTCCACTTGGCCGAGGTGAACTGGTGGGTGTCGAAGAGCAGGTAGACGATCCAGCCCAGCAGGGCCAGGATCAACGCGGTCGACAGGACGCCGTAGAGGAGGTGCCGGCGCCGGGCCCGCGGGCCGGGGATGTCGTAGAGGGCGGTGGACTGGGTGTCCCCGTGGAGCGCGAGCGCGGTCATCGGGCGACTCCCCAGCGCTTCTCCAGCACGTTGAACAGCGCGCTGATGGACAGGGTGATGATCAGGAAGCCGACGGCGATCCAGACGAACGTCCAGATGATGCTGTAGCCCAGCTCGTTGAGGGTCTTGTAGGTGCCCAGCAGCTCGGTGACGCTGAACGCGCCGGCGATCGCGGAGTTCTTGGCGAGAGCGATCAGGGTGGAGCCGATCGGCGGGATGACGGAGCGGAAGGCCTGGGGCAGCACCACGCCGCCCAGGGTCTGGGTGAAGGACATCCCCAGGCTGCGGGCCGCCTCGCCCTGACCCTTGGGCACGGTGTTGATGCCCGAGCGCAGCACCTCGCAGATGAAGGCGGAGGTGTAGCAGCCGAGCGCGAGCACGGCGAACAGCTCGAAGGGAAGGACCACCCCGAAGCGGGGCAGGCCGAGCAGGACGGCGAAGAACAGCAGGGTGAGCGGGGTGTTGCGCAGCACGGTCACCCAGACCGTGCCGAAGACGCGCAGCGATCCGATGGGGGCGACCCGGAAGGAGACCATCACGAAGCCGAGCGCGAGGGCGAGGAGGGAGGCGTAGACGGTGAGTTCGAGGGTCCCGAGGAAACCCTCGAGGTAGATCGAGAAATTCTGGGTCAGTACGTCCATGGCGGTGTGCTCTCCCCTCAGCCCGCCGGGTAGCGGTCGATGGCGGGCGGTTGCGGGGCCGGTACGCCGGAGAGGCCGAGCGTGGCCTGGTAGGCCTTCTTCCAGTTCCCGTTCTCCTCGTTCTGGGCGAGGGCGTCGTCGAGGGCGAAGCGCAGGGCGTTGTCGGAGCGCGGGACGCCGATGCCGTAGGGCTCCTCGGAGAAGGGTCTGCCGACGACCTTGAGCTCGTCGGGAACCTTGGCGGCGTAGCCGAGGAGGATCGAGTCGTCCGTGGAGACGGCGTCGACCTGGTAGGTGAGCAGGTTGTCGACGCACACGGAGTACGTGTCGTAGGCGACGAGCACCGCCTTGGGGTACTCGCGCTGGAGGCGCTGGTAGGGGGTGGATCCGGCTGCGGAGCAGACCTTCTTGCCGGCGAGGTCGGCGGGGCCCTTGATGTCCTTCTCGTTCTTGCGCACGAGCAGGGACTGGCCGGCCATGAAGTAGGGGCCGGCGAAGCCGACCTGCTTCTTGCGGTTGGCGTTGATGGTGTAGGTGCCGACGTAGAAGTCGATCTGGCCGTTCTGGAGGGCGGTCTCGCGGTTGGCGGAGGCGATGGTCTTGAACTCGATGGTCTTGGGATCGAACCCGAGGGCGGCCGACATCATCTTGGCGATCTCGATGTCGAAGCCGGAGTAGCGGCCGCTGGAGGGGTCCTTCTCCCCGAGGTAGGGCTGGTCCTCCTTGGCGCCGACGATGAGGTGCCCGCGGCGCTTGGCCCGCTCCCAGGTGCGTGAGTCGGGCAGCCGGAAGCCGGTGGCGACGTGGTACACGGGCAGGGCCTCCGGCGGCGGCCCCTTGACCGGGGGGCTGCCGGAACGGCCGCAGCCGGTGGCGGCACCGAGTAGCGCGAGCAGGAGCAGGGCGAGCAGGCACACGGGCGTGCGGGAGCCGATGCGGCGTTTCACGGGCCGTTCCCCTCAGTGCTTGAGGATCTTGGAGAGGAAGTCGCGGGCCCGGTCGCTCTCGGGTGCGGTGAAGAACGCCTCCGGGGCCCGGTCCTCGATGATCTTCCCGTCGGCCATGAACACGACGCGGTTGGCGGCGGAGCGGGCGAAGCCCATCTCGTGCGTCACCACGACCATCGTCATGCCCTCGGCGGCGAGCCGGCGCATGACCTCCAGCACCTCGTTGATCATCTCGGGGTCGAGGGCGGAGGTGGGCTCGTCGAACAGCAGCGCCTGTGGGCTCATCGCGAGGGCGCGGGCGATCGCGACCCGCTGCTGCTGGCCGCCGGAGAGCTGGGCCGGGTACTTGTCCGCCTGGTCGGCCAGGCCCACCCGCTCCAGTAGCTGGCGGGAGCGTTTGTCGGCCTCCTCCTTCTTGCGCTTCCTGACCTTGATCTGCGCGAGGGAGACGTTGGCGAGGACCGTCTTGTGGGCGAAGAGGTTGAAGGACTGGAAGACCATGCCGACCTCGGCCCGCAGCCCGGCGAGCTCCTTGCCCTCGGCGGGCAGGGGTCGGCCGTCGAGGGCGATCGAGCCGGACTCGATGGTCTCCAGCCGGTTGATGACCCGGCACAGCGTCGACTTCCCTGAGCCGGAGGGGCCGATGACCACCACCACCTCCCCGCGGCCGACGGTGAGGTTGATGTCTTGGAGGACGTGCAGTTTCCCGTAGTACTTGTTGACGTCCCGCAGCTCGATCAACGGATCGACGGCCATACGCTGCCCTGCCCACTTGTCGGTGTCGAGGTCAGCGCAAACTATCCAGCCGCGGAAGGGCACTTCGCCTCGACACGCCTAAAGCTGACATAAAGGCCTTCGAGATCAGCCCTCCGAGGCCTCGGCGTAGGCCTGGGACAGCTCCGGCGATCCCGTCACCGCCCAGGACACGCCCGACTCGACCACGTTCAGCTCCCGGCCGGAGCCGAGCCGGATCACGGGCTGGCCGTTCGGCCACACCTGCCAGCGGGCCCCCTCGATGGTCCGGACGATCACGGTCCCGAGGTAGAAACCGGCGTCGTTGCCCAGCCAGGGCACGGCCTCCGGATCCCTTCGCCACCGCGGCATCAACTGGTCCAGCTCCTCCAACGACTCCGGGCTCCCGTCGAGTTCGAGCCCGGCCGACCTCGCCTGGGAGCGCAGCATCTCGCACTCCGCGAACAGCTCCGCGACGCCCTCGGGATCGTGCGCGAGGGCGGCGGCGAGCGCCGCACCCTGTTCCGTCGCGTGCCGGTTCCGCCAGTTGGCCAGGAAGGGGATGTTCATACGGACCAGCCTCGCACCGCCGTCCCCGCCTGGCCACAGGGCGCGCAGGACCGGGATCGCGGCTCGCCGGTCAGAGCTCCAGGTCCACGACGACCGGGGCGTGGTCCGAGGCGCCCTTGCCCTTGCGCTCCTCGCGGTCGACGTAGGCGTCCTTGACGGCCTTGGCGAAGGGCTCGTTGCCGTAGACCAGGTCGATGCGCATGCCACGGTTCTTCGGGAAGGCGAGCTGGCGGTAGTCCCAGTACGTGTACGGGCGGTCGTACTTGAGCGGGCGGGGCACGACATCGCTGAGCCCTGCGGCCCGCAGCGCCTCCAGGGCGGCCCGCTCGGCGGGCGTGACGTGGGTCATGCCGGCGAACAGGGCCGGGTCGAACACGTCCTCGTCGGTCGGCGCCACGTTGTAGTCGCCGAGCACCGCGAACGGCCGCGGGCCGGCCGCGTCTTCCGCGACGGCCGCGGCCAGGGCGCGGAACCACTCCAGCTTGTAGCCGTAGTGGTCGTGGGCGACCTCGCGGCCGTTCGGCACGTACACCGACCACACGCGCACGCCGTCACAGGTCGCGGAGATGGCGCGGGGCTCCTCGACGCCCTCGTACGCGGGGCCGTCGGGCAGGCCGACGACCACCTCCTCCAGGCCGACCCGGGAGATCACAGCGACGCCGTTCCACCGGCCGGTGGCGTTGACCACGGCCTTGTAGCCCAGCTCGCGCAGCGCGTCGTGCGGGAACTGGTCCGCGGAGCACTTGGTCTCCTGGACGCACAGGACGTCCGTGCCGGAGCTCTCCAGCCAGGCCAGCAGGCGCGGCAGCCGGGCGGTGATCGAGTTGACGTTGTATGTGGCGATACGCATGCCAACCAACCTACCGCCCGGCACCGACAGTCACAGGTCCCTGGCCTGCCCGGCCGTGAGCCGCCCGTGGTCGGTGCCGCCGAGGGCGCCCAGGACGTTGTCGTAGACGGGCCGGGCCACGTCGGCGAGGTAGGCGTCGTGGATGTCGATGGCCCGGCGGGGCTTGACCTCGCGGACGTAGTCGATCACTTCGGCGATCTTGTTCCAGGGCGCGTGCACCGGCAGCATCAGGGTGTCGACGGGCACTGCGGGCACGGTCAGCGCGTCCCCGGGGTGGAAGAGGGAACCGTCCACGAGGTAGCCGACATTGGTGATCCGCGGCATGTCCGGGTGGATCTCGGCGTGCAGCTCGCCGTAGACCCGGACGTCGAACCCCGCGGCTTCGAAGGCGTCACCGTGGCCGACGGTGTGCACCCGGCCCGGGTAGGCGCCGGCCAGCTTCTGCGCGACGCTGCGCAGGGTCCACAGCCCGGCCGCCGGGTTCGCGTCGAGCGCGGCGCGCAGCCGGCCCTCCTCGAAGTGGTCCGGGTGCTCGTGGGTGACCAGCAGTGCGTCCGCCCCCAGCCCCGCGTCGGGTTCGCTGAAGGCGCCCGGGTCGATGACGAGCACCCGCCCGTCCTTCTCCAGCTGGACGCACGAGTGCAGGCGCTTGGTGAGTTTCATGATCCCCAGGCTAGCGCCCGGGCCGCGGTCGCTACGGGACGGCCGTGGAGACCACGTACACCCTGGGGTTCCCGGGTTTGGTGAGGTCGACCGTGACGTCCCGGGTGGGGCGGGGGTCCTTGGCGTCGAGGGTGATCCCGTACCAGGTGTGCTTGGGGCTCCAGCTCCAGCCGGCGACCTGCGCGTCGTGCTCGGAGATGGACACGCCCGGCGTCAGTCGCTCCCTGCTGGTGCCGATGTCGGCGAGGAAGGTGTCCAGCTCCTTCGGGGTCAGCGAGAACTGGGTGTAGAGCCGGCTGGTGTGCCAGTTGTTGGTCTCCAGGTAGCCGACGAGCGAGGCCATCATCGGGATCGGGACCTCGTAGATGCTGCGCTGCACCGCCGACGGCCAAGCCGTGCGGACCTTGACCGCGCCGACCTTGGCGGCCTTGTCGCGGCCGCTCTCGCGGCTCTGCTGGGCGGAGACGGCGAGGTAGCCGGCGGGGACGCCGACGAGCAGCAGGATGATGATCGCGGTGATCCAGCGGCGCCGGACGACGTGCCGGCGGTCCTCGGCCGGGGACCCGGGCGCGCCGTCCTCGTCGGGAGCGGAGGCCTGGCGGGGCAGCAGGGGCGGTGGGTTCACGGCTGCCGGTCCTGCTTCTCGGGGCCCGTCGCACCGGTGGTGTCGCGCAGGCCGAGGCGTGCGTAGCGCTCGTACCGCTCGACGCGCCGGCGCGTGGCCCGGCGGAAGCGGCGGGCGACCAGCCGGGCCAGGTCGGCGGCGCCGACCATGCCGGCCTCGGGGCCGAGCTGCGCCTTGGCGATCCGGGCCTCGGGGCGGTAGCCGCGGCCGGTGAGGTGGCGCCGGAAGGCGTCCCGGGCGGGGCCGATCAGCAGGTCGTCGGCCGCGCTGACGCCACCGCCGATGACGAAGCAGGACGGGTCGAGGGCCGCGGCGAGGTTGGCGATGCCCACGCCCAGCCACTGGCCGATGTCCTGGAGCAGCTCGACGCACATGGCGTCGCCCTCGCGGGCCAGCTCCGTGATGAGCGGCCCGGTGATCTCCGAGACGTTCCCGCCGACCTTCGCGATGATGTTGTACGCGACCGGGGAGTCGGCGGCGGCCAGCTCGCGCGCCTCGCGCACCAGGGCGTTGCCGGAGCTGTACTGCTCCCAGCAGCCGCGGTTGCCGCAGGGGCAGCGGTGGCCGCCGGGCACGACCTGCATGTGGCCGAACTCGCCGGCCACGCCGTAGCGGCCCCGCTTGACCTGGCCGCCCTCGAGGATGGCGCCGCCGATGCCGGTGCCCAGCGTGATCATGACCAGGTGGTCCTCGCCCCGGCCGGCGCCGAAGCGCCATTCGGCCCAGGCGGCGGTGTTGGCATCGTTGTCCACCATGACCGGCACCGCGAGCCGGGACTGGAGGGCGTCGCGCAGCGGCTCGTCGCGCCAGGCGAGGTGCGGGGCGAAGAGCACGCGGGAGCGGTCGGCGTCGACCCATCCGGCCGCACCGATGCCCACGGCGTGCACGTCGTGCCGGTCGGACAGGTCCAGAACCAGCTCGACGATGGTGTCCTCGACGACCTTGGGGCTCTTGGACTTGTCCGGGGTCTCGGTGCGGATCTTCTCCAGGATGACCCCGTCGGCGTCCACGACTCCGGCCATCACCTTGGTGCCGCCGATGTCGATGCCGACGGTCGGGACGCGCGGGGCGGTCAGCAGCGACCGGCGCTCACGGGTCCCGACGGTCCGCAGGACGGTGCCCCGCGCCGACCCCCGGTGGGAGAGCGAGAAGTCCCGGTACGTGCTCATCGAGTCGTGTCGTCCCTCGGGGTGCGGGTGGTGCCGGACGGGCGGTCAGGGCCTGATTCTGCCACCCGCTCCAGCTCGTGGCTCAGCTCGTCCAGCTCGGAGCCGCCCGCCATCTGCCGGGTGAGCTCGTCCAGGGTGATCGAGTCACGGGTGTGACTGCCCGCCATCGCGCCGCGCTTGAGGAGCACGAAGCGGTCTCCGACGAGGTGGGCGTGGTGCGGGTTGTGGGTGATGAGGACCACGCCGAGACCCGCGTCACGGGCCGCGGCGACGTACTTGAGGACGACGCCGGACTGCTTGACGCCGAGCGCCGCGGTCGGCTCGTCCAGGACGAGGACCTTCGCCCCGAAGTACACGGCGCGGGCGATGGCCACGCACTGCCGCTCGCCGCCGGAGAGGGTGCCGATCGGCTGGTCCACGTCGCGCAGGTCGATCCCCATCCGCAGCAGCTCCGCCCGGGTGGTCCGCCTCATGTGGTCCACGTCGAGCCGGCGGAAGGGCCCGCGGCCCCGCGTGGGCTCGGAGCCGAGGAAGAAGTTCCGCCAGACAGGCATGAGCGGGACGACGGCGAGGTCCTGGTAGACGGTGGCGATGCCGTGGTCCAGGGCCGCACGGGGGTTCGCGAGTACGGCCTCCTCGCCCTCGATCTCGAAGCTTCCGGAGTCGTGGCGGTGCAGACCGGCGATGATCTTGATCAGGGTTGACTTGCCGGCACCGTTGTCACCGAGGACACAGGTGATCTCTCCGGCCGAGACCTCCAGGGAGACGCCCTGGAGGGCGCGGATGTTGCCGTAGTACTTGCTGACGTCGGTCAGCCTGACCAGAGCGGTCGGGTCCTTCACCGTCACAGCGGTCGCGTCCTTCACCGTCACTTCGCCTCCGCCCGCTTGCGGACCCATGCGTTGAGCAGCGTCGCGAGCAGGAGCATCGCGCCGAGGAAGAACTTGAACCAGTCCGGGTTCCACTGGGCGTAGACGATGCCGTTGCTGGTCATGCCGAAGATGAAGGCGCCGACCGCCGAGCCGATGGCCGAGCCGTAGCCGCCGGTCATCAGACAGCCGCCGATGACCGCCGCGATGATGTACAGGAACTCGTTGCCGACGCCCTCGCCCGACTGGACGACGTCGAAGGAGAAGAGGATGTGCTGCCCGGAGATCCAGGCGCACAGGGCGACACCCATGTACAGGCCGATGCGCGTCTTGACGACCGGGACGCCGGTGGCGCGGGCCGCGTCCGCCCCGCCGCCCACCGCGAAGATCCAGTTGCCGGCGCGGGTGCGCAGCAGGATCCAGGTGGCCACCGCGACCAGGACCAGCCACCACAGGATGGTGACCTTCAAGGTGACCGAGCCGACGTTCCACTGCGAGGCGAACAGGGCCCGGGCGGAGGAGAAGCCCTCCATGTCGGCGATGGTCTTGGTGGAGACCGAGCCGCTGATCAGCTTGGTGAAGCCGAGGTTCAGGCCGGTCAGCATCAGGAAGGTGCCCAGCGTGATGATGAAGCTGGGCAGCTTCGTGCGGGTCAGCATGAACCCGTTGAAGAAGCCGATGGCCAGGGTGACCAGCAGCGACACCAGGACGCCCACCCAGACGTTGGCGGTCATCTGGTAGCTGAACATCGAGCTGAGCAGCGCCGAGGTGGTGACCATGACACCGGCGGACAGGTCGAACTCGCCGCCGATCATGAGCAGCGCGACCGGGACCGCCATGATCCCGATGGTGGAGGCCGAGTACAGGACCGTGCTCAGGCTGGAGGCGCGCAGGAAGCTGTCGGCGGCGAAGGAGAAGAAGACGAAGACGGCGGCGGCGCCGACGACCGCGCCCAGCTCGGGGCGGCCCAGGAGGCGGCGCAGCAGGGAGGTGGGCGCGAGCCGTTCGTCGGCCAGGGCCGGTGCGCTCATCGGGTGCCCCGCTTGATGTACTCCTCCAGCTCGGCCGCCTCGGCGCCGGTGACGATCTGCGGGCCGGTGAGCACGGGGCGTCCGCCGCCGAGCACGTCCGCGTTGTAGCGGTTGAGCCACAGCAGGTCGATCGCCTCGTACCCCTGGAGGTAGGGCTGCTGGTCGACGGCGAAGCCGAGGGCGCCGGACTTAAGGTCGCGGGCCACGGACGCGTTGAGGTCGAAGGTGTCCACCTCGGCCTTGCTGCCGGCCGCGTCCTTGGCCTTGATCGCGGTGGGGGCGAAGGGGGCGCCGAGGGTGACGATCGAGTCGACGGACGGGTCCGCCTGGAGCTTGGCCTGGATGGCCGCCTGTACGGAGGGCATGTTGGTGCCTTCGACGTACAGGTTCTCCATGGTCCCGCCGAACGCCTTCTTCGCCCCGGCGCAGCGCTGCTCGTGCCCGACGTTGCCCTGCTCGTGCAGGACGCAGACGGCCTTCTTCCTGCCGCGCTTGGTCAGCTCGGCGCCGACGGCCTCGCCCGCGATCTGCTCGTCCTGGCCGATGTGCGTCAGGGCGCCGTACTCGGCGGACTGGGCGGATCCGGAGTTGACGGTGACCACCGGGATGCCGGCCTTGACGGCCTTGGCGATGACGTCCTTGAGCGCCTCGGGCTTGGCGAGGCTGACGATGATGCCGTCAGCCTTCTGGTCGATGGCGTTCTGGACGAACTGGGCCTGCTGCTGTGCCTGGTCGTCGTGGGCGTAGACGAAGTTGATGTTGTCCTTCGCCGCTGCGTCCTTGGCGCCCTTCTGGACGATGTCCCAGAAGGTGTCGCCATCGCCCGCGTGGGTGACCATCGCGAAGGTCCAGCGCGGGGTGTTCACGGCGGGCCGGCCCGCCTGGGCGGTCTTGGCCCGCTCCTCGGCGCGCTTGCCGCCCGTACTGCTGCAGCCCACGAGGGAGGCCCCCAGTACCGCCGCGAGCACGGCGCCCATGACGCGCACCCCTGTCCGAACCCTAGCCACGTCGCCGCGCCTTTCCCTTGTCGTGCGTACCGTCGGGCATCTTTTCGCGCATCCCGTCGTACATCCCGTCGCCGTCACAGCCGATCGTCGTCAAAGCGGTCCATTCCGGTTCCAGCCGTCCAGTATCCGCCACAGTGGACCATGGACGACCATCGGGGCACTCCCGGGCAGATTGACAGGTCCCCGGTACGGGGTCACGTTGAGTGCATGCGCATCGGGATCATCGGAACGGGCCGGATCGGCTCGTTCCACGCGGCGGCCCTGGCCCGTCACCCGGACGCCGGCTCGCTGCTGCTGGCCGACGCCGATCCCGAGCGGGCCTCGCGGCTGGCGGACCGGCTCGGGGCCACCGCCGCGCCGAGCGTGGACCAGGTCTTCACCTGGGGGGTGGACGCGCTCGTCGTGTCCTGCTCGACCGAGGGGCACGCCGAGCTGGTCGTGCGGGCGGTCCGGGGCGGGCTGCCGGTGTTCTGCGAGAAGCCCGTCGCGCCGGGCCTGGAGCGGACCCTGGAGGTGCTGCGCGAGGTCGGCGCGGCGGGCGGCGTGCTCCAGCTGGGCTTCATGCGCCGGTTCGACGCGGGGTACGCCGCCGCGCGGGCACTCGTGCGCTCCGGCGCGCTGGGACGGCTGCACACCGTGCGGACGACGACGGCCGATCCGGCGCCGCCTCCGGCCGGTTACCTGCCGGCGTCCGGGGGGCTGTTCCGGGACTGCCTGGTGCACGACTTCGACATGGTGCGCTGGGTGACCGGGCGCGAGGTGACCGAGGTGTACGCGGCCGGATCCGACGAGGGCCTGCCGGGCTTCCGTGAGGCGGGCGACGTCCACACCGGCGCGGCCCTGCTCACCCTGGACGACGGGACGCTCGTCAGTAGCACCGGCACCCGGTGCAACGGCGCCGGGTACGACGTGCGCATGGAGCTGGGCGGTGAGCTGGACCAGATCTCCACCGGGCTGGACGACCGCACGCCCATCGCCTCCACCGAACCGCACGGGCCGCCCCCGGCGAGCAAGCCGTGGACCGGGTTCCTGGAGCGGTTCGGCCCGGCCTACGAGGCGGAGCTGGCGGCCTTCGTACGGCTGGTGCGCGGCGAGGGCCCCAATCCGTGCGACGGCGCCGAGGCGCTCGCCGCGTTCCGGATCGCGGAGGCCTGCGAGCTCTCGCGCCGCGAGCGGCGCCCGGTACGGCTGGAGGAGCTCCCGGGTCTGTGACGGGCCGTGTGATCCGCCGGACATCCTCGGTGCCGCCCGCCGCTACCAGCGCACCGGGTACCGCCGCACGCCCCGGACCATCGCGCCGGGAATCCACTCCAGCGGCCCGTCGGGGTCCTCGGCGAGGTCGGGGAAGCGTTCCACGAGCGCCCGGATCGCCACCCGGCCCTCCAGCCGGGCCAGGGGGGCGCCGATGCAGTGGTGGATGCCGTGCCCGAAGGCGATGTGGCCACCGCCCTTGGCCGGACGGCGGATGTCGAAGCTGTCGGGCTCCGCGAAGCGGGCGGGGTCGCGGTCGGCCCCGGCGAGGGAGACGAGTACGGGCGAGCCGGCCTCGATGAGGACGCCGCCGATCTCCAGGTCGGAGCGGGCGAAGCGGAAGGTGGCGGTCTCCACCGAGCCGTCGTAGCGCAGGATCTCCTCCACCGCCCCGTCGATGAGGCCGTCCGGATCGGCCCGCAGCGCCGCGAGCTGCTCGGGGTGGGCGAGCAGCGCCCGCATGCCGTTGGTGATCAGGTGCACGGCGGTCTCGTTGCCGCCGAGCATCATCAGCAGGGCCATCGCGACCAGCTCCTGGCGGGTGAGCCGGTCCCCGCCCTCCTCCCGGCTCATCGTCCAGGCGCTGAGCAGGTCGCCGCCGGGGGCGGCCCGCTTGGCGTCGGTCAGCTCGCTGACGTAGGCCGTCATGTCGCGCCAGGCCGCGCCCTCGGACTCCACCCCGGTCGGCGCGACGATCTCCGCGGTCCAGGCGCGGAAGGCGTCCTGGTCGCTCTCCGGGACGCCGAGGATCTCGCAGATCACGATCATCGGCAGGGGCTGGGCAAAGGCCTCGATCAGGTCCGCGCGGCGTTCGGTGCGGGCCGCCATCGCGTCGAGGAGTCCGTCGACGATCTGCCGGATCCGGGGCCGCAGGGCCTCGATCCGGCCGGGGGCGAAGGAGGGGGCCACCAGCTTGCGCAGCCGGGTGTGGTGGGGCGGGTCCGAGCGCATCATGTTGGCGCTGGCCTCGGTCGTCTCGCGGTCGCTGTAGAGGCCGCTGCTCAGCCAGTTCTTGGACACCTCGGGGTGGGTCAGGGCCTGCCGGGCCTCCTCGTGACCGACGATCAGCCAGACCTCCTGCCCGTCCGCCGCTTTGACGCGGTGTACCGGGCCGCTCTCGCGCAGCCGCTTGTAGTGCGGATACGGGTTCTCGTCGAAGTCTTCGGCGATCGTACTGAGGTCCAGAATCGGCATGGGGTCACCCTAGACCGGCAGTTGACCTTGAGTGGGGCGGCTTTCGGCCAATCGGGAAGCTTGCGGCTCGCCGGCCGAGGGCGGTGCCGGCGAGGACCAGCACGGCGCCGGCGACACCGGCCGGGCCGGGACGGTCCCCGCCGAGGGCGATCCCGGCGGCGGCCGCCCACAGGGGCTCGGTGCCGAGCAGCAGGCTGACGCGGGACGGGGAGGTGGCGCGTACGGCCCACATCTGCACGAAGAAGGCGAAGAGGGTGCACAGCAGGGACAGGAAGGCGAGTCCCGCCCATTCGGCCGGCCCGAACCCGGCGGCGGCCCGCCACGGGCTCGCGCCGGTGCCCGGCAGCGCGGCGAGGACGGTGAAGACCGCCACGGCGCTCGTCAGCTGGACGGTGGTCAGGGACAGGGGGTCGGCGTCCTGGAGGGCCTTCATACGGGCCATCAGCAGCACGTGCGCGGTCCGGGCGAGGGCGGCGCCCAGGATGAGCAGATCGCCGGCGCCGGGGGTGGTGAACCCGGCGCCCTGGGTCAGCAGCACCACCCCGGCGACGGACAGGGCCGCGGCGCCGAGGAAGCCGCGCGGGGGCCGGGTCCGGCGCACGGCGGCCTCGGCGAGCGGGGTGAACACCATGGTCAGGCTGATGATCAACCCGGCGTTGGTGGCCGAGGTGTGGACGACCCCGTAGGTCTCCAGCAGGAAGATCCCGCCCAGTACGAGGCCGAGGGCGCCCGCGCCCCGCAGCTGGGCCCCGGTCAGCGACCGCAGCCGCCGCCACCCGGCGAGGGCGAGGACCGGCACCACGAGCGCGAACCGCAGCACGAGCACCGCGACCACGGTGTGCGGGGCGGTGATCCCCTTGGCGGCGAGGTAGCTGCCGCCCCAGACGACGGCGACGAGCAGCACCGGCAGATCGGTGAGCCAGGCCCTGCGGGGCGCGGTGGCGGGAGCGACGGCGGCGAGTGCGGACACGGGGGCTCCAACGGCGGGAGGCGGGCGGGGACTTCGTCGGCTCCCACGGAACGCGGCCCACCGTACCGGAGCGGATCACGCCGGGTCGCTGCGATTCCGCGGCGCCACCGGGGCCGAGAGGCCACCGGGCCACCGGGCCGCTGTGCGCTCCCGGTCCCCCTCCCGGTCAGACCGCGAACGTGCCGAAGGTGGCGCGGCCGGTCGGACGGTAGCTGTGGATGGCGATCCCCTTGGGGGTGGTGCGGTGGCCGGTCAGTTCGCAGGCCGTGGGGAGGCCGCCCGTGGGGAACAGCCGGTGGCCCGCGCCGAGGAACACCGGCATCACCATCAGGTGCAGCTCGTCCACCAGGTCCCGGGCGAGCAGCCACTGGGCCAGCTGTCCGCTGCCGTGGACCTGGAGTTCTCCGTCCAGCTTGTCCTTGAGCCGTACGATCTCGGCCTGGAGGTGTTCGCCGTCGATGACCGTGGTGTTCTCCCACTGCGGTTCGCGCAGGGTGGTGGAGGCGACGTACTTCGGCAGGCGGTTGAGCCGGCTCGCGACGGGGTTCGCGGGGTCGTCGTGGTGCGGCCAGTAGCCGGCGAAGATCTCGTAGGTGCGGCGTCCGAGGATGAACGCCTCCGCCCGGCCGAAGTTCTCCGTGATGAACTCGCCCATGACCTCGTCGTCGAAGGGCACGACCCAGCCGCCGTAGCGGAAGCCGTCGCTGGGGTCCTCCTCGGGCGCTCCGGGCGCCTGCATCACGCCGTCGAGGGTGAGGAAGGTGGTGAGGGTCAGCTTGCCCATGGTCGCGCGCTCCTTGTTCCGTACGGTCGGCTCGTCACGGTCCAGACTCCCGGGGCGCCGGAAACTCATCGCCGCGGCGCGCGGGCAACGCCGCGCGGAGCACGCGGAGGAAGGCCGTGGCGGCGGGACCGGCCGGACCGTCCGTACGCCAGGCGAGCGCGACCCGGGCCCGCAGCCCCGGCGCGGTGATCTCCCGCGTCCGCACCCCGAAGGCCGCCGCGGCCCCGGCTTCCAGGGCCGGGACGACGGCTACGCCCAGGCCGCGGGCGGCGAGCTGGGCGAGGACCCGCGGAGCGGCTGCCTCGAAGGCGACCCGGGGACGGAACCCTGCCTGCGCGCAGGCGCGCTCCAGGACCCCGCGCAGGCCCGTTCCCCGCGGCAGGCTGATCAGCGGCCGGTCGCGGAGTTCGGCCAGCGCGAGGCCCTCGCGGCCGCCGAGCGCGAGCACGGGGTGGTCCGGCGCCGCCGCGACCACCACGGGTTCGTCGATCACGACGTGGAGGGAGATGCCCGGTGGGGAATCTTCCCGGGCGAGCCCGATCACGGCGATGTCGAGTTCCCCGCGGTGCAGCGCGGCGAGCATCCGCTCCGAGGTGTCCTCGGTCAGGGCGATCTCCACCTGGGGGTGGTCGTCGTGGAAGCCGGCCAGGACCGAGGGCAGGTCGAACGCGTGACCGAGGGCGCCGGAGACGAAGCCGATGGCCACCTGGCCGCGGAGTAGCCCGGTGAACTCCTCCACCGTCCTGCGCACCGCGTCGGCCGCGGCGAGCGCGGCCCGCGCGTACGGCAGTACCGCCTCGCCCACCTCGGTCAGGGTCACCGATCCGCCGGAGCGGTCCAGCAAGGGCTGCCCGAGTTCCCTTTCCAACTGCCGGACCTGGGCGCTCAGGCCCGGCTGGGCCAGATGCAACCGGGCTGCCGCGCGGGTGAAGTTGGCCTCCTGCGCCACGGTGACGAAGTACCGCAGCTGCCGCATCTCCATAACCGGTCATGCTAGCCGCGAGACGTAGGAAGTCTTGGACTCGGTGAAGCACCGCCGGGAGTCTTGGAGCCATGGCGAATACGACGCACAGGAGAGCAAGGGCGGACATCCGGGCCGTGATCGCGGACGAACGCCGGGAGCTGGCGGAGGTGTTGGAGGGTCTGTCGGCGGACGAGTGGGACGCGGCGTCCCTGTGCGCGGGTTGGCGGGTGCGGGAGGTGGCGGCCCACATGACGATGGGCATGCGCTATTCGCTCCCCGAGGTGGCGCGGGAACTGATCAGGGCCCGGGGCAGCCTCCACCGCATGACGGACCGGTGTGCCCGCGCGGACGCGGCCGCATTCTCCACGCGTGAGCTCGCCGGGCTGCTGCGCGACAACGCGGATCACCCTTGGACGCCGCCGGTCGGCGGGTTCGTGTCGGCCCTGGGGCATGACGTCGTCCACGGTCTGGACATCACGGTCGCCCTGGGACTGGGCCGCCGGGTGCCCGAGGACCGCTTGCGGATCCTGTTGGAGGCCGTCGACGCCCGCACCCTCAGGTTCTTCGGCGCCGACCTGCGCGGCACCACACTGCGTGCCACCGACCTCGACTGGTCCTTCGGCTCCGGGTCGCCGCTGTCGGGCGCCGCGCAGGACCTGCTCCTGCTGGCGTACGGCCGACGGCTGCCCCCGGGGCACCTGCAGGGCGAAGGCAGCGGTCGCTTCGTCACCGGGTAGGCGCCGGGAAAGGGCGCGCCCCGGGGATGTCGGCCCCCGGGGCGGTCTTCGGTGCGTCAGGAGGGGCGGGTCAGCCGCCGAGCTCCTGGTGGCGCGCGGCGTGGGCGGCCGCGCCGGCTTCCGTCAGGGAGCCGAACAGGCGCAGGCGGGAGAAGCCGCCGTCCGGGAAGATGTCGATCCGCACGTGCGTGCCGACCGCCGGGGTGTCCAGCACGAAGCGGTGGTTGGTGTCGGGCTGGAGGCGGGTGCGCGGCAGGAACTCCGTCCACTCGCCCTCCTCGCCGGACTTGACGGACAGCGAGGCCCAGCCGGCCGAGTTGCCCTTGAGGTAGGCGGTGTCGATCTCGACGGCGCGGATCTCGGAGTCCGCGACCAGCTGGTAACGGATCCAGTCGTTGCCGTTGTCACGGCGGCGGGCGGTCTCCCAGCCGTCGTCCATCTTGCGGGAGCGGCCCGGGTTGATGGTGTTGGTCGGCGGGGAGTAGAAGCGGTTGGACGCGTCCTCGACCGAGCCGCCGTTCTCCAGGGCGACGACGTCGAACGTGCCGAGCGCGGCGAGCCACTTGGGGTCCGGGCGGACCTCTCCGTAGACGCGCAGGCGGGCGACTCCGCCGTCCGGGTGCTGGTTCAGGCGCAGGTGCGTGAAGCGCTGCTCGACGTTGATCTCGAAGCCGTTGGCCGCGTGGCCGCCGACGGGGGTGCGCTCGACGAGCGTCGTCCACTTCACGTCGCCGGAGAGCAGTTCCTCCGCGGTCGGGGAACCCTCGACCGCGGCGCCCTGTACGGAGACGGCCTGCGGCATGTTGCCGCGGAAGTGGGCGGTGTCGACGACGATGCCGCGGATGACGCCGGGGGCGCCGAGGCGGATCAGGGCGTAGTCGTGGTCCTCGGCGGTCGGCCAGGGCTGCTCGGCGGAGACGCCGCGGCGGCGGCGGGTCTCCCAGCCGTCCATGACCTTGCCCTTGTGCCCGAAGTGCTCGGGGTCGAAGTGCGCGGGCTCCTCGATGAGCAGGTTCTCGCGCTCGGCGAAGAACTCGTCGTTGGCGGCGATGACACCGGCGCCGAGCGCACGCGCGGCGAGGTTCGCGTACTGGGTGAACGGGAAGTCCGCGGTGCGGTAGTCCGCGTACGGGTCGCCGCCCCCGTACGGGTTCGCGTTGCCGGTGAAGGCGGCCAATCCAGTTGAACGCTGTGCCACTTGTCAGTTCTGCCTTTCGAGGAGTCGGCCCGTGGGCTCGGTCGGGGTGCCGTGGTCGGCGATCTGCGTGCCGCGCAGCCAGGTGGACTTCACGACGCCGTGCAGGGTCTTGCCCGCGTACGCCGTGACCTGGTTGCGGTGGTGCAGGTGGGCGGGGTCCACGGTGAAGGTCTCTTCGGGGGCCAGGACGGCGAAGTCGGCGTCGCGGCCGGCCTCGATGGCGCCCTTGGCGGCCAGTCCGGCCAGGGCGGCCGGTGCGGTGGACATCCAGCGCGCGACCTCTTCCAGGGTGCGGCCGCGCTTGCGCGCCTCGGTCCAGATCGCCGGGAGGCCCAGCTGCAGGGAGGAGATGCCGCCCCACGCGGTGGCGAAGTCGCCGGTCTTGAGGTCCGCGGTGGAGGGGGAGTGGTCGGAGACGATGCAGTCGATGGTGCCGTCGGCGAGCGCGTCCCAGAGGAGGTCCTGGTTGGCTGCCTCGCGGATGGGCGGACAGCACTTGAACTCGGTGGCGCCGTCCGGGACTTCCTCGGCGGTCAGGGTGAGGAAGTGCGGGCAGGACTCGACGGTGATCCGTACGCCCTCGGCCTTGGCGGCGGCGATCAGCGGCAGCGCGTCGGAGGAGGACAGGTGCAGGACGTGGACGCGCGCGTTCAGCCGGCGTGCCTGGGCGATGAGGTTCTCGATCGCGGTGTTCTCGGCGTCGCGCGGACGGGAGGCGAGGAAGTCCGCGTACTTGGGCCCGGGCGTCTGGGGCGCGGATTCCAGGTGGTGCGGGTCCTCGGCGTGCACGATCATCAGGCCGCCGAAGCCGGTGATCTCGGCGAGGGAGGTGGCCAGCTGTTCCTGGTCGAGCTGGGGGAACTCCTCCACGCCGGAGGGCGACAGGAAGCACTTGAAGCCGTAGACGCCGGCGTCGTGCAGGGGGCGCAGGTCCTTGACGTTGTCGGGCAGCGCGCCGCCCCAGAAGCCGACGTCGACGTGTGCCTTGCTGCGGGCTACGTCCTGCTTGACGCGCAGGTTCTCGACGGTGGTGGTCGGCGGCAGGGAGTTGAGCGGCATGTCGAGGATCGTGGTGATGCCTCCGGCCGCGGCGGCGCGGGTGGCCGTCCAGAAGCCCTCCCACTCGGTGCGGCCCGGGTCGTTCACGTGGACGTGGGTGTCCACCAGGCCGGGGAGCAGGACGTCGTCGCCGAAGTCCTCCAGCCGGGCTCCGGCCGGTACCTCGGCCTGGTGCGGCAGTACGGCGACGATCTTCCCGGCGGCGACGGCCACCGAGGCGGCGCGCGTCCCCTCGGGGGTGATCACGCGGGTCGAGCGCAGTACCAGTTCCACGTCGTCGGACACGCCGGAACCTCCCCATCTACTTCCACAGAGCGAAATTCAACGTTCTGTTGACGGAGTCTTCACCGCGATCCAGAGCCAGTCAAGAGCCTCCGGACGGACCACTGACACCCTTGCGTCCCACTTGGACGTTTCCACAAGATGGAATTAAGATTCCACTATCCAGAATGTAGCTAACACCATCGGGGGGCGCCCGGTACCTTCACCATCACGTCCGTCTCCCGGACAAACCGCCTCTGACCGGCGGGGAAGGCGTCGCCCGGCCCTAGGGCCGACGCCGACCGACCGGTAGGCTGCTTCCTTGCCTGCCAGCACCGAAAGGACCGCGCCCGTGCCGACGTCCAGCGCCAGCACCACCGACGCTTCCGCCAAGCCCACCGCCGGCGGCGGTGGCGTCCAGTCCCTGGAGCGCGCCTTCGACCTGCTCGAACGCATGGCCGATGCGGGGGGCGAGGTCGGCCTCAGCGAGCTCTCCGCCGCCAGTGGTCTTCCGCTGCCGACCATCCACCGTCTCATGCGCACGCTCGTGGCGTGCGGGTACGTCCGCCAGCAGCCCAACCGCCGCTACTCCCTCGGCCCCCGCCTGATCCGCCTCGGCGAGTCGGCCGCCCGGCTGCTCGGCACCTGGGCCCGCCCCTACCTCGCCCGCCTGGTGGAGGAGACCGGGGAGACGGCGAACATGGCCCTGCTCGACGGCGACGAGATCGTCTACGTCGCCCAGGTACCGTCCAAACACTCCATGCGCATGTTCACGGAGGTCGGCCGCCGTGTGCTGCCGCACTCCACCGGCGTGGGCAAGGCGCTGCTCGCGTACACCCCCGCCGACGAGGTGCGCGCCCTGCTGGCGCGCACCGGGATGCCGGCCGCGACCGAGAAGACGATCACCACGCCCGAGGGCTTCCTGGACGCCCTGGAGCAGGTCCGCAAGGTCGGCTACGCCGTCGACGACAACGAGCAGGAGATAGGGGTCCGCTGCCTGGCGGTGTCGGTTCCGAATTCGCCGACCGCCGCGGCGATCTCCATCTCCGGCCCGGCGGGCCGGGTGACGGAGGCGCTGACCGAGTCGATCGTGCCGATCCTCCAGGGGGTCGCGGCCGAGCTGTCGGTGGCCCTGCAGAGCCAGAGCCCCGCGTAGGAGGCCCGCGCGCCCGCGTACGCACGAGAGCCCCGGCGCCGCCCGCGAGGGACGGCGCCGGGGCTCTCGCGTGCCTCAGCGCGCCGGGAGCGTCTGCGCGAGGCGGCCGTCGGCCATCCGCGCCGTGCGGTCCATCCTCTCCAGGTGGGCGTGGTCGTGGGTGACCAGGACCGTGGCCGTGGAGCGCTCGCGGGTCAGGGCGATCAGGAGGTCCAGCACGGCCGCGCCGCGCTCGTGGTCCAGGGCGCTGGTGGGCTCGTCGACCAGCAGCACGGCGGGCTCGTTCATCAGGGCGCGGGCGATGTTGACCCGCTGGCGCTGGCCCCCGGACAGCTGGTGCGGGCGCTTGTCGGCCTTGTCCGCCAGGCCCACCGCGTCCAGCAGTTCCAGCGCGCGCCCGCGCAGCCGCCGGGCCGGGCGGCCCGACAGGTGGGCCATCACCTGGAGCTGCTCGGCGGCGGTCAAGGACGCCGGCAGGTTGGGCTGCTGGAAGACGATCCCGATCTCCTCCCGGCGCAGCGCCGCCTTCTCGGCGGCGCTGAGACCGGCGGTGTCCCGGCCCGCGACGACCACCCGGCCCGAGTCCGGGGTGACGAGGGTCGCGGCCACGGCGAGCAGGCTGGACTTCCCGGACCCGGAGGGCCCGATCACGGCCGTCAGGGTGCCGCCGGGCACCTCCAGGCAGACGCCGTCCAGCGCGGTGAGCCGGCTGTCGCCGTCGGGGTAGGTGAGGGTGACGTCGTGGACGAGCAGGGTCATCGGGCGCTCCCGAGGGCGGTCAGCGGGTCGACGGCGGTGATCCGCCGGATGGACAGGGCCGCGCCCAGGGCGCCGAGCGCGATCATCACGGCGGCGGGGACGAGGACGGTCGCCGCGTCGAGTACGAAGGGCACCTCGCCGCCGCTGATCAGCAGGCCGAGCCCGGCCGCGAGCGCCGTGCCGAGCCCGGTGCCGGCCGCCAGCATGACGACGGCCTGCCCGAGGGCGTCCCGAAGCAGGTACCCGGTGGAGGCCCCCAGCGCTTTCAGCACCGCGATGTCGCCGCTGCGCTGGATCGTCCACACCGTGAAGAAGGCCCCGATGACGAGCGCGGAGATGGCGAAGAGGAAGCCGCGCATCAGCTGGAGCGAGCCGTTCTCGGAGGTGTAGGAGCCGATGGCGCCCAGTGCCCCGTCGAGGGTCTCGGTCCTGGTACCGGCGGCCCGGTCACCGGCGGCGATGTCGGCGCCGGGGGCGTCCAGGGCGACGACGGTGGCCACGGTCTCCGCGCCCCCGCCCGCGTTCCCGACGCGTTGCCAGTCGCCCAGGTCCGTCCACACCACGGGGGTGTGGCTGAACGCGGCGGTGCCGGACACGGCGGCCACGGTCAGTTCGAGCGGGCCGACCCTCAGCCGCGCTCCCGCGCCCAGCCCGCCGAGTTCCCGCGCGGCCTTCTCGGTCAGGACCACCCGGCCCGGCCCCAGACCGGCGCCGCGGGGCGCGAGCCGGCCGGCCGGGTCGACGCCGAAGACCGAGACGGCGGCGGTGCGCTCACCGGCGGCGGCGTTGGCCGTACGGACGGCGAGCGGCTCCGCCGAGCGGACCCCCGGCCGTGCCCGCCAGGTCCGCCAGGCGCTCTCGGGCAGCTGCGAGTGGGTGAAGGACGCCTTCTGGCCGCCGGCGGGGGCGGCGAAGGACAGGTGGGTTGCGGGCAGGGCGGTGACGGCCGAGACGTTCTCCCGGGCCAGTCCGGACGTGAGTCCGGACAACAGGCCGACGAGCAGCGTGATCAGCAGGACGACCGCGCCCATCAGGGCGAAGCGGCCCTTGGCGAACCGTAGGTCTCTCCAGGCGACGAACATGGTCCCCACCCTGGTGCGGGCAGGGGGTGCGGGGCATCGAGCCGGAGTGCGGTTCCCGGTATCGAAGGACGGAGCCCGGAATCGAACTTTCGGTTGACCGGAGGGCGCCGGGCCGCGCTTACGCTGGTCAGGCGATGTCTGCTCCCCCCTCCCCCGCCTCCCGTCCGCTGACTCCCGTCTCCCGCGTACTGCGGCTGTGCCTGCACGCCCTGTTCGCCGGGCTGCTCGCGCTGGCCGCCGGGCGGGCCGTCACGGACGCCGCGCCCCGCGCCGGGTGGGTGGTGGCCGTCTGCGCGGTGCTCGCCGCGCTCTACGCGGGCGGGGTGCTGACCCCCGCGGTGCACCGCTCGCCGCGGGCCGGGGCGGTGTGGCTGGCGGCGCTGGGCTGCGCGTGGGCTGCGCTGCTCGTGGTCTCCCCCGACGGGCTGTGGATCGCCTTCCCCCTGTACTTCCTCGAACTGCACCTGCTGCGGCTGCGCTGGGGCGTCGCGGCCGTCGCGGTGACGGCCTGCGCGGCGATCGGCGGTTACCTCGGGCAGAGCGGCCTGACCCACGGCACGGTGACTCCGGGGGCGTTCCTGGGTCCTTTGCTGGGCGGCGCCGTGGCGGTGGCGACCGTACTGGGCTACCAGGCGCTGTACCGCGAGAGCGAGCGACGGCGGCAGCTGATCGAGGAGCTCATCGCGACGCGGGCCGAGCTGGCCGCCGCCGAGCGGAGTGCGGGGACCCTCGCCGAGCGGGAGCGGCTCGCCCGGGAGATCCACGACACCCTGGCCCAGGGGCTGTCGTCCATCCAGCTGCTGCTGCGGGCGGCGGAGCGCTCCCTTCCGCAGGACGGGGCGGGGCACGCGGTGGCGCTGGAGCACATCGGCCGGGCCCGCGAGGCCGCCCAGGAGAACCTCGCCGAGGCGCGCCGGTTCGTACGGGCCCTGACACCGCCCGACCTGGAGCACGGGTCACTCGCCGCCGCGCTGGAGCGGCTGTGCTCGGCCGCTCCCGGACCGCGGGTGCGGTTCTCGCTGAGCGGCGCGCCCCGGGCGCTGCCCACCCCGTACGAGGTGGCGCTGCTGCGGATCGCCCAGTCGGCGCTGGCCAATGTGGTGCGGCACGCCCGGGCCGGGCGCGCCGAGATCACCCTCACCTTCATGGACGCCTCGGTCACGCTGGACGTCGTCGACGACGGCCACGGCTTCGACGTCTGCTCTGCCGCTTCGGGCGAGGGCGGCTTCGGCCTTCCCGCGATGCGCTCGCGCGCCGAGACGCTGGGCGGGCTGTTCACCGTGGAGTCCGCCCCCGGCCAGGGCACCGCCGTGGCCGTCACCCTGCCGCTGCCCCTGGAGGTGCCCTGATGACGATCCGGCTGCTGCTGGCCGATGACCACCCGGTGGTGCGGGCCGGGCTGCGGGCCGTGCTGGAGGCCGAGCCGGACTTCGCGGTGGCCGCGGAGGCGGCCACCGCGGAGCGGGCGGTGGAGCTGGCCGCCTCGGCGGGGGTGGACGTGGTGCTGATGGACCTCCAGTTCGGGTCCGGCATGCACGGCTCGGCGGCGACGGCCCTGATCACGGCCCGCCCGACGGCGCCGCGGGTCCTGGTACTGACCACGTACGACACGGACGCGGACATCCTGGCGGCGGTGGAGGCGGGCGCCTCGGGCTACCTCCTCAAAGACGCCCCGCCGGAGGAGCTGGCGGCGGCGGTCCGCACGGCGGCGGCCGGCCAGTCGGCGCTGGCGCCGGCGGTGGCACTGCGGCTGATGGACCGGATGCGCACGCCCGCGCAGGCCCTCACGAAGCGGGAGCTGGAGGTGCTCCAGCTGGTCGCGGACGGGCTGTCGAACCAGCAGATCTCCAAGAGGCTCTTCCTCAGCCAGGCCACGGTCAAGTCCCACCTCGTCCACGTCTACGCGAAGCTCGGCGTCGACTCCCGTACGGCGGCGGTGGCCGCGGCCGCCGGGCGCCGCCTGATCCGCAGCCGGTAGGCCCCGGCGGCGCCTACGCCACCCAGTGCGGCCGCTGCACCGCCGGGGTCAGCGGGACGCCCTCGTGGAAGGCGGTCGCGAGACGCCGGACGGCCTCGTCCAGGCGGTCCGCGGGCAGCGTGTACGGGATCCGCAGCCGGTGCTCGAAGGTGCCCGGGTCGACCCCGAAGCGGGCACCACGCCCGATGTGCACGCCGGCGGCCGCGGCCCGCTCCGACAGCGCGGAGCTGACCGGCTCCCCCAGGTCCACCCACAGGGAGAGCCCGCCCGGCGGCAGCTGCCACGACCATTCGGGGGTGTGCCGCTGGAGCGCGCGCACCAGGGCCCCGCGCCGTACGCGCAGCTCGGCGAGCCGCTCCGGCAGGGACCTGTCCAGCCCCTCCAGCAGGGGGAGCGCGACCAGCTGGTCCAGTACGGAACCGGTCATGTCGGCGGCGACCCGGACGGTGGTCAGCTCGGTGATCATCTTGGCGGTGGCGCGGATCCAGCCGACCCGCAGGCCGCCCCAGTGGGTCTTGCTCAGGGAGCCGATGGTCACCACGTGGCCGTCTCCCCCGGCCGGCGCCAGCGAGGCCAGTGGCGCGGGGGCCGGTACGTCCAGGGCGATGTCGGCGATGGTCTCGTCGACCACCAGCCACGTGCCGGTCCGCCGGGCGGCCGACAGCAGGCGCAGCCGCTGCTCCGGCGGCATCAGCGCGCCGGTGGGGTTGTGGAAGTCCGGGATGACGTAGGCCAGTCTCGGGACGGTCTGGCGCAGGGTGGACTCCGCTATCTCCATGTCCCAGCCCGCGTCGGAGACGGCGATCGACCCGGTGCGCACCCGGGCGTGCCGCAGCGCGTCGAGCGCGTTGGCGTAGGTCGGGCTCTCGGTGACGACCCGGTCCCCGGCCCGGCACAGCAGGCTCACCACCAGCGCGAAGGCCTGCTGGGCGCCGGCCGTCACCAGGATCTGCTCGGGGCGGGTCGGCAGGCCGCGCCGGGTGAACCGCTCCGCGACGGCCGTCCGCAGGGCGTGCAGCCCGAACGGGTGGTAGCCCGGGGTGCGGGCCGCCTCGGGCAGCTTGGTCGCGGCCCACGCCAGCGCCTCGGTCAGGGCCCCTTCCGGAGCGCCCATCGCGGCGATGGCGAGGTCCGTGCCGGGGTCCGCGTCGGCGCTGTAGCCCCCGGCGCCGAGGAGGGCGTGGGCGCCGACGGGGTGGTGCCCCTCGGGGAGGTCGGTCCAGGTGCCGGAGCCGCGGCGGCTGTGGGCGTAGCCGCTCTCGCGCAGCAGGTCGTAGGCGCCGGTGACGGTGGCCCGGCTGGCACCGACCGCCTCGGCCAGTTCGCGCTCGGCGGGCAGCCGCACGTGCAGGGCGATCCGGCCGTCGAGGATCAGGGTGCGCAACGCGTCGGCGAGCGCCCGGTAGCCGGGTCGGGCCAGCAGCCGTGGGGGCAGGAGCGCCGCGAGCTGGCGGCTGCCGATGGTCCTGTCCGCGGTCTGGACGATTCGCCCGTTCGCCATGCCAACCTCCCCTGATTGGCTCTGCCTGCCAGGCCAATCGAGGACCACACTCGCCGTATTGGCCACCGATTGGCAAGGAGATGCCGCTATGTCGATCCACCGTGACGCCGGGCTGTTGACCGACCGTGACGAGCGCGCCCTGCTGGCCGCCGCCGAGCAGCGGATCTCCGAGCCCCTGCGGTTCGCGGCCGCCGTGCGGGCGCTGCGCCGGTTCGCGCGGGGCGGGAAGGGGCCGCGCCGGATCGCGCAGGGCACGAAGGAGCCACGCCGGTTCGCGCCGGGCCGCCCGCGCGGCTCCGCCGAGGGGCGACAATCGCTGTCATGCCGGCCTACACCCCGCACGCCACCCGAACCGGCGCCGACCGCCCGGTGATCGCCGGCCTGCTCCTCGCGGCGGGCGGCGGCCGCCGCCTGGGCGGGCGCCCCAAGGCGCTGCTGCCCTACCGCGGCCGCCCGCTCGTCGAGAACGCGGTGCGGGTACTGCGCGAGGCGGGCTGCGGCCCGGTGCACGTGGTGCTCGGCGCGTCGGCGGCGGAGGTGCGGGAGCGCGCCGGCCTGACGGGCTGTGTGGTCGTGGACAACCCGGACTGGACCGAGGGCATGGGCTCCTCCCTGCGGCTCGGGCTGCACTCGCTGGCCGGTACGGACGCGGCCGCCGCGCTGGTGTCGCTCGTGGACCAGCCGGGGATCGGGCCGGCGGCGGTGACCCGGGTGCTGGCGGCGTACCGCTCCCCCACCAGCCTCGTGGCGGCGGCCTACGACGGGAAGCGCGGCCATCCGGTGCTGTTCGGGGCCGCCCGCTGGAGCGACATCGCGAAGAGCGCGACCGGCGACCAGGGCGCACGGGTGTACCTGCGGGAACACGCGGAGGAACTCACGCTGGTGGAGTGCGCGGACGTCGCGGAGGCGTTCGACATCGACACCCCGCCCGATCTGGCGCGCCTCGCGTGACGCTTGTGCGGGCGGTAGTCGCCGTGGCACCCAGGGCCACCGGTCTGCGGAATATGTCGACCCGGAGAATCTCGACATCAACAAACCATTGAACTTCCACCATGAGGAAATTACTATCCACTGGTCAGAAGCGCCCTGAACCACAGACGGCGCCCGCGACCGTACAACGGAACTCTCCACACCCGACGGCACTGCGTGCCGTCTCGCGCGAGCATTCCCCCGCGGCCGCCAGGCACCGCCGCTGAAGGAGTGACAGATATGTCCGCACCAGCGCCGTCCCCGCTGGCCATCGTCGCCGCCGAGCCCCTGCCCCGGCAGGACGAAGTCCTCACCGAAGCGGCCCTGGCCTTCGTGGCCGAGCTGCACCGGCGGTTCGCCCCCCGCCGCGCCGAGCTCCTAGCCCGGCGCGGCGAACGGCGCTCCGAGATCGCCCGCACCTCCAGCCTCGACTTCCTCCCGGACACCGCACAGGTCCGCGAGGGCGACTGGAAGGTGGCGCCCGCCCCGGCCGCGCTGAACGACCGCCGCGTGGAGATCACCGGTCCGACGGACCGCAAGATGACCATCAACGCCCTCAACTCGGGTGCCAAGGTCTGGCTCGCCGACTTCGAGGACGCCTCGGCTCCCACGTGGGAGAACGTCGTCCTCGGCCAGCTCAACCTCATCGACGCCTACGAACGGCGCATCGACTTCACCGACCCGCGGACGGGCAAGTCGTACGCCCTCAAGGCCGCCGACCAGCTCGCGACCGTCGTGATGCGACCGCGCGGCTGGCACCTGGAGGAGCGCCACCTCACGATCGACGGCCGCCCGGCCTCCGGCTCGCTCGTGGACTTCGGCCTGTACTTCTTCCACAACGCGCAGCGTCTGATCGACCTCGGCAAGGGCCCCTACTTCTACCTGCCGAAGACGGAGTCGCACCTGGAGGCGCGTCTTTGGAACGACATCTTCGTCTTCGCCCAGGACTACGTCGGCATCCCGCAGGGCACCGTCCGCGCCACCGTCCTGATCGAGACGATCACGGCCGCGTACGAGATGGAAGAGATCCTCTACGAGCTGCGCGACCACGCCGCCGGCCTGAACGCGGGACGCTGGGACTACCTCTTCTCGATCGTGAAGAACTTCCGTGACGGCGGCGGCAAGTTCGTCCTGCCGGACCGCAACGCGGTGACGATGACGGCCCCGTTCATGCGTGCGTACACCGAACTCCTCGTCCGCACCTGCCACAAGCGCGGCGCGCACGCCATCGGCGGCATGGCGGCCTTCATCCCGTCCCGCAAGGACGCCGAGGCCAACCGGATCGCGTTCGAGAAGGTGCGGGCCGACAAGGACCGCGAGGCGGCCGACGGCTTCGACGGCTCCTGGGTCGCCCACCCCGACCTCGTGCCGATCGCGATGGCCTCCTTCGACGCGGTGCTCGGCGAGAAGCCGAACCAGAAGGACCGGTTGCGCGAGGACGTCTCGGTGGCCCCGGGCGACCTGATCGCGATCGATTCCCTGGACGCGAAGCCGACGTACGAGGGCCTGCGCAACGCGGTTCAGGTGGGCATCCGCTACATCGAGGCGTGGCTGCGGGGTCTGGGCGCCGTCGGTATCTTCGGCCTCATGGAGGACGCGGCCACCGCCGAGATCTCGCGCTCGCAGATCTGGCAGTGGATCAACGCGGGCGTGGTGTTCGAGCACGAGGGCGCCCTGGTGCCGGCCACCGCCGAGCTGACCCGTGAACTCGCCGCCCAGGAACTGACAGCCATCCGCGCCGAGATCGGCGACGAGGCCTTCGCGGCCGGCAAGTGGCAGCAGGCCCACGACCTCCTGCTCCAGGTCGCCCTCGACGCCGACTACGCGGACTTCCTCACCCTGCCCGCGTACGACCAGCTGATCGGCTGACGTCCCCGCACTTCGACTGAAACGCACAGCAGTCGAAAGGCGCGCATTCGATCGTACCGACTCCGCCCCCGTCGCCCCGAAGCGCCGGGGGCGGAGCCGTGTCCGGCTCGTGGCGGACTCGACTCCCGACCGACTGGTCGGTCGTTACGTCATCGTAATCTGCGTGTACCTAGCGGTAACATCCGGCCGCGTGTCACCTTTCCGATGCCACCGGCGCCGGCGGTAACCCCCACTTCCAAGCCACGTCACGCCAGTTGCCCCTGGCGTCCGCGTGGCCGACCGCAGGAGTTCCGCAGTGATCGGATTCCGCAACGTCAGCAAGGACCGGGCCCGCAGTCGCGTGCGACGACTGGCCGGTGCAGGGATGGCCCTGCCGCTCGCCGTCACGGCACTGCTGGGCGCCGGCGCCGGCCCGGCCGCGGCCAGCCCCGGGAACGGGCCCACCGCCGTGGTTTCCATGGGCGACAGCTACATCTCCGGAGAGGCCGGCCGCTGGAAGGGCAACAGCCTGACCAACAGCGGCAGTCGTACCGGCACGGACCGGGCCTGGACCAGCGGCAGTACGTACGACCCCGCGAAGGTGTACGGAAGCACGGCCGGCGGTTGCGACCGATCGGATACGGCCGAGGTGCTGAGTGCGGGCGCGGTGGCCGACGTCGCCGTGAACCTCGCCTGCTCGGGGGCCGTTTCGGACAACGTGTTCCGGGCGTCCAACGGCGGCGTGTCCTTCAAGGGCGAGGCGCCACAGGCGGACCAGCTCGCGGCGGTGGCCGCGGCCGACGACGTCAAGGTGATCGCGCTGTCCATCGGCGGGAACGACCTCGGCTTCGCCGACATCATCAAGGAGTGCGCGTACGACTTCGTGCTCTGGAACTCCTACTGCTACGACGACCAGCAGGCGGGCGTCGACCAGAAGATCAACGGGGTCATGGCCAAGGTCGGCAAGTCGGTCGACGAGATCCGGGCCGTGATGCGCGGCGCCGGCTACTCGGACTCCTCCTACCGGATCGTGCTCCAGTCCTACCCCTCCCCGATCCCCCGGGGCGCGGAGAACCGGTACACCCAGAGCGACTGGAGCCGGCTCAACACCGGCGGCTGCCCGTTCTGGAACCGGGACTCCGACTGGGCCCGGGACTCGCTCGTGCCCCAGATAGCGAACGGCATCAAGGCCGTCGCGGCGGCCAAGGGCGTCCAGTTCCTGGACCTGCGGGACATGCTCCAGGGGCGCGAGGTGTGCGCCGGGGCCAGCAAGCAGGTGACGTCGACGACGCCGGCGTCGGCGAAGACGAGCGAGTGGGCGCGCTGGATCGACAACAACGAGACGCAGGGCCTGGTCCAGGAGTCCATGCACCCGAACTACTTCGGCCAGCTGGCCGTCGGGCGCTGCCTCGCCCTGGCCGTGGCCCGGCCCGCGAACTCCGCGTCGGGCTGCAAGAACACCCCGGGCGGCGACCAGAGCGGCATGTACCTGACCGCCGCCTCCTGACCCCCGCCTCCTGACCGCCGTCTCCGGCCCCGTGTCCCCGGCCGGCACGCAGCGGTCCGCCGCGCCCGCCCCGGGCGCGGCGGACCGCTGCGTCGGTGATCGGATACTGGTTCCATGGACAGGACAACGGCTTCTTGGCGCAACACGACGCACGACTGGGCGAGCACCGTGGACACCGGTCACCTCGCCCTCATCCGCAGCGACCCGGCCGGTTTCGCGCCCGGCGGCCTGCGGCACCTGGTCCTCGAGGTCATCGCGTACGCGGCCGACGAAGCCGAGTCCGGTGGCGGCGGCGGGCGTTGCGCGGTCACCTTCCACGAGGACGGCTCGGTGTCCGTCGCCGATGACGGGCGGGGCACCGACACCCGGCTCGACGCCGACGGCCGGCCCGTGAAGAAGCCGGTCATGGCGACGAAGGACCTGCGGTTCTTCGACCACCCCGGGGCGCAGCTGCTGCCCGACGGTCAGCCGCGCCGGGGCATGTCGGTCGTCGCGGCCCTCAGCGAGTGGCTCGTGCACACCAATCGCCGGGCGGGCGGGGCCTGGACGCAGCGGTACGAGCACGGCGTTCCCGCCACCGGCCTGAACCCGATCGCCGGCGACGGGACGACCGGGACGGCCGTCCACTTCCGCCCCGGCGAGCAGGACCTGCGGGTGTCGCACGAGGGGACGCCCACCGAGCTGGCCGGGCTCGTCACGGCATGGCCGTACCTGACCGTCGACTTCGCCGATCGGCGGAGCGGCTGACTCCCGCCAGCGCCCGGGCGAAGGCCGCCCGGCAGCGGAGCCAGTCCGGGTCGGGCGTGCCCGTACCCAGCGCCAGCAGCTTGGGCAGCAGGTCCGCCGAGAAGGACCGGGCCGCCTCCGCGGGGACCAGGGACGGCAGGTTGTCGATGGCGATCACGTCCAGCGGGCGGGGTCCGGCGCCCAGCCTGCGCACCGGGACCGCCCAGTCGGTGAGCCGGTCGTAGACGGGCAGCAGGTGCAGCGGGGAGCCGGTGTCACAGGTGATGTCGGCGATGACCGTGAGCCGCCGTTCCCGGTCCGGGTCCAGGTCGGCCGGGGTGAGGAAGGGCGGTACCGGGCGGGTGGTGAGCACCGCGTTGACCAGGATGTCGTGTCCGAGCAGGGCGGCCCGGTCCAGCCGTGCGGTGTCGTTCCGGTCCCACCGGGTCACTCGTACCCCGGCGGTCGTCAGGGCGTCACAGGCGCCGCGGGCGCTGCGGCCGTACCCCCCGATGACGAGGGCCCGTAACTCCCCTGCCGCGGTGGGGGCGTCCCGCGAGGTCCGTAATCGCGCGTCGAGTTCCTCGCGCGGGAGCGGGACCAGCGGGGCGACGAGCCGGCCGCGGGCGTGCAGGACGGCCAGGGCCGCGCCCGCGTACCCCGCCCAGTAGCCGAAGGCCGCGAGCCTGCGGCCCTGCGCATCGGCCAGGTATTCCAGGTCGAGCAGGGTGCCGCCGCCCGCGGCGAACCGCGCCAGCAGCGCCGGGGCGTCCTCCTGGCCCTTGTAGGCGTGCCCGAAGTAGACGTGCCTGTGCCGTAAACGCTCCGGGACGGGCGGCAGTTCCTTCAAGCCGAGGACGAAGGCGGATCCGGGCGCGGAGACGGCCCAGGCTCCGGCGGGCGCGGTCCGGCAGCCCGCCTCCTCGTAGTCGGCGAGCGGGAAGACCCGGTGTGGGGACTCCTCCACGGTGATCCGTACACCCTGCCGCACGAGCTGTCCGGCGTCCTGCGGGGTGAGGGGGGCGCGACGTTCGGTGGGCCGTGTCTCGGTGCGCATCCACAACTGCGGTGACTGTGCCATCGGCGGTACCACCTGTCTGCTCAAGGACGCCCCGGGGGCGTCCGCGTGCACCATGTGACCGGGCCTCAGGATCAGTTCACCGACGGGGTTCGGCAAGGAGTACGACAGTGCGAACGGGGGCTCACGATTCGGGCAGCAGGGCGCGCAGAGCGGTCCGCGCGCCCTGGGCGTAGGCGGCCCGGAGGGCCCCCGGGGGCATGCGGTCGCGCAGGATCCCGAGGGCGCGCGGCGCACGTGCGACTGCCGGGCGGGCGCGGCGCACCGCGCCCAGCAGGAGCGCGGAGCGCTCGTAGCGGCCCCCGGCGGCCTCCAGTTCGGCCAGCAGCTCGGCCGAGAAGGACTGTCCCAGCCGGTCGTCCAGGGCGAGCTGGGTCTCCAGGGCGCGCAGCAGTTCGGTACGGGCCCGCACCGGCCGGCCCGCGCGGGACGCGGCGACGGCCCGGGCGTACCGCTCCCAGGAGCGGGCCCACGCGTCGGCGGCCGGGGCGGGCGGCGTGCCCGCCGCCTCCTCTTCCTCGGGCGGTGTGCCCGCGGGACCGGTACGGGCGAGGGCCAGCGTCCGGGCGGCCCGCAGCGCCTCCCGGCCGGGCCCGAAACCGGGCTCGGCGGGCAGCAGTTCCAGTGCCTCGGCGTACTCGGCGGCAGCGTCCTCGTACCGTTCCTCCCACAGCGCCACCGTGCCGCGCACGTGGGCGAGGTAGGCCAGGCAGGCGTCCTCGCCCTCCTGTACGGCGGTGCTCCAGGCCTCCACCAGCAGCGGGTCGCAGGTGTCCGCCTCCCCGAACCCCGCCACCAGCCAGGCCGCCAGCCACAGCGCCCGGGCCGGCCGGGGCGCGGGGTGCAGGGCCAGGGCCCGTTCCAGATGGCGTCGGCCCTCGGCCACCAGCCCGCAGGCCGCCCACAGGAACCACAGGTCGACGGCGACCTCCAGCGCGGCCCCCGGACCCGCGGCGGACAGCGGGTTCATCGCGGCCCGCAGCTCCGCGAGTTCCCGCACGGCCAGCTCGCGCGCCTGTATCTGCGCCCCCTCGCGCCACAGCCCGGCGGCCCGCCGGGCGAGCCCGCGCCAGCGCTCGTGGTGGCGCAGGGCGGCGGTGTGCCCGTCGCCGTCCGGGCTGTGCGCGAGGCGCCGGGCGGCGTACACGCGCACCGAGAGCGGCAGCCGGTACCGGCCCGGGTGCTCACCGTCGGCCAGCAGGGCGGGGGCCAGCCGGGCGAGCGCCCCGGCGGCGGTGTCCGCGGTGAGCTCCCCGAAGCCGCAGACCTCGGCGACGGCGGCCGCGTCGAAGGGGCCGGCGAAGACGGAGAGCCGCTCCCACAGCAGCCGCTCGGCGGACGAGGAGAGCCGCAGGGAGCGCTCGGCGTCGACCAGGGTGGCCCGGCCGGCGCCGCCCGCGAGGAAGGCCAGGGGTTCGCCGGTCAGCCGTTGCAACGCCTGGAGGGGCGCGTACTGGTGCGCGCGGCCCGCCGCGAGCTCCAGCGCGCCGGGAATCCCGTCCAGCACCCGGCAAAGGGCGGCCACGGCGGCGGCGTTGCCCTCGGTCAGCTCGAAGAAGGGGTCGGCGCCGCGCGCCCGCTCCTCGTACAGCCGCACGGCATCGAACCCGGTGATCCGGTCGACCGGCAGGGGTGCGGCGGGATCGGGCGGGGCGGGCGGCAGCGGCAGCGGCCGCACGGCGAGTTCCGCCTCCGCGGGCAGCGCGAGCCGGCGCTGCGAGGTGACCAGCACGCGCACCCGGGGCAGCCACCGCAGCAGGTTCTCCACCAGGGGGGCGGCGGCCTCGCCGAGCTGTTCGCACCCGTCGAGCACCAGCAGTGCCTCGCGCCCCGCGAGCCCGTGGATCAGCCGGTGCTCCAGCACCACCCGGCGGAAGCCGGGCAGGGTGGAGACGTCTACCCAGACGGTGTCGAGGCCGTCTGCGCCCGTGACGGTGCGGACCGCGCGCACGGCGAGCCGGGTCTTGCCGACGCCCGCGGGGCCGGTGAGGGTGACCAGGCGTTCGGTGGCGAGCAGCGAGGCGGCGCGGGCCAGCTCCCGACGGCGGCCGACGAAGCTCGACAGCTCGACCGGCACCGCCTGACCCACGTCCGCAACGGGATCCCCCACACGCCCTCCCGCGATGCCCGCGCTGCGCACGACCGGCTGGTTCACCGATTGGGAACACAAAGAGAGATGATCGGCCGAAAGCCCGGTTGACAGGCCGCTGACCGGGAGATCCACCAAGGGGAGGACATGGATTCGGCCGTTTCCGCCGTGGACGACACCGACCGGGCGCTCGTCCACGCACTCCAGCTCGCGCCCCGTGCGAGCTGGGAGCGACTGGCGCCGGTGCTCGGCACCCGCCCCGATACCCTCGCGCGCCGCTGGGAGCGGCTCACCGGCGCCGGTGAGGCCTGGATATCGGGGCTCGGACTGCGTACGGGCACCAAGGCGCCCTGCATGGCGTGGGTGGAGGTGATGTGCGAGGCGGGGCACTCGCCGGCCGTCGGCGCGACCTTGGTGTCCGATCCGTACTCCCTGGGGCTGGAGCACACCACCGGCGGCCGGGACCTGCTGGCCTTCGTGGCCGTGCCCGACCTCCACGCGCTGTACCGGTACCTGTCCTTCCGGGTGCAGCGGATCCCGGGCGTGACCGGCACCCGCTCGTCGATGGTGACGGCGGTGCACCACGCCCCCGACCGGTGGCGCCTGGACCAGCTGACGCCGGCGCAGATCGGTTCGCTGACCGGAGGGAGCCGGCGCTCCTCGCCGCCGGCAGTGGCGCCGGCCGTCACCGCCATGACGGAGGAGGACCGGCCGCTGGCCCTGGCGCTGGCCGCGGACGCCCGGCGCAGCGTGGCCTCGCTGGCCCGGGAGTGCGGGATGAGCGAGTCGACCGTACGGCGGCGGCTGGGCCGGCTGGAGACGGGACAGGGCCTGCGCTACAGCTGCGCGATGGCGTCGGGGTCGTCGGGGTGGCCGGTGGCGGCGACGCTGTGGGCGGAGGTACCGGAGTACGAGGTGGCCGAGTGTGCCGCGGCCGCCATGGGGCTGCGCGAGACGCGGACGTGCATGTCCGTCAGCGGACGCTGGAACTTCATGATCACCGCGCGGCTGCGCACCGTCGAAGGGCTGTCCCGCTACACCTCGGAGCTGTCCCGGCGGCTGCCGGGGATGCGGATCACGGACTCGGCGGTGGCGCTGCACGTACGCAAGTCGGAGGCTCAGGTACTGGACGAGCGCGGCCGGCGCATCCGGACGGTCACGCCCGACATCTGGGCGGACCTGCTCCCACCGCCGGAGGGGCCGGCTTGAACCGCACGGGCCGGGGTACCGGCCGTGCGGCGGTACGGACGCCACACCCGCAGTGGGTGACGTCCGCACCGCCGCACGCGGTACCCCGGCCCGCGGCCCCGGCCGTGCCGGCCCTGCCGTCAGTGCACGAACGCCGGTTCCGCTGCCGCTTCCGCGGCCGGTTCCTTCTTGGCACCGAGGTGGTTGAAGGCCAGGTTCAGCACGATCGCCACCACACACCCCGTGCTGATGCCGGAGTCGAGGACGACCAGCATGTCCTTGGGGAAGGCGTGGTAGAAACCGGGCGCCGCGATGGGGATCAGGCCGATGCCCACCGAGGCCGCGACGATCAGGGCGTTCTCGCCCTTCTCCATGGCCGCGCCGGCGAGGGTCTGGATGCCGCTGGCGGCGACGGAGCCGAACAGGACGATGCCCGCACCGCCCAGCACCGGCAGCGGGACCACACCGATGACGGAGGCCGCCATCGGGCACAGGCCCAGGAGGATCAGGATCCCGCCGCCGGCCGCGACCACGAACCGGCTGCGTACCTTGGTCATCGCGACGAGGCCGATGTTCTGCGCGAAGGCGCTGCACATGAAGCCGTTGAACAGCGGGCTGAGCGCGCTGCCGAGGGTGTCGGCGCGCAGCCCGCCCTCGATGGTCCTGGCGTCCGCGGGCCGGCCCACGATCCTGCCGAGGGCCAGGATGTCGGCGGTGGACTCCGTCATGCAGACGAGCATCACGATGCACATCGAGATGATGGCGGCGACCTGGAACTGCGGGGCGCCGAAGTGGAACGGCGTGGGGAAGCCGACGATGTCGGCGTTGCGGACGGCGTCGAAGCTGGTCATGTGCAGCGGGATCGCGATCAGCGTGCCGGCGACGAGGCCGAGCAGGATGGATATCTGCTGGAGGAACCCGCGCAGGAACTTGCGCATCAACAGCACGATCACCAGGGTGAGGGCGGCCATGCCGATGTTCTTCATCGAGCCGTAGTCGGTGGCGGTGCGGTTGCCGCCCTGCGACCAGTTGAAGGCCACGGGGAGCAGCGAGACACCGATCAGGGTGATGACCGTACCGGTGACGACGGGTGGGAAGAAGCGGACGAGCTTGCCGAAGTAGGGCGCGGCGAGGAAGCCGACGAGTCCGGCGACGATGATCGCGCCGAAGATGACGGGGATGGCGTTCGCGCCTTCGCCCTTGCCGATGGCGATCATCGGGGTGACTCCGGCGAAGGAGACCCCGTTGACGAAGGGGAGTTTGGCGCCGATCTTCCAGAAGCCGAGGGTCTGGAGGAGGGTGGCGAGTCCTGCGGTGAAGAGCGAGGCGCCCATCAGGAAGGCGGTCTCGGTGGCGGAGAGACCGACGGCGGGGCCGACGATCATCGGCGGCGCGACGACACCCGCGTACATGGCGGCCACGTGCTGCAGACCGCTCGTGAACATTTTCAGCGGGGGCAGGGTCTCGTCGACCGGGTGCTTCTCCTCCGGTACTACGACTGCATCTTTGCGAAACCTGGGCGTAGCTGCCACGGCTTCCTCCGGTCGGTTGAACACGTCGCCAGGGACATGGGTGTCAGGGAGGTGGTGCGAAAGCTGTGCGAGTCGAGCCTGTGTTCAGTTGTGGCGGTGCCGGGAGTTGTGGCGGTGCCAGGAGTCGGGGCGGTGCGGGGAGTGGTAGCGGTGCGGGGAGTGGTGGCGGTGCTGTCCTGCCCCTGACAGATGCGGAAACGATTCGCCCGAGTCGTTCCCGTGGAGGGTGGTGCTGTGGCGCGGGCGCGGAGGCGGGGTGGGTTCCGGCGCGGTGCGTCGTTACGGCTCACCGTGCCCGGGAGCGCCTTCGGAAGGTTCGTCGGGCGCTTCCCGGGAACGGCTGCCGCGGACCCCGCTCGGGTCCGCGGCCCCCGGCCGGGGGCCGTCCCCCCCGGCCGGACTCTGGGGGTACCTCCCGGCGGTGGCCGGGCGGGGTACCGGCGTGGGTGGCCGGGGGGATCAGGCCCGTGCGCAGATGCGCGCCAGGCGCTGGGCCTCCTCCCGCGTGGACACGGCGATCGCGTCCTCGTCGGCGAAGAGAAGTCGGTTGTCCTCGACGATCTGCTTGCCGTTGACCAGCGAGAGCGTCACCGGGGCGGCCGCGCCGAAGACGAGCGCGATGACCGGGTCGGCGATGGAGGAGTGGGCCAGCGTGCCCAGGTTCCACATCACCAGGTCGGCGAGCTTGCCCGCCTCCAGCGAGCCGATGCTGTCGGCGCGGCCGAGGACCTGGGCGCCGCCGTACGTACCCAGGCGCAGGGCCTGGCGGGCGTTCAGGGCGCGCTCGCGGTGGACCGGGTTGAGGCGGTTGATGAGCAGCGCGTTGCGCAGCTCGGTGTGCAGTTCGCCGGACTCGTTCGAGGCGGTGCCGTCCACTCCGAGGCCGACGGGTACGCCGGCGGCGAGCATGTCCGGGACGCGGGCGATGCCGGCGGCCAGGCGGGCGTTGGAGGACGGGCAGTGCGCGACACCGGTCTTGGTGCGGGCGAACGCGGCGATGTCGGAGTCGTTCATGTGGACGCTGTGCGCCATCCACACGTCCTCGCCGAGCCAGCCCGTCGACTCGAAGTAGTCGGTCGGGCCCATGCCGAACAGTTCCTTGCAGAACTGCTCTTCCTCGACGGTCTCGCTGCCGTGGGTGTGCATGCGCACGCCCAGACGGCGGGCCAGCTCGGCGCCCTGCTTGAGCAGTTCGGTGGAGACCGAGAAGGGGGAGCACGGCGCGACGGCGACCTGGGTCATCGCGTCGAAGGAGTGGTCGTGGTGCTTCTTGACGGTCGCCTCGGTGTCGGCGAGCGCGCCTTCGAGGGTCTCGACGGCGTGGTCCGGGGGCAGGCCGCCGTCCTTCTCGCTGCGGTCCATCGAGCCGCGGGCGAGGGTGAAGCGCACGCCCATCTCGGACGCGGCGCGGATGATCGCGCCGGAGAGGTCGCCGGAGCCCTTGGGGAAGACGTAGTGGTGGTCCATGGCGGTGGTGACGCCGCCCTTGGCCATCATCGCCAGGGAGCCCTGGGCAGCCGTGTAGGCCATCTGCTCGTCGATGCGCGCCCAGGTCGGGTACAGCGCGACGAGCCAGTTGAAGAGGTTGTGGTCGGTGGCCAGACCACGCGTGATCCACTGGTAGAAGTGGTGGTGCGTGTTGACCAGACCGGGGGTCACGAGGTGCCCGGTGCCATCGATCCGGCGGACGACGTTCTCGAGGTTCTCGGGGGCCTTGCCCGCGCCGATGGACTCGATCCTGTTGCCGGCGACGACGATGTGACCCGAGGCGTACTCGGTGTCGTGGGCGTCGACGGTCGCGATCGCACAGTTCTCGATGACGATGCGCGTGGCGGCGCTGTCAGGGGCTGCCGATGCTGCCATGGGCTTCCTCGTGCTTTCAGTGGCGGTGCGGGCCGGCAAAGCCCAGGTGGTTTGAGTGCCGGAGCCGGGGGCCGTGACAGCTGACAGTACTGCCGCCCCCTGGGGCGCGTCCGGGTGCCGTTTCGGGAAGTCGTGGAGCTGTCGCGACGTCCCGGGGCCACTGCGGAGCCCCGGGACGCGCGTCCCGCATCAGAGGTTGGTCATGTCCACGGGGATACGGGCGTCGACGCCGTCCCGCAGGACCGTCGCCTCGATCAGGCCGTACGGCCGGTCCGCGGCGAAGTAGACCTCGTTGTCGTTCTTGAGGCCGAAGGGCTCCAGGTCGACGAGGAAGTGGTGCTTGTTCGGGAGCGAGAAGCGGACCTCGTCGATCTCCGAACGGTGGTTGATGATGCGCGAACCCATCTGGTACAGGGTCTGCTGGAGCGACAGGGAGTAGGTCTCCGCGAAGGCCTCGAGCATGTGCTTGCGGGTCTCGGCGTAGGACTTCTCCCAGTTCGGCATCCGCTGCTCGTCGTCCGACCAGTTGAAGCGCCAGCGGGCCGACACCTGGGTGGCCAGGATGCGGTCGTAGGCCTCCTTCAGGGTCGTGTACTTGTCCTTCACGTAACCCCAGAACTCGGAGTTCGTGGAGTTCATGACGACGAGGTCCTTGAGGCCGGAGATGACCTCCCAGTTGGTGCCGTCGTAGGTGACCTGAGTGACCCGGGTCTCCTGGCCCTGGCGCACGAAGGAGTGCTTCACCTCGTCCGACCCGATGAACTTCGAGTTGGCGTCGGAGGTGGGGATCCGGTCCCAGGCGTACTCCTCGATCCGGATGCGCGCACGCTGGATCGGCTCCTGGCTGTTGACGAACCAGCGCGCCAGGTGGATGCCGAACTGCTCGGCGGACTCGATGCCGTGCTCCTTGGCGAACGCGTACACCGTGTTCTTGGTGGTGTCCGTCGGGAGGCAGTTGGCGTTCGAGCCGGAGTAGTGGACGTCGTCCATGTCGCCCGAGAGGGCGACCGAGACGTTCAGGTCCTTGATGTGGTGGGTGTCGCCGTCCCGCGTGATCTTGACTACGCGGTTCTCTGCTTTGCCGTACTGGTTCTGGCCGAGAATCGTGGGCATGTCTGCTAGCTCCCTCGGTAAACGGAGTAGCCGAACGGGTTGAGCAGCAGCGGTACGTGGTAATGCTCGCCCGGGTTCACCGCGAAGGTGATGGTGACCTCGGGGAAGAACGCACCGCTGTCCCTTACGCGGGGGGCGTCCTGCTGCGCCTCGGCTTGCTTGTTGGAACGGTCTTTTTCAGCGAAGTACGTCTCGGTCTCGAAGTCGAGACGTACGTGGGTGGTGCCCTCCGGCAGGGCCGGGAGGTCCTTGCAGCGGCCGTCCGCGTCGGTGGCGGAGCCGCCCAGGGCCGCCCAGTCCCCGTCGAGGCCCGTACGGGCCGACAGGGAGATGGCGACGCCCTCGGCGGGGCGGCCGATGCTGGTGTCCAGGATGTGCGTGGACACCGAAGCAGTCGTGTCAGTGCTCATGCGCTCTCTTCCTCCACGAGCCGGGTCAGACGGATCCGGTTGATCTTCACGAGCTCGCCGCGGGCGGTCTCCCGCTCCTGCTCCGGCGAGTTCTCGATCCGTACCTTGACCGCGTCCCGCATGAACTCACCGGTGGCACCGGTGGCGCAGATGAGGAAGACGTGGCCGAACTTCTCCTGGTACGCCAGGTTCAGTTCGAGGAGCTCGCTCCGGAGCTCCTCCGAGGCGCCGGCCATGCCGCGCTGTTCGCGGGCGGAGGTCGGGTCTCCCGGCTTCGGGCGGCCGATCGGCGCGTGTCCCGCCATCGCCTCGGCCAGGTCCTCGGCGGTGAGCTCCGCCATGGCGGACTCGTTGGCCGAGAAGAGTGCCTCGACGGTGGGGAAAGGGCGCTGGGCGAGCAGCTTGCTCCCCCATGCCGAACTGGCGCACACCTCGTGCAGCACGGCCGTGGCCGCGCTGTCGTCCAAGGCGTTGAACCGGGTGAGACCCGGGGTCGGACTCGAAGTCACGGTAGGCCTCCGTGGCCTGTTGTTGCTTTTGACGGGCTGCGCATAGCTAACGCCCTCGACAACACGCCGTCAACACTTTGTTGAAACTTCCCGTACACAAAAGCCGCCGCCCGGGTGAATCGGGGCGGCGGCTCGTCACGGCGGGTCAGCGGTCGTTCACGATTGGCTGTTCTTCTCCGCCCCCTCGGGGAGGCCGGACCCCTTGGGAGGGGTGGACCCCTTGGCGGGGCTGGAGTCCCGGTTCAAGTAGTTGTAGACGGTGAAGCGGCTCACGCCCAGGGCGCTCGCGACCGTCTCCACGCCGTGCCGCACGGAGAACGCGCCGCGCGCCTCCAGTATGCGCACCACGTCCTGCTTGGACTTCCGGTCGAGCTGGGCCAACGGTACGCCGTGCCGGCGCTCCAGCGCGGCCAGGATGTGGTCCAGCGAGTCGGAGAGCTGGGGCAGGCGCACGGCGAGCAGCTCCTGGCCCTCCCAGCTGAGCACGACGTCGTCGGGCTGCGCCTGGGCCGGGTCCATCAGCTCTCCGCCCATCGCGTCCACCAGCGGCTTGACGGCGGTGACGAAGGGGTGGTCACGGGGCTCGGTCATGGGGTGGTGTCCTCCGCGATCACATTGACCTGGAGCGACACGCGCGTGGCCCCGGCCTCCAGCGCATTGCGCAGCAGCGCGGCCACGGCGCCCAGCACCTCGTCGGACTCCCCTTCGGCGGTGTTGCCGAACGGGCCGACGTCCACCGCGTCGAGGCGGGCCTTCTGGATGACCTCGCGCGCGGCCACGGCGTGGTCGGGGGCCTCTTCGAGATCGAAGGGCTCGGTCGTGAACTCCACTCTCAATCGCACGCGGGCCAAGCTACCCCGCAGCTGGGACTTTTCGGCAGTGCGCACTTGACAGCCACGCAAACCTCGATGCAGTCTTCCATCAAGCAGAAACTAACTTCCGCAATACGGAAGGAGCGCACACCCCTCATGGGATACACGGACCAGCGCTTCGATGTGAACCTTTCGATCCTCTTCACGGAACTCCCGCTCCTGGAGCGTCCCGCGGCTGCCGCCGCGGCGGGCTTCACGGCGGTCGAGCTGTGGTGGCCCTGGATCGAGACCCCCACTCCCGCCCAGGCGGAGCTCGACGCCCTCAAGAAGGCTCTTGAGGACGCGGGCACCCAGCTGGTGGGCCTGAACTTCTACGCCGGCCAGTTGCCGGGTCCGGACCGCGGCGCGGTCTCCGTGCCCGGCGAGGAGTCCGACCGCTTCAACGCCAACATCAACGTGGCCGCCGACTTCGCGGCCTCGGTCGGCTGCAAGGCACTGAACGCCCTCTACGGCAACCGGGTCGAGGGCGTGGACCCCGCGGTCCAGGACGAGCTGGCGCTCAAGAACCTCGTCACGGCCGCCAAGGCCGCGGACCGGGTGGGCGCCATCCTGCTGATCGAGACCCTCAACAAGCCCGAGTCGCCGCTCTACCCACTGGTGAGCGCCCCGGCCGGCATCGCGGTCGTGGACAAGGTCAACGAGGCCACCGGCCTCGGGAACGCCAAGTTCCTGCTCGACCTGTACCACCTGGCGATGAACGACGAGGACCTCGGCGAGGTCATCGAAAAGTACGCCGCCAAGACCGGGCACGTCCAGATCGCCGACAAGCCGGGCCGCGGCGCCCCGGGCACCGGCGAGCTGCCCCTCGAAGAGCTGCTCGACCAGCTCAAGAAGGCCGGGTACGAGGGCTACGTAGGCCTGGAGTACAAGGCCGCGGACGCCGCCGCGTCCTTCGCGTGGCTGCCGGCCGAGGCCCGCGCCGCCAAGTAGGCGGACGAAGTCCGGGCGATCAGCCAGGCACCTCCCGCACTTTTCGTACGAAGCATTGAAGAGAAGGACCCCCCATCATGAGCACCTCCACCGCGCTTCCGTCGATCGCCTGGATCGGCCTCGGCATCATGGGCTCGCCCATGTCCGAGAACCTCATCAAGGCCGGATACCCGGTCACCGGCTTCACACTGGAGCAGGACAAGCTGGAGCGCCTGGCCGCCGCCGGTGGCACCGCCGCCGGCTCGATCGCCGAGGCCGTCAAGGACGCCGACGTGATCATCACGATGGTGCCCGCCTCCCCGCAGGTCGAGGCCATCAACTACGGCCCCGAGGGCATCCTCGCGAACGCCAAGTCCGGTGCGCTGATCATCGACATGTCGTCGATCACCCCGCAGACCTCGGTCGACCTCGCGAAGAACGCCGCCGAGAAGGGCATCCGCGTCATCGACGCCCCGGTGTCCGGCGGCGAGGCCGGCGCCATCGAGGCCGTCCTGTCGATCATGGTGGGTGGCGAGCAGGCCGACTTCGACGCGGCCCTGCCGATCCTGGAGACGCTCGGCAAGACCATCGTCCTGTGCGGCCCGCACGGCTCCGGCCAGACGGTCAAGGCCGCCAACCAGCTCATCGTCGCGGTGAACATCCAGGCGTGCGCCGAGGCCGTCGTCTTCCTCGAGAAGTCGGGCGTGAACCTCCAGGCCGCCCTGGACGTCCTCAACGGCGGTCTGGCCGGCTCCACGGTCCTGACCCGCAAGAAGGACAACTTCCTCAACCGCGACTTCAAGCCCGGTTTCCGGATCGACCTGCACCACAAGGACATGGGCATCGTCACCGACGCCGCCCGCAACGTCGGTGCTGCCCTCCCGGTCGGCGCGGTCGTCGCCCAGCTGGTCGCCTCGCTGCGCGCCCAGGGTGACGGCGGGCTGGACCACTCGGCCCTGCTCCGCGCGGTCGAGCGCCTCTCCGGCGCCCAGGTCTGATCCCCGGACCTGCCCCCCTCCCTCCGGGGAGACACGAGTTTCGGACGGTGCCGGTGCTGACACCTGTCCTGTCGCGCCCAGGCGCCGGCACCGTCCGGATCACCTCCACACTCTTTCTTTCAACAAACTGTTGACGTCGTGTTCACGCCGAAATTAGGCTGTTCCGCATGACGGAAGACGCCTTCCGTCTCAGCAGTTACCCGTACGGAAGGTCACCATGTCGAAGCGCACGCTGACGACCGAGTCCGGCGCCCCGGTCGCCGACAACCAGAACTCCGCCACCGCCGGCGTCGGTGGCCCGCTCCTGATCCAGGACCAGCAGCTCCTCGAGAAGCTCGCCCGCTTCAACCGTGAGCGCATCCCGGAGCGCGTGGTGCACGCCCGCGGCTCGGCCGCGTACGGCTACTTCGAGGTGACCGACGACGTCACCGCGTACACCAGCGCCGCCTTCCTGAACACGGTCGGCAAGAAGACCGAGACCTTCCTGCGGTTCTCCACCGTCGCCGACTCCCTCGGTGGCGCGGACGCCGTCCGCGACCCGCGTGGCTTCGCGCTCAAGTTCTACACCGAAGAGGGCAACTACGACCTCGTCGGCAACAACACCCCGGTGTTCTTCATCAAGGACCCGATCAAGTTCCCCGACTTCATCCACTCCCAGAAGCGCGACCCCTTCACGGGCAAGCAGGAGCCGGACAACGTCTGGGACTTCTGGGCGCACGCCCCCGAGGCGACGCACCAGATCACCTGGCTGATGGGTGACCGCGGCATCCCCGCGTCGTACCGCCACATGAACGGTTACGGCTCCCACACCTACCAGTGGACGAACGAGAACGGCGAGGCCTTCTTCGTCAAGTACCACTTCAAGACGAACCAGGGCATCCGCTGCCTGTCCTCCGAGCAGGCCGCCGAGCTCGTCGGCAAGGACGCCAACTCGCACCAGACCGACCTGCTCCAGGCCATCGAGCGCGGTGTGAACCCGAGCTGGACCCTCTACGTCCAGATCATGCCCGCCGCCGAGGCCGCGGACTACCGCTTCAACCCGTTCGACCTCACCAAGGTGTGGCCGCACGCCGACTACCCGCTCCAGCGAGTGGGCCGTCTGGTCCTCGACCGCAACCCGGACAACGTCTTCGCCGAGGTCGAGCAGTCCGCGTTCTCCCCGAACAACTTCGTCCCGGGCATCACCGCCTCGCCGGACAAGATGCTCCAGGGCCGCCTGTTCGCGTACGCCGACGCCCAGCGCTACCGCCTCGGTGTGAACCACACCGTGCTGCCGGTCAACGCCCCGAAGGCGACGAAGGCCGACAACTACGGCCGCGACGGCGTCATGGCGCTGCGCAACGGCTCGCGCCACGACAAGAACTACGAGCCCAACTCGTACCAGGGCCCGGCCGAGACCGGTCTCGCGCTCGGCGCCCCGAAGGCCGTCTCCGGCTACACGGGCACCCACGAGGCCCCGGCCCACACCAAGGACGACGACTTCTTCCAGGCCGGTGAGCTCTACCGCCTGATGTCGGAGGCCGAGAAGCAGCGTCTGGTGGCGAACATCGCCGGCGGCCTGTCGCAGGTCACCCTCGAAGACGTCATCGAGAAGAACCTGGCTCACTTCCACGCCGCGGACGCCGACTACGGCCGCCGCGTCGAGGAGGCCGTCCGCGCCCTGCGCGACGCCTGAGCCACCCAGTTGTACCGGGGGCCTGACGGGAGGTCAGGCTCCGGGTGCTGAGCCCGAACCGCGTACCCGGATGAGGGGTGGTGCGCGGTGAGGGCGGACAGCGCCGGCCCTTGTGGCCGGCGCCGCGTGAGGACCGTGGCGAGCGTGCGAGCCAGTGCGGTGGTAATGGGTTCCGAGGCTCGTCTCTTGACCTGAGGGAGACGATGCCGGAGTTCTCGTCGCCCGCCCGCCACGGTCCCGGCAACTCGTGTACGGGGGCTACGCACAGAGCCCCCCGTACACGGGCCCCGACTCCGCCCGGCGGCGCGAACGTCCTGTCGCGCCAGCCTCGCACCGTCGGGCGGTCACCACCCAAAGCGCCGAGTCACGGACGGTCCCGTGACTCGGCGCTTTGTCATGCGCGGGCGCGGTTGCTCATGCCCGGGCGCGGTTGCTCATGCGCGGACGTACCGGGGAAGGCGGGCGGAGACGGCAAGGGCGCCCACGAGGAGGACCAGGGTCACGAGCGCCGTGGCGGACAGGGCGGTGGACGGGGTACTGCCGTGGTCGGTGAAGGCCGTCCATACGGTGACCAGCAGCGCGACGCCCACCGCACCGGCCAACTGCTGTACCGCGTCCAGGACTCCGGAGGCCGACCCCACCTCGGACGGGGACACCCCGGCCAGGATGACGTCGAACAGCGGCGGGACCACCAGTCCCATGCCGAGGCCGGTGACCAGCGTGCCCGGCACCAGCCTCCACCCGTCCACCGCCCCGTCGGCGCAGCCGGCGAGCACCAGGAGCCCGAGGGCGGTGACGACGATCCCGCCCTGGATCACCACCCGTCCGTGCCGCTGCGCGAGGGACCCGGCAGGGCCGGCCGACAGGGCGATCCCGAGGGCCATGGGGGCGAGGGCGTACCCCGCTCCCTGCGGCGAAAGGCCGAGCGGACCCTGGAGGAAGAGGGAGAGCACCAGCATGAGGCCGGTGAACGAGGCGAAGAAAACGAGGGCGACGACGATCCCGCAGGTGTAGCCGCGGTTGGCCAGCAGGCCGGGCGCCATGAGCGGCGAGGGACGACGCCGCTGCATCCGTGCGAAGACCACGCACCCGGCGGGTCCCGCGGCCGGCAGGAGGAGGGACCACAAGCGCCACCCCAGCTCCGGTCCCTGGACGAGCGGGAACACCACGGCCGCGGAGGCCGCGCCGGCCAGCAGCACGCTCGGTACGTCGAGCCGCAGCCCGGCGTCGGGCTTGCCCCGCGGGACCCAGCGCACGGCACCGGCCAGGGCGAGGAGGCCGAGCGGCAGGTTGACCAGGAACACCAGGCGCCAGCCGGAGCCGAACAGGTCCGCTCCGGCGAGCAGCCCGCCCACCACGGGGCCGGCGACGGCGCACAGACCCATGACCGGCCCGAACAGGCCGAAGGCCTTGGGAAGTTCGGCTTCGGGGAAGGTCTCCTTGATGATGCCGAAGCCCTGCGGCAGCAGCAGGGCCCCGAAGGCGCCCTGGACGGCCCGGGCGGTGATCAGCGTGCCGGGGTCGGGGGCGAGGGCGCACAGGGCGGAGGCGGCCGTGAAACCGGCGGCGCCGATCAGGAAGAGCCGCCGCCGCCCGTACCGGTCCCCCAGCCGCCCGGCGGTGATCAGCAGGGCGGCGAAGGGCAGCGTGTAGCCGGCTTGCAGCCACTGGGTCACGGCCCGGCCGCCGCCGAGGTCGGCGGCGATGACGGGGGCGGCGACGCCGGTGACGGTGGCGTCCAGAAGGTCCATCACTTCCGCGAGGAGGACGACGCAGAGGACCGCCCAGCGGCGCGGGTGCGGGTGCGGGTGCGGGTGCGGAAAAGGGTGGTGTGCGTAGGACAAGGCAGGTCTCCCCCGGAGCGTGGAATCAGCGGCGATGAACGCCGGGCACAGCAGAACGAACGTTGTTCGTCACGAACAACGTTCGCAACGAACGGCGTTCGCTGTCAACTGCTAGCCTGTCGCCATGGAGACGCCACCCCGCCGCAAGAGCACCCGCTCGCGCCCCGCCAAACCCCCGCTGAGCATGGCCGCCGTGATCGACGCGGGCCTGGGCGTGCTGCGCCGCGAGGGCCTGGACGCGGTGACGATGCGGAAGGTGGCGGCCGCACTCGACACCGGCCCCGCGTCCTTGTACGTCTACGTCTCGCAGCGCGAGGAACTGCTGCGGCTGATGCACGACGCGGTGATCGCGACCGTGCCGCTGCCCGAGCTCCCGGCGGATCCCCCGGGGGACTGGCGCACCCGGCTGACCACCCTCATCACCGACGTGGTGCACGCCCTCAACGCCCACCCCGGCATCGGGCGCGTCTCGCTCGGCTCCATCCCCGCCACGCCCGCCTGGCTCGGCCTCTTCGACCGCATCCTCGGTCTGCTGCTGGTCGGGGGCGTGGAACGCCAACGGGCCGCCTGGGGCTGCGACCTGATCGCCCTGTACATCGGAGCGGTCACCTACGAGGTCGCCGTCGCCGCTCCCCCGGCGGGCGGCGGACCGGACGCTTTGCAGGAGGCCCTGGAACACCGGCACGCCCGTGTCTCCCTCGAGGAGCGGCTCGCCGGCCTCGACCCGGCCCGCCATCCGCATCTCGCTGCGAGCGCCGCGGAGTTGGCCGCCGGTCCGGCCGCGGCACGGCTCGCGCTCGGCGTGGAGGTACTGATCGACGGTCTCGCCCTCGGCCGAGCCGGGGCCGGGAACTGAACCGGGACGGCGAACTGAACCGGGACGGCGAACTGAACCGGGACGGCGAACGGCCCCTGGAAACCGGTGGTTTCCAGGGGCCGTTCGTTCGTGCGCGGGTGCGTCAGGGGCTGCGGGATCAGACCGTGATCGGGCGGATCGCGGTCGGGGCGTGGCCCGGCTCGGTCGCCAGCTCCTCGAACTCGGTGACGTCGCTCATGTCGACCGTCTTGCTCATCGAGATGTTGGTGACGCGCTCCAGGATCGCCTCGACGACGACCGGGACGCTGTACTCGGCGGCCAGCTTCTTGGCCTCCTCGAAGGCGGCGCCCAGCTCGTTCGGGTCGGTGACGCGGATCGCCTTGCAGCCGAGGCCCTCGACGACCTTGACGTGGTCGACGCCGTAGACGCCCAGCTCGGGCGCGTTGATGTTCTCGAACTCCAGGTTGACCTCGAAGTTGATGCCGAGACCACCCTGCGCCTGGCGGATCAGGCCCAGGTAGGCGTTGTTCACCAGGACGTGGACGTACGGGATCTTGTGCTGCGCGCCGACGGCCAGCTCCTCCAGCATGAACTGGAAGTCGTAGTCACCGGAGAGCGCGACGACCGGGTTCTCCGGGTCGGCGGAGGCGACGCCCAGCGCGGCCGGGATGGTCCAGCCGAGCGGGCCGGCCTGGCCGCAGTTGATCCAGTGGCGCGGCTTGAAGACGTGCAGCATCTGCGCACCGGCGATCTGGGACAGACCGATGGTGGTGACGTAGCGGGTCTCCGGGCCGAACGCCTTGTTCATCTCCTCGTAGACGCGCTGCGGCTTCATGGGGATGTTGTCGAAGTGCGTGCGGCGCTGCAGCGAGCCCTTGCGCTCCAGGTGCGAGGCGACCCAGGCGCTGTAGTCCGGGAGCTTGCCCTCGGCCTTGAGCTCCTTGGCGATCTCGATGAAGAGCTCCAGCGCGGCCTTGGCGTCGGAGGCGATGCCGAAGTCCGGGGCGAAGATCTTGCCGATCTGGGTGGGCTCGATGTCGACGTGGACGAACTTGCGGTCGCCGAGGTACGCGTCCAGGTTGTAGCCGGTGTGACGGTTGGCCCAGCGGTTGCCGATGCCGAGGACGAAGTCCGACTCCAGGAAGGTCGCGTTGCCGTAGCGGTGCGAGGTCTGGACGCCGACCATGCCGGCGCTCAGCTCGTGGTCGTCGGGGATGACGCCCCAGCCCATCAGGGTGGAGATGACCGGGACGTTGGTCAGCTCGGCGAACTCGACCAGCAGGTCGGCGGCGTCGGCGTTGATGATGCCGCCACCGGCGACGATCAGCGGGCGCTCGGACTCCAGCAGGAACCGGACGGCCTTTTCCGCCTGGGCACGGGTGGCGCGCGGCTTGTAGACCGGCAGCGGCTCGTAGGTCTCGGGGTCGAACTCGATCTCGGTCAGCTGGACGTCGATCGGCAGGTCGATCAGGACCGGGCCGGGACGGCCGGAGCGCATCAGGTGGAAGGCCTCCTGGAACACGCCCGGGACCTGCGCGGCCTCCAGGACGGTCGTGGCCTTCTTGGTGACCGGCTTGGCGATCGAGGCGATGTCGACGGCCTGGAAGTCTTCCTTGTGGAGCTTGGAGACCGGGGCCTGGCCGGTGATGCACAGGATCGGGATGGAGTCCGCGATCGCCGAGTACAGGCCGGTGATCATGTCGGTGCCGGCCGGGCCGGAGGTGCCGATGCAGACGCCGATGTTGCCGGGCGCGGTGCGGGTGTAGCCCTCCGCCATGTGCGAGGCGCCCTCGACGTGGCGGGCGAGGGTGTGCTTGATGCCACCGACGTTCTTGAGCTCCCGGTAGAACGGGTTGATCGCAGCGCCGGGGACGCCGAACGCGTGCGCGACACCCTCGCGCTTGAGGATCTCCACTGCAGCGGCGGCGGCTGTCATACGAGGCATCGAGGTCTCCTGCGGTGTGGCGGTCAGGCAGTTTCCGTCATACGGAAGTTTTGTTCTGCTATACGGAACAAGCTAAGCGGCGAGTTCTGCGCACGTCAAGGCGCTTCAGCACCCCGGAACCCACCAAATGCCGCGTCTCGCTCGGTCTGTCGCACAAAAACGCCACCTCGGTGGCGGAATTCGGGGCGACGCCGCCCCGGCCGGTCGCGCGTCGTGGACCATGGACGTACGCACAGCGACGGAGGGGGTACGTGTCCCATGGCGGAAGCGGTACCGGTGCGGTGTCCGGCGTGCCAGCGCGAGAACGCCTATGCGGCGCCGGTCTACCCGTGCGCCTGCGGGAGCCCGATCACCCCGCCGCTGGACCTCGCGGCGCCCCCGCTGCCGCTGACGCACCGGACGTGGACGGACAGCTGGGTGACCGTGCGGTGCGCGGCCTGCGGGCGGGAGAGCGAGTGGCCGCACCCGGAGGTGGGGTGCGCCTCGTGCGGGACGGTGGTGCTGATCCCCGTCCACGCGCCGGAGCCGCCCGGGGCGGCCGCCGGTACGCGGGGCGCCGCGGGCGCGGGCGCGGGTGAGGACGCGGGACCGGGCGGTGGCGGGACCCGCGGGCCGGGGCCCGGACCGGCGGCTCCGCGCCGGGCGGGACCGGGGCCGGTACCGCTCCCGGGTGCGCCGGCGTCGCGTCCGCCCTTCCGGCCCGTGACCATCCGTACGGCCCGGGACGCGGTGGCGACGGCCGCGCTGTACCTGCGCTGGCTCGGCTTCCAGGACGTACGGCAGCCCGACGGGCCGCCGATACCGTCGGCGGCGGTGGACCTGCGGGCTCCCGGGGTGGTCGCCCAGGTGGACCCGAGCACCGCGCCGGCCGGGCTGCGGGCGGTGGAGTGCGTGTGGCTGAACGGGCTGACCGCCTCCGCGACCAGCGTCTACTTCTCCCTCGCCGGGTACACCTCGGACGCCCGGGCGCGCGCCGACGATCTGGGGATACCGCTGTTCGTCATGGACCTCACGGGCATGCCGCAGCCCGTCAACGACCCGGCGGACGCACTCGTCGGTGCGGGGCCATAGGCTCGGGACATTGCGTAGTCGCGTCCGCTGAGGAGAACGAGCCCGATGAGCCTGTACGACATCCCGCTGACCACCCTGTCCGACGAGCCCACCAGCCTGGCCGCCTACAAGGGCAAGGCGATCCTGCTGGTGAACACCGCCTCCCAGTGCGGCCTCACCCCGCAGTACTCGGGGCTGGCCCGGCTGCAGTTCGCGTACGAGGAGAAGGGCTTCACCGTCATCGGCGTGCCCTGCAACCAGTTCGGCGGCCAGGAGCCGGGCTCCGCGGACGACATCCAGACGTTCTGCGCGGCGGGCTTCGGCGTGACCTTCCCGATGCTGGAGAAGTCCGAGGTCAACGGCGAGAACCGGCACCCGCTGTACCAGGAGCTGGTGAAGACCCCGGACGCGGACGGGGAGGCGGGGGACATCCAGTGGAACTTCGAGAAGTTCCTGATCTCCCCCGCCGGTGAGGTCGTGGCGCGCTTCCGTCCGCGCACCGAGCCCGAGGCGCCCGAGGTGATCGCGGCGATCGAGGCGCAGCTGCCGGCCTGATCACCTCGGCGGTCCCGGCCCTGGCCCCGGCCGGGCCGTGGCCCGGGCCGGGGTCGGGTCGGGGCCGGGCTCAGCGGAGGTCGGCCTCGTCGTACTCCGCCGTCGAGCCGGCCTCGGTGAGCTCCCGCAGCTCCACCCGGCGGATCTTGCCGGACACGGTCTTCGGGAGCGGGCCGAACTCGATCCGGCGGATCCGCTTGTACGGGGACAGCACCGCCCGGGAGTGCGCGAACAGCACCCGGGCCGTCTCCTCCCCCGGCTCCCAGCCGGCGGCGAGCGTGACGTACGCCTTGGGGACGGCGAGCCGCACCGCGTCCGGGGCCGGGACGACGGCCGCCTCGGCGACGGCCTCGTGCTCCAGCAGGGCGCTCTCCAGCTCGAACGGGCTGATCTTGTAGTCGGAGGCCTTGAAGACGTCGTCCGAGCGGCCCACGTAGGTGAGGTGGCCCTCGGCGTCGCGCGAGGCGATGTCGCCGGTGCGGTAGAGACCGCCCGCCATCGCCTCGGCCGTCCGCTCGGGGTCGTCGCGGTAGCCCGTCATGACCCCGGCGGGCCGGGTGCGCAGGTCCACGCAGACCTCCCCCTCGTCGGGGGACTCCTTGCCGGTGACCGGGTCCAGGAGCACGATCTCGTAGCCGGGCGCCGGACGGCCCATCGAGCCGGGCCTGACCGGGGCGCCCGGGAAGTTCCCGATCTGCAGGGTGGTCTCGGTCTGGCCGAATCCGTCGCGGACGGTCACGCCCCAGGCCTGGCGGACCTTCTCGATGACCTCCGGGTTCAGCGGCTCTCCGGCGGCGACGGCCTCGCGCGGCGGGTTGCGCAGCAGGCCGAGGTCGGACTGGATCAGCATCCGCCACACGGTCGGCGGGGCGCAGAAGGTGGTGACGCCGCCGCGGTCCATCTCCGCCATCAGCCGCTCGGCGTCGAAGCGGGTGTAGTTGTACACGAACACGGTCGCGCCCGCGTTCCAGGGCGTGAAGAGGTTGGACCAGGCGTGCTTGGCCCAGCCGGGCGAGGCGATGTTGAGGTGGACGTCGTCGGGGCGCAGTCCGACCCAGTACATGGTGGACAGGTGCCCGATCGGGTACGACGCGTGCGTGTGCTCGACCAGCTTGGGACGGGCGGTGGTGCCGGAGGTGAAGTAGAGCATCAGGGGGTCGTCGGCCAGGGTCTCGCCGTCGGGCGTGAACCCGCTGTCCGCCTGGTACATGTCCTCCAGGCGGCGCCACCCGGTGGGCACCTCGGGTCCGGCGGCGATACGGGTGTAGGTGCCGGGCACCTCGTCGAACTTGCCGGTGTCCTCGGCGCGCACGATGACGTGGCGCACCTGCCCGCGCTCGACGCGGTCGCGCAGGTCTGCCGCGCCGAGCAGCGGGGTGGCGGGGATGACGACCGCGCGCAGTTTCATCGCGGCGAGCATCACCTCCCACAGCTCGCGCTGGTTGCCGAGCATCAGCAGGATCCGGTCGCCGGCGCCGACGCCCTGGTCGCGCAGCCAGTTCGCGGCCGAGTCCGAGCGCACGGCCAGCTCCCCGAAGGAGACCCCCCGGCTCGTGCCGTCCTCCTCGACGATCCGCAGGGCGTCGGCGCCGTTCCCGGTGGCGATGTGGTCGAACCAGTCCAGGGCCCAGTTGAAGCGCTCGGGGCGGGGCCAGGTGAAGCCGGCCCGGGCGGCTTCGTAGTCCCCGCGGCGGTCGAGCAGGAAGTCGCGGGCGGCCAGGAACTGTGCGGTGGCGCTGTTCTCCGTCATGGGGGAATCGTGCCGCGTGGCGCTGTGGATCACTAGGCCGACGTCAGCCCCGGATTGACCCGAAGCGGATGCGGCCGGCTCCGGCGGGGACCTCCTGCGTTCCCGGACCCGTCCCCATCTGCGCGAGGAGCCGCTCCCCCTCGGCGGCGATCTCCTCCTCGGCCGCCTGCGGCACCGGGTCGAACAGCTCGACGGTGAGCACCCCCGCCTCCGCTGTCCAGAGCCCGGCGAGGAATCCGTCGAGGAGGAGGGTGCGGTGGGCCTGGTTGCCCGACCAGCTGCGCCCCTTGAGCCGCGGGGGGACGACGCGGGCGCGGTCGGCGTGCGAGAGCAGGAGGTTGTCGAACTCGGGGAGGAAGCGGGGCGGGGCGGGGGTGTCGGGGGCGGGGCGGGGTGCGTCGGGAAGGTCGAACAGCTCGACGCCGTTCTCGTCCCGGAAGACGACCAGGCGCGGCCGCAACCGCTCGAAGGCCTCCCGCAGCCGGGTCAGGCCCGCCCAGGTCTGCATGTCGTTCACGGAGGCGGGTCCGAAGGCGCCGAGGTAGCGCAGCACCACGTCGTCCAGGCGCTGGGGCTCCCCGGCCGGTCGGCCGAGCCAGTGCTCGGCGGTGGTGAGCCGGACCTGGCCGCTGCGGCCCCACACGCCGCGGGGCGTGACCTGTACGAGCGGGAGCCGGCAGCGGGCGGCCACGGACAGGGCCTGCGGGTCGGCGCCCGGCCAGTGGGTGAGGAGTTCCTCCCGGATCTCCCCCATGGTGCGCGGCTCGGCTTCCACGAAGTCCCGCGCGGTCCGCGCCAGCCGGTCCAGGTCGACTCCGGTGAGCCCGGCGCGGAAGTTGCCGAGCTCCCGGTCGCGGGCCTCCTGGACGAGCGGCCGGAGGGTGAGGGCGTCGTGCGCGGTGTGGGTGTGGAGGGTGGAGCGCATGGTGACCATGCGGACCACTTCCCGGGACTCCATCAGTGCGGCGAGCTCCGCGGGGCGGAAGCCGGCGAGACGGGCGTGCAGCTGGAAGTAGGGCGGCCGGACGTTCTGCGCCTGGAGCCCGACGAGGTGCGAGACGGCGTCGGCCGCGGGCATCGGCGTGCGGTGCAGCAGCAGCTGGCGCGCGAGCGTGGCACGGCTCAGTGCGCGGGCGCCGAGGACCGGGTGGGTGGTCGATGAGGCCATGACCGCACGCTAACGCGGCTCGCGGACACCCTCTGTCCGCGACTTCCACGGCGTCCACCCCCTTTGCCCGTATATCGTGCTCTTGGCCCATGGAAAATCGCTCACCTCGGGAGCTGACTGCGATGCCGGAGCGCCCAGACCGCCGCCCCACGCCGCGCACGGGCCGACCGCGGCCCTCCGCGCCGACGCCGTCGGACCACCGCAGCGTGGTCGACTCCGCGGTCTACCGCGACGGCCGCCGCGTGGCCTCCCCCGCCACCCTGGCCGACACCTTCCGGCAACTGCGCGAACAGCCCGACGGCATGGCCTGGATCGGCCTGCACCGCCCGACCGAGTCCGAACTCCACTCCCTGGCCGCCGAGTTCAACCTCCACCCGCTGTCCGTCGAGGACGCCCTGGAGGCCCATCAGCGCCCCAAGCTGGAACGTTACGGCGACACCCTCTTCGTCGTCCTGCGCGCCGCCCGTTACCTGGACGCGCCGGAGGAGGTGGAATTCGGCGAGCTCCACGTCTTCGTCGGCCAGGACTTCCTCATCACGGTCCGCCACGGCGCGGCCCCCGACCTGTCCGCGGTCCGCCGCCGCATGGAGGCCGCCCCGGAACTGCTCTCCCTGGGCCCCGAGGCCGCCCTCTACGCCATCCTCGACGCGGTGGTCGACGGCTACGCCCCGGTGGTGGCCGGAGTCCAGAACGACATCGACGAGATCGAGACCGAGGTCTTCCGCGGCGACCCCGAAGTCTCCCGCCGCATCTACGAACTCTCCCGCGAGATGGTCGAGTTCCAGCGCGCCACCCGCCCGCTGGTCGGCATGCTCCACGGCCTGATGGCCGGCTTCGCCAAGTACGGCACGGACGAGGAACTCCAGCGCTACCTCCGCGACGTCGCCGACCACGTCACCCACACCAGCGAACGCGTGGACGGCTTCCGCCAGGCCCTGACCGAGATCCTGACGGTCAACGCCACCCTGGTCTCCCAGCAACAGAACGCGGAAATGCGCGCCCTGGCCGAAGCCGGCTTCGAACAGAACGAGGAGATCAAGAAGATCTCCGCCTGGGCCGCCATCCTCTTCGCCCCCACCCTGGTCGGCACCATCTACGGCATGAACTTCGAGACCATGCCGGAGCTCCACTGGGCGGCGGGCTACCCCTTCGCCCTCCTGCTGATGGCAGTCGTCTGCGTCAGCCTCTACGTCATCTTCAAGAAGCGCGACTGGCTGTAACGACCCACCTCACGCGCTTGATCGACTGAGCGCAAGCGAACCCCTTCGCGAGGGGGCTTCCACACCTCGTCGTGGCAGATGTCGGCGCGGATGGCGTTGCCGTTGGTCCTGGTCAGGGCCAGCGAAAAGGATCGCTTCTGCCGACCTGGTTCCGGACCACCCCACGGCAGCTCAACTTCGGCATTCCCGAGGCGGTCGGGGACGGCGGAGTGACCCTCCACCCCGACGACGTGGACGGCTGGGTGCAGGCGATCGAGTCGGCCGACCGGACCGGCCTCGGCGCGAGGGCCCGTGCCGGGGCAGCGCCGCTGGTCCGGCCGTGCCTGCCCGAGCTGGCTGCCGCCGGGCTCATCCCGACGGCAGCACCCGCCGCCTAGCGGGCCGCGTAGGCGGCCTGGACCTCGTCGGAGCGGTCGGTCCACCAGTTCAGCAGAGCCTCGTCCGTCAGGAACATCTCGCCGAAGGTGGGGTCCTCACGGTCGAGGTAGAACTACAGCTGCCAGAAGTCGGTCAGCCGCTTCCACCACAGGCGCTTCACCGCGTCGGCGAGGTCGCCCTCGGGCAGATCGATCACGGACCGGTATCCGGAGCAGAACGCGGCAACGCGGTCGAGGTCGAAGGCACCACCGACCCCGAACTGCACCTGCGCGGTCCGCGCGACCTCCTCCCCGTACGAACGGACACCGAGCCGGTCCCAGTCCAGGACCGCCACCACCCGGCCATCGCGGCGCAGCAGGTTGCGGTACTGGAAGTCGCCGTGCGTCCACCCGTACGGCCCGGCCGGCACCTCGCCGTCCGGCCGGGCACCGGCGTACCGCGCGAGGAGGCGGCGCCGGTCGTGTAGGGCCTCGGCGGCGGCCTTGTCGAAGTCCGTCACCGGAGCGGACGGCAAGCGGCTCAGTAGGGCAGCAGCCGCACGGTCGGCCTCGGTCACATCGCGGACCTTGGCCACCGGCGCCTGCTCGGGGACCGGGCCGGGACCATGCCGCCGCAAACCCTCGTGGAGGCGGCCCAGCAGAGCACCGAGATCGCGCACCTGGTCGAGCGGGAGATCCGTCCCTTGGAGGTGCTCGCCGTCCACCCACGGCAGGACGCAGTAGCCGTGACCACCGACTTCCGCCACGAGGTCACCGTTGGCCGCGCTCAGCGGCGCCGGCACGGGGATGCCCTCGCGAGCCAGGTCCACGAGGACCGCAAGGTTCCTGCGGACCTTTGGTAGGGGAACGTCGGCGATCTCCTTGAGCGCGTACACCCCGGTAGCCGTCACGAGCCGCCAGTTCCGGTTCATCAGGCCGTGGGCAAGGAAACGCCGATCACTTACCGCGCCCAGCCCGAACGCGTCGGACAGGCCAGGCAGTACTGCCGTCAGAGCATCTTCTCGAGTCGTATCCGTCACCCCCAGCACGGTACGCCGACGCCGAATCGCGCACCCGAATTCGTCACCGGGATCCCCACTGAGAGTCGGAGGGTGAGGCCAGCCGCGATCGCCACCGGCTCACCCAACTCCGCTCGTGGCGGAGCCGGAACCGTCCCGGCGGCCTCACTACCCTGACCGCCGGACCACCCGCGGCCGTACGACGATCGGGAGACCATGACGACGCCCTCCACCGCCCGAATCGAAGACCTCCTGCAGACCGGGGTTCGCGAGGAGGTCTACCCCGGCGCGGTGTGGGCGGTCGGGGACGCCGACGGCGTCCGCGCGAGCGGAGCCGTCGGCGTCCTCGACCCCGACCAGCCCGACGAACCGATGCGGCTGGACATCGTCTTCGACGTGGCCAGCCTCACCAAGATCCTCGCCGTCTGGTCCACCATCGGCACGCTCACCGAAGAGGGCAAGCTCGACCTCCACGCCCCTCTGGGCACCTTCTGGGACCAGGTCGCCGGCCACGCCCTGGCCCGGGCCACGGCCCACCACCTCCTGACCCACACCGCGGGCCTGCCCCTACGCGCCAACCTGAAGAACCTTTACGGCACCGACCCCCAGGACATCCGTGACGGCGTCCTCCACGAGACCCTCCACCGCCCACCGGGCGAGGCCGTCGAGTACACCGACCGGGCCGCCCTCGTCCTCGGCTACCTCGCCGAGCACCTGTCGGGCCAGCCCCTGGACCGGCTCGCCACCGACCGCGTCTGGGACCCCCTGGGCATGACCCGCACCCGCTTCGGCCCCCTCCCCACCACCGAAGCTGCCCGCTGCGCCCCCACCGAGTACGACGACACCACCGGCACCCACCTCAAGGGCACCGCCCACGACTTCTCCGCCCGCCTCTTGGGCGGCGTCTGCGGCATCGCCGGCACCTTCTCCGTCCTCGACGACCTCGCCCTCTTCCTCCGCCACATGCTCGCCCCCACCCAGGCAGCCTTCGGCCCCACCTGGATCAAGGACTCCCTCCGCATCCACACCGGCGCCCTCACCCCCGCCCGCGGCCTCTTCTGGCACCCCGCCCCCGGCACCGACCCCGCCGAGGACGTCTGGGTCCACTACGGCTTCACCGGCACGGGCATGTGGATCAGCCCCATCCAGGGGCGCTGGGCCGTCCTCCTCACGAACAAACTCCGCTTCAACCGCGACCGCGAACCCCTGACGGAGATCCGCAACGCCTACCGTCTCAGCGCATTCCCGGTGAATGTTCCGAGGATCCAAGCCTGACTGCAGCTGCGTCCGCGTGGTGGCTTACGCAGGCGTCAACTCCCTGAGTGCCCTTTGTAGCGCGTCGCTCATGTTGCATTGGCTCGAATTGTCACGTCACGGCAGCGGTGCGGCGGCCGCCACCCCGACCAGGTCCGGGAGCGCGACCCTGCGGGGTTACCGAATGAACGCTGAGCAAGTTGTCCGGAGGTGGAAACAAGAGGCAGTCGTAGGGGCGTGCCAGCGCCGCGGGACGCCAACGTCCGGAAGGTGATGACCGCCCAACGCAACCGGGACACTGCGCCAGAGCTGGCGCTGCGCCGCGCCCTTCACGCGTTGGGCTTCCGTTACCGCGTGGACTTGCCGATCCCAGGAATGCGGCGTCGGCGCGCTGACGTCACCTTCACACGCTGGCGGACGGCGGTGTTCGTCCAAGGGTGCTTCTGGCACGCCTGCCCGACACATCAGCACGCTCCGAAGCACAACTCCGAGTGGTGGCGCAGGAAGTTCGACACCAACGTTCACCGGGACGAGGAGACCGATGCGCACCTCGCGCTCCTGGGCTGGCTACCACTCCGCATCTGGGAGCACGAAAGCGTGGACGGTGCTGTTCGGCGCGTGACGGCGGCCCTCGCCACCCGGGGTCATCCCCTGGCCCTGCGGCTGGACGCCCGGGACGTCGACACGTGACGTCAGGCCGGAACAGCACCGCCACGTACGACGGCGTCATCGCCCTGACTAGGACGGTACGGCTCCCGCTGAAGCACCCGGTTCGTCTGCCGCTGACGGGTGCACGTACCTGCCCTCATTGAACGGGGTGAACCAAGCATCGAACGACATGGGCACCACCCCCAGGGTGGAGCCGACCACGCTCTCATCGATGCCGTCCATCGAATCGTCGTACAGCCACTCGTGGTCCATGTCCTCGTACACGCTGTCGGCGAAGGTCGCGAGGGCAGCCGAAACGCCCTCTTCGAGGAGTCCGAACAGATCGAGGTTCGCATTCGCCTGACGCAGCAGCAGTCTCAGGGCCAGCTCTTCGGCGATGCAGCTCAGCTGGCCGAAGTTCCCCGCCGTGAACCGGGTGGTCATGGCGATCACTGTTACCAGGAAGCGGCGGGCGAATCGGGTGTCGTACTGCAGGGCGTACCTCTCTGGCAGGTCCTCCAGGTGCCACAGGGAGCCGTCGCACTCTCCGACTGTGCTCTCCTCCCCTTCCAGGGTGTGCACGTCATCGAACAACTCGTCGATCAGGACATCGATGGCGTAGACCAGGGCGCCGGCAGCCAAGCGAGCGTCCTCGGGCGATACGACGGAGTCCCAATCGTTGCCGTCCTCGCCCTCGAGGTCATCGGGTCCACCAAACATGACGGGCGGGAAGGAACGCAGCTCGTCTGCCAATACGAGCATCCGGGCACGCACTTCCTCGGCCTTCGACTGAGCGTCGTATTCGCTTCCCTCGACAGCCGGGGGTGGTTCGGAATGACGTGCTTTCCGGGCCGCGGGATCGTCTGGCGGAACGTCGGGGCCGTCAGCCCCAGTGAGGCTCTCCTGGGCGAGCTCCGGATGCAGGTCGACCTCGCACCGTTTCACCTCCCAGTCCGCGAGCAGTTCGGACCGCATCAGCACCTCGCCCACCACTTCCCGGACCACGTCCTCCGCGAACTCGAGCGCCTCGGCGTCGACGAACACCTTGAGCACTGCCCCGCTCGGGTGTACGGCAACGATCGTGTCGAGGAGGTCCACCTCCATGCCGTCTGGTCCCTCGATGCCGTCGATCGAAGCTAAGCCGTTCTCGATCAGCGCCACGGCTCCGGCACGCTGCAGCGGATCCATCGCCGACGCGCCTTCCGGGCTACAGATGTCTGCCGTCACTACGTACGTCACGCCTCCGAGCCTGGCAGACGGAACTGAGGTACGGGGCCAGAACCGGCTCGATCGTGGACCCTCGCTTCGGCCAGAATCTCCCGTCGCACACCGCCAGCACCCTAGACATCATCGGCCCTCAGCACCGAAGGGGGTTCCCGGACCTCCAATTTGTTCGAGCGGTGGTGACCATGCATCGCGTCAAGCGCCTACTTATCGCTCCCCTGGACCCACACCCTTGCCCTGGTCGGCACCATCTACGGCATGAACTTCGAGACCATGCCGGAGCTCAAGTGGACGGCGGGCTACCCCTTCGCCCTCCTCCTGATGGCAGTCGTCTGCGTCAGCCTCTACGTCATCTTCAAGAAGCGAGACTGGATGTAGGAGTCAGCCGACTCCTCACGCACCAACGGGAGGGGCACCGGCAGCGGTAGCCCGTCAGGCATGCACAAGGCCATCCGCCATCACCAGCCGAACGCGGCGCAGCGCCTGGAGATCGCTCAGGGGATCACCCTCGACGACCAGGAGGTCCGCGCGGAGGCCGGGAGCAGGCGCCCCGCTCGGTGTGCTCCGGCCGGCGCCCGCGCGGGCAGCGGGCCGGGCGTCGGACGCGGCGATCAGCTGGACGACCCCGCCCGGCTACGTCCGCGACACCCCTGCTGCCCGCCATGGCGTAGGGCGCGGCAGAGTCGGGCCGACCGGTGCCCCGCATGGTCACCGTCCTGCACGCCGCCGTCGACCGCCCCGGACGCCACGCCTACCGGCTCGCCTTCGCAGCGGCCCACATCCATATCGCCGGTCCGCACTACTGCGACATGCTGCGCCGCGCCGGCCTGCGCGTCCACCACGCCGCCCGGGCCTCGGCGCCCGCGCCCTAGTCGACTCGGGAGTCTTCCTCTACGGCACGCCCGGGAACGTCGCCGCACAGCCGGCCGAATTCGATCGGGCGGGGGTGGACGAAGTTGTCGTCAACGTCTCGGGAGTGTATTCCGAGCATAGCCGACCGGACGCGGTACGGGACCTCCAGGAGATCCTCGCGGCCTTCCCGGAGGCGACGAACTGAACCATGAACGGGTACGAGAGGCAGAGGCATCACCGCGTGCCGCCCTCCCGCACGCGGTGAGGAGAGGCAGGACGGTGCCCGACGACATCGCCCGATGGCTGAACGAGCACGCCAACCCGTTGAGCACCCTGACCCCCGGCGCGCCGGTGGAGGACCTGAAACCCCTGGGCGAGGCACTGCGGGGGACACGGATCGTCGGTCTGGGGGAATCCACCCACGGCACGGGCGAGTTCTTCCGCCTGAAGCACCGCATCGTGGAGTTCCTGGTCTGTGAGGAGGGGTTCACCACCCTCGCCATGGAGGCCAGCCAGTCCGCCGCCCGCGCGCTCGACGCGTACGTCCGTTACGGCACGGGCTCCCCCGAACGGCTCGTCACCAGGCTGGGCTTCTGGACCTGGCGCACCCGCGAGATGGTCGACCTCGTCGAGTGGCTGCGCGCCCACAACCGCGACCTGCCCGAAGGACGCCGGATCCGCTTCATGGGAACCGACCCCCAGCTCTGCGCCGACTCGGTCGAGGCCGTCGCCGCCTTTCTGCGCCGGACGGTGCCCGATCAGGCCGGGCGCATGGGCGCCTTGGACGTGCTGGCGCAGGCCCGCCCGGGCTCGCGTCCAGACCCGGGCAAGGCCCTGTTGCGGCGCGCCGAGGAGATCGCCCGCCTCGTCGCGGACCACGTCGAGCGGTCGGGTCCCGGCGACGACGCCGACGAGGCTCTGGAACACGCGCAGATCCTGGTCCGCGCCGCCGACCTGGTGACCCGACCCTTGGGGCCCTCGGCCGGCGAGTACGGCGTGTACGCCGCGCGTGACCGCTACATGGCCGAGGCCGTCGCACGGCTCGTGGACGACGACCCCCAGGCTCGCGTCATGGTCTGGGCACACAACGGGCACATCGCGAAGGGCACGTACGGGCAACAGGTGCCTGCCCTCGGCAGCAGACTCCGCGAACGGTACGGCAACGCCTACTACGCGTTGGCCCTCCTCTTCGGCAAGGGCTCCTTCCTGGCCCGCCGCGGCAACGACCTCCAGCGCCCACCGGCCCGCCACCGCATCGGCACCGGCCTCCGCTCCCTGGAGGCCAGGCTCACGCACGCCGTACCCGGCGACTACTACGCGGACCTCCGCGGCGCGGGTTCCCCCGCCGACGCCGCGCCCTGGCTGCACGCCCCGCACGCGCAGCGCAGCTTCGGCGCCAACGTCCAACGGTTCCTCTACCGCTTGAACACCGCCCCGCTCGTCCCGGCCGAGGACTACGACGGCATCGCGTTCGTGGCACGCTCGACCTGCTCCCACCTGCTGCCCCCGGCGGAGGACTGAGGTTCTCTCACGGCACAGGTCGAGCGCGGCGTTCAGAGTGAGCTGCCACATCGGTTCGGCCCCGGTGCCCAATGCCGCAGGGCAGAGCCAGTCCGGCAGCTGTGCCGGCGCCGGTGCTGGGGTTCAGGGATTGCGGAGCCTCACGGCGCAGAGCTCAGGCGGACGGGGACGGGGCGATCTCGGCGATCAGGGCCTCGATCAGCTGCTTGATCTTGTCGCGGATCGGGCGGACGGCCTCGACGCCCTGGCCGGCCGGGTCCTCCAGCTTCCAGTCCAGGTAGCGCTTGCCGGGGAAGACCGGGCAGGTGTCCCCGCACCCCATGGTGATGCACACGTCGGACGCCTGCACGGCCTCGACGGTGAGGATCTTCGGGGTCTCGGCGGACATGTCGATGCCGACCTCGCGCATGGCCTCGACCGCGGCCGGGTTGACGGAGTCAGCGGGGGCGGACCCGGCCGAGCGGACCTCGACGCGGTCGCCGGCCAGGTGGGTCAGCCAGGCAGCGGCCATCTGGGAGCGGCCTGCGTTGTGGACACAGACGAACAGCACGGAGGGCTTGGACACAGCGGGTCTCTTCTCGCGGGCGGGGCGGGCGCGTACCGGCGGACGATGGCGTCAGCCGTCGCCGATGTGAAAGTATCAGCCCATGATGACGTCAGTCGACACTGATCTGATGAAGGTTCTCGCCGACCCGCTCAGGCTGCAGATCGTGACCCTGCTCGCGCGGGAGACGCTCTGCACGACCCACCTCGTGGAAGAGACGGGTGCCAAGCAGACCAACCTCTCCAACCACCTGAAGGTGCTGCGCGAGGCCGGGGTCGTGGACACGGAGCCGTGCGGGAGGTTCACCTACTACCGCCTGCGCCCGGAAGTCATCGAATCGCTCGCCGGTCGGTTCGCCGACCTCGCCCGGACCGCGCGCGCCACCGCAGGGGCGAACCTCAAGCGGTCCTGCCCCTGACAGGTCGTCCCTTCCGGACAGGTCGTCCCTTCCGGACAGGTCGTCCCCGCCGGACAGGGCGTCCCTTCCGGGTCTTGCCCGACCCGCGCCGCCCGGCAAGATCCGCGTGGGACGGCCCGGCCCGCTCAGCCCCCCTGCCCGAGGAGAACCTGCCTTGACTGCCACCGAGCCCCAGGCCGCCCCGATACCGGCCGACGCTCCCCCACCCGCGCCCGGCGCGGTCCCGCCCCGCAGCCCACTGGTCGCGCGTGCGTCCGCCGAACTGGTCGGCACCGCCGCCCTGGTCGCGATCGTCGTCGGCTCCGGCATCCAGGCCACCGAGCTGACCCAGGACGTGGCCCTGCAGCTGTTGGCGAACTCCACCGCAACGGTCTTCGGCCTCGGAGTACTGATCACCCTCCTCGGCCCGGTCTCGGGCGCCCACTTCAATCCGGCGGTGACCTTGGCGCAGTGGTGGACCGCCCGGCGCGGGGGCGCGGCAGTCACCGCGCGCGAGCCGGCTGCGTACGTGTCCTCCCAGATCGCCGGCGCCGTTGCCGGTGCGGTCCTCGCGGACGCCATGTTCGGCGAGCCCCTGGTGAAGTGGTCCACGCACGACCGCTCGGGCGGCGGCCTGCTGCTCGGCGAGGTGGTCGCCACGGCCGGGCTGATCCTGCTGGTCTTCGGCCTGGCCGAGACCGACAGGCTGCGCTTCGCGCCCGCCGCCGTGGCCTCGTACATCGGGGCCGCCTACTGGTTCACCTCCTCCACGTCCTTCGCGAACCCCGCCGTGACCATCGGCCGCGCCTTCACCGACACCTTCGCGGGCATCGCGCCGTCGTCGGTGGCCGGTTTCATCGGGATGCAGCTGATCGGTGCGGTCGTGGGGCTGGCGCTGGTCGCGCTGATCTTCCAAAAGGCCAAGGACACCGAGGAGTCGTCCGTGGCGTGACGCCGTGCAGGGACGGGGTGAGGGCCGGCTGCGCGGCTCACCCGATCGCGGGGCTCCGGCGTTCCAGCAGGACGACGTCCCGCCACACGCCGTGGTGCCGGCCGATGCGCTCGCGGGTGCCGATGGTCCGGAAGCCGGCGCGCCCGTGGAGGGCGAGGCTCGCGGTGTTCTCCGGGAAGATCCCGCAGTGGATCGTCCAGATCCCGGCCGCCTCCGTGGAGACGATCAGGGCGTCCAGCAGGGCTCGGGCCACGCCCCGGCCGCGGGCGTCGGGGTGGACGTAGACCGAATGCTCGACCACCCCGGCGTACGCGCAGCGGTCCGAGACCGCGCTCGCCGCGACCCACCCCAGCACGGCCCCCGTGTCGTCCAGGGCCACGAAGCGGTGGTCGCCGAGCTTCGCTCCGTCGAACGCCGCCCACTCCGGAGCCCGGGTTTCGAAGGTGGCGTTGCCCTCGTCGATACCGCGTTGGTAGATCGCCAGGACCTCGTCCCCGCGCTCGGCCGTCATGGGTACGAGCCTGAACTCAGCTGCCATGGCCGCCTCCTTCCCCCAGGATGGCCCGGACGGCGTCCGGATGGACCGTCAAGCAGGCGTGGTTGACCTCGTGGCGGTGGGTCACGGTGTCAGCAGCCGCCGGAGGAGGCGGGCGCGGCGCCGATGGCGAGGGTGGCCGGTGCCGCGCAGCAGCCGCCGCCCTGCCCGGCGGGCTCGGGCTGATCGAAGAGGCCCGCGCCACCGCACACACCCGTCTCGGGAAGGGTGAGTTCGACCCGCTCGGCCGCTTCGCGGTCGCCGGCCAACGCGGCGGCGAGGGAGCGGACCTGCTCGTAGCCGGTGAGGGCGAGGAAGGTCGGGGCGCGGCCGTAGGACTTCATGCCGACGAGGTACACGCCCTCCTCCGGGTGTGACAACTCCTTGGCCCCGTGCGGGTAGACGGTGCCGCAGGAATGGACGTTGGGGTCGATCAGGGGGGCGAGCGCGGTCGGTGCCTGCAGTCGCTCGTCCAGCCCGAGGCGGAGCTCGCCGAGGAAGGAGAGGTCGGGGCGGAAGCCGGTCAGAGCGATGACCTCGTCGACCGGGTCGAGACGCCGCCCGTCCTCGGCGACGAGCACCGGCCGCTGCCCGTCGGCGGCACGCTCGACGGCGGCGGTGCGGAAGCCGGTGACCGCGGTCGCGTACCCGTCCTCCACCGCGGCCTTGGCCGCAAGACCGAGGGCGCCGCGCGCCGGGAGCTGGTCCGCCGCGCCGCCCCCGTAGGTCGAGCCGGTGATCCCGCGCCGCAGGATCCACACCGCATGCGTGCCCGGCGCCTCCCTCGCCAGCTCCGCCAGGTAGGCGAGCGCGGTGAAGGCGGACGCCCCGGAGCCGACGACCGCCACGCGCTTGCCGGCGTAACGTGCCCGCACTGCGGGGTTCTTGAGGTCCGGCACCCGGTAGGCGATCCGGCCGGCGGCCGTGCGCTCGCCGAGCGCGGGCAGCCCGTCGGCACCCAGCGGGCCCGGCACGGACCACGTACCGGAGGCGTCGATCACCGCGCGGGCCACGATCCGCTCCTCGCCGCCGTCCGCGCGGCGTACGTGGACGGTGAAGGGCTGAGCCTCGCGATCGGCATCGACGATCCGGTCCCGACCGGCCCGCGCCACCCCGGTCACCTCCACCCCGAACCGCACCCGGTCGCCCAGCGCGGCGGCGAGCGGCTCGAGGTACCGCTCCGCCCAGTCGCCGCCCGTCGGGTAGGCCGTGCCCTCGGGCCGGACCCACCCCGTGGGCGCGAGGAGCCTCTCCGCTGCCGGGTCCACCACCTCCGACCAGGGCGAGAAGAGCCGCACGTGCGCCCACTCCCGGGCGGCGGCGCCTGCCTGGCGCCCCTTCTCCAGGACCAGCGGGGAGATGCCCCGTTCGGTCAGGTGCGCGGCGGCAGCCAGGCCCACCGGCCCGGCGCCGATGACCACGACGGGTGGGTGGCCGCTCTCGGTGGCGTTCACGACGAGCCCCTCTGTTTCGATATGTGTCGATGTCTTGGGTCAGCATGGCACCGCACTTCGACGAATGTCAACATAGACAGATATCGAAACAACTCCCCGTGGAGCCCCCCTTCCGATTCGACGCGTGTCAACATAGATGCATGTCGAACACCAAGGTGCTGACGCTCCTGGAGCCGGATCCGGCGGACGGAGCATGCTGCCCGCCGCTCACCGAGCGCCCCTTCAGCGCCGAGGAGGCCGAGCGGACCGCGAAGATGTTCAAGGCCCTGGGCGATCCGGTGCGCCTGCGCCTGTTCTCCGCCGTCGCCTCCCACCGGGACGGCGAGGCGTGCGTGTGCGACATCTCCGACGTGGGCGTCTCCCAGCCGACGGTCTCCCACCACCTGAAGAAGCTCAAGGAAGCGGGCCTGCTCACCTCCGAGCGCCGCGGCACCTGGGTCTACTACCGCGTCGAACCGTCGGTCGTGGCCGCCATGGGCCGCCTTCTCATCAAGGCCGCCGACCGGTCGGAGTGAAGTGGGGCCGGGTCCCCGGAAGGCCCGGACCGGGCGGCGCTTCGGCGGCGCCCCGCAGCGTGCGGGGCTAGGCCGTGGGCGTCGCGAGGCCGCGCAGGATGAGGTGGACGCCGAGGGTGAAGCCGCGGGTGTCCAGCGCGGGGAGGCCGTCGGGATGGGCGGCTGAGGCCCGGAGGGAAGCGGCCAGGGCGGGGTAGCGGGGGTCGTAGTCCGCCGGGGGGAGGTTGAAGCCGGCGGTGAAGGTCTCCAGCGCCGAGCCGAGGACGAGGTTGTCGATCGCGGCGGCGGCTTCGGCGGCGGCGGCCGGTGTGCACCCGGTGCCCATCAGGGCGTCGAGCAGGGCGTCGTAGCCGCGCAGGGCCTTGTCGGAGGCGACCCGGCGGCGGGCGACCAGCGGGATCATGTGCGGGTAGCGGAGGTAGACGCCCCGGTAGCCGTGGGCGTACGCGGCGATGCCCGCAACTCCGCCCGGGTCCGTCAGCGGGCCGAGGTCGATCTCGTCGTTGATCAGCTCCGCCACGGCGTCGAGCAGGTCTTCCTTGGACGCCACGTGGTGGTACAGGGACGCGCCGCGCACTCCGAGCCGGTCGGCGATGGTGCGCATCTTCAGGGCTTCCACGCCCTGTTCGTCCAACAGCTCCAGAGCCGCGCGGGCGATGAGCGCACGGCTGAGGAGGTTCTGGCTCGGCCGTGCCATCGGGGGCTCCCTCGTCTCGGGTTGCAGATTACCCGCCGGGAACGCTTCACAAGCCGTCGGGAGCACCGCTACATTCACGCCACCTCGTTTTCCTAACGCGGTTAGATTTAGCGCGCCGGCGCCGCCAACGGCTGCCCGCGCCCGGTGAGGTGAGCATGAACGACACGTCGAACCCCGATTCGGACGCCGAGCGGCTGCAGGCGCTCGGCTACCGCCAGGAGCTGCGGCGCAGCCTGGGCATCCTCGGAAACATCTCGATGGGGTTCGCGGTGGTCTCCCCCGTCGTGGCCCTGTACGCCGTCTCCATGGTGGGGACCACGGTGGCCGGCCCGATGTGGGTGTGGGCACTGCCGCTGGTACTCGTCGGCCAGTGCCTGGTCGTCAACGTCTACGCGGAACTGACCTCCCAGTGGCCCCTGGCCGGCGGCCCCTACCAGTGGGGCCGCCGGCTGCTGGGCCCGGCGTTCGGCTGGCTGGGCGGCTGGGTCTGGCAGTTCGCCGTCATGTTCGGCAACACCACGGTGGCGTACCTCGCGGCGCCCTGGGTGTACGCGCTCTTCGGGGCCGTCCCGACGCCCGGCGGGCTGGTCGCGGTGGCCGTCGCCATCCTGCTCGTGTGCATGGTGGTCAACGCCTACGGGATCACCATCCTGCGCTGGTTCGTGTCGCTCGGCATCGCCGCCGAAGCGGTCGCCTCCGTACTGGTGGGCCTGGTCCTCCTGTTGTTCTTCCGCGAACACGGCTTCCCGCTGTTCACGCAGACGCTCGGCGCCGAGGCGCTGTCCGGGGGATCCGCCGTCGCCGGGTTCCTCGCGGCCGTGGCCGTCGCGGGCTGGGCGTTCATCGGGTTCGACGCCTGCGTGTCGACCGCGGAGGAGACCAAGGACGCCGGCCGTCAGGTACCGCGTGCCATGTGGTGGGCGCTGCTGAGCGTGGGCGCCGTGGTCATCCTCAACGCGATGGCCGTCGCGCTCGCGCACCCGCACCCCGAGGCGGTGGTGGCCGGTCAGGACATCGACCCCGTCACGACCGCCGTGGTGCACGCGTTCGGCGGCTGGTCGGACAAGCCGTTCGTGGTGGTGGTGCTGACCGGGTTCCTGGCCTGCGCGATGGCGTCCCAGGGCGGCGCGGCCCGCGGGCTGTTCTCGCTCGCCCGCGACGGGGTCTTCCCGTTCTCCCGGCACGTGCGCAAGGTCAACGGGCGCAAGGCCCCGATCGGCGGGCTCGTCGCCTCGACCCTCATCAGCGGGAGCGCGCTCGCCCTCGGGCTCAACGCCACCGCCATCGGCAGCCTCATCTCCTTCGGGACCGCCGCGACGTACCTGCCCTTCTTCCTCGTCTCGCTCGCCGCGCTCCTCGCCCGGCTGCGCGGGAGCTGGGTGCCCTCCGGCCACATCCGGCTGGGCGCCAAGGGCACCTTCCTGAACGTGCTCGCCGTGGCCTGGACGGCCTTCGAGGTGGTGAACGTCTGCTGGCCGCGCACGGTCCTGGCGCCGCCGGACGCCCCCTGGTACCAGGTGTGGGCCGCCCTGCTCGGCACGGGCGTGGTGCTGGTCACGGGCCTGGTCTACCTGGCCGTCCGCCGCCCGCACGACCGGCTCCGCGACGCGGACGGCGACGGCAACGGCAACGGCGCGGCCGCCGTACCACCCCTCGCCGAAGGGCTGGAAGCCGCCGTCGAGGGCCCCTGATACGCGGGGGCGGCCCAGCGCTCGGCCGCCGCCCCGCACCACCCGCCGCAACCCTCCGAAGGGACACCGCCATGGAACAGCCCCGCCCCACCCGCCGCGCGTTCTGTACGACCGCACTCACCGCAGCCGCGACCGTCATGCTCACCTCCCGCGGCGCCGGCCCGGCCGCGGCCCTGCCGTCCACCGGTACCTGGACGGTCCCCGCCGAGTGGGAGGCCCACTCCGGCTGCGTCATGTCCTGGCCCTGGGACCGCACCGACGGCTGGGGCGGGCTGCTCCCCCAGGTGCAGGCCGAGGTGGCCGCCGTCGCCAAGGCCATCGCCCGCTTCGAGACGGTCCTGATGTTCGCCGAACCCGGCACGACCGCCGATGCCCGCCGCCTGTGCGGGCCCTCGGTGACCGTCGTCGAGTACCCGGTCAACGACTGCTGGACCCGCGACACCGGACCGGTCTTCGCGAGGGACGCCGGCCGCACCCAGCTCACCGGCCTGGACTTCCGGTTCAACGGCTGGGGCAACAAGTACCCGTACGACAAGGACGACCTGCTGCCCGTCGGCGTCTGCTCCTACCTCTCCGTGCCGCGCCGGCCGGTGGACCTGGTACTGGAGGGCGGCTCCGTCATCACCGACGGCCAGGGCACCCTCATCACCACCGAGGAATGCCTGCTCAACCCGAACCGCAACCCCGGGATGACCCGCGCCCAGATCGAGGCGGCGCTGCTCGCGGCGTACGGGGCGACCAAGGTGATCTGGCTGCCGTACGGACTGGACAACGACCTCATCACCAACGGTCACGTCGACCTCGTCGCCTCCTACCTCGGCCCGGCCAGGGTCCTGCTGCACACCCAGCCCGACACCTCCAGCCCCAACCACGCCCGCATGGAGGCCAACCGGGCCGTGCTCCAGGCCGCCACCGACGCCTGCGGACGGCGTTTCCAGATCGAGGAGCTCCACCAGCAGCCGCACTTCCGGGTGAACGGCGCGCTCGTGGACACGTTCAGCTACACGAACTACTACCTGACCGGCGCCGCCGTCGTCGTCCCCACGGCGCAGGAGCCGGACGACGCAGCGGCACTGTCCCGGTACGCCGGGCTGTTCCCGGGCCGGGAGATCGTCGGCGTCCCGGCCCGCACCCTGGCCTGGGGCGGCGGCGGTATCCACTGCATCACCCAGCACGTCCCCGCGGTGTCCTGATCACCCGGTCCCGACCATGACCGCTGCCCCGGCCCGGCCGCCGGGACGCGCGGCGGACGGCTACGCCCGGCTCCACGAGCCGGGCGCAGCACGGTACGGGCCACGGGCGGGGGCTATTCGACCTTCGCCCAGTCCAGCGTGCGTTCCACCGCCTTCTTCCAGCCCGCGTACCCTTCCTGGCGCTGGTCCTCCGACCACTGGGGCTCCCAGCGCTTGGACTCCTGCCAGTGCGTGCGCAGTTCGTCCGTGTCGCCCCAGAAGCCGGTGGCCAGGCCGGCCGCGTAGGCGGCGCCGAGAGCGGTCGTCTCGGCGACGACCGGGCGGCTGACGGGGACGCCGAGGACGTCCGCCTGGATCTGCATGCACAGGTCGTTGGCCGTGACGCCGCCGTCCACCTTGAGCACGTCGAGGTGGACCCCGGAGTCCTGCTCCATGGCCTCGACCACGTCGCGGCTCTGGTAGCAGATGGCTTCGAGGGTGGCCCGGGCCAGATGGCCGCTGTCGTTGTACCGGGCCAGGCCGACGATCGCGCCGCGGGCGTCGGAGCGCCAGTACGGGGCGAACAGGCCCGAGAAGGCCGGCACGAAGTACATGCCGCCGTTGTCCTCGACGGTGCGGGCCAGCCGCTCGCTCTCGGCGGCATCCTTGATGATCTTCATCTGGTCGCGCAGCCACTGCACGGCGGAACCGGTGACCGCGATGGAACCCTCCAGGGCGTAGATCGCGGGGCTGTCACCGAACTGGTAGGCCACCGTGGTCAGCAGGCCGTGCTGCGAGCGGACCAGTTCCGTACCGGTGTTGAGCACCAGGAAGTTGCCGGTGCCGTAGGTGTTCTTGGCCTCGCCGGGCGCGTAGCAGACCTGCCCGACCGTCGCCGCCTGCTGGTCGCCAAGGACCCCGGTGATGGGGATCGCGGCGCGCAGGGGGCGGGAGGTGCGGGTCTCCCCGTAGGCCTCGCGGTGCGAGGAGGGGTTGATCTTGGGCAGCATGGCCCGGGGGACGCCGAAGAAGCCGAGCAGTTCCTCGTCCCAGTCCAGGGTTTCGAGGTTCATCAGCATCGTGCGGCTGGCGTTGGTGACGTCGGTCGCGTGGATCCCGCCGTCGGGTCCTCCGGTGAGGTTCCACAGGACCCAGCAGTCCGTGTTGCCGAAGAGGGCATGGCCCTGCTCGGCCGCCTCGCGCACGCCGTCGACGTTCTCCAGGATCCACTGGATCTTGCCGCCGGAGAAGTACGTGGCCGGCGGGAGGCCGGCCTTGCGGCGGATGGTGTCGCCCTGACCCGAGCGGTCGAGGGCGGCGGCGATGGAGTCGGTGCGGGTGTCCTGCCAGACGATGGCGTTGTAGTACGGGCGGCCGTTGCGGGGGTCCCACACCACGGTCGTCTCGCGCTGGTTGGTGATGCCGATCGCCGCGAGGTCGGCGGGGGTGAGGTTGCCGTGCCGCAAGGCGTTCTGGATCACCGAGTTGGTGCGTTCCCAGATCTCGACGGGGTCGTGTTCGACCCACCCCGACCGCGGGAGGATCTGGGCGTGTTCCAGTTGGTGCTTCGCCACTTCGTTCCCGGCGTGGTCGAAGATCATGAAACGGGTGCTGGTGGTTCCCTGGTCCACCGCGCCGACGAAGTCCGCCATGGGGTGCCGCCTCTCCTGTGGGATGGCCTGCTCGCTGCCCTGGGCAGCCGTGGTCACGCCTCCGGTCCCTCCGGGGTCGGCACGCGTCCGGGGGGCTCCGGCTCGGCGGTCGGCAGGAACCGGCCGATGAAGACCTTGTAGAGGGCCGCTCCGACCAGGCCGCCGATGAACGGACCGATGATCGGGACCCAGAAGTAGATGTTGCCGTACTGATCTCGCCACGCGTTCCCGTAGCCCGTGATGAAGCTCGCCAGACGGGGCCCGAAGTCGCGGGCGGGGTTGATCGCGTAACCGGCGTCGGTACCCCAGGCCATGCCGATCGCCACGACGACCAGGCCGATGATGAACGGGGCCAGGTTGGCGCCGGGAGGCGTGCCCAACAGGTCCGTGATGGCCAGGATCAGGAACAGCAGGATCGCCGTGCCGATGATCTGGTCACGCAGCGCCCCCCATTCCGTCACCGGCAGATTGGGGTTGCCGTTGGCGGGGAGGGTGGAGAAGACGCCTTGCGTCTTCGTGTGCGTGGGGTCGATCGTCGAGAGCGCCTCGCTGTAGTTCCATCGCACCAGAAGCGCGGCCACGAAGGCGCCGGCCGTCTGCGCGAGGGCGTACGGGGCGACCTTGCTCCAGGGGAACCCCTTGAACGCCGCGAGCGCCACGGTGACCGCGGGGTTGAGGTGCGCGCCGCTGAGGCGTGCCGCGACGTAGACACCGAGGGTGACGCCGAGGCCCCATGCCCAGGCGATGCTGTCGTGGTTGCCGAGGCCGCCCGGGGGATCCGTGAGGCCTCCTCCTGCCACCACCTGGGCCACCACGCCGACCCCGAAAAGGATCAGGATCATGGTGCCCGCGAATTCGGCCGACAGTTCGCCGATCAAACCTGATTTCTTCAGCCGCTCAGCCATCGAAGCCCGCTTCCCGCCGGCCCAGGACCGGCCGTGGACTGCCCGGGTCCCTCCCGCTTCTCACGATAGGACGATCACTCGAGAACCGCACGGCGTCCCCGCGGGGGCGGGCGGTGAGCCGGGGCCGACCCGGTCACGACGGGGGCTCCGGCGGTCAGCCGACGCCCCAGGACCAGGTGTGGTCGGCGGCGACGAGGCAGGCGAGGACGACGAGGTCGGCGACCCCGAGGGCGAACCCGAGGCGGGCGCGGCCGGGGCGGCGCGTGCCGCGGCGCAGTGCGAGTACGGCCAGGACCATGGCGGCCGGGCCGAGGAGGAGGTTCATCGCGAGGAGTCCGACCAGGCCCAGGAGGAAGGAGGCGACGGCCATCCCGTCGGCCTCGCGGCCACGGTTGCGGGCCGGCCGGGTGCGGGAGGTGTGCCCGGAGTCGGCGACGCGCCCGGAGTCGGCGGCGCGGTGGGAGTCGGGGGCGCGGCCGGCGCCGTCCGGGCGGCCGGCCGCGGCCGCGTGGTGGCCGCGGCCGGTCTCGTCGGCGTGGTCGCTGCCGCGGTCGGTGTCGAGGATGCGGTCGAGGGTGCTGCGGACGCTCATGACGAACCTTCCTGTCGTTCGGTCCGGCGGTGGTGACGACCGGAGCGTTCACGGATGGCGAAGACCAGCAGCCAGCAGGCGATCGCGGCCGTGACGGCGAGGGAGACGGGGGCCGACACGTGTGCCACGGTCCCCAGGAGGACCCCCATCAGCATCAGGGCCGCTACGAGGAAGAGCATCGTGCTCCCTCCGGAAAATAGGTGACAGTTGTTCACTGACTACCCAGTCTAATAGCCCTCATGCGATCCCGTGTGGCGGGGGGGTTAACTTTCCGTCATGAGTCAGACCGCCGGAGCCCGCCAACTGCAACGCCTCAAGACCCGCCGGGCCCTGCTCGACGCCGCCCTGGCCCTCCTGGAGGAGCAGAGCCTCGGCAGCCTCGGCCTGCGCGAGGTGGCCCGCGCGGCCGGTGTGGCGCCGACCGCCTTCTACCGCCACTTCCGCGACATCGAGGACCTCGGCATCGCGCTGGTGGACGAGGCGCTGGAGAACCTGCACGCCACGGTCCGCTCCACCCTCGCCACCTCGGGCGACGCCGAGCAACGCATCGCCACGGCGGTGGAGTTGATGGCCGCCTTGGTGCGCTCCTACCCCGCGCACATCCGCTTCATCGTCCGGGAACGGCACGGGGGCGTACGCCGGGTCCGCGAGGCGGTGACGGGGCAGCTCGACGCGTTCACGGTCGAAGTGGCCGAAAGCCTCGGGTCCGACCCGCTCGGCGTCGGCTGGAGCCGTGACGACCTCCTGATGCTGGCCCGGCTCTACGTCGACCACATGGTGATGACGGCTTCCGCGTTCCTGGCGGCCTCCCTGGAGGACAGCGAGTGGGACGCGGTCAGCCGCACCGCCCTGCGCCAGCTGCGGCTCATCCACGCGGGCCGGGTGCACTGGGTTCCGGCGGCGCCGGCCGGGCCGCGTGACGGCGTACCGGACACAAGCGCCTGAAACCACGCGCCCGCGCGGAGCCGGCCGTCACCGGGCGGGGCGCGGTGCGGGCGGTCGGGCCACCTCGTGGAGGGGCGGCCCCGGCTGGTCCGGCTGCGGGTGCGCGGAGGCTCCGAGCGGGCGCGCGCCGTGGCGTTCGGGGCGGTGTCCGATCTGGCTGAGGATCTCCTCGCGGGGCGTGTCCGTCTCCCCCGGCGGGGGCGGGACGATCCTGCGGGCGAGGACCCTGCCCACCCAGCGCCGGCCGCAGCGCGGGCAGGGCGCGGCGCCGCGCGGGGTGTAGGGCGAGGCCACCGGGACGCCGTCGCAGGAGAAGTACTCCCAGTGGCGGCCCTCCGCGTCGCGCCAATGTTGGACGTCGTAGTCGGTGCTCCATTCGTTCCAGCACCCGCCGCAGGCGAACGCCACGCGTTCGACGGCCAGTTCGGTGATCATCGCAGCCACCTCCTTCCGGCACTCCGGTGGTCCCGGGGGCCCGGTTCAGCCCAGCGTCGCGATGTCGATCACGAAGCGGTAGCGGACGTCGGAGCCGAGGACGCGCTCGTACGCCTCGTTGATCTTCCCGGCGGGGATCGGTTCGATTTCCGCGGCGACGCCGTGCCCGGCGCAGAAGTTGAGCATCTCCTGGGTCTCGGCGATGCCGCCGATCATCGAGCCGGCGAAGGAGCGGCGCCTGGACATGAGGGTGAACGCGTGGACGGCCAGCGGTTCCGGCGGTGCGCCGACGTTGACCATCGCACCGTCGAGGGCGAGGAGCGAGAGGTAGGCGTCGAGGTCGAGCTGGGCGCTCACCGTGTTCAAGATGACGTCGAAGCGGCCCGCGAGGTGCTCGAAGGTGCCGGGGTCGCTGGTGGCGTAGTAGTCGTCGGCGCCCAGGCGCAGTCCGTCGGCCTGCTTCTTGAGGGACTGGGACAGCACGGTCACCTCGGCCCCCATGGCGTGGGCCAGCTTGACGCCCATGTGACCGAGCCCGCCGAGGCCGACGACGGCCACCTTCTTGCCGCTGCCGGCGCCCCAGCGCTTGAGCGGCGAGTAGGTCGTGATGCCGGCGCACATGAGGGGGGCGGCCTCGTCGAGGGCGAGCCCCTCGGGGAGCGAGAGGACGAAGTCCTCGGTGACGACGATGTGGGTGGTGTAGCCGCCGTTGGTGCTGGTGCCGTCCCGGTCGGTGGAGCCGTAGGTGAAGACGGTCCCGTTGAGGCAGTACTGCTCCTCGCCCGAGCGGCACGGCGGGCACTCGCGGCAGGAGTCGACCATGCAGCCGACGCCGACCCGGTCCCCGACGGCGTGCCGGGTGACCTCCGGGCCGACCTCGGCCACGACCCCCGCGATCTCGTGGCCGGGGGCGACGGGGTAGGTCACCGGGCCCCACTCGCCGCGCACGTGGTGGATGTCGGAGTGGCAGATGCCGCAGTACTTGATGTCGATCAGGACGTCTCGCGGCCCGACACCGCGCCGTTCGACGGTGGCCGGGACGAGCGGTTCGCTCGCGGAGGTGGCGACGTAGGCCTTGGCGGTGCTCATGACGTGCCTCCAGTGACTGGGGCGGCCGAGGAGCGCGGCCCGGGGGGCGGCGGGGCCGGACCCGCCGCAGGGGCCCGTCCGGGCCACGGGGCTCGGTCTTCACCGTACGTCCATGCTGCCGCGGACGCTGGCGCTGTGGCAGCCCCCGCAGGTCACGGCGCCGGCCGCGGTCGTCCGGGCTTCACAGGAGCCGCTGCGGGAGGGAGCCCGGCGCGACCGTGTGGGAGCGTACGGAGCCTTCCGGGGTGAGGTACTCGACCTCTCCCATCGGGTCGGCGGTGACCTCGCCGACCACCGCGGCCTGACTGCCGTACGGGTGCGCGCGCACGGCCGCGAGGACCTCCCCGGCGCGCTCCGGCGGGACGAACAGGCACAGGCAGCCGGCGCAGGCCGCGTCCAGCGGCGCCAGCCCCCGGGCGGCGAGGGCGACGCGCGCCTCGTACCGCACGGGCAGGGCGGCCTCGTCCACCCGCAGGGTCAGTCCGCGCCCGGCGGCGGTCCGGCGCAGTACCTCCGCCAGGCCTCCCGCGGTCACGGTCCGGGCGTGGTGGACGCCGGGGCGCGCCGCCCGCAGCAGGTCGGCCAGGGGCGCGCAGTCGCTCGGCACGTGGTGCTCGTAGCCGAGGCCGTCGCGGAGCGAGACGAGGTGGGCGGCGTGGCTGCCCAGCGGTCCCGTCACCAGGATGCGGTCGCCGGGCCGGACGAGACGGGCGCCCAGGGGCGGTCCGCCGGGGACGCCGAAGGCGGTCGCGGTGACGAAGACCCGGTCGGCCTCGCCGGCGCGGACGACCTGGGTGTCGACGGCGGCGATGGTGACCCCGGCCTCGGCGGCGGCGGCGCGTACGGAGGCGGTGAGGCGGCGGACGAGGTCCATGGGCAGGCCGGCCTCCAGCACGAGGGCGAGGGCGATGTGCCGGGGTTCTGCTCCGGTGGCGGCGAGTTCGTTGACGGCGCCGCACACGGCGACGCGGCCGATGTCGCCGTTGCCGAAGAAGGGCGGGTCGACCACGTACGTCCTGGTGACGGCCCGCGGAGCGGGCTCGGGGCCCGCGTGGCTCGGCGCGAGGGCCTCCTCGACCAGCGTCGGCGCGTGCGGGCCGAACCCGGCCTGGGCCGCGTCCCAGTCGTGTGTGTACGTCACGAAAGCCATCCCCCGATGCCCGCGAGCCCTGATGGGCCCATCATCCGGCGCGGGAGGCGTGCGGCATACCCGTGTCCGGTACCGGCCGCTGATGAGGGGTCAGTAGGGGCGCCGGGAGCGGCCGTCGTACCCGCGCAGCAGGACGACGGCCAGCGCGGTCGCCACGGCGGGCAGGACCGCGAAGCCGGCCAGCATGCCGAGTTCGGCGGTGGCGGTCTGAGGGGCGGCGCGGCCTGTGCCGGAGGAGACGTAGCCGCAGAACTGGAGGACCAGGCCGTACAGGAGGGGGCCGACGGCGACGCCCAAGCCCTCGCCGGTGCTGAACAGGCCTGACAGCACGCCCGCCTGACGGGACGTGGGCTCGGCCGGGTCCCGGGCGATGCAGTCGGGCAGCATGGCGTAGAGGAACAGGAGCTGGCCCGCGTGGCCGGTGCCGGCCAGGGCCATGGTGAGGAGCACCGCCCCTTCGGGCAGCGCGGGGGCCGCGAGGAAGAGCAGGCACCCGGTGGCGAAGAGTGCCGAGGCGAGCATGTGTCCGCGGCGGCCGCGCAGCCGTGACCACAGGGGCATGGTCAGCAGGTTGGGTGCGACGAACGCCGCGACCAGGGCGCCGACGCCGGTGGAGTCGTGCAGGACGTGCCCGGCGAAGTAGGGGGCGCCCGCCAGCAGGACGCCCGTGGCGACGGACTGGACGACCACGCACCGCAGCAGGGCCATGAAGGCCGGGTTGCCGCGCGCCTCGGCGAACCGGCGGCGCAGGCCCGGCTCGCTCTCGCGGGACAACGGGACTGCGTCCGCGATTGCTTGCGCGCCTGCTTCCGGGCCGACGTCCGGGCCTGCTTCCGGAGCCGCGCCGCGAACGCGGGGCGTCCCAGACGTGCCGGACGTGCCGGCCGTGCCGGCGAAGACGCAGAGCGTGCCGAGCGCGATGACCGCGCCGCCGAACACCCCGACCCAGCGGTGCCCTGCGAGGCCGCCACCACCGGCGTCGACGAGGGCGGGGCCGGCGGCGCCGGTGACCAGTGCGGCCACGCCGATGACGGCGACCCGGCCGCCGGCCAGCCGCATCCGCTCGCGGTGCACGGAGGTGAGCTCGGCGGGCATGGCGACGTACGGGACCAGGAAGAAGGCGAACGCGGTCGCGGTGAGCAGGTAGCCGGCGGCAGTGAACCAGGCGCCGGCGGTGCCCGCGGCCGGGCCGGCGAAAGTGAGCGCGAAGGCCAGGGCCATCACGAGGCCCCCGGCGAGTACGTACGGGCGGCGCGAGCCCCAGCGGGTGCGGGTGCGGTCGCTGGCCCGGCCGACGAACGGGTTGAGGAAGGCGTCCCAGGCCTTGGGGAGGAAGACGACCGCGCCGGCCAGCGCGGCGCCCACGCCCAGGGTGTCCGTGAGGTAGGGGAGCAGGAGCAGCCCGGGGAGGGTGGTGAAGGTCCCGGTGACCAGTGACCCCGACGCGTACCCGAGCCGGAGCCGGGCGGACAGGCCGACGGCGGACGCGGCGGGCGCGGCGGATGCGGCCGGTACGGCGGGCGCGGCAGGTGCGGGGGACGGGGCCGGTACGGCGGGCGCGGCAGGTACGGGGGCGACCCGGGTGCGCTCGGACCCTGTGGTGGCCATCGGGCGGTTCCTTCCGACACGTGGAGCGGAGCTGACTGCCCCGCCCCACGGGCTGGGGGGGCCTCGGGGGCGGGGCTCGCAACAGGGTGCGCCTCCCGTCATGGGCCCCGCTAAAGCCGGGACCGGCCGAGCGGCGCCGAGCCGAGGGGCACGAGTTCCTGCCATGCACCTTGCTGCCACCGTGACCGCCTGGCCCGCCCTTCGACCGGCGCTCCAGCATGGCTCCAGAGAATGGAGAGGGACATGACAGTCGACAATGGGACGGCCATAGACGGGTGGGTGCTCGCGGGCACCCGGCACCTGATCCACCGTCCGCCCTCGCGGGCCCACTACGGCCTCGACGTCCCCAGCCTGGGCGAGGAGAACTTCACCCTGGTGGGCGCCACTCCCGTCGCCCATCCGCTCTTCAACGACGGCCCGGCCCACTTCCACGACATGCAGATCGCCACGGAGACGATGGGCGAGATCGGCGCGTTCGTCGGGCAGCGCTACTACGGCGTGCCCGAGGACCGGCCGGGCCTCTTCTACCGGTTCACCCTCAACCTCACGGACCTCGCCGCCTGGCGCTCCGAGGGCCCCGGCGCCGGCCCGGTGCCCATGGCGACCCGGATCAGGGCGAGGCCCGCGAACGTGGTCGCCGAAGTGCCGCGCGGGCTCGACTTCCACATCGAGGTCGCCCTCGGTGACCGGCCGTGCGCCACCGGGTCGGCCGGCCTGGTGTTCCTGATGCCGAGGCTCTACCGGCGGCACGTCGAGCACTCCCGGCAGGCCCTGCGGGCCGCGCCCGAGCTCGACGACGCCCCGGACGGGCCGCTGTGCCCGGCCGGCGCCCGCGAGGTGGGCCGCTACGCCACCGAGAACGTCGTCGTCAGCGAACCGGCCGACGCCTCGCGCGGGCGGATCAGCACCTGGTTGCTCGGCACGGGCCTGAGCCCGGTCTTCGCCGGTGAGGACGGCCGGCTGTCCGGTCTGCACGTACTGGAGGCGCTGCGCCAGGCGTCACTGCTGGCCGCGGGGCGCGCGCACGGTCTGGACGCGCGCCGGAGCACGCTCGGCGCCTTGCAGGTGCACTTCCGCGGACAGGCGGAGCACGACATGCCGCTGCGCTGCGTGGCGGTGGCCGGGCCGCTCGCGCAGGGCGTCGACGGCCGGCCGGCCGTACCCGTCACCCTGACCCTCACCCAGCGGCGCCGAGCGGTGGCCGAGGCGCGCACCGCCGTGGTGCAGGACTACTGAGCGGCATGCTCTTCCGGATTCTGGGACCCCTGGAGGTCTGCGCCGACGCCGATCCCGGGACCTCGCACGCCCCGCACGCCGCGAAGTTGCGGGTCGTGCTCGGGACCCTGCTGGTGCGCGCCGACGAGGTGGTGTCGGTCGGCACCCTCATCGACGAGCTCTGGCCGGACGCACCGCCGCGCACCGCGACGACCACCCTCCAGGTGTACGTGTCCCACTTGCGCAAAGTGCTCCGTGGCGCCGACCCGGACCACGGCGGGGCGGCGCTCGTCACCCGCCGCCCCGGTTACGTGCTGCGGGTCGGGGCGCGGGCGCTGGACACCATGGCCTTCGAGGAGCTGACCCGGCGCGGCCACCGGGCCCTGCGGGAGGGCGACTTCGCGGGCGCCGCGGAGTCCCACCGGCAGGCCCTCGCCCTGTGGCGGGGGCCCGTGCTGTCGGACACCCCGCACGGGCCGGTGCTGGACGGCGCCGCCGTACGGCTGAACGAGGCCCGGGTGACGGCGCTGGACGAGCGGATCCGGGCCGAGCTGCACCTGGGGCGCCACCGCGACCTGCTCGCGGAGCTGCACGAGTTGGTGGCGGAGCACCGGCTGCACGAGGAGTTCCACGCGCATCTGATGGTGGCGCTGTACCGGTGCGGGCGCCAGGCGGAGGCGTTGCGGGTGTTCACGCTGCTGCGGCAGACCCTGGTGGAGGAACTGGGCATCGAGCCCGGCCCCGCCTCCCGCGAGCTCCAGCGGCGCATCCTGGAGGGCGATCCGGCGCTGTCACGGCCGGGGGCGCGCGAGACGGCTGCCACCACCGGGTCGGGCCCGGCCGCGTGGTCCGCCGCGCCGGGGGCGGCGCTGCCCGGGAGCGATCCGTACTTCACCGGCCGGGCGGGCGAACTGGCCGAGCTGGAGCGGCTGCTGCGCACCGCGCCAGCCGGCGGCCGGGTCGCCGTGACGGGTCTGCCGGGCACGGGCAAGTCGGCCCTCGCGGTGGAGGCCGCGCACCGCGTGGCGGACGCGTTCCCCGACGGCCGCCTCTACCTCGACCTGCGCGCGGACGCCGACGGACCGCCGCACCGGGCGGTGGACCGGCTGCCGCAGGCCGGTCCGCGAAGGCCGGCGGGTGACGGCCCGGCGGCCGGGCCGCGGCGGGTGCTGCTGGTGCTGGACCACGTCGCCTCCGAGACGCAGGTGCGGCCGCTGCTGGCCGCCGCGCCCGACGCGGTGGTGCTGCTCACCGCGGGCCGGGTGCCCGCCGGGCTGCCGGGCCTGCGCTCGGTGGTGCTCGGGCCGTGGAGCCGGGAGGAGGTCCCGCGGCTGGCGGGGCTGTTCGCGGTCCGGGGCGCCCCCGGCGGGGTGGACGCCGCGGATCCGGACGCCGTCGCGGAGACGGCCGAGCTGTGCGGGCGACTGCCCCTTGCCGTGCGTGCCGCGGCCGCGCAGCTCGCGGCCCGCCCGCACTGGACGATCGCCGCCCTGGCGGACCGGCTGCGCGAGGAGCGCGGGCGGCTGGACGCGCTGCGGACCGGCGATGTCGACGTACGGGCCCGCCTGTGCGCGGCGTACGCGGCCTGCCCCGCACCCGCGCGGCGTGCCTTCCGGATGCTGGGCGCGCTGCCGCCCGGCCGGTTCGGGCCCCGGGAGGCGGCCGCCGCGCTGGACGTGGGCGAGCGGGAGGCGGCGGTGGCCCTGGAAGCCCTGGCCGACGAGCGGCTGGTGGCGCTGGAGCGGGACGGCTGCCGGCTGCCGGAGCTGCTGCGGCTGCTGGCGGCGGAACTGCTGGCGCGGGAGGAGCCGCCCGAAGTGGCGCGGGCGGCGGCGGAGCGCGTGTGCCGGGCGTACGCCGATGCCGCGGCGGAGCCGGGCCGGGCGCCGGACGCCGCGGCGCGCGGGCTCGTACACCTGGCGCGGACCGCGTACGAAGCGGGGCTGTGGGAGCTGACCGTACGGCTGACGGACGCGCTGGGCGGCTGGGTACGGGAAGACCTGGAGGCCGCCTACGGCCTGGCGCTGGACGCCGCCGAGCGGTGCTCGGACCGGGCGGCGCAGGCGCGGATGCTGCGTGCGCTGGCGGACCTCGCCTGGCAGCACCGGCGCATGGAGCGGGCCCGCGAACTGTACGGCTCGGCCCTGGACCTGGCCCGCGGGGCCGACGACGGGGAGGAGGCCGGGCGGGCCCTGGTGGGGCTGGCGGAGCTGCGGCTGGACGCCGGGGCGGCGACGGACGCCGCGGCCCTGCTGGAGCCCGCGCTGGCCGCCCTGACGGGGCCCGGCCGGGCCCGGGGGCGGTACGAGGCCAGCCGTACGCGGGCGTTGCTGGCCCTGGCGCAGGAGGAGCCGGAGACCGCCCGGGCGTGGTTCAGGGAGTGCCTGGAGCTGGCGGGCGCCCTGCGCGACCACCGCCTGGAGGGGTACGCGCGGCGCTCGCTGCGGGCCCTGGGCACCGGTCCCGCGGCGGGCCCCGGGGGTGCCGTGGAGGTCCGGCCGGGCCTGTGGCGGCTGTGCCCGCGGCCGCACGCAGCCCCGGTCCGCGCATGAGCGGCCGCCCTGCCCGTCCACCGGGCACGCCCCCAACCGGGGCGCCCGCCCCTGACGTTCGGAGAACCATGTCGGTATCGCTGGGCCCGCTCACGGAGCTGGTCGGCCGGGAAGTCGAAGGCGCCGTGCTGCGCGAGCGGTTGCGGGATCCGGCGGCGCGGCTGGTGACGTTGACCGGCCGGGCCGGCGTGGGCAAGAGCGTGCTGGCGGCCGAGGCCGTGCGGGCCGTCGGCGCCGCGTTCGACGTGGTCGGCGTGGTGGACGCGGTCGCTGTGGTGGACGCGGTCGCGGACGGCGAGGCGGCGTTGCTCGAAGCCGCCGGTCCGCTGCCGGACGGAGCCGGGCGGGTGCTCGTCGTACTGGACGGCTGCGACCATGCGGCGCGCCCGGCTGCGTCCGGGGCCGCGGCGGCGCTCCTGGCCGACCCGCGGGTGGTGGTGCTGGCCACCGCGCTGGAGCCGCTCGGCGTCTACGGGGAACAGCTGCTGCCGCTGGCTCCGTTGCCCGTCGCGGCACCCGGTCCGCGCGGGGCGGCCGACCCCGAGGAACTGCAGGAGGTGCCCGGCGTCGCCCTGTTCGTGCGGCGCGCCCGGGACGCGGATCCGTCCTTCGCGCTGACCCTGGAGAACGCCGGGGCCGTGGCCGAGCTGTGCGCCCTGCTCGGCGGCCTGCCGCTGGCGGTGGAACTCGCGGCGCGCCGGCTGCGGCTGTTCCCGCCCCATCTGCTGCTCTCCCGCCTGCGCGGCCGTATGACGGCGCTGGGCGGAGGACCGCAGCAGGCGCCCGAGCGGCACCGTTCGCTCGCCGCCCTCGCCGAGTGGAGCTGCCGCGGCCTGGACCCGGCGGCGGCCGACGCACTGCGGCAACTGAGCGTCTACGAACCGGGGTTCGGGATGCCGGCGGCAGGGGTGGCGGCCGAGGACGCCTTCGAGGCGCTGCTGGAGCGCGGCGTGGTGTCGGTGGTGGGCGAGGAGCGGGGGGAGCTGCGCCTGGCCGTGCCCGAGCCGGTGCGTTCGTACTGCCGGGACGCGCTGGTGGAGTCGGGCGGCGAGGCCGCCGCCCTGGACGCGCACGCGGAGCACTACCGGCTGCTGGTCGGCTCCGCGCAGCCCGCCCTCGCGGGGACGGAACAGGCGCTGCGCCTGCGCGAGTTGGCTGCCGAGGCGGACAACGTGGCGGCGGCGCTGCGGTGGCTGCGGGAGCGGGGCGACGGCGAGGTCGTCGCCGCGGTGGTGCTGGGCTGCCGGCTGCCCTGGCTGGCGCAGGGGCGGCTGCGGGAGGGCCTGGAGTGGTGCGACGCGGCCGCCGAGCCGGCCGGGCCGGCGCTCGCGGACGCCCTGCGGGCCCGGCTGGCCGACATGTCCGGCGTCTTCGCACTGGCCCTGGGTGACCCGCAGGAGGCGGTGCGCCGCCACCGGCGCGCCCTCGCCCTGGGCAAGGGGGTCGGTGACCGGCGGCAGAACGCGCTGGCCTCCGCCCACCTGGGGGCGGCCCTGCTGGGAGCGGGGGACGTCCCCGGCGCCCGGGCGGTGCTGGTGACCTCGCTGAGCGCGCTCGAATCGATGGGCGTCACCCGGGGCGCGGCGGCGGCGGCCGCCTCCCTCGCCGCCGTCCTGCGGGCCGACGGGGACCGGCGCAAGGCGCTGGAGCTGCTGGAGCGGGCCGAGGAGGCGTTCCGCCGGATCCGGGACGGGCGGGGCCTGGCGGGTGCGCTGCGGATCTCGGCGGCGATGGCACTGGAGGGAGAGGAGCCGCAGCGCGCCGACCGGGCCCTGCGGGAGGGCCTGCGACTGTACGGGGACGTCGGGGAGCTGACGGAACTGCCGGGCCTGCTGGAGGAGTTCGCGCTCCTGCTGCTGCGCACGTCGCCCGCGCAGCGGCCCCGGTGCGTACGGCTGCTCGCGGCGGCGGACACCCTGCGCGGCCGGACGGGGGCGCGGGTGCCCGACGAGTGGCGTTCGGAGGCCGAGCGGGCCCGTACGGAGCTCAGTGCCCGGCTGGACTGGACGGACTTCGCCGTGGCCTGGGCGGAGGGGGTGCGGATGACCGCGCCGACGGCCGTGGCGGAGGCGCTTTCGGCGCCCGGGCCCTCACGGCGTCCAGTGGTGTCGGCCGCCGCGGAGGCGCAGTCCCTCACCCCCCGCCAGGTCCAGGTGGCGCTGCTGGTCGCGGAGGGTCTGACGAACCGGCACATCGCGGCCCGTCTGGACATCTCGGAGTGGACCGTCGTCAACCACGTCCGCCAGGTGATGCGGCGCCTGGGCTGCACGTCTCGGGTGCAGGTCGCCGGGGCGGTGGGCCGATGGGCATGACCGGTCCCACCGTGTACGGCGCCTTGGACCGTCCGGGTCCCACCCCGGCCCGTCCCATGGACATCAGCCCGCCCGACGAGGTCGCCGCCCGGTTCCGCGCGGCCGGCTGGTGGCGGCCACAGACCTTCCTGGACGACTTGTACCGTACGGCGGCCGTGGCTCCGCAGCGCCCGGCGATCGTCTCGGAGCGCGCCCACCGGCCCGCGGAGCGGCGCCGGGTCACGATCGGCTACGGGCGGCTCGCCGCGTACGTCGACCGGTTCGCCGCCGCCCTGCAGTCGCTCGGGGTCGTACCGGGCGACCCGGTGGCCTACCAGCTGCCCAACTGGTGGGAGACGGCGGCGCTGACCCTGGCCTGCCTGCGGGCCGGGGCCGTCGCGGTGCCGGTGCTGCCGACCGTACGGGCGCACGGGCTGCGGCGGATCCTGGACAGCACCCGGGCCCGGGTGTGCGTGGTGCCCGACGTCTGGGAGGGCTTCCCGCACGCCGAGGCGCTCGCGGACCTCGCCCCGCGGCTGCCGTGGCTGCGTCACCGGATCGTCCTCGGGGACGCCGCGGCGACCGGGGCGGTCGATTTCGAGGCGTACTTCCGGCGCACCGCGCACGAGCGCACCGCAGCGGGCCGGCCGGCCGGGCCGCGTCCGGGCCCGGCCGACCGGCCCGCGCTGCTGATCAGCGTGATGGGGCTGAGGGACGCCTACACGTCGGTGGTGCACTCCCCCAACACCCTGTACGCCAACATCAGTACGCAGCACGAGCCGCGGGGGCCCGGACGCCGGCCGGGCGAGGTCTTCCTCAGCACGCTCCCGCTCACCTCGCTGGCCTCGCTGATCTACACGGTGTACTGGCCGCTGGCGGTCGGCGGCACCGGCGTCTACCAGGACGTCTGGGAGCCGGGCCGGTGCCTGGACCTGATGGCGGCGACCGGGGTCGACCAGGTCAACGCCGAGCCCGCCTACCTGTCGGAGCTGCTCACCGTGCAGCGCCGGCGGCCGCGGCGGACGGACCGGCTGCGGCTGGTGCTGTCCGGCGGGCGCACCAGCACCCCGGAGCCGCTGGCCGCCGGGTTGCGGGAGGTGTTCGGGGTGCCGGTGCTCTCCGTGTGGGGGGCGCCCGAGCTGGGCATGGGGACCCTGTCCGGGGACGTCGAGCACGGGCGGGACGGCGTCAGCGCGCTGACGGGCCTGGAGTTCTCGGCCGCCCCGGGGACGGGGACCTTGACGGTGCGCGGGCCCTCGGTGTGCCTGGCCACCTGGCCGCACGGCACCGCGGCCCCCCGGCCCACGTGGGAGCACGACGACGGCCGCCTCGACACCGGTGACCTGGCCACCGCAGGACGGCACGGCGGGGTGCGGGTCGTGGCCCGGGCAGGCGAGCGGACCGGGGCCATCTTCATGGTGCCCGTCGCCGAGGTGGAGGAACGGCTGCTGACCCATCCCCGGGTACGGGAGGCCGCGGTCGTCGCCTACACCGATCCGGAACACGGGGAGCTGCCGTGCGCAGTGGTGGTCCCGGCCGCGCAGGACCGGCCGCCGGGGCCGGCGGAGCTGCGCGAGCACCTCGGCGGGCAGGGCGTCGCGGAAGCCTTCCTCCCGACCCGGCTGGAGATCGTCGGAGCGCTGCCCCGCGACGACCACGGCCAGGTCCGGCGCGACGCGCTCCGTGGCTGGCTGGCGCGACTGCGGCCCGGCGAACCCCGACCGGCGCCGGACACGGCGTGAAGCGCTATTCGCAGCCGGCCACGCGGCGGGCGAACGCCGCCAGTTCGGTGCGCCAGTGGGGGGCGAGGGGGGCGGCGGCCACCGCCGCGTCGGCGCGCTCCAGGAGTGCGGCGATGGTCTCCTCGGCACCGGCGCGGGCCCGCTCGTCGAAGAACACGTCGCGCAGGAACTGGGCGTCGCCGCCGAAGCCGGGGCCGCCGCGCAGGAAGCCGCGGATGCGCCAGGCCCCGTGCAGGGCGCGGGCGTACTCCTCGTAGCTTTCGCTCAGGTCCTCGCGGCCCGCGAGCGCGGCGCCGATGAGCAGGGCGTGCCGCAGGCCGTACCAGCCGGCGCCGCAGCCGCTGCCGCAGCCGGAGACGCACTGGCCGGGCCACGCGTCGTCGAGGTACTCGGTCGCCGCCGCGGCCTCGACGTGGGCGCCGATGGCCCGTTCCGTACGCAGCTCGTCCCACCACCGCCAGGCCTCGTACGGGAGCCGGACCGCGAGCCGGTCGCCGTAGGCGAGGGCGAGGTCCCCGGCGAGGACGGCGGTTCCCTCCCCGAACCGGCGGGGTTCGCCGCGCCAGCCGTTGCGTTCGTGCTCGGCGGCGTGGCTGATGTGCAGGGTGGGGATGCCGCGCCGCAGCGGCGCGTTGTCCCGCACGTCCTCACGGATCATCAGGCAGGTGTCGAGGAGTTCCAGCGCGGCGGCCGCGGCGACGGCGTCCTCGCCGTCCGGGTCACCGCCCGCGGCGAGGTAGCCGGTGAGGCAGATGACGGGGTGCGCCCGCTCGGCGCCGGCCTGCACCAGTTCGGCGACGCCCGCCACCAGTACGGCGCTCCGCGGATCGCAGGTGCGACGGGCCCGGTGCTCTTCGGCGAGCAGCCGGGCGAGCCGTTCCTCGACCCGGTCGAGCATGGCGTCGCGCACCTGTGCGGGTGTCTGCGTGCGCCACGGCTGGTGGTCGGTCGGTGTCGTCATGGTGCCCTCCCTGGTGGGCTACGGCCTCATGACCGACTTTCCCCGACGCCGCTCAAGGGGACCATCGAGGAACGCTACAGAGGGCGGCCCGGGGGGAGGCGGCGGCCCGGTCCGCCAGTTGTCTGTCACCCGACGGCACCCCGGGAGCCGACCTTGCCATGAGCTTGCCATGCCCCCTCCGTCCCACCGCTCACCCCGCTCGCCCCCCGTCACCGGTGACCCTCCGCGTCCGGCTGTCAGAGGGCCGTGGCACTCTCGGTGGTTCACCGGCCCGACGGACCGTGCGCCGGCCTCGTCGCGGCTGCGCCGGCGGCGGGGATGCTCGCGACCGGGCCCCCGGCCCGGGGTGGGGTTTCCCCGCCCCGGGCCGGGTGCTCCGGTCACGGCCCGCGCCGACCGCCTCCGGCTCAGACCAGTTCCGCGACCCCCAGGTGGAAGTCGACGGGCAGGGCCTGGCGGCCGGGGATGTCCAGTTTGCGGTAGACGCGGGTCAGGTGCTGTTCCACCGTGCTCACGGTGATGTAGAGCTTCTGCGCGATCTCCCGGTTGGTGTGGCCGTGTACGGCGAGCAGGGCGACCCGCTTCTCCGAGTCGCTGAGGCTCGCCACGAGGTCGGCGTCCGGGCCGTCGGCGCCCTCTCCGGGGCCGGGGCTGTCACCGGTGTGCCCCGGCAGGATCTTCACGCACAGGGCTTCGGCGCCGCACTCCTTGGCGACGTGCCAGGCCCGCCGGTTGACCATGGCGGCGCGGGCCGGTTCGCCCAGCTCCCGCAGGACCTGACCGAAGTCGGTCATGGCGCGGGCCAGTTCGTACTGGTCGCCGGAGCGGTGCAGTTCGTCGACCGCCTTGGCCAGCAGCGCCTGCCGCTCCTTCGGTTCGCGCAGCGATGCCCGCAGCCGCAGGGAGATGCCGCGCACCCAGGGGTCGTCGGCGTCGCGGGTGGTGAGCTGGTCCGCGAGGAACCGTTCGGCCTGGTGGGCCTCGCCGAGCCGGATCAGGGCCTCCGCCGCGTCCGTGCGCCAGGGCAGCACCCGGGGCCGGTCCAGGCCCCAGCGCCGCATGTGGCGGCCGATGTCGAGGAAGTCGCCGAGGGCGGCGTGGAAGCGGCTGGTGGCCAGGGCGTGCTGGCCGCGGGCGCGCAGGTAGTTCAGGCCGTGGACGCTGCCGGCCGGCTTGTCGGGGACGGGCCGGCTGAGGACGGCCGCGGCCGCCTCGGGGCGGCCCATGGCGGTGTACGCCCGCACCAGGGTGCCGGCGACCCCGCTGAGCAGGGCGCTGCCGCCGCGCTCGGGGACGGCGCGCAGCGCTCCCTCGGCGGTTTCCGCGGCGCCGGTGAGGTCGCCCAGGCGTAGCCGCGCCTCGGCGAGCAGCCCGGAGAACTCGGCCTGCCAGCCGGTGGCGCCGCGCTGGCGGGCCTGACGGACGAACCCCTCGCACCACGGCAGGGCGCGGGCGGCGCCGTGCAGGTGGAGGAGGGTGCGCAGGGCCTGCACGACGGGTTCGACGGTGCCTTCGGCGAGGGTGGCGCCGCGCAGGAACAGTTCGGCGGCGTGGGCGGCGGCGGCTTCCTCCGGCTCTGCGGGCAGCGCCCACAGGGCCGCCGGGTGGGTGGCGGTGCGGGCGGGGCGGCCCGTGAGGGGGGCGCCCCGGTCGGGGGTGGCGGTGCGGTCGGGCGCAGTCCACTGGGGGAACGCCGAGAGGCCGTCCAGTGGATCGTCGCCGGGGACTTCGCCGGGCCGGCGGGTCGCGGCGGGGCGCCGCCCGTCGGCCGCGCCCATCTGTTCCAGTACGGCGGCCGACTCGTCGATGCGGCCCTGGGCGGCCAGGATCCGGGCGAGGGGGCCGAAGGAGCGCGGTTCGAGGCGGCCTTCGGCGAGGGCGGCCAGGGGTTCCAGGAGGTGGCGTTCGGCGGCGGCCGGGTCGGTGCGTGCGGCGACGGCGGCGAGCCTGATGCCGATGTCGGCGCGCCGGGCGTCGTCCGGGCAGGCTTCGCGGGCGAGCCGCAGGAGGGCGGCGGCCCGGTCGGGGGCGCCGTCGGCGAGGTACTGGTCGGCGGCGGAGCGCAGTACGGGCAGGGCCCAGTCCTCGGCGGTGTGCCGGGCGGCGAGCAGGTGGCGGGCCACTTCGGTGTCGGGCGCGCCCGACGCGCGGGCCAGCAGGGCGGACCGGCGGTGCAGGTCGCTGCGGGCGGCGGGGTCCATGCGGTCCAGTACGGCGGCGCGGGCGGCCGGGTGGCGGAACCCGGGGCCGTCGAGCAGGCCTGCGGCGTCGAGGGCCGCGACCGCCCGGGCGGCGGCGGTGTCGGTGGTTGCACCCAGCCGGGCGAGGTGCGAGGGGCTCGCGAGCGCGTCGAGTGCCGCGATCGCCTCGGCCAGTTCGGTGGTGGCGGCCCCGCAGCGGTGGAGGCACGCCAGTACCGCTTGCGCGTAGGCGTCGCCGGGCCGGATCAAGGGGTCCTGGAGCAGGGCGCGCAGCAGCAGCGGGTTGCCGCCACTGGCCTGGTGCAGCCGGCCGGCCTCCGCTTCGGTGCGGTCGGGGAACATCGCGCGGACCGCCTCGGGGCGCAGGCGTTCGAGCCGGAGCCGCACGAAGTGGGGCAGCCGGAGCAGTTCGGTGCGCAGCAGCGGGTCGGCGCCGCGTTCGTGGAGGGACTCGGTGAACACCAGGAGGATCCGGGCCTGCCGGCTGCCGCGCGCGAGGTGCAGCAGGTGGCGGGTGGAGAGTTCGTCGACGTGGTGGAGGTCGTCGACGCAGATCACCACGGGTGCGGTGGCGCTGAGTTCGCGCACGGACAGCGCGAAGGCCTGCATGGCCTCGACCCGGCCCGCGTCGGCCGCCCGCGGCGGTCGGGGCAGCGTTCCGGCCGGGGCGTCGGCGGTCAGCTGTCGCAGTACGCCCAGCGGATCGCCCTTTTCGGCCGCCGTTCCCATACCGCGCAGTACGGCACAGCCGCGGGAACGCGCCTGCGCGGCGATTGTTTCGAGGAATTCGCTTTTCCCGCAGCCGACGGCCGCTTCGACGAGAAGTAATCCGGCGTTCCCTTCCGCGCAGCCTTCGATCTGCGCATGGGCAAGGGATAGTTCCTCGGCACGGCGGAACAACACCATAAGAGTCCCCCAGTGTCCCCGGTCCGCGCGTCCGTTTAAATGAACGAATGCGGATACAGGAATGATCGAGCAATGCTTGAGCGAGAAATCAGGCCTCAGTGTAGGCCTGGGCCCGACTCCTCACGGTGTCCGGAAGCTGCCAGGCATCAATCCCCGCGGCCGGTCGCGGGGAAGATGCGGCGGGGGACGCTGCGCGGGTGGCCGGGGGTACGCCACTCGCGCGGGTATCCGACGGACACCTCTTCGAAGCGCACGCCGTCGTGCCACGTGGTGCGCGGGATGTGCAGGTGGCCGTAGACCACGGCGGCGGCCCGGAAGCGCCGGTGCCAGTCGGCGGTCAGCCCGGTGCCGCACCACTGGGCGAACTCCGGGTGGCGCAGCACACGGGTGGGATTGCGGACGAGGGGGAAGTGGTTGACGAGCACCGTGCGCAGCTCGGGATCGCAGGCGGCGAGCCGTCGTTCGGTGTGGGAGACCCGGGCCCGGCACCAGGCCTCGCGGGACGGGTAGGGGTCCGGGTGCAGGAGGAACTCGTCGCTGCACACCACCCCCGCCGCGTAGGCCTCTTCGAGGGCCTGCTCCTTGGTGGCCGCCGAGGGGGTGCGGAAGGAGTAGTCGTACAGCAGGAACAGGGGCGCCACGACGAGGGGGCCGCCGGGGCCGGACCAGACGGGGTAGGGGTCCTCGGGCGTGTGCACGCCGAACGAGCGGCAGATGTCGACGAGCAGCCGGTAGCGCGCCTCGCCGCGGGGGCCCTCGGGGTCGTCGCGCAGCGTCCACAGGTCGTGATTCCCCGGTGCCCAGATCACCGTGGCGTATCGCCTGGTGAGCAGTTGGAGCACCCACCGTAGGTCTTCGGGTGACTCTCCGACGTCGCCGGCGATGACGAGCCAATCGGCGGGGCTCTCGGGATACAGCTCCTCGACGATCCTGCGGTTCTCCGGGAATGCGACATGGAGGTCGCTGATGCCCATGAGGTTTCCGTGCGGCATTCCGTGAGTTTGGACGGGCTGCGGCGCACCGGACACCCCTGCCCGGCCCCTGAATTGCCGCCCGGGGTTCCGCGCCGGGCTATGGCAGGCGCATGGCAATGCCGCCCCGCGGCGTGCCAGCGTCGGGGCAGGGGGCGCCCGCACGGGCCCGCGAATGGCAGTGGACTGGCGGCCGGGCGGCCTTCCCGGGCCCGATCGGCCCGGGCGCGGCACCTGTTCCTGGCCCCGGCGGCGCGGTGGCGAGAGCGTGGAGTCGTCAGGCCGACCCCGGCCGGGCACCGATACCGCGACCAGAGGGAATGCCGTGCTCACGAAGCTCCTGCCGGCGGGCGTCGCCACCGCCGAGGCCACCGCCGACCCGGCCGAAGTCTTCCTCTACCCGGAGGAGGAGAACCTGATCCGCAACGCCGTACCTAAGCGGCGGCTGGAGTTCGCCACCGTCCGCTGGTGCGCCCGCCGGGCGATGGACTCCCTCGGGCTGCCGGCGGCTCCGGTGGTGCCGGGCCGGCGCGGTGCCCCGCAGTGGGCGCCCTCGGTCGTCGGGTCCATGACCCACTGCGCGGGGTTCCGCGGGGTGGCCCTCGCCCGCTCGGCGCAGTTCGCGGCCGTGGGCATCGACGCGGAGACGAACACCGCCCTGCCCGCCGGGGTGCTGGAGTCGATCGCGCTGCCCCGGGAACTGCGCTGGACCCGGGAGCTGGCGCGGGCCGTCCCGGAGATCTCCTGGGACCGGCTGTTGTTCAGCATCAAGGAGGCCGTCTACAAGACGTGGTTCCCGCTGACGGGACAGGAACTGGACTTCACCGACGCCCTGGTGAGCATCGACGCCGCCCAGGAGACGTTCCGGGCGCGGCTGCTGCCGGACCCCGCGACCCTCTCGACGGCCGGGCCGCACGCGTTCAGCGGCCGCTGGTCCGCGGTGGACGGCGTGCTGCTCAGCGCGATCGCCGTACCTGCCGCCAGGCCCGTCGCCGCGGCCTCACGGCCCCTCGCTTCGGGCGCCCGGCCCCTCGCCGCGGGCGCCCCGCAACGACGAAGCGCCCCCCGCTTCTGCCCTGCGGGGAGCGCTTGCTGACGAGGGTCGCCGGCGGCGGTGCGGGGTTAACCCCAGCGGTCGTCCTCGGGTACCTGCGGGGCGCCGGTGATACCGCTGTTCCCCGCGATCGTGACCGACAGGTTTAACGCGTTCACCACGACGGACCCGGACATGAACTGCGCCCCCATGACGGCCAGGACTATACCCGCGAGTACGGTCAAGCACATGGCAGAGAATTTGCCCGAAATTACCCTCACGCCTTCCCCCAGTTGAAGATCAGGTTCCGAGCACCCGCACCTGTCCGAATTTTCCGGCTTTGGTGACCCCGGGTGATGCGAATAGAGTGCTCGACATCGATCATTCCCGCCAAGGGGCCGACGCTGGCGTAAAGTTACGTGGCAGCAATTACATCGATCAGTGGGGGCTGAGATGTTCACAGGGGAGGGACCGGATTCAGGCTTCGCAGAGCTGGACGACGTCAGCGCCACCGCGTACGGGCTGGCCGTCGAGTCCGGCCGCTTCGTACGCGAACAGGTCGCCGAGCAGTTGTCCCTGACGCCCGAGGAGATCGACCGGGTCGAGCGCGTACTGCGCGGCGTGCGCCTGCTGCAGTCGATGCCGGGGAACCCCGCCGAACTCACCCCCGTCACTCCCGACGTGGCCGCCGCTTCCCTGGTGGCGCCCGCCGAGCGACAGATCCGCGACCTCCAGCAGGCGGTCACCGACGTACGCGCCAAGCTCCTGTCGCTGACCCCCCTCTACTTCGAGGGCCGCAGGCTGCGCAACCGGCTCGAGGCCTTCGACATCATCACGGACGTCTCGCGGATCCAGGCGATGCTCGACCACCTGAGCCAGAACTGCAAGAGCGAGCTGCTCACGGTGCAGCCAGGTGGCGCGCGGCCGGCCGATCTCCTCGACCAGGCCCGGGAGTCGGCCCTGTCCACCCTGGCCCGCGGGGTGCAGATCCGCACGATCTACCAGCACACGGCCCGCAACGACCTGCCCACCCGCTCCTACGTCCGCGACGTGACCCGGCATGGCGCCGAGATCCGTACCGCCGACGAAGTGATCGACCGGCTGATCATCTACGACCGGGAGGTCGCCTTCCTGCCTGAACGTTCCTCCGTGGGCTGCGCTCCGGGCGCGGCGATCGTCCGCGAGCCGACGCTCGTGGCGTTCCTGTGCTCCGTCTTCGAGTACCTCTGGGACGGCGCGTCGGTCTACGTGGTGGAGTCCCAGCGGTCCACCGCCTCCTCCGACGAGCTGAGGTGGTCGATCATCCGGCTGATGGCGAAGGGGTACAAGGACGAGATGGTCGCCCGCCGGCTCGGCATGTCGGTACGCACCTGCCGGCGCCACATCGCCGACATCACCGAGGAACTGGAGGCGACGAGCCGCTTCCAGGCCGGCTACAACGCGGCCCGCCAGGAGATGCTCTCCGGCGATTCGGCCCCCTCGCCCGGCTGATCGTGCGCGCGCCGGGGCGGGACGCGCCCCGGCCGGACCGGTCACCAGCCCGTGTCCCCGTCGAGCGCCTCCGTGATGGCGTCCACGCAGTCCTGGTCGAGCATCGTCGTCACGTGGGCGTCCTGGAGCCGGCCGAAGCCCGCGTCGTACACGGCGGCGCTGACGACGTAGCCGCCGTCGAGCGGGAAGGTACGGAAGATCCACTCGTCCCCGGTGCCCGCCGTGCCGTCCGGCCGCTGGACGCGTACCGGCCTGCCGTCCGGGCCGAAGCCGAACTCGGTGAACCGGAACTGCATTCCCTGCCCGATGGCCTTGCTGTACGCCTCCTTGAGGGTCCACAGCCGCACCAGCGCGCCGTTGCGTTCCGCTTCCGGCATGCCCGACAGCAGCACCGACTCGTAGGGCGTGCAGATGTGGCGGCCGAGTCCGCCGCTGTACATCTCCCGGTCGGCCCGTTCCGCGTCGACGCCGATCAGGCCGCAGGTCGTCAGGCCGACGAGCAGCAGGTCCTCGGTGTGGCTGAGGCTGATGTCGATCTGGTCGCAGCCGCGCAGGTACGGGCGGCCGGTCGGCCCGTACGCCAGTTCCAGGTCGGCGGGATCACTGGCGAGCACCGCTCCCGCCGCGTGCTTGAGGAGCATCCGGGAGGCGATGTAGCGGTTGCGGACATCGGCGTGCGTCAGGTCCAGGAAGCGCGTCCAGTCGCGGCCGAGCAGCTCGCGCAGCCCGTCGCCGGACGGCAGGCCCGGTTCCAGGTCCCTGAGCCACGCGTAGATCAGGGCGGTTCCGTGGGTGGCGAGGTCCTCCCGGACCCGGTCCCATGACGTGCCCCCGGGAGCGACCGCCACGGGCTCGCCGAGCGGGGGGCCGAGCGTGGGACTGCCCGGGGCGGTCATCAGCGGTACTCCTTCACGAGGGTGTGGATGTCGCGCAGGCTGCGCGCCTCCATCAGGCGGTGCACCGGGACGCGGTGGCCCGACTCCTCGAGGAGCGCCACCAGCCGGAGCAGGTTGAGGGAATCCCAGCCGGGCAGGTCCACCAGTGCGGTGTCGGCGCCCGCCGGGCCGGGGAGGTCCAGGCCGAGGTCGTCGCGGACCGTCCGGAGGAACACGTCGACGTTATCGAGACTCATCCGCCGGCCTTCTCCCCAGGGTCGCGGTGACGCGCACGTGCCCGGGGACGTCCGGCACCCGCGTCAGATCATGGTGGAACTCCACCGAAATGTCCTCGCGCCCTGCTGGAGCAGCCCGCTCCGTGAACCCGCAGGAGGGGTAGAAGTCGCGGACGCGGTGGTTGCGTGCGGTGGGTACGTAGCGGGCGGTCACGGCGGACAGCCCGAGATCGCGGGCGTGGGCCAGCAGCACCGCCAGGACGGCCCGTTCGATGTCGCGGCCGAGCACGCGGCAGCTGAGCCACATGCCGTCCAGCCGCAGCGTCCCCGCCCCGAAGGTGCCGAGCACGGCCGCGACGAGGCCGTTGGCCCCGAACCGGTCCGCGGTGCGGGCGGCGAGCAGCAGCCTGGCCGGGTCGGCGGCCAGCGCCACCAGCTCCGGCTCGAGGTGGCCGCCGCCGGTGAGGTTGAACTGGTTGGTGCGCAGGCTCAGCTGGGACAGGCGTGCGTACTCGTGGGCGCGGGGCGGCCCGAGGTCGAGGGCGACCTCCAGCGCCCGCAGGAACTCCTCGTGGGAGGTGCCGGCGTGGAGCAGCGCCCGGCGCTCGCGTTGGCGGTGGTACTCGCCGGTCCGGGCCCGGTCCTCGTCGGTGAGCCGCAGGGTGTCGAACCAGCCGTCGGCGAGCAGCCGGGTCACGTGCAGCGCCGGTTCGTCGTCGAGGGGCACGACGGCCACCCCGGGCGCGCCCTGGCGTACGCGGGCCCGTTCGGCCGGTGAGTCGTCGGCGAAGACGAGCGCGTCGGGGCCGAGGTCCAGCGCTCGTGCGATGTCGAGGAGGTTGCCGTCCTTGGGCTGCCAGTTGGCGTTGATCCGGACGAAGTCCTGCTCGCGCAGCGTCATGTCCGGGTGGGTGCGCAGGGTCTCCAGGACCGGTTCCTCGTCGTTCTTGCTGCTGACGGCGAGCAGCACGCCCTGGGAGGCGAGTTGGCGCACGCACCTCTGGAAGGCCCCGAAGGCTTCGCCGCGCAGGGTGCCGGCGGCGGCGATGCCGTCGGGCCCGTCCTCGCCGAGCACTCCGTCCCACAGGGTGTGGTCGAGGTCGAGCACCAGGCACTTGCGGACGGGCCCGCGGACGGCGCGCGCCAGGTGGGCGACCTCGCGGGCGTACGCGGCGAGGAGTCCCGCGCCGAGCCGCACCTTGCCGTAGCGCTCCAGGCGGGGGTCGGTGACGGGGCCGCCGTCGCCCACGAGGGGTTCGAGGTCGATCACCACGAGCCGGGCGGCGGACTCGGTCAGGCGCAGCAGCCGGGCGTTGAACTCCCGCCAGACCGCGCCGAGCCGGGCCCGGGAGCGGTGGTCCACCAGCTGCCGGCTGGAGGAGCGGGGCAGCGGGAGCGTGTTGAGCACGAGCGTGCCGGGGACGGCGTCGGCGAGTGCGGCGCACCGGGACAGCACCTCCTCGCCGGCCGCCTCCACGTCCTCGGGCCGCCACACCGCCGGGACCTGCGCGAACAGGGTCTCGGCGTCGAGCAGGCACAGGGTGAGGTCGGGGGCGGGGGTGCGCAGCGGGCTGCGGGGGTCGGTGAGGTCGCGCAGGTACGTGCCGTACTCCCCCACCACCGGCCGCAGCAGCATGCCGTGGCGCGCCAGTTCGCCCGTGAGCGGGTCGATGACGTGGCCGACCGTGGACTGGCCGGTGACGGCCACCGTGACGACGGGGGTGTGCGGGTGGTGTGCCAGTACGGCGTCGGGGTCGACCCGGGCGAGCAGGCGGCCGGCCTTCGCCGGGTCCGCCGCGGCGCCGGTGCCGTGGGAGCCGCCGGTGCCGTGCAGGCCGCCGGTGCCGCTCTGGTCGGTGTCCTGCGCGAGGAGCGCCGGCACCTGGTCGTAGGCCTTCTCCACGAGTCCCCGCGCGTGCAGTTCGCGCAGGCGGTCCAGTGCGTTGGTCATCGGTGCCTCACACCTTCTCCAGGGCGAGCCCGGCGCGGAACCACCGGCTGGATTCCACGCACAGGGCGAGCGCCCGCGTCCCCGTGGTGAACTGCGGGAGCAGCCGGTCCAGTTGGTGGAACGGCAGGGCGTTGCCCGTGTTGCCGGTCTCGGAGACGCAGGAGACCTCCCGGGCGGAGGTGGCCGGCAGCCGTTCCACGATCCTGGCGGTCATCCGCCCGGACAGCTGGGGCGGCAGCAGGAAGCCGATGTCGTCGAGGTTCCAGCCGAGGCCTCCGAGGAGCTCCCAGAGGATCTCGGCGGTGATCGTCGGCACGTGTTCCTCGATCGCCTTGTAGTCCTCGGCGAGCATCCGCCGCCCGGAGTGGCGGTCGGTGGTGCCGTACCAGTCCAGCAGCTGACCGGGCGCACGCCCCTGTCCGGTCCAGGAGTTGAGCACGGCCCGTACGGCGACGCGCTCGCCCTCGGGTTCGTCCGTGAGGACCGCGGCGCCCGCCCCGTCCCCGAACAGGACGTAGTTGACCAGTTCCTCGCGCGGCATCCGGGCCGCATCGGGGGTGGCCGACAGGAACCGGTGGGTGACGTCCCCGCCGACGACCAGGCCGGCCCGGCGTCCGCCACGGACGAGGGTACGGCCGAGGTCGAGGGCCTGGATCGCACCGGAGCAGCCCGCCTGGATCTGGAAGACCGGCAGGTGGCCGAGGCCCAGCCGGTCGGCGACCTCACTGGCGGTGGTGGGCAGGAGGGTGTCGGGGGTGGCGGTCGCGAGGATCAGGAACTCGATGTCGGCGGGGCCGAGTCCGCTGCCGTCGACGGCCTGTGCGGCGGCTTCGGCGCACAGGTCGGCGAGGGTGCCGCGGACCTCCCCGGTGGCCGGGTCCCAGCCGAAGTGGCGGGTCTTGGTGCCGACGAAGAGGTCGATCCACTCCTCGCCGACTCCCAGCAGGGCGGCCAGGGCGGTGTTGTCCACGGGGGCCCCGGGCAGCGCGGTGCCGGTCGCGGCGAGGTAGACGGTGCCGCGCTCGGCGGCCGTCGCGCTCATGCCGACCTCGCCATGATGACGTCGCCGAGGAACGCGGCGAGCGAGCCGACCGAGCGCAGCGCGGGCAGCATCTGCTGGACGGAGACTTCGCCGGCCCGGGGCAGCCGGGCCTCGACCCGGTTCTTGAGCTGCATGATCATCACCGAGTCGAAGCCGAGGTCCTCGTGGAAGCGGGCTTCGCGTACGACGCGTTCCCTGGGGTAGCCGCCCACCTCGCTGACGGCCGCGACGACGGCCAGGAGGACCGGGTCGTCGTCGCGGTCGGGTGCCGCGGCCGGCGGGGGCACCGGCGCGGCCACCGGCTCGGGCGCGGGAGCCGGGGCCGGGGCCTGCCGGTCCCAGTAGCGGTGGGCGGCGGAGAACACGTACGGGGCGAGGGCTTCCACCACGCGGTGTTCGGGCTCGTACAGCTCCTCCCACCGCGGGTCCAGCCCGCACCGGTGGAGGGCGGCGACCGTCTCGGCGAGCTCGCGGCCGGTCGCGGCCCCGCCGGGGGCCGGATGCAGGAACTCCGCCCCGGTGGCGCGCCCGCCCCGGCCGGCGATCTCCAGCAGTTGGCTGCGCGGCCCGATCTCGATCAGGTGGGTCGGGGCGATGTCCGAGACGAGCGCTCCCAGCGCGGTGTCCATGAGCACGGGCTCCTCGATCTGGTCCGCCCAGTAGTCGGCGTCCATGGGTTCGTGGCGCAGCATCCGGCCGTACCGGGTCGAGGCCAGCGGCAGCACGGGAGCCGCGCAGCGCACCGGCATCGTCCGCAGGTCCGCCGCGGCCGGGCCGAGCAGGGGTGAGTGGAAGGCGTGGGCGACGGGCAGCGATGTGGTCTTGACGCCGCGGAGGCCGAGCTCCTTGGCGATGCGGGCCAGGGCGTCGAGCGGGCCGGACAGCACCGTGTCGGTGGGGCCGTTGAGCGCGGCGGCCACCACTGCGGGCTCCCGGGCGAGGACCTCCGCCAGTTCGCCGGGGCCGGCGACGACGGCGGTCATACCGCCGCCCCGGGGCAGTTCGCTCATCAGGGCGCCCCGCCGGACCACCAGCCGGGCGGCTTCGCCGAGTTCGAGCGCGCCCGCGGTGACCGCGGCCGCGTACTCCCCGAGGCTGTGGCCGAGCACGGCGGCGGGGGTGACACCGAGCGAGGTGAGGGTGCGGGCGAGGGCGTAGCCGACGGCGAACAGCGCGGGCTGGGCGAACTCCGGCCGGTGCACCCGCTCGTCACCGCTGAGGATCAGCTCGCGCACCGAGGTCCCCAGGTGGCCGGCGAGGGCTTCGTCGGCCTCCCCGAGGTGGCGGCGGTAGGCGGGGGACTCGCGGTGGAGCCCGGCCGTCATGCCGGGGTACTCGGTGCCCTGCCCGGTGAAGAGGAAGGCCACCACCGGTCTGCCCCAGGGGCGGGCGGCTCCGGCCGTGTCGGGGCGCCCGGCCGCCTCGCGGAGCGCGTCCGCCAGCTCGTCGCTGTCGCGCACGGTGGCGGCGAAGCGGTACGGCAACCCGGTCTTGATCCGGTTGCTGCTCCAGCACAGGGCGGCCGCCGCGCCGCGCGGGCGCCGGGCCACCGCCTCGGCCTGCGCGGCGAGGTTGCGGCGCAGCGCCTCGGGGGTGTCGGCGCTGAGGGTGAAGACCCCCACGGCGCCCCGCGCCGCCCGGGCCCCGGTGGGGCGGGTGCGGGGCGCGCCGGGGCGGGGGGTGCGGGGTGCGGTGGCCAGGACGGCGTGGGCGTTCGTACCGCCCATGCCGAAGCTGCTGACTCCGGCGAGGCTCTCCCCGCGCGGCAGCCGCATCGGCGACTTGAGCAGTCGCAGGCCGCGTTCGGCGAGCCGCAGCCGGGGGTTCTCCCGGCCGGCGTGGAGGCTGGCGGGCACGATGCGGTGGTGCAGGGCCAGCGCCGTCTTGATCAGGCCGGCGATGCCCGCGGCGCCTTCGGTGTGGCCGAGGTTGCCCTTGACGGAGCCGATCGCGCACGGCGTCTCGCGCACGGCGCCGTGCACCGCGCCGAGCGCCGCGCACTCGATGGCGTCGCCCAGGACGGTTCCGGTGCCGTGGGCCTCGACGAACGCGATGTGCTCGGGGGTCGTGCCGGCCCGCCGGTACGCGGAGTTCAGTACCCGCTCCTGCGACCAGCGGTTGGGGGCGATGACCCCGTTGCTGCGGCCGTCCTGGTTGACGGCGCTGCCCCGCAGCACCGCGTAGACCCGTTGGCCGTCCGCGAGCGCGTCGTCCAGCCGGCGCAGCACCACGAGGCCGACGCCGTCGCCGCGGCCGATGCCGTCGGCGTCCGCGCTGAACGGTTTGCAGCGCCCGTCGGAGGCGGCGAGGCCGAGCTGTTCGTACACCAGGCCCAGTGAGGGCGACAGGACGATGTTGACCCCGCCGGCGAGGGCGGTGTCGCATTCCCCGGTGAGCAGCGAGGAGGCCGCGAGGTGGACGGCGACGAGCGAGGACGAGCAGGCGGTGTCGACGGCGAGGCTCGGCCCGGTGAAGTTGAAGTGGTACGAGATCCGGTTGGCCGCCATCCCGGCGCTGCTGCCCGCGCCGAGCAGCGGGGTCACCCGGGCGAGGTCGCTCATGGTGAGCCGGCCCCACTCGCCGCCCATCACTCCGACGAACACCCCGGTCTCGGTGCCGGAGAGTTCGCCGGGCGCGCGGCCGGAGTCCTCCAGCGCACGCCAGGCGCAGGGCAGCAGCAGCCGGTGGTGGGGATCCATGGCGGCGGCTTCGCGCGGGGCGACGGAGAAGAAGTCGCTGTCGAAGACATCGGCGTCGTCGATGAAGCCGCCGCTGCCGCAGACAGCGGGGAACTCCCGGTCCTCCCAGCGCTGCGCGGGGACCGGGCCGATACCGCTCCCGCCGCGCACCAGCAGGTCCCAGTACGCCTGCACGCCCGCCGCCCCGGGGAACGTGCAGTCGATACCGACGAGGGCGATGTCCCCCATCAGCGCTGGTCCCGCGCGGGCGCCAGGGTGGCGGACGGGGCGTCTTCGGTGGCCGGGGCGGGCACCGGGAGGACCTGCTCCAGGTGCCGGACCAGTGCGGTCACGGTCGGGTGGTCCCACAGCAGGGTGGGTTCGACCTCCAGGCCGAACTCGTCCTCCAGGTCGCCGCAGAGGCTGAGCGCCGCCACGGAGTCCATTCCGTACTCGGCGAGCGGCACGCCCGGGTCGATGCTCTCGGGCGCGCGGCGCAAGTACAGCGAAAGCCGGTCCATCAGCCACTCGTGCGGCAGGACCCCGCCGCCCGTGGTGGTGGGGTGTGTGCCGGTCAGGGCGCTGGGAACGGTCATCGTGGTCTCCTTCGATGCGTACGGGGCGTGCGGCCGCCGGGGTCGCCCGGGGGGCGTCAACCGGGGATCGGGGTGGAGTAGAGGTCGTAGCTGATCTGGGTGCTGAACCGGAGCTGGACCTCGTGCCGGATCCGCGTCTCGCACTCCGGCGGCAAGTCCGCGACCCGGGTCCCCAGCCGCCGGGCGATGCGGTGCAGCGCGGCGGCGGCCCAGCACGGGTCGGCGAGGAACGGGTCGGGTCCGTAGCGGGCCTGGTCCCACAGCCCGAGTACGGCGGCCGCCGCCAGGAGCAGCGCGTAGCGGTCCATGAGGGCGAACCGCGCGGGCTGCGCCGTGGACGCGGACCCGGCGGCCTCCAGCCGCAGCACCCGCCGGCGGACGTCGCGCAGTTCCTCGACGAGCTGCCCGGCCAGGGTGCGCAGGGCGCGTTCGACGGGACCGCTGCCTTCGACGCCCGCGGCGACCACCAGCATCGACGCGGTGAGGGAGTCCCGCCCGCAGGCCAGGCTCAGCCGGTCGGTGCGCAGCGGCGGCAGGTCGCCGCGCAGCCTGAACAACCCGGCCGGCGCCTCGTCCTCGATGAACCACGAGCTGCGGGCCAGGCGCGGCATCTGGGGGATGACGGTGGCCTGGCACGCGACGGTACCGGCGTGGCCGAGGCTGAGCACGGGCACGTCCCGGACGTGCTTCTGGAAGATCCCGAGGGTGCCCTCGCGGGTGTAGAACCCGGAGCCGAGGACGATCGACAGGTCGTACATGGTCTCGGTGAGCACCCGCGGCAGCAGGTACTTGAGCGCCGCCGAGTAGACGCTGGTCTCGGCGGGCAGCAGGTGCAGGGCGCGGGTGGCGACGACGGCGAGGCTGTCGTACAGCAGCAGGTTGACGAACGCGTTGGTCAGCGCGGCGCCGGTCCGGCCGTCGATTCCGCGGCCCTGCCAGCCGCCGGAGTTCTCCCGGTCGAAGCGGACGGCGGTGCGCAGGCTGGTGTCGAGCGCCGCGACGGCGGTCGCGGAGATCACCGTACGGCTGATCTGGAAGGACCGCAGGGCGGTCTCGATGCCGCTGCCCTCGGGCCCCAGCAGGGCGGACTCGGGCACCGGACAGTCGTCGAACTCGACACCGGCCCAGCGGCAGCCGCGCAGCCCGACGTGGGTGCGCCGGGCGGCGACCGCCGTACGGGCGTCGGTCAGCTGCTCGGGGTCCAGCAGCAGCACCGAGTGGCTGCGGCTGCCGGGCGCCGGGTCGGTCCGGCAGAACAGGACCAGGGCGCCGGCCCGTTCCAGGTTGTTGACCATCGGCTTGCCGCCGCTGATCAGGTAGCCGCGCGGGCCGCGGCGCGCGGTGACCTGGCTGCGGACGTAGTCGTTGCTGTGGGCGGTCTCGTGCTGGGCGATGGCCGCCTTGCCGCCGCCGCGCAGCAGTGCGGCGAGCCGGTGGCGCTGGCGGGAGCTCCCGGCGGCCCACACGTCGGAGGCCGCCATGAAGGTGGTCATGCCGTGTCCCATGGCCAGGCCCACGTCCCGGCGGAGCACCGGGCGCATGATCCTCACCAGGGTGTCCATGCCGTCGAGGCGTCCGCCCAGGGCGCGCGGCACGTACTCGTCGGTGATCCGGAAGTCGTCGAGCAGCGCCTCGCCGGCGGCGAAGGGCACGGCGGCCCGGTCCGCTTCCAGCAGCGCGGTGTAGCCGACGGGGTTGGCCGGGTCCGAGGGGTCGCCGAACAGTGCCTCCAGCCGGGCGACGCGCTCGCGCACCGCACTCTCCCGGTGGTGGGCGTCGCGGCCCTGCGCCACGGCCGGGTCGCCGAGCAGCGACGTCACCAACGCCGGCCTCCGTCGGCTCCTTCCGGCCGCAGCAGGTCTTCGCCGAACAGCACGTCGTCGGCGCGGGCCAGGGCCCGTACGTCCGGGGTGAGGACCTCGTACTCGCCGCGCACCACGCCGTCGAGGAACAGGGTGCGCATCAGGGTGCGCTGCACCTTGCCGCTGCTGGTGCGGCGTACGGCGCCGGGCCGGACCAGCAGCACGTTGCCGGCCGGGATCTCGAACTCCTTGCCGATCAGCGCCTGGATCTTCTGCGCGACGGTCCTCAGCTCCGCGGAGCCGGCGCCCCGCACCTCCTGGATGAGGACGAGGTGTTCGCGGCCGGCGTCCACGGAGAACGCGGCGCCCACACCGAAGGTCAGGGCCGGGCTGACGGTCCGGGCCGCCCACTCGATGTCCTGCGGGTAGACGTTGCGGCCGTTGATGATGATGACTTCCTTGAGGCGTCCGGTGACGTACAGCTCGCCGTCGTCGAACATCCCGAGGTCGCCGGTGCGCAGGAAGCCGCTCTCCTCGTCGTTGAGGCTGGCGCGGAAGGTCCGGATGGTCTCGGTGGGCCGCTTCCAGTAGCCGCGGGCCACGCTGTATCCGCGCAGCCAGATCTCGCCGACGGCGCCGGGCGGCAGCTCGTGGTGGGTCAGCGGGTCCACGATGCGCACCTCGATGTCGACCGGCTTGCCGCAGCCGACCAGCGTCTGCACCCGCTCCTCGGCGCCCGCGCCGGCGGCCCGGTCGCGTTCCAGGGCGCTCTTGTCGAAGTCCTTGCGCACGTGGGGGGTGCCGGGGGTGCCGCCGGAGACGACGAGGGTCGCCTCGGCCAGTCCGTAGCAGGGCCGCAGCGCCTCGGGCCGGAAACCGGCGGGGGCGAAGCGGGCGGCGAACTCGTCGAGGCTCTCGGGGCGGACGGGTTCGGCGCCGTTGAGGGCGAGGCGCCAGCGGGACAGGTCGAGGGCGGCGACCTGTTCGTCCTTGACGCGGCGCACGCACAGGTCGTAGCAGAAGTTGGGGCCGCCGCCGACGGTGACGCCGTACTCGTCGATGGCCTGGAGCCAGCGCAGGGGCCGCTTGACGAAGGACAGCGGGGTCACCTGCACGCTGTGCGTGCCCAGCCAGACGGGGTGCAGGAGGTGCGCGACGAGGCCCATGTCGTGGAAGTACGGCAGCCAGCTGCCGAAGCGGTCCTCGCGGGTGGTGTGGAGCAGCTTCTGCAGCGCGGCCTGGTTGGCGAGCAGGTTGCGGTGGGTGACGGTCACGCCGCGCGGTTCGGAGACGGACCCGGAGGTGTACTGGAGGAAGGCGTAGTCGTCCTGGCGTACGGTGACGGGCCGCCAGGCGTCGGCGTCGCCGATCCCGGGGACGTCGCTGACCACGCAGGCCGCGTCGGGGCGGGAGTTGCGGGCGAGCCAGAGGGCGACCTCGGGGGCGGCGGCCGTCTCGGTGAGGACGACCTTCGCGCCGGTGTCCTGGAGGACGGCGGTGGTGCGGTTCAGCCGCTTGTCGCGGCCGGCCTCGCCGGGCAGCGGAACGGGAACGGCGACGGCGCCCGCGTAGAGGCAGCCGGCGAAGGCCTTGAGGAACTCGACGGTCGAGGAGTAGGCGAGCAGGACGGGCTGCTCGCCCACCCCGTATTCCTGGAGGCAGGCGGCGATCCGTCTCGCCTCCCGGTCCAGCTCCCCGTAGGTGAGGTGTTCGGCCACCGTTCCGCCTGCGGTGTCGCGGAGGAAGATGTGCACATCCTCGTCGGCGAGTTCCGCCGCCCGCGCGCGGAGCAGTTCGGTGAAGGTGGCGAAGCGTGACTCTGACATCCGCGGCATCCCCTCGCGTCTGCGGGCCCCCGTGGAGTGGCGGACCTCGTCTTCGCGCCGATGGTCCCCGTACGTCCTTAAGGGGCGCTTGCGCGCGTCGCACTCAGGGGGTGGCAGGGGTGCGCGGAGCCTGGGGGCGGGCAGGAGGCTCGGGGCATGAACACCAACACCGACACCAGTGCCGACGCCGGGGCCACGCAGCCGTCGGCGCTCGTCTTCCCCGGGATGCAGCCGACCGCCTTCTCCGAGGTCGCGAAGTTCATGCTGGTCAACCCGTACGCGCGCGAGCTGTACGCGATCGCGGACGAGGTGCTCGGCTACCGGCTGGCCGACCGCTACCAGCAGACGGAGGGCGACTATTCCCTGTACGGGCAGATCTCGTTCGTCGTGAACTGCCTGGCGCTGGCGCGCTGGGCGGCGGACCGGCTGGACGTCACCCCTGCCTTCGTCACGGGTCCCAGCTTCGGCGCGCGGGCCGCCGCCGTGCACTGCGGGGTCCTCGAATTCCCCGACGCGGTACGGATGACGGCACGGCTGGCGACCGTGATGGACGAGTACTTCGCACGCGAGCACCCGGCCCTGGTGACCCAGTCCATCGCGCGGGTGCCGCAGGAGAAGGTGGAGCTGCTGCGGCGGGAACTCGACGAGCGGGGCGAGTGGAGCGACGTCTCCTGCGTCGTCGACCACGACTTCACGATGCTGACGGTCCACGAGTCCGTACTGGACTGGCTCCAGCGGCGGATCCGCTCGCTGGGCGGGATGCCGATGTACACGATGAAGCCGCCCATGCACTCGTACCTCTTCGGCGGGCTGCGGGACCGGGTGGACGCGGAGGTCTTCGACGCGATGACCTGGTCCGAGCCCCGGCTGCCGGTGGTCGCCGACCAGGACGGCCGGGTGGTGACCACCGGCGAGGGCGTGCGCGGCATGCTGCTGGACGGCTTCGTACGGACGGTGCGCTGGCCCGACGTGGTGGACACCCTGGCCCGGGCGGGGGTCGGCCGGCTGTACGTGTCCGGGCAGGACGGGCTGTTCACCCGGGTGGCCTGCACCACGCGCGCCTTCGAGGTGGTGCCGATGACGCCCCGCTCCGCGATGCGCCCGGCGCCGCGCCGGATGCCGGTGGCGGCTGCCGCCTGACGCCTGCGCGCCCGAAGGGGGCCGGTGCCCGTCGGCACCGGCCCCCTTCGGCGTTCCCTCACACCGCGACCGTTACTTGCCGTCCACGGTGAAGGCGTAGAAGGTGCCGGAGGTCAGGCTGCCCGTGGTGCCGGCGCCCTGGCTGAACCGGGCGTAGCCGTTGCCCCAGTAGACGGTGCCGTCGACGACGGCCGGGCCCGCGTTGGAGGAGTACGGCGCGTCGAACTCCCACAGGTACTTGCCGGTCGCCGCGTCCAGTGCGTACATCGCACCGCTGGTGGAGCCGCCGAAGACGACACCGTTCGCGGCGGTCAGGGCGCCCCAGGCGTAGCCGTCGGTCTTGTCGGCGACCTGCCACAGGATCCGGCCCGTCTGCGGGTCGAGCGCCGCGAAGGAGCTGCGGGTGGTGGAGGCGCCGCCGGCCAGGGTGTACGGCATGCGGAAGAAGTTGGCCTCGGCGAGGTAGATCCGGCGCTCGTCGTTGGCGGTGCCCCACTCGATGCCGCCGATGTGGCCGCCGGGGCCGGCCGCCGCGCTCCAGACCACGTCTCCGGTGGTGGCGTCGAGGAGCCAGTACTCCCCGCTCTTCTCCCCCGCGCCGATCACCTTGCGGGCGTGGCCGTCGGCCGCCTTGATCGTGAACAGGTGGGCGCCGTCGCCGAAGTCGTAGTCGTTGCCCGGGTTGGGCGGGCAGTTGTTGGGCGGGAAGCCGGGGATGCAGCCGGTGTTCCAGGCGTCGAAGCGGCCGGAGCCGGTGTGCCACTTGATGCGGCCGGTGGTCATGTCCAGTGCGAGCACCGAGTCGACGTAGTCGTCGGGCGCCAGGCACTGGCCGGGGGTGCCGCCGGCGCTCTGGCAGTCGCTGGCCGCCTGGGGCACCGTGTAGTTGTTGCCGGTGGTGAAGTACACCGTGTTGGTCGACGGGTCCAGGGCCGGGGTGCCCCAGACGGCCACGCCGCTGTATCCGCCGGTCTTGCCGCCGTTGTCGGGGACCGTGTATTGGCGCCACAGCAGGTTCCCGGTGGCGGCGTCGAGGGCGTTGACGCTGCCGCGGAAGGTGCAGCAGGGGTAGGCGGGATCGAGGGCGCCCTCGGACTCGCGGGAGGAGACGCCCTGGTAGATCACGCCGTTGTGGACGACGGGCGACTGGGTCAGGACCGACTTGTACTGCGAGTCGATCTGCTTGCTCCACACCAGGTTTCCGGTGGCCGCGTCGACCGACATGAGGACGGCCTTGTCCCAGTCCGCGATGTACACCCGGCCGCCGACCACGGTGGGGCTGGTGCGGGAGACCGAGTTGGGGTTACCGGTGTAGTCGGACACCTTGCGCGACCAGACGGGGTTGCCCGTCTTGGCGTCCACCTTGTGCAGGTAGCCGCCCCAGTCGGGGAAGTAGACCGCGCCGCCGGTCACCGCGGGGGTGGCGGACACGTCGCCGTGGGTGGTGAACGTCCACTTGGCCTTGAGCCGGCCGACGTTCCACTTGTTGATGGTGTCTTCCTGCGGGTTGGACCGGCTGTTGCGGATGTCGTGGCCGCCGGTCGGCCATGTCTCCGCGAGGTACGCGGCGTTGGTGGGCTGCGTGGTGACGAGGGTCGCGGTCATCGCCGCGATGGCGAGCAGGACGAACCTGCGGACCGCTCCCTGCCGTGACCAGGGTCTTGTGCGCATGGTGACTTCTTCTTCCGGGTGGTGACGGGTTCGGTGGTGAGGGTTCGGTGGCGACGGGCGGTGGAGACGGGCTCGGCGGTGACGGGTTCGGCGGTGGCCGGCCGTCTCCCGGCCGTGCCCGCGGCCGCGCCCGGGGTCAGCCGACCGGTACGGGCTTGCCGTGCAGTGCGGCGGCCCGTGCGGTGAGCTCCAGCCGGTCGGTCTTCTTGTTGGTGTTGAGGGGGAACTCGGTGAGCCGGTGGTAGTGGCGCGGGATCAGCTGGGCGGGCAGCAGCCCGGCCAGGTCCCGGTGGAACTCCTGGGGCGAGCGCTCCTCGCCGAGGTAGAAGGTGACGAGTTCGGTGCTGTTGGCGACGGGTACGCCGACCACCACGGCGCCGGACACGGGGGTGCCGGCGCGCAGCGCGTGCTCCACCTCGGCCAGTTCGACGCGGTAGCCCTGCACCTGCACCTGGGAGTCCGTGCGGCCCAGGTAGACCAGTTCGCCGCCGGCCAGGCGGCGTACGCGGTCGCCGGTGCGGTACCAGCGGGCACCGTTGCGCTGGAGGTACTTGCCGCGGCCGTCCTCCGGGTCGAGGTACCCGGCGGACAACTGGGGTCCCGACAGCCACAGTTCGCCCTCATCGGCGACGGGCTCGCCGTGCTCGTCGAGCAGGAGTTCCGCGTGGCCGTCGTGGAGCAGGCCGAGCGGGACCACGCCGTTGACGCCGAGCCGGGTGGACTCCTCGGGGTCCCAGCGGTGGCGGTGGGTGGTGATGGTCATCTCGGTGGGCCCGTAGACGTTGACCACCGCCGAGCGGGGCGCCGCCTGCTGCCAGGCGTCGGTGTCCTGGAACTGGAGCGCCTCGCCGCCGAAGAACGTCCAGCGCAGGGAGGGCATGCTGCCCGGCACCAGGCGTCCGGTGCGCCGGGACAGGGAGATCACGCTGGGGGCGGAGAACCATACGGTGATGCCGTGCTCGGCCACGAAGCCGGGCAGGTCGCGGTAGGCGTGCGGGGACACCGAGACCAGCGGCGCGCCGGCCGCCCAGGCGCACCACAGGTCGGAGACGGCCGAGTCCCAGTTCAGGTTGGCGGCCTGGGAGAAGACGTCGGCCGCGGTGAAGTCGTACCAGGCGTCCATCAGCGCGAAGTAGTGCGCCATGTTGCCGTGGGTCAGCCGGACGCCCTTGGGACGGCCCGTGGACCCCGAGGTGAACAGGACGTAGGCCACGTCGTGCGCGGCGGCGGACCGGGGAGCCTCCAGCGCCGTGTCCGCGCCGGTGGGCACCGGCCGCAGCCCGAGGTCCGACAGCTCCCCGGCCCCGGCCGGGTCCAGGTGGGGCGCGAGGACCGGGAGCCCGGCCAGGCCCGCCAGTTCGGCGGGCAGCCGGCCGGATGCCGCGCCGAGCAGGGCCGCCCCCTCCGTGTCGACGATCAGGGCGGACACCTCCGCGGCGGCGAGCATGGAGGCGATCTTCCCGGCCGGGAAGTCGGCGAGCAGGGGCACTGCGGGGAGCCCCGCGTACAGGCTCGCCAGGACGGCCACGTACGAGGTCACGCTGCGGCCGGCGACGATGCCGACGGCCTTCGGCGGACCGCCCGGGGCGGCGAGCAGGGCGCCCGCCCAGGCCAGGGCCAGCCGGTGGGCCGTCGTGTAGTCGACGGTCTCCTTCCCGACCCGCACCGCGACGCCGTGCGGCGATTTCTCCAGACCGCGCAGGAAACGAGCGTGCAGCGCGGTCCGCGCCAATGGTTCCATTACCGCTCCTCCTTGCCGGAATTACCGGCAAGCTCTCGTCGGACAAAATCGGGAGAGCGCACCGCGCCATTGTGCACGCATTTCCCGGGCACATTTCCCGGGCGCATTGACACGCACCGAAAGCAGCCGCATTATTTCCCGTATGCCAGAACTCGCGAATCACACCTGGGACGGCGCTTTCGAGGCCGTCGTACGTCCGTTCCTGCCGTACCTCTCGCCGGGCGAGAAGCTGACCGGCGACGCCCAACTCCGTGACCTGGGCCTGGACTCCATGGGCACGGTCGAACTGCTCGCCGCACTGGAAAGCGCTTATGACGTCCGTTTCCTGGACGACGCCCTGAAACTGGAGAATTTCGCCAGTCCGGATGTGCTGTGGCGCACCCTGATGACCGAGACCGAATCCGCCGCGTGACATTTTCGATTTCCGCCAGGCCCGGCCCGGATCACCTCCGAGTCGGGCCCTTCCCTTTGCGCGGGACGCAACGGTTTCAGGGGACCAGCCTCATGAAACCGTCCTCGACCCTTTCGAGGAGTGATCTGATGTGTGCCAGCGCCAGCGGATCGGGCGCGTCGAGCGCGAGCTGCTGCTCTTCGACGGTTTCGCCGTACAGCATGCTGGTGGCGCATTTGAATCGCAGCGCCTCCCCCTCGTCGCCGAGGAGGTGTCCGGCGAGTACCACGATGCCGAGGTCCAGCATCCGGCGGGCCAGCGTCGGTGAGTCCGTCACCTCGTACTTGCCCAGTTCCGCGCGGACCGGTTCGAAGTCGGGGTAGACGTAGAACGCCCCGGTGGGCGGCCGGCAGCGGGCTCCTGCCGCGACGGTGATGCGGTGGACCTCGCGGGCGACGGCCCCGTGCAGCCGGGCGCTGGCGCGCAGCCGCTCGCGGATGTCCTCGGGCTCGTTGAAGGCGTACTCGGCCACCGACTGCATCGGGGCGGCCAGCGTCGACCACACCTCGCTCGCCACCGAGACCACGCCGGAGCGGATCCACTCGCCCCACGGTCCCCGGGGGAAGCGGGCCGCGCCGATGCGCCAGCCGCCCAGGGCCAGGCTCTTGCTGAGCCCGGTGACGACGACCGTGCTGCCGGGCGCCACTTCGGCGGGGCTGAGGAACTCGGTCTCCGGGTCGTGCACGACGTCCCGGTAGATCTCGTCCGAGATGATCAGCAGGCCCTCTTCCTCGGCGATCGCGCACAGTTCACGGATCAGCGCGGGCGGGGCGAGGGTCCCGGTCGGGTTGTCCGGCAGGGTCAGGACGAGGATGCGCGGGTCGCGGCCCAGCACGCGCGCCGCGGTGATGCTCTCGCGCAGCGCGGCCGGGTCGGGCACCCCGCCGCACTCCTCGGGGATCGCGACGGCGATGGGGTGCTTGCCGGCCAGCCGGGCCTGGGGGGCGTACGTGTTCCAGGCCGGCCGGGGCAGGATCACGTCCCCGGGGACGACGAGGCCGATGGCCATCAGCAGCGGCTTGCTGCCGGGCGCGACCACGATCTGGTCGGGCCCGGTGGGGATGCCCCGCCGGCCGAAGTAGCCGGCGACGGCGGCCCGCACCTCGGGTGAACCGGCCACCGGACCGTAGGCGTTGCGGGTCGCGCCCGCCGCGAGGCGTTCCATCAGCGGGGGGAACGGCGGCAGCCGCGACTCGCCGAAACCGAGGTGGACCAGCGACTCGCCGGCCGCCCGGCGCTGGGCCACGAGCTGGTTCAGCGCCAGGTTCGGCGACATCCTCATGTCGTTCATGCGGGGCTCCCCACCGGGGCGACGGAACGCGTCCCGAAGAGTTCGGGTTCGGCCGTCCAGGCGGGACCGGCGATCGCGCGGGCGATGTCGGCCGGGACGGAGCGGTCGAGGCGCAGCTCGTCCAGCCAGGCGGCGTCGGGGTCGTAGTGCGCGAGGAACGGCCGCCCGACCAGGGCGGGTTCGCGGGCCTGCACCATGTGCAGCTGGAGGAAACGGCCCTCGGCCGTCTCGACGACCCCGTCCACGGCCACCTTGCCGGGCGTCGCGGACATCACCGGGCCGCGGACGGTGCGGGCCAGGCCCGGCAGGGTCCGGTAGGCGTCCCGGAAGATCTCGGCGGCCCGGGCGAGCGGGACGCGGAAGTAGTCGTAGGGCCCGGTGTCCCGCTCGACGAACATGTAGTAGGGGACCGCGCCGAGGGCGAGTTCGGCGCGCCACATCTCGCTCCAGACGTCCGCGTCGTCGTTGACGCGGGCGATCAGCGGCGCCTGGCAGTAGACGAGCGCGCCGGTGGACTTGATGCGGGCGACGGCCCGCCGGGCGAGGTCGGTGCTGAGCTCTCGGGGGTGGCTGAAATGCGCCATGACGGCGAGGTTCCGCCCGGAGGCGGCGACCCGTTCGAACAGGCGCAGCACGTCGTCGGCGTCCGGGTCGGTGACGAAGCGCTGCGGCCAGTAGGCCACCGACTTGGTGCCGATGCGGATGGTCCGTACGGTGTCGACCGCCAGCAGCGGCTCCAGGTGCGAGCGCAGCCGTTCGGTGGACATCACCATGGGGTCGCCGCCGGTCACCAGGACGTCGCCGGCGTCGGGGTGGGCGCCCAGGTAGGAGATCAGCCCGCTCGGGTCGGGTGCGGCGAACCGCAGGTCGGCGTCACCGACGAACTGGGCCCAGCGGAAGCAGTAGGTGCAGTACGAGTGGCAGGTCTGGCCCTGGCTCGGGAAGTAGAGCACCGTCTCGCGGTACTTGTGCTGGAGGCCGGGGATCTCGGCACCGTCCCGGGTGGGGACGTTCAGCTCCTTCTGCCCGGAGGGGTGCGGGTTGAGGCGGCCGCGGATCTGCTGGACCAGGGTCCGCAGGGCGGCCTTCGAGGCGGGGTCCGCGCTGAGCAGGGCGAGGTCGCGCTCGTTCTGCTCGGTCAGCATTCCCTTCTGCGGGAAGACCAGTTGGAACATGGGGTCGTCAGGGATCCGGTCCCAGTCGATGAGCTGCCTCAGTACGTACTCGTTGACCCGGAAGGGCAGCACCATCGACACGAGCCGGACGGTCTCCCGTATGTCGGCGGGCAGGCCGTGACGGTCCGCGATCTCGTCGAGCTGCCGCGGCCCGTACGCGCGGAACCGTGCCGTCCCGACAGAATCGGTTGCCAGCAGGGACATGCGGATATTCCTCCAGCCTGGTGCCTGGCAGTTCGGAGCGTGTGCTCGAACGCGGTTCGATGCTAGGAAGCCGATTCGGCCACGGGACCCCCAGCCGGACCCCTAATAGCGGCGCCGGACCAGGGGGTCCGGGCGGGGTGCGGCGGGGGTCCCTGGTCCGGGGTCCGGCCGGGGTCCGGCTCACGGGAACATCGCGGAAGGGGGCGCGAAAAAGCCGCCCAGGACCGCGGGGGCGGGATCCTGGGCGGCTGCTCGGGGCGGGACGCGGGGTCAGGCCCTGCCGGTGCCCGCCTGGTGGGCGTCGGCGCTCGCGGAGGCGAGTTCGGCGGCGCGCGCGTTGTCGTTCTGGACGGCGCGCAGCCCGATCACGGCGAACACCGCCGCGCCGGCCATCACGATCGCCCCTGCGACGGACGCGGCGTGCACCTCGCTGGTGAACGCGGCGCGGGCCGCGTCGACGAGGTGGGCGGAGGCGTCCCCGGAGAGCTTCCCGGCGGTCGCGAGGGCGCCGCCGATGGTCTCGCGGGCCGGGTCCAGCGCGTCGGCGGGCACCCCGGCGGGGGCGTCCAGCGCGGGACTGTTGCGGTAGACGGCGGCGCCGATGCTGCCGAGGACGGCCACACCGAGTGCGCCTCCGAGTTCCTGGCCGGTCTGGAGCAGGGCGGAGGCCGTTCCGGCGCGCTCCGGCGGTACCTGGCCGACGACGAGTTCGGTGACCAGGGTGAGGACCGGGGTGAGGCCGACGGCGAGCGCGATGATGCCGATCAGGATGAGGACCAGGCCGTCCTCGGCGGGGACCTGGGTGAGCATGAGCAGGGCGACGGTGGCGATGGCGAAGCCGGTGCCGATGATGTGGGCGGGCTTGACGGTGCGGACGAGGACGGTGGCGACGGGTACGACGGCGCCGACCGCGAGCGTGCCGGGGATGGTCCACAGCGCCGACTTGAGGGCGCTCATGCCGAGGACCGACTGCATGTACTGGGTGCTGAACAGCGAGTACCCGACGAGGGTGAAGCAGGCCAGCATGTTGACGGTCACCGAGGCGCCGAAGGCACGGTTGCGGAACAGCTCGATGTCGACCATCGGGTCGCTGCTGGTGCGCTGGCGGCGCAGGAACACCGGTGCGAGGGCCAGGCCGACCACGATGGCGGCGATGTAGGGCACGGAGAAGCCGTCGACGGCGATCCGCTTGAAGCCGTAGATGACCGGGAGCACCACGGCCAGCGACAGCGCCGCGCTGAGCAGGTCGAACTTGCCGGCCGCGGCGTCACGGAACTCGGGGAGCAGGAACGGCGCCGACACCAGCAGGAGCAGCATCACGGGGACGTTGATCAGGAAGACGGAACCCCACCAGAAGCCGTTGAGGAGCGCGCCGCTGACCACGGGGCCCAGGGCCGCGCCGGCGGCCATGCCGGTGGACCACACGGCGACGGCGGTGCGCCGCTGCGTCTGGTCGCGGAACAGGTTGCGGATCAGCGCGAGGGTCGAGGGCATGAGGGTGGCGCCGCCGATGCCCTGGAGGGCGCGCGCGGAGATCACCATCTCGGGGTTGGAGGCGTAGGCCGCGAGCAGCGAGCCGGCCGCGAACACGACGGCCCCGATGAGCAGGAGACGGCGGCGGCCGATCCGGTCGCCGAGTGCGCCCATGGTGAGCAGGACGCCCGACAGGACGAAGCCGTAGATGTCGATCATCCACAGCTGTTCGCTGCCGGAGGGGCGCAGGTCCTCGCTGATGGAGGGGATGGCGAAGTAGAGAACCGTCAGGTCCATGGAAACGAGCAGCACGGGCAGGAGCAGGACGCCGAGGGCGATCCATTCCTTGCGGCCCGCTTTGGCCTCCGGTCCGGCGTGGTCGTTCTCGCTCAGGGAGCTGGTCATGGGGGCTGTCCAATGCTTTCGTGACGGGGGCGTGTACCAGTGAACGGAGCGCAGGGCCCGGCGCGCCCGGGCCGGGACGGGAACAGGGGTGAAGACAGGGGTGGGGCCGGGCGCGGAACAGGGGTCGTCGCGGTGGGTTTTCAGCCGTTCGCGGTGGCGAGCGCCGTCAGGGCCCTGCGGTCGGTCTTCCCGTTGGGGGTCAGGGGCAGACCGGGGAGCAGGGCGACCTTCCGCGGCACCATGTACTCGGGCAGGGTCTGCTTGCAGAACGCGCTGATCACGACGGGGTCGGCGGTGGAGCCGCGGGTGGGGACGACGTACGCGTACAGTTCCGGGTCTTCGTCGGGGCGGGGCCGCACGACCGCCGCGGCCGCTTCGACGCCGGGGAATTCCAGGAGCCTGCGCTCGATCTCGCCGAGTTCCACGCGGTTGCCGCGGATCTTGACCTGGAGGTCGGACCTGCCCACGAAGTACAGCTCACCACTGTCACCGCGGTATGCCAAGTCGTTTGATTTGTAGACCAGTTGACCGGAACGGGGGTTGAGCGGATCGGGTACCAGGGCGGCCCGGGTGGCTTCGGGGTCGTCCCAGTAGCCGGTGAAGAGGGAGGGCCCGCGCAGGTGGATCTCGCCGACCGCGCCCGGCTCCTCGACGGGCCGGCCCTCCTCGTCGATCAGCAGCATTTCGGCGCCGGGGTAGGCGAAGCCGATGGAGAGCTTGTCGACGCCCTCGGGCAGCGGATTCGGCACGTCCGTCAGGGAGAAGGCCATCGCCTCGGTGGGTCCGAAGCAGTTCACGACGCGGGTCCGCGGCAGTAGGGCTTGCAGCTGGCGCAGTTCCGGCAGGGGGAACGCCTCGCCGGAGAACAGGACGCCGCGGATCTGGTCGGCCAGTGCGGCCAGGCCCTTGGCCTCGTGGCGCAGGACGGGCCGCCAGACGGAGGGGACTCCGTCGACCTGGGTGGCGCCGGTATCGCTGAGGAAGCGCAGCAGCCGGCGCGGCCAGTGCATCAGCTCGCGCGGAACGGGGATCAGCTGGGCGCCGGTGCCCAGTGCCAGGCCGATGTCCAGGAGGGCGAAGTCGAACTGGAGCGGTGAGGTCGTGGCGACCCGGTCCTGGGCCGTGACGATCCGGTGCCGGAGCATCCCGCGGTAGAAGGACAGCACCCCGCGGTGGCTCATGACGACGCCCTTGGGGCGTCCCGTGGTGCCCGAGGTGAAGATCATGTACGCGGCGTCGGTGGTGACCGGCTCCCGCCGGTGGCGCACGCGCGGCGCCGGCGGGCGCTCCACCACCACGCCGTCGGGCCCGAAGCGGGCCGTGCCGATGGGGTCGGGCACGCCTTCGCGGCGGCCGGCGGTCGTCTGGAGGTGCAGCGCGGGCTCCGCGGCGGAGGTGATCGCCAGCAGCCGGGCGGTGGGCACTTCGGGGCTCACCGGGATGAAGGTCAGCCCGAGCATCGAGCAGGCCAGCAGCATCGCCACGGCCGAAGCGGAGTTGTCCGACTCCAGGACGACGCGGTCGCCGATGTCGAGGCCGAGGGCGTCCAGGGCGACGGCGTAGTTGTGGGCGCGGCGCTCCAGCTGCCGGTAGGTCAGGACCCGGGAGGTGCCGTCGTCGCCGGCCTCCCAGACGGCCGGGCTGTCCGGTGCGGTGCCGGCCGCGGCCAGCATGAACTCGTGGATCCGCTCGGCCGGTCCGTGGACCTCGGCCGGGCGCACCGTGCTCAGGGTCACCGTCGTGTCACCTCTGCTCGTCATCGCATCGTGGTCGGTCGGGGAAGGTCCGACCGGGGTGGGTCCGGTCTTCGTCGCGGGCATCAGGAGATCCGCTCCTTGAGTTCCGTCAGCCACCGGTCGATGACGGGGGCCGTCGTGTCGACGTGCTGTTCGACGATCGTGAAGTGGGTGCCGGGGACGGTCGCCACGGTGTCGGCGCCTTCCCAGTCGGCCTGCCAGTCGGCTTCGGGCGCGTCCGGAGCGATCGCCGAGTCCTCGGCCTGCGCGAACAGGTCCCCGGCCCGGACGAACAGCACCGGCGCCTCGATCCGGTCCTGGCGGAACTGCGGCAGCAGCTCGACGTACCGGCCCATCGCGGAGAGTTCGGCGCTGCTGAACGAGCCGAGCGTGGCCGCCTTGTCGGGGACGGCGAACGCCATCTGGTCGAAGAGCGCGTCGTTGGTCCCGCCCATGTAGTACGTGTCGAGCAGGACGAGTCCGGCCGGCCGCACCCCGTGGGCGCGCTCCAGGCGGGCCACCGTGGCGTGGGCGAGCAGGCCGCCCGAGGAGAAGCCGAGCAGGGCGAACGGTGCACCGTCCGCGGCCCGCAGCACGGCTTCGGCCAGTACGTCGACCGCCGCCTCGAAGGACTCCGGCAGCGACTCCCCGCGCCCGAAGCCCGGGGTGGGGATACCCGACACCGGCATCGAGAGCCGGGCCGCGAGCCGCGCGTGCTGGTGCACACCGCCGGCCACGGTCGGCGTGCTGAGGCAGATCAGTCGGGGCGCCTTCGGCCCCCCGGCGGCCTGCTGGTGGCGGGCGCCGTACGACACCGCCGCGGGCAGCTCCGGGAGGTCCGCCGCCGAGGCGAAGGAAGGCCGCAGCGCGGCCACGGACCGCAGCATCGCCAGCCCGGGCTGGAGGTTGCCCGACATGATCGCGTCGAGGAACAGCCCGTACAGGGTGTCGTCGAGCGGGCTCTGCGACGGCGCCGCCGAAGCGGCGTCCCGGCCCTGTTCGCCCTGCGCCGCCGCCAGCCGGGCGGCGAGCAGCCGGGCCAGTTCGAGCGGGTTCTTGCTGTCGAAGACGACCATCGCCGGCAGGGACAGCCCGCAGGCCGCGTTCAGCCGGTTGCGGAGCTCGACCGCGGTCAGCGAATCGAACCCGGCCTCCAGGAAGCCCGCTTCGGCGTCGACCGCGCCCACGTCGGCGTGTCCGAGCACCTCGGCCGCGTGCGTGAGCACGGCGTCCAGCACGGCCCGCTCCCGTTCGGCGTCGCCGAGACCGCGCAGCCGCTCGCGCAGCGCCCCCGCGTCGGTGGCCGCGGCCGCCGCACCGGCCCGGCGCCGGGCGGTGGGTGCCAGGCCCCGCAGCAGGGCCGGTACCTCGTCGGTACGGGCCCGCAGGGCGCCCAGGTCGACCCGGAGCGGGACCAGCGCCGGGGCGTCGGCGGCGACCGCCGCGTCGAAGAGCCACAGCCCCTCCTCTTCGGAGAGCGCGGGGGTTCCCGTACGGCGCATGCGCTGGAGGTCCGCCTCGCCGAGCCACTGGCTGAGGCCGGTCTCGGTGTCCCACAGGCCGAACGCCATCGAGGTGGCGGCCATGCCGCGGGAGCGGCGGTGCTGGGCGAGCGCGTCGAGGAACACGTTGGCCGCCGCGTAGTTGCCCTGCCCGGCGGCCATGACGAGGCCGCCGGCGGAGGAGAACAGGGCGAACGCGGTGAGGTCGAGCCCTGCCGTCAGCTCGTGCAGGTGCCAGGCTGCGTCCGCCTTGGCACGCAGTACGTGGTCCACCTGCTCGGGGGTGAGTGCGCCGATCAGGCCGTTGTGCGCGACACCCGCGGCGTGTACGACGCCGCGCAGGGGGTGCTCGGGGCCGACGGAGCCGATCAGGGCGGCGACCGCCTCGCGGTCGGAGACGTCACAGGCGGCGATGTCCACCTCGGCCCCCAGCGCGACGAGTTCGTCGCGCAGGCCGGCCGCGTTGGGGGCGCCGAGGCCCCGCCGGCTGGTGAGCAGCAGGTGCCGCACGCCGTGCTCGGTGACGAGGTGCCGGGCGACGAGGGCGCCGAGACCTCCCGTACCACCGGTGATCAGGACCGTGCCGTCGGCGTCCCAGGGGCTCGCGCCGCCCGCGGCGGTGGAGCGGGTGAGGCGCGGGGCGAGCACCGTGCCCCGGCGGACGGCCAGTTCCGGCTCGTCGGTCGCGAGGGCCGCGGCCAGCGCCTTCGGGGACACCTCGGCGTCCTCCAGGTCCAGCAGGACGAACCTGCCGGGGTTTTCCGCCTGCGCGGCGCGGACCAGGCCCCAGACGGGTGCCTGCCGTACGTCGACGGGGTCGCCGTCCGAGACGGCCGACGCGGCCCGTGTGACGAGGACCAGCCTGGAGCGTGCGAACGCCGGCTCCGCCAGCCACCGCTGGACGGCGGCGAGTGCGGTGTCCACCGCGGTCCGCACCCCGGCGGTGACCTGCGCCTCCCCGCCTGCGGCCGGGCCGCCGGGCAGCACCGGCAGGAGTACGGTGTCCGGCACCTCCGCGCCCGGCGCGCCGAGCGCGTCGAGGCCCGCGACCACCGGGACCCCGGCGACTTCCAGACCCGGCCCGGCGATCGTCCACGGCCCGCGCGGCCCGGACCCGCCCCGCACCGGCACCCAGTCGACGGCGAGCAGCGCGTCCCGGAAGCCGCCGGCAGCGGGCAACTGCCGAGCGGCGACCGGCCGCAGCAGCAGGGCGGCCACGGAGGCCACGGGCGCCCCCGCCGGGTCGGCGAGGTCCAGGCGCACCGCGTTGCGCTGCCCCTCGACGGGGGCGAGCCTGACCCGCACGGCGGTCGCGGACGCGGCGTGCAGGGTGACGCCCGCCCAGGAGAAGGGGAGCAGGGCCTGCCCGCCGTCCTCGTCGGCGCCGAGACCGCCGAAGCCGAGGGCGTGCATCGACGCGTCGAGCAACGCCGGGTGGAGCCCGAACCGCCCGGCGTCGGCGTGCGCCTGCTCGGGCAGCTCGATCTCCGCGTACAGGGCCTCGCCGAGCCGCCAGGCGGCCGTCAGGCCCTGGAAGACCGGACCGTAGCCGAAGCCGCGTTCCGCGAGCCGGTCGTACAGCTCGTCGGTGTCGAGTGCCTCGGCGCCGACGGGCGGCCAGACGGTGGGGCCGCCACCGTCGCCCGGCACGGTGCCTCCGGCATTCCCGGTGCTCGCCGGGGCGAGGAAACCGTCCGCGTGCCGGGTCCACGGCTCGTCGGGCCGGTTCTCGGGGCGCGAGTAGACCTGTACGGCCCGCCGGGCACTGTCGTCGGGCTCCCCGACGACGACCTGCACGGCGACACCCGCGCGTTCGGGGAGTACGAGCGGCGCCTGGAGGGTGAGTTCCTCAAGGTGGGCGCATCCGACGTGGTCACCGGCCTGGAGCGCGAGCTCCACGAAGCCGGTTCCGGGGAGGAGGACGCTGCCGTGGACGGCGTGGTCGGCCACCCACGGCTGCGCGTCCGGCGAGATGCGGGCGGTGAAGGTCACCGCTTCGGAGTCGGGGGAGGCCAGGACGGCGGCCAGCAGCGGGTGGTCCAGCGCCCCCTGGCCGACCGCGACGGCGTCGGTGGCGGGCTTGGCGGCGTCGACCCAGTAGCGGCTGCGCTGGAAGGGATAGGTGGGGAGGTCGACGCGCCGGGCGCCGGTGCCGGCGTAGAGGGCCTGCCAGTCGACGCGCACGCCGTCCACGTGCAGCTGCGCGAGCGCCGTGACCAGCGACTCGGACTCACCCCGGTCCTTGCGCAGAGCAGCCGCGCAGAGGGACCGGTCCGTGGTGAGGCTCTGCTGGGCGAGGCCGGTCAGGACCCCGCCGGGGCCGATCTCCAGGAAGCGGGTCACTCCCTGCTGCTCCAGGGTCCGTACGGCGTCGGAGAAGCGGACGGCCTCGCGGACCTGCCCGACCCAGTACTCGGGGGACTGCCAGTCCAGCGACGGCTCACCGGAGACGGTGGACACCGCGGGGATGCGCGGCTCGGCATAAGCCAACCGGGAAGCGACGGCACGGAACTCGTCCAGCATCGGATCCATCAAAGCCGAGTGGAAGGCGTGCGAGACGGCCAGACGGCTGGTCTTGCGGCCGGCAGCCGTGAAGTGCTCACCGAGGGCCAGCACAGCAGCCTCGACACCGGAGACGACGACCGAGTCCGGCCCGTTGACCGCAGCGATACCCACACCCTCGGCCAGGAGCGGCAGCACCTCTTCCTCGGTGGCCTGCACGGCGAGCATCGCCCCACCCGCAGGCAACGCCTGCATCAAACGTCCCCGGCTCACGACGAGTTCGGCCGCGTCCGCCAGGGACAGCACCCCCGCCACATGGGCGGCGGCCAGCTCACCGATCGAATGCCCGGCGACGACATCGGGCTTCACGCCCCACGCCTCCACCAACCGGTAGAGAGAAACCTCCAGCGCGAACAGTGCGGGCTGCGTCAACGCGGTCGCATCGAGCGCGGCCGCGTGTTCACCCCACACCACCTCCCGCAACGACCGACCCAGATGCCGGTCGACTTCTCCGCACACGGCGTCGAAGGCCTCGGCGAACACCGGGAACGCGTCATACAGCTCACGACCCATCCCCAGCCGCTGCGCCCCCTGCCCCGTGAAGAGGAAGGCGGTCTTCCCGGTCCGGCGGGCCTGGTCCCGTACGACCACGGGTGCGTTGCGGTCCTGGGCCAGTGCGGTCAGACCGCGCAGCAGTTCCGCCCGCTCCGTGCCCACGATCACCGCCCGGTGGGCGAAGGTGGTGCGCGAGGTGGCCAGGGAGAGCCCGATGTCCGATGCGTCGGTGTCCGTTTCGGCGGAGACCCGCTCCAGCAGACGTTCCGCCTGCGCGGCCAGCGCCTGCGGGGACTTCGCCGACAACACCCATGGAGTGGCCGGGAGTTCGGTTCGGAGGGCGCTCTCGCCGGGTACCGCGGCGGCTTCCTCGACGATCACATGGGCGTTGGTGCCGCTGATGCCGAACGACGAGACTGCGGCCCGGCGGGGCCGGTCCCCGGCCTGCCACGGGCGCGCTTCCGTCAGCAGCTCCACCCGGCCCGCCGCCCAGTCCACCTGGTCGGACGGGGCGTCCACGTGCAGGGTCTTGGGCAGGAGGCCGTGCCGCATCGCCATGACCATCTTGATGATGCCGGCGACGCCCGCCGCAGCCTGCGTGTGCCCCATGTTGGACTTGATGGAGCCCAGCCACAGCGGTTTGTCCGCCGGCCGGTCCTGGCCGTAGGTCGCGAGCAGTGCCTGCGCCTCGATGGGGTCACCGAGGGTGGTTCCCGTGCCGTGCGCCTCGACGGCGTCGACCTCGGCCGCCGTCAGCCCGGCGTTCGCCAGCGCCTGGCGGATGACGCGTTGCTGCGAGGGCCCGTTGGGGGCGGTCAGGCCGTTGCTGGCACCGTCCTGGTTGAGCGCGGAGCCTCGGACGACTGCGACGACGGGGTGGCCGTTGCGACGCGCGTCGGAGAGCCGCTCCAGGAGCAGCACGCCCGCGCCCTCACCCCAGGCGACTCCGTCCGCCGAGGCCGCGAAGGACTTCGAGCGGCCGTCGGGGGCGAGCCCGCGCTGCCGGCTGAACTCGACGAACATGCCCGGGGTGCCCATGACGGCCACGCCGCCGGCGAGCGCGAGGGAGCACTCCCCCGAGCGCAGCGCCTGGGCGGCCATGTGCAGGGCGACGAGGGAGGACGAGCAGGCGGTGTCGACGGTGACCGAAGGCCCTTCGAGGCCGAGGGTGTACGAGGTACGGCCGGAGACGAGGCTGCCGCCGCTGCTGGCCGCGGCTTCCACCCCGAGCGCGTAGTCGTGGTACATCACACCGGCGAACACCCCGGTCGCTCCGCCCTTGAGGGTGGTGGGGTCGATCCCCGCGCGCTCGATGGCCTCCCAGGACACCTCCAGCAGCAGCCGCTGCTGCGGGTCCATCATCAGCGCCTCGTTGGGGCTGATCCCGAAGAAGACCGGGTCGAACTCCGCCGCGTCGTAGAGGAACCCGCCTTCCTTGGCGTACGTGCGGCCCGGCGTGCCGGGCTCCGGGTCGTAGACCTCCGGGTCCCAGCCCCGGTCGGCGGGGAACCCGCCGATGGCGTCGACACCGTCCGCGACGAGCTTCCACAGCTCCTCGGGAGTGGTCACACCGCCCGGGTAGCGGCAACCCATGCCGACGATCACGATCGGGTCGTCCGCGTCCGCTCCCCCGACGGAGGACGGGGCACGGGCGGGCGCGGGCGCGGAGTGGGCGGAGCCGGCGGCCTCGGCGCCGATGTGGTCGGCGACCGCCCGCGCGCTGGGGTAGTCGAAGATCAGCGTGGCGGGCAGCCGCAGCCCGGTCACGGAGCCCAGCCGGTTGCGCAGCTCGACGGCTGCCAGGGAATCGAAGCCCAGCTCGCTGAACGCCCGCTCCGGCTCGATCGCGTCGGCCGAGGCGTGCCCGAGTACACCGGCGACCTGGGTCCGTACGAGGTCGAGCAGCGCGGCGCTGCGGTCGGCGGCGTCCAGCCCTGCGAGACGGGCGGCGAAGCCCTCGGCGCCGTCCGAGGACCGGGCGGACCGGCGTACGGGGACGCGGACGATGCCGCGCAGGAGGGCGGGCAGCTCGTCGGCCCGGCCGCGCAGGACGTTCGCGTCGATGCGCAGGGGAACAACGGCGGGGTATCCGGAGCGCAGGGAGAGGGTGAAGAGTGCGAGCCCGTCGTCCTGGGACAGGGCGGGCAGGCCCTGGGCCGCCATGCGCTGCTCGGCGAGGTCCAGCATGGTGGTCATACCGGTGTTGACGCCCCAGAGGCCGAAGGCCATCGAGGTGGCCGGCAAACCCTCAGCACGCCGATGAGCCGCAAGAACATCCAGGAAGACATTCGCAGCCGCGTAATTGCCCTGCCCCGCCGCCAGCACCAGACCACCGGCCGACGAGAACATCACGAACGCCGACAGACCCATACCCTTCGTCAACTCGTGCAAATGCCACGCCGCGTCCGCCTTCGGACCCAACACCGCATCCAACCGCGCCGCCGACAACGCACCCACCACACCGTTGTCCGCCACACCCGCCACATGCACCACACCCGACAACGGATGCGCCCCATCCACCCCCGCCAACACAGCAGCCAACGCACCACGATCAGACACATCACACGCCACGACCGAGACGCTCGCGCCCAACCCGGCCAGGTCACCCACCAGTTCGGCAACACCCGGCGCATCCGGACCACGACGCCCCAACAACAGCAGATGCCGCACCCCGTGCTCGACCACCAGATGCCGGGCCACCAAAGCACCCAGACCACCCGTACCACCCGTCACCAACACCGTGCCCGAGCCATCCCACACCGGCCCGACACCCTCCACAGCCGGCACACGAGCCAGACGAGGCACCAACACCCCACCACCCCGCACCGCCAACTCCGGCTCACCCAACGCCACCAACCCGGCGACATCCAACGAACCATCCGAATCAACCAACACGAACCGACCCGGATTCTCCGCCTGCGCAGCCCTCACCAGACCCCACACCGGACCCTGCCGCACATCCACCGGCTCACCCACACCCACAGCCACACCACCACGCGTCACCACCACGAGCGACGCACCCTCGAACCGCTCACCCGCCAACCACTCCTGCACCACACCCAGGACACGGTTGGCCAGGGCGTGCACGGCGGCAGGGACGTCGTCCCCGTCCGTGACGGGGCACTCGAAGACGACCGGGCCGTCGACCGGGCCGTCCTCGGGCAGGTCCGCCCAGCGCATGCCCGGCCCGTGGGCGGTGGCGGGCGCCGCGTCCGGCAGCGGGTTCCAGGTGATGTGGAAGAGGGAATCCGCGCCGTCCGTACCCAGCTGTTCGGTGGAGACGGGCCGGCCGACGACCGCGCCCACCGTCGCGACGGGCGCGCCGGTGGTGTCGGCCACCTGGAGCGAGAGGCTCTCCGGGCTGGGCTGGGTGATCCGCACCCGTACGGCGGTGGCACCCGTCGCGTGAAGGGTGACGTTCTGCCACACGAAGGGCAGTACCGTTTCGTCGCCGCCGGTGCCGTTCACGAGGGCGGCGTGCATGGCAGCGTCCAGCAGGGCCGGGTGCAGCCCGAACTCCGCGGCCTCCGCGTGGGCCTGCTCGGGCAGGGCGACCTCGGCGAACAACGTGTCCCCGAGCCGCCAGGCCGCCGTCAGGCCCTGGAAGACCGGTCCGTAGCCGAAGCCGCGCTCGCGCAGGCCCTCGTAGGCGCCGTCCAGGGGCAGTACGTCGGCACCGGCCGGGGGCCAGGCGGCCAGGGAGAAGTCGGGCGCTGCGGCATCCGGGGCGAGGACACCGTCTGCGTGCAGGGTCCACGGCAGGTCCGGCCGCTCCTCGGCGCGCGAGTAGACGCTGACCGACCGCCGTCCGGAGGCGTCCGCCGCCCCGACGACCATCTGAACGGTCACGGCGCCGCGCTCGGGGAGGATGAGGGGAGCCTGGAGGGCGAGCTCTTCCAGCACCCCGCACCCGACCTGGTCCCCGGCGCGGACCGCGAGTTCCACGAAGCCCGTGCCGGGCAGCAGGATGGACCCGAGCACGTCGTGGTCGGCGATCCAGCCGTGCGAGCCCACCGACAGCCGACCGGTGAACGTGACCACGTCCGTGTCGGGGGACGGCAGGACCGCACCGAGCAGCGGGTGACCGGCATCGGTCAGCCCGGCGGTCGCCATGCTGCCGCCACCCGTCCCGATCCACGAGTTCGCGAGGTACTCCTCGGTGCCGACCCAGTACCGGGTGCGCTGGAAGGCGTACGTGGGCAGCTCCACGCGGCGCAGAGGGGCGTCGGCGGGGGAGAACGCACGCCAGTCGACGGGGACACCGACGGTGTGGAGCCGTCCCAGGGCCGAGAGGAGCGATTCGGGCTCGGTGCGGTTCTTGCGGAGGGCGGGTACGAGGACGGCCTGCTCGGAGTCCACACCCTGCTGCGCGAGGCCGGTCAGGATGCCGTCCGGGCCGATCTCCAGGAAGCGGGTCACTCCCTGCTGCTCCAGGGTCCGTACCGCGTTCGCGAAGCGGACGGCCTCGCGGACCTGCCCGACCCAGTACTCGGGGGACTGCCAGTCCAGCGACAGCTCACCCGAAACGGTGGACACCACCGGGATCTGCGGCGTAGAGAACGTCAACCGGGAAGCGACGGCACGGAACTCGTCCAGCATCGGATCCATCAAAGCCGAGTGGAAAGCGTGCGAGACGGCCAGACGGCTGGTCTTGCGACCTTCGGCCGTGAAGTGCTCACCGAGGGCCAGCACAGCAGCCTCGACACCGGAGACGACGACCGAGTCCGGCCCGTTCACCGCAGCAATACCCACACCCTCGGCCAGGAGCGGCAACACTTCCTCTTCCGTCGCCTGCACGGCGAGCATCGCCCCACCCGCAGGCAACGCCTGCATCAACCGGCCACGCGACACCACCAGCTCTGCCGCATCAGCCAGCGACAGCACCCCCGCCACATGGGCGGCGGCCAGCTCACCGATCGAATGCCCGGCGACGACGTCAGGCTTCACGCCCCACGCCTCCACCAGCCGGAACAGCGCCACTTCCAGCGCGAACAGTGCGGGCTGCGTCAACGCGGTCGCATCGAGCGCGGCCATGTCCTCACCCCACACCACCTCCCGCAACGACCGCCCCAGATGCCGGTCCACCTCCCCGCACACCGCGTCGAAGGCCTGCGCGAACACCGGGAACGCCTCGTACAGCTCACGACCCATCCCCAGCCGCTGCGCCCCCTGCCCCGTGAACAGGAACGCCGTCCGCCCACCGGGCTGAGCCTGACCCTTCACCAGGGCCGGGTGCTCCTCCCCCGCCGCCAGGGCCGCAAGGGCACCCAGCCGGCCCGCCTCGTCGCCCGTCACCACCGCGCGGTGGTCCATCGTGCTGCGGGCTGTCGCGAGGGTGTATCCGATGTCCTCGGGGCGATGGGCGTCGGCCACTGCGAGCAGGCGTTCCGCCTGGCCCGCCAAGGCAGCGGCGGACTTCGCCGACAGCACCCAGGGCTGAGGGGTCGTGTGCCCCGCCTCGGCCGTCGGCTGTGCTTCGTCGGTGGCCTCCTCCACGATGACGTGGGCGTTCGTCCCGCTGATGCCGAACGAGGAGATGCCGGCGCGGCGCGGCCGGCCCTCGGCCTGCCACTCCCGCGCCTCGGTCAGGAGCTCCACGTCCCCCGCCGTCCAGTCGATCTGGTCCGACCGCTCCTGCGCGTGCAGGGTGGGCGGCAGCACGCCGTGCCGCATCGCCATGACCATCTTGATGATCCCCGCGACGCCCGCCGCAGCCTGCGTGTGCCCCATGTTCGACTTGACGGAGCCCAGCCACAGCGGCCGCCCCTCCGGCCGCCCCTGCCCGTACGTGGCCAGCAGCGCCTGCGCCTCGATCGGGTCACCGAGCACCGTGCCCGTTCCGTGGGCCTCGACGGCGTCGACCTCCGCCGTCGTCAGTCCGGCGTTCGCCAGTGCCTGGCGGATCACCCGCTGCTGCGCGGGGCCGTTCGGGGCGGTCAGCCCGTTGCTGGCACCGTCCTGGTTGAGCGCCGAGCCGCGGACGACGGCGAGTACCGGGTGTCCGTTGCGGCGCGCGTCGGAGAGCCGCTCCAGGAGGAGCATGCCGGCGCCCTCGCCCCAGCCCGTTCCGTTCGCGTCCGCGCCGAACGACTTGCAGCGGCCGTCGGGGGCGAGGCCGCGCTGACGGCTGAACTCGACGAAGACCTCCGGGGTCGCCATGACGGCGACACCGCCGGCCAGCGCCAGCGAGCACTCCCCGGACCGCAGGGCCTGGGCCGCCATGTGCAGGGCCACCAGGGACGACGAGCACGCCGTGTCGACGGTGACCGCCGGACCCTCCAGGCCGAACACGTACGAGACGCGCCCGGAGGCGATGGCGCCGGTGCTGTTGTTGGCGGCGTAGTCGTGGTACATCATCCCGGCGTAGCAGCCGGTCATGCTGCCCCGCAGGGTCTCCGGGTCGATCCCGGCGCGCTCGAAGACCTCCCAGGCCGTTTCCAGCAGCAGGAACTGCTGCGGGTCCATGAGGGCGGCCTCGTTGGGGCTGATGCCGAAGAACGCCGGGTCGAACTCGCCCGCCCGGTGCAGGAATCCGCCCTCGCGGGCGTAGCTGGTGTGCGGGCGCTCGGCGGTGGGGTCGTAGATGCGGTCGAGGTCCCAGCCGCGGTTGTCGGGGAAGCCGGAGACGGCGTCCACGCCGTCGGCCACCAGCCGCCACAGCGCCTCGGGGGTGTCCACCCCTCCGGGGTAGCGGCAGGCCATGGCGACGATCACGATGGGGTCGTCGTCCTCGCCGGCGGTCCGGACCGCGGTGGCCGCGGCGGGGCCGGACCGGCTGTCCGCGCCGTCGAGTTCGTCCAGCAGGTGACGGGCGAGGGCGCGCGGGTTCGGGTAGTCGAAGGCCAGGGTGGCGGGGAGGCGTACGTCCGTGGCGGCGCTGACGGCGTTGCGGAACTCGACGGCGGTCAGCGAGTCGAAGCCCAGTTCGCTGAACGCGCGGCTCTCGTCCACCGCGTGTGGCCCGGGGTAGCCGAGGGTGACCGCCACCTGGGTGCGCACCAGGTCCAGCAGGAGGGCGACGCGCGCTTCCCGGTCCAGCCCGGCCAGGCGCCCGCGCAGCGAGCCGGCGTCCTCGGGCGCCGTCACCGCGCCGCGGCGCGGCCGTATGCGGACCAGGCCCCGGAAGAGCGGGGGCAGTGCGTCGCCGGCGGCCGCGAGGGTCCGTACGTCGAGCCGGATCGGCAGGACGACCGGGATGTCGACGGTCAGGGCGCGGTCGAAGAGGTCCAGGCCGTACTCGGCGGTGAGGGCGCCGATGCCGGTGCGGCTCATCCGCTGGAGGTCGGCTTCGGTCAGGGTGCCGGACATGCCGCTCGCCCACAGCCCCCAGGCGAGGGACCGGGCGGGCAGGCCGTGGGCGCGGCGGTGGGTGGCGAGGCCGTCGAGCAGGGCGTTGGCGGCGCCGTAGTTGCCCTGGCCGGGGGCGCCGAGGACCCCGGTCGCGGAGGAGAACAGGACGAAGGCCGACAGCTCCAGGTCCCGGGTCAGCTCGTGCAGGTGCAGGGCCGCGTCCGCCTTGGCCCGCAGGACGGCTTCCAGGCTCTGCGGGGTCAGCGAGCCGATGAGGGTGTCGTCGAGCACTCCGGCGAGGTGGACCACGCCGGTGAGGGGTACGCCGGCCATGAGCGCGGCCAGGGCGTCCCGGTCGCCCGCGTCGCAGGCGGCGAGGGTGGCTTCGGCTCCGAGGGCCCGCAGTTCGGCGAGCTGTTCCTGCGCGCCGGGGGCGTCCGCGCCGCGCCGGGAGACCAGCAGCAGGTTCCGTACGCCGTGGGCTTCGACCAGCCGCCGGGCGACGAGACGGCCCAGCGCGCCGGTGGCGCCGGTCACCAGGACGGTGCCGTTGCCGAAGTCGGGCTGCACGCGCCGCTCGGGGTCGTCGGTGAGGCGGGTCAGGCGGGCTCCGTGCACGGTGGTGCCGCGCACGACGGTGTGGGGTTCGCCGGCGGCCACCGCGAGGGCCGGCTCCGCGTCGCGGCCGAGGTCGGTCAGGAGGAACCGGCCGGGGTGCTCCGCCTGCGCCGAGCGGACCAGGCCCCAGACGGCCGCTCCGGCCAGGTCGGTGACGTCCTCGCCGGGCAGGGCGACGGCTCCTCGGGTGGCGATCAGCAGGCGCGAGGCGGAGTACCGCTCGTCGGCGAGCCAGCTCTGCAGCGCGTCGAGCACCCGGCCGGTGGCGGCCCGTACCCCGTCCGTGTCGCAGGCGGGTGCGGAGTGCAGGACGACGGTCTCCGGTACGGGCACGTCGGCGGGCAGGGTGTCCCAGTCGGCCGGGGCCGCGTCGGCGGCGGGGACGACGGGCAGCTCGGCCCAGTCCAGGGCGAAGAGGGACTCGTGGGCGACGGTGCGGGCGGCGGCGAGCTGCCGGGCGGAGACCTCGCGCAGGACGAGGGAGTCCACCGAGAGGACGGGGCGGCCCGTCTCGTCGCCCACGGCCAGCGCGAGCGCGCCCGAGCCGTCCGGGGTGATGCGGACGCGCAGCCGGGTGGCCCCGGAGGCGTGCAGCCGTACGCCCGTCCAGACGAACGGCAGGACGGGGCCTTCGGCGCCCGCGAACAGGTCGGTGAAGACGGAGCCGTGGAGGGAGGCGTCGAGGAGGGCGGGATGCAGCCCGAACGCGGCGGCGTCGGCGCGGGCCCGTTCGGGCAGGGCGACTTCGGCGAAGACCTCCGTGCCGGCGCTCCAGGCGGCGGTCAGGCCGCGGAAGGCCGGGCCGTAGGGGAGCCCGGCCGCGGCGAGCGCCTCGTACACCCCGGCCGTGTCGATCGGGGCGGCGCCGGCCGGCGGCCAGGCCGCCAGGTCGAAGGCGTCGGTGGCGGCCTTGGCGGGGCCGGCCGCGGCTATTGCGGCGGTGACGGGTCCGGCCGCGAGGACGCCGGCCGCGTGCAGGGTCCACGGCTGGTCGGGCTGGTCGTCCCGCCGGGAGTGGACGCTGACGGGACGCCGTCCGGCGGCGTCCGCCGCACCGACCTCGACCTGGAGGGCGACGGCTCCGCGCTCGGGCAGCACGAGCGGGGACTGCAGCATGAGCTCTTCGAGCGAGTCGCAGCCGACCTGGTCACCGGCCCGGACGGCCAGTTCCACGAAACCGGTGCCGGGGAACACCACGGAGTCGCCCACGAGGTGGTCGGCGAGCCACGGCTGCGCCGAGACCGAGACGCGGCCGGTGAGGACCACCCCTCCGGAGTCGGCCAGGGACACGACGGCGCCGAGCAGCGGGTGTCCGGCGGCGGCCAGCCCGGCGGCGGAGAGGTCTCCGAGGGCGCCCGTGCCCTCGACCCAGTAGCGGGTGCGCTGGAAGGCGTACGTGGGAAGCCCGACGCGGCGCGCGCCGGTGCCGGCGTAGAACGCCGCCCAGTCGACGGGCGCGCCGCAGGTGTGGAGCCGGGCCACGGCGGCGATGAGGGCCTCGGGCTCGGGGCGGTTCTTGCGGAGGGCGGGGACGAGGACGGCCTGCTCGGAGTCCAAGCTCTGCTGCGCGAGACCGGTGAGGACGCCGTCGGGGCCGATCTCCAGGTACCGGACGGCGCCTTCGCGTTCCAGCGCGCCCACCGCGTCGGCGAAGCGGACGGCTTCGCGGACCTGCCCGACCCAGTAGTCCGGGGACTGCCACTGCGCGCCGACCCGCTCACCGGTGACGGTGGAGACGGCCGCCACGATCGGTTCGGAGTAGCTCAACCGCGATGCCACGGCTCGGAATGCGTCCAGCATCGGGTCCATGAGCGCCGAGTGGAAGGCGTGCGAGACGGCGAGCCGGCTGGTCTTGCGGCCGATGGCGGTGAAGTGCTCGCCCACGGCCAGTACGGCGGCCTCGGCGCCGGAGACGACGACCGAGTCCGGTCCGTTGACCGCCGCGACGCCCACACCGTCGGTCAGGAGCGGCAGCACCTCTTCTTCGGTGGCCTGCACGGCGAGCATCGCCCCGCCCGCGGGCAGCGCCTGCATCAACCGCCCGCGCGCCACGACGAGTTCGGCCGCATCGGCCAGCGACAGCACCCCCGCCACGTGCGCGGCGGCCAGCTCGCCGATCGAATGCCCGGCAACCACATCTGGCGTGATACCCCACGCCTCCACCAACCGGTACAGGGAGACTTCCAGCGCGAACAGTGCGGGTTGCGCCAGCGCGGTGGCGTTCAGCGCGTCCGCGTCCTCGCCCCACACCACCTCCCGCAACGACCGCCCCAGATGCCGGTCCACCTCCGCACACACCGCGTCGAAGGCCCCGGCGAACACCGGGAACGCCTCGTACAGCTCACGGCCCATGCCCGGCCGCTGGGCGCCCTGGCCCGTGAACAGGAAGGCGGTCGCGCCCTTGGTGACCACGCCGGGCACGACGTTCGGGTGCGGCTGCCCCTGCGCCAGCGCCGCGAGGCCGGCAAGGGCGCCCTCGCGGTCGGCGGCGAGGACGACCGCGCGGTGGTCCAGGGCGGCGCGGGTCGTGGCGAGGGAGTAGCCGAGGTCCGCGGCGGAGTCCTGTTCCGGGAGGCCGGTGACGTGCGCGTGCACCCGGGCGGCCTGGGCGGCGAGCGCGTCGGCGTCGCGGCCGGACACCGGCCAGGGCAGGACGGCGGGCAGCGCCGCCGTGTCGGGCGCCGGGGCGTCGGCCGCTTCCGGGGACGCCTCGGACGGCGCCTCGACGGGAGCCTCTTCGAGGATGACGTGGGCGTTGGTTCCGCTGACGCCGAACGCGGAGACACCGGCGCGCCGGGGCCGGCCCTCGGCGCGCTCCCACGTACGGGGTTCGGCCAGCAGCCGGACCCGCCCCGCGGACCAGTCGACGTGGCTGGAGGGCTCGTCCACGTGCAGGGTCTGCGGCAGCACCCCGTTGCGCAGGGCCATGACCATCTTGATGACGCTGCCGACACCGGCCGCGGCCTGGGCGTGCCCGATGTTGGACTTGATGGAGCCCAGCCACAGCGGCCGGTCCTCGGGGCGGTCCTGGCCGTAGGTGGCGAGCAGCGCCTGTGCCTCGATGGGGTCGCCGAGGGTGGTGCCCGTACCGTGCCCCTCGACGACGTCGACCTGCGAGGCCGGCAGTTTCGCGTGGGCGAGCGCCTGGCGGATCACGCGTTGCTGCGCGCGTCCGTTGGGGGCGGTCAGGCCGTTGCTGGCGCCGTCCTGGTTGACCGCGCTGCCGCGGACGACGGCGAGGACCGGGTGGCCGTTGCGGCGGGCGTCGGAGAGCCGTTCGAGTACGAGCATGCCCGCGCCCTCGGACCAGCCGGTGCCGTCGGCCGCTTCGGCGAAGGCCTTGCAGCGGCCGTCGGGGGCGAGCCCGCGCTGGCGGCTGAACGCGATGAACGGCGACGGGGTGGACATGACCATGACGCCGCCGGCGAGGGCCAGCGAGCATTCGCGCTGCCGCAGCGCCTGCGCGGCGAGGTGCAGGGAGACGAGCGAGGAGGAGCAGGCGGTGTCGACGGTGACGGCCGGCCCTTCGAGACCCAGGGTGTAGGAGATGCGGCCGGAGATGACGGCGGCGGCGTTGGCGGTGGTCATGTACGCCTCGGCGACTTCGCCCGCCGCGCCGATCAGGTACTCGTAGTCCTGGATACCGGAGCCCGCGAACACCCCGACGGGCTTGCCGCGCAGGGAGACGGGGTCGATGCCGGCCCGCTCGATGGCCTCCCAGGACACCTCCAGCAGCAGCCGCTGCTGGGGGTCCATGGTCAGCGCCTCGTTGGGGCTGATGCCGAAGAACCCGGCGTCGAAGCCGGCGACGTCCTGGACGAAGCCGCCTTCGTTGACGTAGCTGCCGCCGGACCCGGAGGTGTCCGCTCCGTCCCCTTCCCCGCCGCGCAGGCCGTCGAGGTCCCAGCCGCGGTCGGTGGGGAAGGTGGTGATGGCGTCGCGGCCCTCGGCCACGAGCCGCCACAGGTCGTCCGGGGTGCTGATGCCTCCCGGGTAGCGGCAGCTCATCGCCACGATGGCGATGGGTTCGTGGTCCTGGTTCTCGACCTCCTGGAGCCGTCGGCGGGTCTGGTGCAGATCCGCCGTGACCCGCTTGAGGTAGTCGAGAAGCTTGGCGTCGTCATTGGACATTCTGGGTCCCACCGAGTCCTTGTTCATGCCGAGAGGTCGAGTCGATCCGGGGTCGGGTGCACCGGGGCGCGGTCGCGCCGGTCAGGTGAGGCCGAGTGCGTTGTCGATGAAGGCGAAGACGTCGTCTGCGGAGGCCGATTCGAGCCGGCCGCCTATGCCGTGGGCACCGGCCGTCGCGTCGAGGGTCGCGGTGAGGCGGGTCAGCAGGCTCTGCAGCCGGGCGGTGATGCGGGTGGCTTCGATCTCGTCGGCACCGAGCGCTTCGGCGGCCTGTTCGAGACGGTCCAGCTGGGCGAGCACCGGCAGTTCACCGGCGTTCTCGTCCTGGCAGAGCTCCGAGTGGAGGTGGCCGGCGAGCGCCGCCGGGCTGGGGTGGTCGTAGATCATGCTGGTCGGCAGGGGCCGGCCGGTGGCCGTGACCAGGCGGCTGCGCAGGTCGACGGCCGCGACGGAGTCGAAGCCCAGGTCGGTGAAACCGCGGTCGGCGCCCACGTCGGCGGGGTCGTCGTAGCCGAGCAGGGCCGCCGTGTGGCCGCGTACCAGGTCCAGCAGTGTCCTCAGCTGGTCGGCCCGGCCGAGTCCGGCCAGCCGGGCGGCCAGGTCGGTGCCTTCACCGGCGCCCGTCGCGGGGTCCGTGCCGAGGGCGGCGACCGCCTCGGGCAGTGCGTTCAACAGGGGTCGTGGGCGGGCCAGCGCGTAGGTGGGGGCGAAACGTTCCCAGTCGAACTCGGCGACCACCGCGTGCGGGGCGACGCCCGCGAGGATCCGGCGGAGTGCGCCGACGGCGTGCTCCGGGCGCATCGCGGGTGCCCCGATGCGGCGCATCACGGCGGCGAGTTCGGCGTCGACCATGCCGCCGTCCCAGGAGCCCCAGGCCACGGAGGTGGCGGCGAGGCCGCGGGCACGGCGGGAGTGGGCGAGGCCGTCGAGGTAGGCGTTGGCGCTGCCGTACGCGCACTGCCCGGCGCTGCCCCACACGGCGGCGCCGGAGGAGAACAGCACGAAGGCGTCGAGGGGGGTGTCCGTGAGCATTTCGTCGAGGTGGCGGGCGCCGAGCACCTTGGCGGCGGCCACCTCGGCGAGGTCCGCGAGGGTGAGTTCGGCGAGCGGCGCGATGCGCTGGGGCAGTCCGGCCGCGTGGACGACGGCGGTGAGGCCGGTCAGTCCGTCCAGGAGGCGGCGCACGGCTTCGCGGTCGGCGATGTCGCAGGCTTCGACGGAGACCCGCACGCCCGACGTGCGCAGTTCCTCGGCGAGTTCGGCGGCGCCGGGGGCCTGCGGGCCGCGCCGGCCGGCCAGGACGATGTGCTCCGCGCCGTCGGCGGCCAGCATCCGGGCGACGTGCGCACCGAGTCCGCCGGTGCCGCCGGTGACCAGGACGGTGCCGCGCGGGTGCCACGGCCCGGCCGGGTCGGGCCGGGTGGGGCGCGTCATGCGGCGGCCGTACGTGCCCTCGGGGCGCAGCGCGACCTGGTCCTCCCCGGTGGCTCCGCCGAGGATGTCGCACAGCCGTCCCGCGAGCCGTTCGGCGGCTTCGCCCTCGGGCTCCGCCCCGGCGGGGAGGTCGACGAGACCGCCCCAGGTGGCGGGGGTCTCCAGTGCGAGCGCCGCGCCCAGGCCCCAGACGGCGCTCTGGGCGGGGTGCACGGGCCGGGCGGTCGAGTCGGCCTCGTCGGTGGCGACGGCGCCCCGGGTGAGGCACCACACGGGGGCGGTGCACTCCCGTGCGGCCAGCGCCTGGAGCAGGGCGACGGTGTCGGCCAGGCCGCGGGACAGCTCGGGGTGCTCCGGGTGGTCGGTGTCGTCCAGGGCGAGCAGGCTCAGCACCCCGGCCGGCGCTGCGGGCAGCGCCGGGGGCAGTACGGGGCCGCCCGCGCCGGTCGTGTGCAGGACGGGCCGCGCACCCCGGGTGGTGAGCGCGTCGGCGAAGACGGCGGCGAGGGGGTCCTGGCCGGGGGCGTGGACGAGGAGCCAGTCACCGTCGAGCGGGGCGGGCCGCGCCGGGTCGGGGACGGGGACCCAGCTGACGCGGTAGCGCAGCGCGTCCACGGCGGAGGCCTCGCGGCGGCCGGCCCGCCAGGTGGTGAGGGCGGGCAGGACGGGGGCGAGGGTGTCGGCGTCGAGGCCGAGCCGCTCGGCGAGTTCCGCCGCGTCGGCGCGTTCGACGGCCTCCCAGAAGCCGGTTTCCGCCGGGTGGGCTGCGGCCGGGGCGGCGGTCGGGACCTGGTCGGGGCGCGCCCAGTAGTTCTTGCGCTGGAAGGCGTAGGTGGGCAGGTCCACGCGCCGGGGGCCGGACCCCACCCCGGCTGCCGCGGCGTTGAAGTAGGCCGCCCAGTCGACGTGGACCCCTTGCGCGTGAGCGGCGGCGACGGCTTCGGCGAGCGCCCGCTCCTCGCTCCGGCCGCGCCGCAGGGCGGCGGTGAACACCGGCCGGTCGGCGTCGGCGGCCACGTCGCCGTCGGCGTCGCCGAGGCAGTCGGGGCCGAGCGGGGTGAGCGCGGCGTCGGGGCCGAGTTCGAGGAAGGTGCGGACGCCCTTGGCCGCCAACTGTCCCACCGCGTCGCTGAAACGGATGCTCTGGCGCACGTGGCGCACCCAGTAGTCGGCGTGGGCGGCTTCGTCGGCGCCGAGGAGTTCCCCGGTCACGGTGGAGACGATCGGGATGCGGGGGGTTCCGTAGCGGATGCTCTCGGCGACGGCGCGGAACGCGTCGAGCATCGGCTCCATCAGCGGCGAGTGGAAGGCGTGCGAGACGGCGAGCCGTTTGGTCTTGCGTCCCTGGGCGCGGAAGTGCTCGGCGAGCGCGGTGACCGCCTCCTCCGTGCCGGAGACGACGACGGCGCGGGGGCCGTTGAGGGCTGCGATGCCCACATCGGCGGTGAGCAGCGGTTCCACCTCCTCCTCGCCGGCTTCGACCGCGGCCATCGCACCGCCCCCGGGCAGGTCCTGCATCAGGCGGCCGCGGGCGGCGACGAGCCGGGCGGCGTCGGGGAGCGTGAGGATGCCGCTGACGTGGGCGGCGGCCAGCTCGCCGATGGAGTGCCCGGCGAGGAAGTCGGGCCGGACGCCCCAGGACTCGACGAGCCGGTACAGGGCCACCTCACAGGCGAACAGGGCGGGCTGCGCCCGGCCGGTGGCGTCGAGCGGCGCACTGTCCTCACCCCACATCGTGTCGCGCAGCGGGGTGTCGAGGTGGGCGTCGAGGGCGGCGACCACCTCGTCGAAGGCGCGGGCGAACACCGGGTAGACGGCATGGAGTTCGCGGCCCATGCCGATCCGCTGGGAACCCTGGCCGGTGAAGAGTACGGCGGTCAGCGCGTCGGGGCGGGCTGCGCCGGTGACGGTGCCGGGGGCCGGCAGCGTCGGGTCGGCGGCGAGGGCGCGCAGGCCGCGGGTCAGCTCCGCGTAGCTGTCGGCGACGACCACGGCGCGGTGTTCCAGGGCGGCCCGGGTGGTGGCCAGGGACCAGGCCGTGTCGGAGAGGGCGTGGCCGGGGTGGGCGTCCACGTGGTCTGCGAGGCGGGCCGCCTGCGCGGCGAGCGCCTCGGGGCGGCGGGCCGAGACGAGGACGGGCACCGGAACGGGCCGGGGGGCCTCGGCCGTCCGGCCGCCCGCCCCGGGCGCCGTGGTCTCGTCCGTCCGGACCTCCAGCGCCGGAGTGCCATCTGCCGGGATGTCCTCTGCCCGGGTCTCCACCGGCGGGGTCTCGCCCGCCCCGGGCGCCTCCTTCGGGGCCTCCTCCACGATCACGTGCACGTTCGTGCCGCTCAGCCCGAACGACGACACGCCCGCACGCTTGGCGTGACCCCGCTCCGGCCAGGCGATCGGCTCGGTCAGCAGCCGTACGCTGCCCGCGCTCCAGTCGACGTTGGGGCTGGGTTCGTCCACGTGCAGGGTGCGCGGCAGCACACCGTGGCGCATCGCCTGCACCATCTTGATGACTCCGCCGATCCCGGCGGCCGCCTGCGAGTGCCCGATGTTCGACTTGAACGAACCCAGCCACAGCGGCTGGTCGGCGGGCCGCTCGCGCCCGTAGGCGGCGATGAGGGCCTGCGCCTCGATGGGGTCACCCAGGGTGGTGCCGGTGCCGTGCGCCTCCACGGCGTCGACGTCGGCGGGGGTCAGCCGCCCGGAGGCGAGGGCCTGCAGGATGACCCGCTGCTGGGAAGGGCCGTTGGGCGCGGTCAGGCCGTTGGAGGCACCGTCGGAGTTCATCGCCGAGCCACGGATGACGGCGAGCACCGGGTGGCCGAGGCGCCGCGCGTCGCAGAGCCTCTCCACGAGGACCATGCCCGCGCCCTCGGACCAGGTGGTGCCGTCCGCAGCCGCCGCGAAGGACTTGCACCGGCCGTCCGGGGCCAGCCCGCGGTCCTGGCTGAACCCGACGAAGGAGTCCGGGCTGGCCATGACGGTGACCCCGCCGGCGAGGGCCATCGTGCACTCCCCCGTCCGTACGGACTGGACGGCGAGGTGGAGCGCGACGAGCGAGGACGAGCAGGCGGTGTCGACGGTCACCGCGGGACCCTCCAGGCCCAGCGAGTACGCCACGCGGCCCGAGGCGACGCTGGCCAGCCCGCCGGTACCGCCGCCGCCCGGGTAGTCGTGGTAGACGACACCGGCGAACACACCGGTCCGGCTGCCCTTGAGGGAGGTGGGGTCGATGCCCGCGCGCTCGATGGTCTCCCAGGACACCTCCAGCAGCAGCCGCTGCTGCGGGTCGGTGTCGCGGGCCTCGCGCGGGCTTATCTTGAAGAAGTCGGCGTCGAACTCGCCCGCGTCGTGGAGGAAGCCGCCCTCGCGGCAGTACGTCTTGCCGGGCGTGGCCGGCTCCGGGTCGTAGAGGGCGTCCACGTCCCAGCCGCGGCCGTCCGGGAAGAGCGACACGGCGTCCCGGCCGGCGTCCACCAGCTGCCACAGGTCCTCGGGCGAGGCGATACCACCCGGGAACCGGCATCCCATCGCGACGATGGCCACCGGCTCCTGGTTGAGCTCCTCCGCTTCGCGCAACTGACGGCGCGTGCGCTGGAGTTCGGTGGTGGCGCGCTTGAGATAGTCCCGGAGCTTCTCGTCGTTGCTCATCGAACCTCAACCAATCTAGAGCTGATCGCTGGCTAGGAGATGCCGAATTCGCTGTCGAGCACGTCGAACAGCTCCTCGTCGGTGACCGTTTCGAGGTCGGTGCCGTCATCGGCGGGGCCGCCGCCCGTACCCCGGGCGTCGCGCCAGCGCCGTACGACGGCCTCGAGGCGGGACGTGATGGCGTCGGCGCGGGCGCCGATCACGGCGGTGTCCCCGCCGTCGGCGGGGAAGCCCGTGAGTACCGCTTCGATGCGGTCGAGTTCGGCCAGCGCGGCGGCGGCCGGGTCCTCGCCGACGGAGTCGGCGTCCAACCGCTCGCCCAGGAACGCCGCGGCGGCACGCGGCGTCGGATAGTCGAAGATCAGGGTGGCGGGCAGGTCACAACCGCTCGCCGCGGTGAGCCGCTTGCGCAGTTCGACGGCGGCCAGCGAGTCGAAGCCCATGTCGCGGAAGGCCAGATCGGCTTCCACGGTGGTGGTGGAGTCGTAGCCGAGGACGGCGGCGACGTGCGTACGGACCAGCCCGAGCAGCACGCGGCCCCGATCGGCGGCGGGCAGCCCGTCGAGCTTGGCGTGCAGATCGGCCGCCGCCCGCCGGGACTCTTCGGCGGTGGGGACGTCATGGGCGACGTGGGCACCGCCGCCCGTGGAGTGCGCGGCGTCGACCCAGTAGCGGCTGCGCTGGAAGGGATAGGTGGGGAGGTCGACGCGCCGGGCGCCGGTGCCGGCGTAGAAGGCCTGCCAGTCGACGCGCACGCCGTCCACGTGCAGCTGCGCCAGCGCCGCGGTCAAGGCCTCGGGCTCGGGGCGGTTCCTGCGCAGGGTGGCCACGAGGACGGCTTCGGCCGACTCGGCCGACTGCTGGGCGAGGCCGGTGAGGATGCCGTCCGGGCCGATCTCCAGGAACCGGGTCACTCCCTGCTGCTCCAGGGTCCGTACGGCGTCCGCGAAGCGGACGGCCTCGCGGACCTGCCCGACCCAGTACTCAGGGGACTGCCAGTCCAGCGACGGCTCGCCCGAAACGGTGGAGACGACGGGGACGCGCGGCGTAGAGAACGTCAACCGGGAGGCGACGGCCCGGAACTCGTCCAGCATCGGATCCATGAGGGCCGAGTGGAAGGCGTGCGAGACCTGGAGCCGGCTGGTCTTGCGACCTTCGGCCGTGAAGTACTCGCCGAGGGCCAGCACAGCAGCCTCGACACCCGAAACCACGACCGAGTCCGGCCCGTTCACCGCAGCAATACCCACACCCTCGGCCAGGAGCGGCAACACTTCCTCTTCCGTCGCCTGCACGGCGAGCATCGCCCCACCCGCAGGCAGCGCCTGCATGAGCCGGCCGCGGGTCACGACGAGTTCGGCGGCATCGGGCAGGGACAGCACCCCCGCCACATGGGCAGCAGCCAGCTCACCGATCGAATGCCCGGCGACGACGTCAGGCTTCACGCCCCACGCCTCCACCAGCCGGAACAGCGCCACTTCCAGCGCGAACAGTGCGGGCTGCGTCAGCGCGGTCGCATCGAGCGCGGCCGCGTCCTCACCCCACACCACCTCCCGCAACGACCGACCCAGATGCCGGTCAACCTCCCCGCACACCGCGTCGAAGGCCTCCGCGAACACCGGGAACGCCTCGTACAGCTCACGACCCATGTCGAGGCGCTGCGCCCCCTGCCCCGTGAAGAGGAAGGCCGTCCGGCCGCCGCGCCGCAGGGTTCCGGTGAGCACCCGCGGGTGCTCCTCCCCCGCCGCGAGCGCCGCGAGCGCACTCTCGCGGTCGCCGAGCACGACGGCCCGGTGGGTGAAGGCGGTGCGCGAGGTCGCGAGGGAGAGCCCGATGTCCGATGCGTCGGTGTCCGTTTCGGCGGAGACCCGCTCCAGCAGACGTTCCGCCTGCGCGGCCAGCGCCTGCGGGGACTTCGCCGACAACACCCAGGGCAGCACGGGGAGCGTGGCCCGCACAGCCGGCCCCTCCGCCTCCGCCCCGGCCGGGGCCTCCTCGATGATCACGTGGGCGTTCGTCCCGCTGATGCCGAACGAGGACACCCCGGCCCGCCGCACACCGCCGGGTGCCGTCTCCCACACACGGCCCTCGGTGAGCAGCTCGACGCTCCCGGCTTCCCAGTCCACTTCGTCCGAGGGCGCGTCCACGTGCAGGGTGGGCGGCAGGACGCCGTTCCGTATCGCCATGACCATCTTCATCACGCCCGCGACGCCCGCGGCCGCCTGGCCGTGCCCCATGTTGGACTTGATCGAACCCAGCCACAGCGGCCGCCCCTCGGGCCGCTCCTGCCCGTACGTCTCCAACAGCGCCTGCGCCTCGATGGGGTCACCGAGGGTGGTTCCCGTGCCGTGTGCCTCGACCACGTCGACGTCGGCCGCCGTCAGCCCGGCGTTCGCCAGCGCCTTGCGGATCACGCGCTGCTGGGCCGGTCCGTTGGGGGCGGTCAGGCCGTTGCTTGCGCCGTCCTGGTTGAGCGCGGAGCCGCGGACGACGGCGAGCACGGGGTGGCCGTTGCGGCGCGCGTCGGAGAGCCGCTCCAGGAGCAGCACCCCCGCTCCCTCCGAGCAGGCCACGCCGTCCGCAGCGGCGGCGAAGGACTTGGAGCGGCCGTCGGCGGCCAGGCCCTGCTGGGTGCTGAAGTAGACGAACATGTCGGGGGTCGCCATCACCGTCACGCCACCCGCCAGGGCCAGGTCGCACTCCCCGGACCTCAGGGCCTGGGCGGCCATGTGCAGGGCCACCAGGGACGAGGAGCAGGCGGTGTCGACGCTGACCGCCGGGCCCTCCAGGCCCAGGGTGTAGGCCACTCGCCCCGATACGACACTGCCCGCGGTGGTGCTGCCGGGTTCGAGGCCGAGGGCGTAGTCGTGGTACATGACGCCGGCGAACACCCCGGTCGGGCTCCCCTTGAGGGTGGTGGGGTCGATGCCGGCCCGCTCGATGGCCTCCCAGGACACCTCCAGCAGCAGCCGCTGCTGGGGGTCGGTCACGACGGCCTCGTTGGGGCTGATCCCGAAGAAGACCGGGTCGAACTCCGCGGCCTCGTAGAGGAACCCGCCTTCCCGGGCGTACGACTTGCCGGGCGTGCCGGGCTCCGGGTCGTAGACCTCCGGGTCCCAGCCCCGGTCGGCGGGGAACCCGCCGATGGCGTCGACACCGTCCGCGACGAGCTTCCACAACTCCTCGGGGTTCGTGACACCGCCCGGGTAGCGGCAGCCCATTCCGACGATCACGATCGGATCGTCGTGGCGTCCGGGGCGGCGCTCGGCCTCGGCCAAGCGCCGGCGGGCGTCACGCAGGTCGGAGGTGGCCCGCTTCAGATATTCGAGAAGTCGCTCCTCGTTGCTCACCGAGACCTACTCCCTCTGGTCGACAAAAAGTGGCGACTCGCTCGCGTTACCCAGTCCGGCGTTGATCGGTTCGAACGCTACTGAGCTGCCGAGAGGGCGGCCTACCCTTAGGCCACCCCTGCCCAGAGGGGTCACCGGAGCAGGGGAAACACGCAGAACGGCCGGGGTGCGTGACGGCTGTCGTCCAGCTGTCACGCACCCCGGCCGGGGTCTGCCGAGCCCGCCGGAGTGGGGCGGGTCAGGGGGTCGCGGGGGTACCGAGCTCGTTGTCCAGGATGTCGAACAGCTCGTCCGCGGTGACCTCGTCGAGGTCCTCGCCACGGTCCGGGATCTCCGGCGTGGCATACCCCTGGGCGTGGGTGGGTCCTCCGTCGAGCCGGCCGGCCAGCTCCCGCAGGCGCTCGGCGAGCCGCGTCCGGTCGGGGGTGGTGACGGGCGGCGCGGTGGGCGCGTCGGAGGCCAGCAGTGCCTCCCACCGTGCGATGTCGGCCTCCAGTCCGGTGGCCGGTACGGGGGCGGCGACCGCCGGAGCCAGCTTCCGGGCGAGGTACGTGGCGACCTCCGCCGCACTCGGGTAGTCGAAGATCAGCGTGGCGGGCAGCCGCAGCCCGCTGGCCGCGTTCAGCTGGTTGCGCAGCTCCACCGACCCGAGGGAGTCGAAGCCCAGCTCGCCGAAGGCGCGGTCGGGTTCGATCGCCTCGCCCGAAGCGTGGCCGAGCACGGTCGCCGCGTGGCCGCGTACGACGTCCAGGATGATCCGGGTCCGCTCCTCCTCGTCGTGACCGGCGATCCGTTCGGCGAGCGACACGCCCTGGGACGCCGTGCCACCGGCCCGCTTGCGGGCGGCCGGAACCAGCCCGCGCAGCAGCGACGGCAGTTCGTCGGTACGGGTCCGCAGGGCCGCCGCGTCCACCTGGAGCGGCACGGTGACGGCCGCGCCCGACGCCAGCGACGCGTCGAACAGGGCGAGCGCCTGGGCCTCGGACAGGGCGGGAGTACCGGCGCGGCGCATCCGGTCCCGGTCGGCTTCGGTGAGGTGGGCGGCCATGCCGGTGTTGACGTCCCAGAGACCGAAGGCCATCGCCGTCGCCGGCAGACCCTCCGCGTGCCGGTGAGCGGCCAGCGCGTCCAGGAACACGTTCGCCGCCGCATAGTTGCCCTGGCCCGCCGCCAGCACCAAACCACCCGCCGACGAGAACATCACGAACGCCGACAGACCCAAGTCCCTCGTCAGCTCATGCAGATGCCACGCCGCATCGGCCTTCGGCCGCAGCACCGCATCCATCCGCTCCACGGTCAACGCACCGACCACACCGTTGTCCGCGACACCCGCCACATGCACCACACCCGACAACGGATGCGCCCCATCCACCCCCGCCAACACCGCCGCCAACGCACCACGATCCGCCACATCACACGCGGCAACCGTCACACGGGCGCCCAACTCAGTCAGGTCCGCGGCGAGTTCGGCGACACCCGGAGCATCCGGACCACGTCGGCCCAACAGCAACAGATGACGCACCCCGTGCTCCACCACCAGATGACGGGCCACCAAAGCACCCAGACCACCCGTACCACCCGTCACCAAAACCGTGCCCGAACCGTCCCACTGCGGCTCGACACCGTCGGACACCGCCAGCCGCGCCAGCCGCGGCACCAGCACCCCACCGGCACGCACCGCCAACTCGGCCTCACCCAGACCCGCAACCACACCCAGGTCCACGGACCCATCGGTGTCCACCAGCACGAACCGGCCCGGATTCTCCGCCTGAGCCGACCGCACCAGACCCCACACCGGAGCCTGCCGCACGTCCACCGGCTCACCATCGACAACAGCCACCCCACCACGCGTGACCACCACCAACGACGCACCCTCGAACCGCGGCTCCGCCAGCCACTCCTGCACCACGCCGAGGACCCGCTGCGCGTGTGCCCGGACATCGGCGAGTACGTCACCGGTCGCCGCGGCGGCGCAGTCCAGCACCACCGTCGCCGGCACCTCGGCGGCGGGCGTCACGTCCTCCCAGGCCGTCCAGTCGCCCGCGGCGGCCGGGGCCGCTTGCGGCACGGGCTGCCAGCGGACGTGGAGCAGGGCGTCGCCCGCCCCCGCGCCCAGCTGCTCGGCCGAGACGGGCCGGGAGAGGAGCGACTCGACCGACAGAACGGGGTTGCCCTGCTCGTCCGCGACGGTGAGCGCGAGCCCGTCCTGGTGGGCGATCGGGGTGAGCCGCACGCGCAGCGCCCTGGCCCCCGCGGCGTGCAGGGCGACCCCGTTCCAGGCGAAGGGCAGCAAGGTGCGGCCGCCGCCCTCGCGGCCCGGAATCGCGAGCAGTCCGACGTGCATCGCCGCGTCGAGCAGGGCCGGGTGGAGGCCGAAGCGGGCCGCGTCGCCGTGGGCGTGCTCCGGCAGGGCCACCTCGGCGAACAGCTCCTCGCCGCGCTGCCAGGCGGCCGTCAGGCCCTGGAAGACCGGCCCGTAGTGGTAGCCGGCGGCCGCGAGGTCCGGGTAGGCGTCGCCGACGGGAATCTCCTCGGCGCCCGTGGGGGGCCATTCGGTGAGCCCTTCCGCCCGCTCGGCCGCCGCCGGTGACAGCGTGCCTTCGGCATGGCGGGTCCAGGGCAGGTCGGGCTGGTCGTCGGGGCGCGAGTGGATCGCCACGGTCCGCCGGCCGCCGTCGTCGGCGGGACCGACCGCCACCTGGACGGCGATGCCGCCCCGGGCGGGGAGGATCAGCGGGGCTTGGAGGGTGAGTTCCTCCAGCAGTCCGCAGCCCAGCCGCTCGCCGGCCCGCACGGCCAGTTCCACGAAGCCGGTGCCGGGCAGCAGGATGCTGCCGAGGACGTCGTGGTCGGTGATCCAGCCGTGCGTGCTCGCCGACAGCCGGCCGGTGAGCACGGTGCCGCCCTCGTCGGGCAGTTCGACGGCCGCACGCAGCACGGGGTGGTCGAGCCCGACTTGCCCGGTCTCCGCCGTGCCACCGGCGGCGGCGGGGGCCGTCATCCAGAAGCGGGAGTGCTGGAAGGCGTACGTCGGCAGCTCTACGCGGCGGGCACCGGCGGGGGCGTAGAACGCCTCCCAGTCCACGGCCACCCCGCTCGTGTGCAGCTGCGCCAGAGCCGCGACGAGTGCCTCGGCCTCGGGGCGGCTGCGTCGCAGGGCCGGCACGAGGACGGCCTGGTCGGATACGACGCTCTGCGCGGCGAGGCCGGTGAGGATGCCGTCGGGCCCGATCTCCAGGAACCGGGTCACGCCCTGCCCCTCCAGCGCCCGCACCGCGTCCGCGAAGCGGACGGCTTCGCGGACCTGGCCGACCCAGTACTCGGGCGACTGCCAGTCCGAGCACAGCTCACCGGTCACCGTGGAGACGACGGCCACGCGCGGCGCGGAGTACGTCAACGCGGCTGCGACGGCACGGAACTCGTCGAGCATCGGGTCCATCAGGGCCGAGTGGAAGGCGTGCGAGACGGACAGCTGGCTGGTCTTACGGCCGACCGCGGCAAAGTGCTCGCCGACGGCCAGAACGGCCGCTTCCGCACCCGAAATCACCACGGACTGCGGCCCGTTGACGGCGGCGACACCGACACCGTCGCCGAGGAACGGAAGAACGTCCTCCTCGGTGGCCTGCACGGCGAGCATCGCGCCACCGGCAGGGAGCTCCTGCATCAGCCGGCCCCGCGCGACGACCAGCCGGGCCGCGTCCGCCAGCGAGAACACACCCGCGACGTGCGCGGCGGCCAGCTCGCCGATCGAGTGACCGGCGACCAGGTCGGGCGTGACACCCCAGGCCTCCACCAGCCGGAACAGGGCGACCTCGACCGCGAACAGCGCCGGCTGGGTGACCGCGGTGGCGTTCAGCGCGTCCGCGTCCTCACCCCACACCACGTCCTTGAGTGACCGCCCGAGGTGGAGGTCGACCTCCGCGCACACCGCGTCGAACGCGGCGGCGAAGGCGGGGAAGGCCTCGTACAGTTCCCGGCCCATCCCGAGGCGCTGCGCACCCTGGCCCGTGAACAGGAACGCCGTCGAACCCTTGGTCACCGTGCCGGTCAGCAGGCCGGGGTGCGGTTGCCCCTCGGCCAGTGCGGCGAGGGCCTCCGTGCGGGCGCCCACGACCACCGCCCGGTGCTCCATCACGCCGCGCGTGGTGGCGAGGCTGAGGCCGATGTCCTCGGGGCGGTGCGCGTCCGCCACGGCCAGCAGGCGTTCCGCCTGCCCGGCCAGGGCCCGCGGGGTCTTCGCCGACAGCAGCCACGGCACGGCCGGCAGCGCGGCCCGCGTCTCCGGCTCGGTCTCCGGCTCGTCCTGGGGTGCCTGCTCCACGATCACGTGGGCATTGGTGCCGCTCAGGCCGAAGGAGGAGATGCCGGCCCGGCGCGGCCGCCGGCCCGGGGCCTCCCAGTCCCGTGTCTCGGTGAGGAGCTCCACGTCGCCCGCCGACCAGTCGATCTGGTCCGACCGCTCCTGCGCGTGCAACGTGGGCGGCAGGACGCCGTGCCGCATCGCCATGACCATCTTGATCATCCCGGCGACACCGGCGGCGGCCTGGGTGTGGCCCATGTTGGACTTGATGGAGCCCAGCCAGAGCGGCTGTCCCTCCTCGCGTCCCTGGCCGTACGTGGCCAGCAGCGCCTGCGCCTCGATGGGGTCACCGAGACGGGTTCCCGTACCGTGCGCCTCGACCACGTCGACGTCGGCCGCCGACAGGCCCGCGTCGGCCAGCGCCTGGCGGATCACCCGCTGCTGCGCCGGCCCGTTCGGAGCCGTCAGACCGTTGCTGGCACCGTCCTGGTTCAGCGCGGAGCCCTTCACCACCGCCAGCACCCGGTGCCCGTTGCGCCGCGCGTCCGACAGCCGCTCCAGCAGCAGCACACCCGCACCCTCACCCCAGCCCGTACCGTCCGCGCCCGCACCGAACGACTTGCACCGCCCGTCCGGGGCCAGGCCGCGCTGCTCGCTGAAGTACACGAGCATGTCGGGGGTCGCCATGACGGTGACTCCGCCCGCGAGCGCCAGCGAGCACTCCCCGGACCGCAGGGCCTGGGCCGCCATGTGCAGGGCCACCAGGGACGACGAGCACGCCGTGTCGACGGTGACCGCCGGACCCTCCAGGCCCAGCGTGTAGGCGACGCGGCCGGAGACCAGGCTGCCCGCCGTGCCGCCTGCGTAGTCGTGGTACATCACACCGGCGTACACACCCGTCCGGCTGCCCTTGAGCGCGGCCGGGTCCACGCCCGCGCGTTCGAGCGCCTCCCAGGAGATCTCCAGCAGCAGCCGCTGCTGCGGGTCCATGGTCAGCGCCTCGCGCGGGGAGATCCCGAAGAACGCCGGGTCGAACGCGGCCGCGTCGTAGAGGAATCCACCGTCACGTGCGTACGACTTGCCCGGCACGCCCGGCTCGGGGTCGTAGACGCCGGGGTCCCAGCCCCGGTCGTCGGGCAGCGGGGCGATGGCGTCGACCCCGCCCGCGACGAGCTGCCAGAGCCCGTCGGGCGTGGTGACGCCGCCCGGATAGCGGCAGGCCATGCCGACGATCGCGATGGGGTCGTCGTCCGCGCCCCGGACGGCAGGTGCGGCGGGTGCGGGCGTGGCGTCCGGGGTGCCGTCGAGGACTTCGAGGATGTGGGCGGCGACCGCTCCGGCCGTCGGGTAGTCGAAGATCAGCGTGGCGGGCAGCCGCAGGCCGGTCTCCTTGTCGAGCCGGTTGCGCAGTTCGACGGCGGTCAGGGAGTCGAAGCCCAGTTCGTCGAAGGCGCGCCGCGGTTCGATGGCGTCGCCCGAGGCATGGCCCAGTACGGCGGCGATCTTCGTCCGGACGAGGCCGAGGACGGCGTCGGCGCGGTCGGCGCCGGTCAGCCCGGCGAGCCGGTCGCGCAGGGCCGGGGAGCCGCCCCGGGCGGCGGCGCGGCGGCCGGGGGTTCGGACGAGGCGGCGCAGCAGGGCGGGGGTGTCGTCCACGTGGGCGCGCAGGGCCGTGAGGTCCAGGCGTACGGGGACGCTCGCGGGCTCGCCGGATGCGAGGGCGGCGTCGAACAGGGCGAGGCCCTGCTCGGCGGAGACGGCCGGGGTGCCGGCCTGCCGCATCCGCTCCACTTCGGCCTCGCCGAGCTGCGTGCCCATGCCACCGGGGGTGTCCCAGAGGCCGAAGGCCAGGGAGGCGGCGGCGAGTCCGCCGGTGCGGCGGTGGGCGGCGAGGGCGTCGAGGAAGGAGTTCGCCGCGGCGTAGTTGGCCTGGCCGGTGGAGCCGAGGGTGCCGGCGAGGGAGGAGAAGAGGACGAACGCGGTGAGGTCGTGGCCCTGGGTCAGCTCGTGGAGGTGCCATGCCGCGTCGGCCTTGGGGGCGAGGACCGCGTCGAAGCGTTCGGGGGTGAGCGAGGTGAGCACGGCGTCGTCGAGCACGCCGGCGGCGTGCACGATCCCGCGCAGGGGGTGCTCCGGGTCGATCGCGTCCAGCACGGCGGCCAGCGCGGCCCGGTCGGCCACGTCGCAGGCGGCGACGGTGACGGTGGCGCCCGACCCGGCGAGTGCGGTGGTGAGTTCGGCGACTCCGGGGGCGTCCGGCCCGCGCCGGCCGACCAGCAGCAGTCGGCGCACTCCGTGCTCGGCGACCAGGTGGCGGGCGACGAGGGCGCCGAGGCCGCCGGTACCGCCGGTGATCAGCACCGTTCCGTCGGCGTCCCACACCGGCGGTGTCGCGGCGGCGGCCGCCCGGACCAGCCGGGGCACCGACACGCGGCCTCCGCGTACCGCGAACTCCGGTTCGCCGTCGGCCCCTACGCGGCCGAGGCCCTCGGTGCCGTCGGTGTCGACCAGGAGGAACCGGCCCGGGTTCTCGGCCTGCGCCGCCCGCACCAGACCCCACACGGGGGCCTGCCGTACGTCGACCGGATCGCCGTCGGCGACGGCCACCGCGCCCCGGGTGAGGAACACGAGGGACGCCCCGGCGAAGCGCGGGTCCGCGAGCCAGGCGTGCAGCACGCCGAGGACCCGGTGGGTGACCGCGTGCACCGCGTCCACCACGTCCTGCGCGTCCTCCGTCCCGGCGGCGCAGTCGAGGACGACCGTGCCCTCGACCGGGCCGCCGTCGGCGGGGAGGTCCTCCCAGCGCAGCCACTCCTCCGCCGCGGCCGGGTCGGTCGGCTGCCACGCGACGCGGTACAGCGGGTTCTCGGCGCGACCACCGGCCCGCGTGTCGTCCATCGCACGGCCGACGACCCCGCCGACCGCGGCGATCGGCGTGCCGTCGGCGTCGGCGAGCTCCAGCGACAGGCTCTGCGGGGTGGGCCGGGTGATCCGCACCCTGGCCTCCCCGGAACCCGCGGCGTACAGCCGGACGTCCTTCCACACGAACGGCAGGACCGTCGCGCCGCCGTCGTCCGCGCCGTCACCGGCGGCTCCGTCGACCATCGCGGCGTGCATCGCGGCGTCCAGCAGGGCCGGGTGCAGCCCGTACGCGTCCGCCGCCGTGTCCTGCGGCAGCACGACCTCGGCGTACAGCGCGCCGCCGTCCCGCCAGGCGGCCGTCAGGCCCTGGAAGGCGGGCCCGTAGGCGAGACCGCGCTCGCGCAGGGTCTCGTACGCGCCGTCGAGGGGCAGTGCGGCCGCGCCCGGCGGGGGCCAGGCGCTCAGGTCGAAGGCGGGCGCGTCCGCCCCCTCGGCCAGTACGCCCTCGGCGTGCAGGGTCCAGTCGGGTTCGCCCCCGTGCTCCGGGAGGCCCTCCGGGCGTGCGTACACGCCGACCGTCCGGCGTCCGGAGTCGTCGGGCGCCCCGACCACGATCTGTACGGCGACGGCGCCTTCCTCGGGGAGGACCAGCGGGGCGTGCAGGGCGAGTTCCTCCAGGACCTCGCAGCCCGCGTGGTCACCCGCGCGGATCGCCAGTTCCACGAATCCGGCGCCGGGGAAGAGGATCGCGTCGCGCACCACGTGGTCGCAGAGCCAGGGCTCGGCGGCGACGGCCAGCCTGCCCGTGAGGACCACCCCGCCGGAGTCGGCGAGGGAGACCACGGCACCGAGCAGGGGGTGCTGGGGCGTGGACAGCCCGGCGGGTGCCTGGCCGCCGGGGCGGAAGGCGTCGATCCAGTACCGGGTGCGCTGGAAGGGGTAGGTGGGCAGGTCGACGCGGCGGGCGCCGGCGGGGGCGTAGAACGCCTCCCAGTCGACCCGTACGCCGTCCACGTGGAGGTGGGCGAGGGCCGCGATCAGGGTCTCTGCCTCGGGGCGGTTGCGGCGGACGGCCGGTACGAGGACCCGCTCCTGGTCGGAGTCGAGGCTCTGCGCGGCGAGACCGGTGAGGATGCCGTCGGGCCCGATCTCCAGGAACCGCGTCACCCCCTGGCCCTCCAACGCCCGGACCGCATCCGCGAACCGCACCGCCTCACGGGCCTGACCGACCCAGTACTCGGACGACTGCCAGTCCGCACCGCAACGACCGGCCACCGTCGACACGACACCGAACTTGGGCTCCGCGTAGGAAAGTTCGGACGCCAGGGCGCCGAACTCGGCCAGCATCGGGTCCATCAGGGCCGAGTGGAAGGCGTGCGAGACGGACAGCCGGCTGGTCTTGCGACCGGCCGCCGCGAAGTGCCCGCCGACGGCCAGGACGGCCGCCTCGACGCCCGAGACCACGACGGACTGCGGCCCGTTGACGGCGGCGATACCGACTCCGCCGGTCAGCAGCGGCAGGACCTCGTCCTCGGCGGCCTGCACGGCCAGCATCGCGCCACCGGCAGGAAGCTCCTGCATCAGCCGGCCCCGCGCCACCACCAGCCGCGCCGCGTCCGCCAGCGAGAAGACACCCGCGACGTGCGCGGCGGCCAGCTCACCGATCGAGTGACCGGCCACGACATCGGGCCGCACGCCCCACGCCTCCACGAGGCGGAACAGGGCGACCTCGACCGCGAACAGCGCAGGCTGCGTCAACGCGGTGGCGTTCAACGCCTCCGCGTCCTCACCCCACACCACGTCCTTGAGCGACCGCCCGAGATGGACGTCCACTTCCGCGCACACCGCGTCGAACGCGCCCGCGAACTCCGGGAAGGCCTCGTACAGTTCCCGGCCCATCCCGAGGCGCTGCGCCCCCTGGCCCGTGAACAGGAACGCCGTCCGGCCGCCCTGCCGGGCCTGGCCGGTGATCAGGGCCGGGTGTTCCTCGCCCGCCGCGAGGGCGGCGAGCGCGGCCGTGCGGTCGCCGACCACCACGGCGCGGTGCTCGAAGAGGGAACGGGTCGCCGCGAGGGAGTGGCCGACGTCGACCGGCTTCGGGTCACCGTCGCGCAGGGAGTCGAGCAGGCCGCGGGCCTGGTCGGCGAGGGCCTGCGGGGACCTCGCGGACACCGGCCAGGGGGCGGCCGCCACGCCCGCCGGCAGGGCGGGTGCGGGGGTTCCGTCGGCTTCCGGCTGCTCGGGGGCCTGTTCCACGATGACGTGGGCGTTGGTGCCGCTCAGGCCGAACGAGGAGATGCCCGCGCGCCGGGGCCGGCCGTCGGCCTGCCATTCCCGCGCCTCGGTGAGCAGGGCCACGTCGCCCACCGACCAGTCGACCTGGTCGGACGGGGCGTCCACGTGGAGGGTCTTGGGCAGTACCCCGTGCCGCATGGCCATGACCATCTTGATGATGCCCGCGACACCGGCGGCGGCCTGGGTGTGCCCGAAGTTCGACTTCACCGACCCCAGCCACAGCGGCCGGTCCTGCGGCCGCTTCCTGCCGTACGTGGCCAGCAGCGCCTGCGCCTCGATCGGGTCGCCCAGCCGGGTGCCCGTGCCGTGCGCCTCGACCGCGTCCACGTCGGCCGCCGTCAGACCCGCGTCGGCCAGCGCCTGGCGTATCACCCGCTGCTGCGCGGGGCCGTTGGGAACGGTCATGGCGCTGGACGCGCCGTCCTGGTTGACGGCGGAGCCGCTGACGAGGGCGAGGACCGGGTGGCCGTTGCGGCGCGCGTCGGAGAGCCGCTCCAGCAGCAGTACGCCCGCGCCCTCGCCCCACCCGGTGCCGTCGGCGGCCGCGGCGAACGGCTTGCACCGGCCGTCCGGGGCCAGTCCGCGCTGGCCGGAGAAGTACACGAGCATGTCCGGGGTGGACATGACGGTCACACCACCCGCCAGGGCCAGGTCGCACTCACCGGACCGCAGGGCCTGGGCGGCCATGTGCAGGGCCACCAGGGACGAGGAGCAGGCCGTGTCCACGGTGACGGCGGGACCTTCCAGGCCCAGCGTGTAAGCGGTGCGGCCGGAGACGAAGCTGCCCGCGCTGCCGTCGGCGTAGTCGTGGTACATCACACCGGCGTACACGCCGGTCCGGCTGCCCTTGAGCCGGGTCGGGTCGACGCCCGCCCGCTCGACGGCCTCCCAGGAGATCTCCAGCAGCAGCCGCTGCTGCGGGTCCATGGTCAGCGCCTCGCGCGGGGAGATCCCGAAGAACGCCGGGTCGAACGCGGCGGCGTCGTAGAGGAACGCACCGTCGCGGGCGTACGTCTTGCCCGGCACGCCCGGCTCCGGGTCGTAGACGTCGGGGTCCCAGCCGCGGTCGGCGGGGAAGCCGGACACGGCGTCGGTGCCCTCGGCCACCAGCCGCCACAGGCCTTCGGGCGTGCCCGCGCCGCCCGGGTAGCGGCAGGCCATGGCCACGATCGCGACGGGGTCGTTGCCCGCCGCGGTCAGCCGTGCGTTCTCTTCGCGCAGTCGCTCGTTGTCCGTGAGTGACTTGCGCAGTGCCGCTACGACCTGTTCCACCGATGTGCTCACGTCATCCTCGAATTCCGGGTCGGTCCGGTCGGTTTCAGCTGGGTTCGCCGCCGGCCAAGGCGGCACGAATGAGGTCGTCCACGCCCATGTCCTCGATGGCCGCGCCCTGGTCCGGTGTCCCGGGAGCCGTGACCGGGGCCGCCGAGGCTGCCGCGGGGGCCGATACCGAGGCTCCGCGGACGCCCGCCGTGTCGCCTTCCGCCAGTCCGAGCAGGGCGTCGAGCAGCCCGGACTCGCGCAGTCGCGCGGCGGGGATGGACAGCAGGGCCCGCCTGATGCCGTCCTCGTCCAGGTGCGGTCCGGCGGCAGGGCTCGCGGGGTCCGTCCCTGGTTCCAGCTCTTCCAGCAGGAACCCGGCCAGGGCCGCCGAGTTGGGGTAGTCGAACATCAAGGTGGCGGGCAGGCGCAGCCCGGTCGCCTTCTGGAGCCGGTTGCGCAGCTCGATCGCGCCGAGCGAGTCGAGTCCGAGCTCGGTGAAGCCCCGGTCCGCTCCCACCCCTGCCGGGTCGCCGTGTCCGAGTACGGCCGCCGCGTGGCCCCGGACGAGTTCCTCCGCGTAGCGGACCCGCTCGGGTCCGGCGGGGAGGCCGGCGAGCTTGGCCCGGACGAGGGAGCCGGCGGTGTCGGCGGCGCCCGTCGCGGGCAGCGCCGCGGGCTTGGCGGTCGGGCGGGCGGGCGGCCCGGCGAGGGCGCGCAGCAGGGCCGGGATCTCGTCGGCACGTCGGGCCAGCGCCGCGCGGTCTAGCCGGACGGGGGCCAGCAGCGCCTCGTCCAGGGCGAGCGCCGCGTCGAACAGGGCCACGCCGTCGGTGAAGGACAGCTCCAGCACGCCCGAGCGGCTCATGCGGCGCAGGTCGGCCTCAGTGAGTTCGGGGCCCTCGCCCACGGTGCCTTCCCACAGGCCCCAGGCGAGCGAGGTGGCCGCGAGACCGGCGGCGCGGCGCTCGGCGGCCAGCGCGTCGAGGAAGACGTTCGCCGCCGCGTAGGTGGCCTGCCCGGCGGACAGGATCTGGCCGCCGGCCGAGGAGTACAGCACGAAGGCGGACAGGCCCAGGTCCTTCGTCAGTTCGTGCAGGTGCCAGGCGGCGTCGACCTTGGGCCGCAGCACCTTGCTGACCTGTTCCTTGGTGACGGCTCCGACCAGGGCGTTGTCCATCACCCCGGCGGCGTGCACGACGCCCGTGAGCGGGTGTTCGGCCGGGATCTCGTCCAGCAGCGCGGCCAGGGCGTAGCGGTCGGCCGCGTCGACGGCGACGATCCGTACGTGGGCTCCCGCCGCGGTGAGTTCCGCGCGCAGTTCGGCGGCGCCGGGGGCGTCCGCGCCGCGACGGCTGGTGAGCACGAGGTGGCGTACGCCCTGCGCGGTGACCAGGTGCCTGGCCAGGACCGCGCCCAGCAGACCGGTGCCGCCGGTGATCAGGACGGTTCCGTCCGGGTCCCACGCCGAGGGTTCGGCGGGCCGGCCGGGCGCCGCGACGTAGCGCGGTACGAGGATCTCCCCGCGCCGGACGGCGATCTCCGGTTCGGCGGAGGCCACGGCGGCGGCCAGTGCGGCCACCGACTCGGGCGCTCCGTCGAGGTCGACGACGGTGAAACGGCCCGGGTTCTCCGCCTGCGCGGCGCGCATGACACCCCACAGCGGTGCCTGTACGCAGTCCACGGGTTCCGCGCCCGGCCGGCCGGTGGGGACGGCGTTGCGGGTGACGAGGACCAGGCGGGAGTCGGCGGAGCGGGAGTCGGCGAGCCACTGCCCGAGCCCGTCGAGGAGCCGGCCCACGGAGGTGCGGACCTGCTCGGGCACCCCGGCGTTGGTGCCGAAGACGTCCGAGACGTCGGGCGCGGTCAGTACGACCACGTCGGGGACGCGCTGCTCGGCGGCGAGGTCGGCCAGGGAGGCGAGTGAGGCGAGTGAGGCGACCGGGCGCATGCCCGGCAGCCCGGCCCCGACCACCACCCAGTCGTCGGTGGCCGCGACCGGCCCGGGAGCCGGCTGGTGCGCCTGCCAGTCGATGCGGAACAGGGCTCCGTCGCCGCCCGATCCGTCACCCGCCAGCTGCTGCGGGGACACCTCGCGCACGACGAGCGCATCGACGGTGGCGACGGGCTCACCGGTGGGTGCGGTGATCCGCAGTGCGACGGCGTCGGGGCCCGGCTTGGTGAGGCGGACCCGCAGCGCGGACGCCCCGGTGGTGTGCAGCGTGACGCCGGTCCAGACGAAGGGCAGGGCGGCCCGGACGGGGCCGTCGGCGTCCTCGTCGAAGATGCGCTCGGCGTGCAGGGCGGCGTCGAGGAGGGCCGGGTGGAGGCCGAAGAGGGCGGCGTCGGTGCGGGCGTGGGCGGGGAGCGAGATCTCGGCGTACAGCTCGTCGCCGCGCCGCCAGGCCGCCGTGAGGCCCTGGAAGAGGGGGCCGTACCCGTAGCCGAGTCCGGCGAGGTCCTCGTACATCCCGCTGACGTCGACGGGCCGGGCCCCGGCCGGCGGCCACGCCTCGAGGTCGGGGACGGCGGCCGCCGGCTCCGGGGCGAGGACGCCGCGGGCGTTGCGGGTCCAGGGCGCGTCGGCCGGCAGGTTCTCGGCCCGCGAGTACAGGGCTACGTCGCGACGCCCGGAGCCGTCCGCCCCGCCGACGACCACCTGCACCGCGACCCCCGTCTTCCCGGGCAGCAACAGCGGCGTCTCCTGAGTGAGTTCCTCCAGCTGTGCGCAGCCCACCTCGTGGCCGGCGCGGAGCGCCAGTTCGACGTACGCGGTGCCGGGGAGCAGGACGCTGCCGTGAACGGCGTGGTCGGCCAGCCAGGGGTGGGTGGAGGTGGATATCCGGCCGGTGAGAACGGGGGCTCCGGTCTCCGGGGAGGCGAGTACGGCGCTGAGCAGCGGGTGCCCGGCGGCGGCCTGGCCCATCCCGGCCGCGTCGCCGACCGCGGCGGGAGCGTCGAGCCAGTAGCGGGTCCGGAGGAAGGGGTAGGTGGGCAGGTCGACGTGCCGGGCGCCGGAGCCGGCGAAGAACGCCTCCCAGTCGACGGGGACGCCCGTGGCGTGCAGCTGCCCGAGGGCGGCGATCAGGGTCTCGGGCTCGGTGCGGTTCTTGCGGAGGGCGGGTACGAGGACGGCCTGCTCGGAGTCCACACCCTGCTGCGCGAGGCCGGTCAGGATGCCGTCCGGGCCGATCTCCAGGAAGCGGGTCACTCCCTGCTGCTCCAGGGTCCGTACCGCGTTCGCGAAGCGGACGGCCTCGCGGACCTGCCCGACCCAGTACTCGGGGGACTGCCAGTCCAGCGACGGCTCACCCGTGACGGTGGACACCACCGGGATCTGCGGCGTAGAGAACGTCAACCGGGAAGCGACGGCACGGAACTCGTCCAGCATCGGATCCATCAAAGCCGAGTGGAAAGCGTGCGAGACGGCCAGACGGCTGGTCTTGCGACCTTCGGCCGTGAAGTGCTCACCGAGGGCCAGCACAGCAGCCTCGACACCCGAAACCACCACCGACTGCGGCCCGTTGATGGCCGCAATACCCACACCCTCGGTCAGAAGCGGCAGCACTTCTTCTTCCGTCGCCTGCACGGCGAGCATTGCCCCACCCGCAGGCAACGCCTGCATCAAACGTCCCCGGCTCACGACGAGTTCGGCCGCGTCCGCCAGGGACAGCACCCCCGCCACATGGGCGGCGGCCAGCCCACCGATCGAATGCCCCGCGACGACATCAGGCGTGACACCCCACGCCTCCACCAACCGGAACAGAGAAACCTCCAGCGCGAACAGTGCGGGCTGCGTCAACGCGGTCGCATCGAGCGCGGCCGCGTCCTCACCCCACACCACCTCCCGCAACGACCGACCCAAATGCCGGTCCACCTCCGCACACACCGCGTCGAAGGCCCCCGCGAACACCGGGAACGCCTCGTACAGCTCACGACCCATCCCCAGCCGCTGCGCCCCCTGCCCCGTGAACAGGAACGCCGTCCGCCCACCGGCTCGCGCCGAGCCCCCTACGCCGTCCCCGGCGGCGACGGCGGCCAGGCCCCGCAGCGCGCTCTCGCGGTCGTGGGCGTCGGCTGCGACCACCGCGCGGTGTTCCAGCGCCGCCCGGCCCGTCGCGAGGGTACGGGCGACGTCGGTGAGGTCCAGCTCCGGTTCGGCGAGGAGCCGGGCGTGCAGTTCCTCGGCCTGGCGGGCCGGTGCCTGTGGGTCGGCTCCGGAGAGCAGCAGCGGCAGGGCCGGCAGGTCGGCCGCGCCCGCCTCGGTCGGGACGGCTTCCGGGGCCTCCTCCACGATGAGGTGGGCGTTGGTGCCGCTGAGGCCGAAGGAGGAGACGGTGGCCCTGCGCGGCCGGTCCGCGCGGCGGGGCCACGGCCGTGCCTCCGTGAGCAGGCGGACGTTGCCGGCTTCCCAGTCGACCTCGGGCGAGGGCTCGTCCACGTGCAGGGTCTTGGGCATCAGCCCGTTGCGCAGGGCCATCACCGACTTGATGACGCCACTGACCCCGGCCGCGGCCTGAGCGTGTCCGATGTTGGACTTGATGGAGCCGAGCCACACCGGGTCGTCGGCGGGCCGCCCCTGCCCGTAGGTGGCGAGGAGGGCCTGTGCCTCGATGGGGTCGCCCAGCCGGGTGCCCGTGCCGTGGCCCTCGACGAGGTCCACGTCGGCGGTGGTCAGGCCGCCGGCGGCGAGGGCGCGCTGGATGACGCGCTGCTGCGAGGGCCCGTTGGGGGCGGTCAGCCCGTTGCTGGCACCGTCCTGGTTGATGGCGGAGCCGCGGATCACGGCGAGTACGTCGTGGCCGAGCCGCTGCGCGTCGGAGAGCCGCTCGACGAGGAGCAGGCCCACGCCCTCCGCCCAGCCGGTGCCGTCGGCGCCGCCCGCGAAGGCCTTGCAGCGGCCGTCGGCGGACAGGCCGCGCTGCTGGGCGAACTCGACGTAGATCTCGGGCGTCGACATGACGGTGACGCCTCCGGCGAGCGCCATGTCGACCTCGCCCCGCCGCAGTGCCTGGCAGGCCATGTGGAGGGCGACGAGCGAGGACGAGCATGCGGTGTCGACGCTGACGGCGGGGCCTTCGAGGCCGAGGGTGTAGGCGACGCGGCCGGTCAGGATGGAGGCCGCGGTGCCGTTGCCGAGGTAGCCGGCGACGTCGTCGGGGATGTGCTGGAGGCGGGAGCCGTAGTCGTGGTACATCACGCCGGCGTAGACGCCGGTCTGGCTGCCGCGCATGGCGGAGGGGTCGATACCGGCGCGTTCGAAGGCTTCCCAGGCGGCTTGCAGGAGCAGTCGCTGCTGGGGGTCCATCGCGATGGCCTCGCGGGGGCTGATCCCGAAGAACGCCGGGTCGAACTCGGCGGCGTCGTAGAGGAATCCGCCTTCGCGGGCGTACGTCTTGCCGTGCAGACCGGGTTCCGGGTCGTAGAGGACGTCGGTGTCCCAGCCGCGGTCGGCGGGGAAGTCGGCAATGGCGTCGCGGCCTTCGGCGACGAGGTCCCACAGGTCCTCGGCGGAGCGTACGCCGCCGGGGAAGCGGCAGCTGATGCCGACGATCGCGATGGGTTCGTCGTCGGCCAGGCGGACGGGGGCGGCCTGGGCGGTGGCCGGTCCGGGCTCGGCGCCGTCGTCGTCCTGGGCGAAGTGGTCCTGGGCGAGGTGCTCGGCGACGGCCCGGGTGTTCGGGTAGTCGAAGACGAGCGTGACGGGCAGCCGCAGTCCGGTGGCCGCGTTCAGCGCGTTGCGCAGTTCGACGGCGGCGAGCGAGTCGAAGCCGAGTTCCTTGAAGGCCCGGTCCGCTCCGACGCTGTCGGCGGAGTCGTGGCCGAGGACGGCCGCGACCTGGGTGGCGACCAGGTCGAGCAGGGCCCGGCCGCGTTCGGCGGCGGTGAGGCCGGCCAGCTTGCGCGCGAGGCCGTCCCCGCCGGGGGCGCTGTTCGCGGCGGCGCGCCGGGTCGTGGCCGGCCGTGCGACGGCGGCGCGCAGCAGCGGCGGGACGTCGGTGCCTCGGGCGTGCAGGGCGGTCGGGTCGAGGGGCAGCGGGGCGAGCAGGGCGTGCCGGGTGCGCAGGGCCTCGTCGAAGAGTTCGAGGCCGCGGCTCTCGGGCAGGGCGGGCAGGCCGAGCCGGTTCATCTTCTCGACGTCGGCGTCGGTGAGTTCGCCGCCGAGGCCGGTGTTGACGGCCCACAGCCCGTACGCGAGGGCGGTCGCGGGGAGTCCTGCGGCCTGCCGGTGGGCGGCGAGGGCGTCGAGGAAGACGTTGGCCGCCGCGTAGTTGCCCTGTCCGGCGGGCAGGACGAGTCCGCCCGCGGAGGAGAACAGGACGAACGCGGACAGGTCGAGGCCCGCGGTCAGCTCGTGCAGGTGCCAGGCGGCGTCTGCCTTGGGCCGCATGACGGTGTCCAGGCTGTCCGGGGTGAGCGCGGCGATCAGGCCGGGGTCGACGACGCCCGCGGCGTGGACGACGCCGGTGAGCGGGTGCTCGTCGGGGATCGCGGCGAGTACGCCGGCCAGTGCCGTGCGGTCGGCCGCGTCGCAGGCGGCGATGCGGACCTGGTCGGCGCCGGCCTCGATCAGCCGGTCGCGCAGTGCGGCGGAGCCGGGGGCGTCCATGCCGCGGCGGCTGGTGAGGACGAGGTGCCGGACGCCGTGGCGGGTGACGAGGTGGTGGGCCAGGCGGGCGCCGAGACCGCCGGTGCCGCCGGTGATCAGGACGGTGCCCCGGTCGTTCCAAGGGGCGTCGGCCTCGGGGACGGCGGTCCTGACGAGCCTCGGGGTGAGGAAGCGGCCTTCGCGCAGGGCGAGTTCGGGCTCGCCCTGCTCCAGGGCCAGCGCCACGAGGGCGGGGTCGACGTCGGTGGGGGCGGTGTCCTCGGCGGGGTCGGTGTCGAGCAGGACGATCCGGCCCGGGTTCTCGGCCTGCGCCGCCCGGACCAGGCCCCACACGGGCGCCTGGGTCAGGTCCGGGGCGCTGGCGGCGCCGGTGGCGACCGCGCCGCGGGTGACGACGACCAGGGTGGAGCTGCCGAACCGCTCGTCGGCCAGCCAGGACTGCACCAGGCTGAGCACGTACGAGGTGACCGTGCGGGCGGCGTCGGGCACCGGCTGGCCGGCCGGGGTGGGGCAGACGGCCAGGACCACGGCCGGGGTGTCGGCGTGGATGGCCAGCCCGTACTCGTCGAGGACCACGGCGGAGGACTCGGCGGGCCGGGCCGCCGCCGGGAGGGTGGTCCACTCGATGTGCTGGAGGTCGTCGGTGAGGACGCCGTCGGCCGGCTCCAGCTGCTCGGCGGAGACGGGCCGGCAGATCAGCGACGCGACGGTCATCACCGGGCGGCCGGTCTCGTCGGCGACGACCATCGCCGACTCCTCGGCGCCACGGATGCGGCGTACGTACACACGCAGTGCGCCGGCCCCGGCGGCGTGCAGCGACACGCCGCTCCAGGCGAACGGCAGCAGCGCTTCGGTGCCGCCCTCGCCCTGGTCGACCAGGACGTCGACGTGCATGGCGGTGTCGAGGAGGGCGGGGTGCATCCCGTACTCGACGGCTTCGGCGCGCACCGTGTCGGGCAGTTCGACCTCGGCGAACAGTTCGTCGCCGCGCCGCCAGGCGGCCTTGAGGCCCTGGAAGGCGGGGCCGTATCCGTAGCCGCGCTCGCGCAGCCGCTCGTAGGCGCCGTCGACCTCGACGGGGGTGGCGCCGCGCGGCGGCCACTGCGTCAGGTCGGCGTCGACCTGTGGGGGTGCGCCGGTGGCGAGGAAGCCGGTGGCGTGGCGGGTCCAGGACTCCGCGGGGGCGTCGTCCAGGCGGGAGTGGATGTGCAGGGCGCGGCGGCCCGAGGCGTCGGGGGCGCCGGCGGCGACCCGCAGGGCGGCTCCGCCGTGCGCGGGCAGGACGAGCGGCGCCTCCAGCGTCAGCTCCTCCAGGAGGTCGCAGCCCACCTCGTCGCCGAGGCGTACGGCGAGCTCCACGAAACCGGTGCCGGGGAGCAGGATCGCGCCGTGCACCCCGTGGTCGCCGACCCAGGGCTGTCCGGCGGCCGACAGCCGTCCGGTGAGGACGACGGAACCCGACTCGGGCGAGAACACGGCCGCGCTGAGGAGCGGGTGGGCGATCGGGTCGAGGCCGGCGGAGCCGACGTCGCCGGTGTGCGCGGGTACGTCGAGCCAGTAGCGCTTGCGCTGGAAGGCGTACGTGGGCAGGTCCACGAGCGGGCCGGTGCGGCCGAGGACGGCGGGCCAGGCGACGGCGGTGCCGCGGGCCCAGGCCGCTCCGATGCCGGTCAGCACCTCGCGTGCCTCGTCGCGGTCGCGGCGCAGCAGGGCGACGAAACCGGTGTCCTCGCGGGTGGCAGAACCCGTTCCGAGGGCGGTGAGGACGGCGTCGGGGCCGATCTCCAGGAAGGTGCGTACGCCGAGCGCCTCGGCGCGGCGGACGGCGTCCGCGAAGCGGACCGGCTCGCGGACTTGGCCGACCCAGTACTCGGGCGACCGCCAGTCCTCGCAGAGCTCACCCGTCACGGTGGAGACGACGGCCACGCGCGGAGCGGAGTACGTCAACGCGCCCGCAACGGCACGGAACTCGTCGAGCATCGGGTCCATCAGGTCCGAGTGGAAGGCGTGCGAGACGGACAGCCGGCTGGTCTTGCGACCGGCCGCCGCGAAGTGCCCGCCGACGGCCAGGACGGCCGCCTCGACGCCCGAGACCACGACGGACTGCGGCCCGTTGACGGCGGCGATACCGACTCCGCCGGTCAGCAGCGGCAGGACCTCGTCCTCGGCGGCCTGCACGGCCAGCATCGCGCCACCGGCAGGAAGCTCCTGCATCAGCCGACCCCGCGCCACCACCAGCCGCGCCGCGTCCGCCAACGAGAACACACCCGCGACGTGCGCAGCGGCCAGCTCGCCGATCGAGTGACCGGCCACGACGTCGGGCGTGACACCCCAGGCCTCCATCAGCCGGAACAGGGCGACCTCGACCGCGAACAGCGCGGGCTGGGTGACGGCGGTGGCGTTCAGCGCGTCCGCGTCCTCACCCCACACCACGTCCTTGAGCGAACGCCCGAGGTGGAGGTCGACCTCCGCGCACACCGCGTCGAACGCGGCGGCGAAGGCGGGGAAGGCCTCGTACAGTTCCCGGCCCATCCCGAGGCGCTGCGCACCCTGGCCCGTGAACAGGAACGCCGTCTTTCCGTCCTGGGCCGTGCCCGCACCGGCGAGCAGTTCCAGCGAGCGGGAGAGTTCGGCGCGGTCGGCGCCCAGGGCGACGGCGCGGTGTTCCAGTGCGGCGCGGCCGGTGGTCAGCGTGCGGGCGGCGGCGGTCAGTTCCTCGTCGGTGAGGCCGTCGAGGCGCTCCCGCAGGCGGTCGGCCTGGGCCCGCAGGGCCTCGGGGGTGGCGCCGGAGACGACCCACGGCACGGCGGGGAGCGTCGCTTCCGGTTCGGCGTCGAGGGCCGGCGCCTGTGGCGCCTGCTCGATGATGACGTGGGCGTTGGTGCCGCTGATGCCGAACGAGGAGATGCCGGCCCGGCGGACTCCACCGCGGGCGACCCAGTCGCGGGCCTCGGTGAGGAGTTCCACGTTGCCCGCCGACCAGTCGACCTGGTCCGAGGGCGTTTCGGCGTAGAGGGTCCGCGGCAGGACGCCGTGGTCCATCGCCAGGACCATCTTGATGATCCCCGCGACGCCGGCGGCGGCCTGGGTGTGGCCCATGTTGGACTTGATGGAGCCGAGCCACAGCGGCTCGCCCTCGGGCCGTTCCTGGCCGTAGGTCTCCAGCAGGGCCTGCGCCTCGATGGGGTCGCCGAGACGGGTGCCCGTGCCGTGCGCCTCGACCACGTCGACCTCGGCGGCCGACAGACCCGCGTCCGCCAGCGCCTGGCGGATCACCCGCTGCTGGGCGGGACCGTTCGGCGCGGTCAGACCATTGCTCGCACCGTCCTGGTTGAGCGCCGAACCCCTGACCACGGCCAGCACGCGGTGACCGTTGCGCCGCGCGTCCGACAGCCGCTCCAGCAGCAGCACACCCGCACCCTCACCCCAGCCGGTGCCGTCGGCACCCTCGCCGAAGGACTTGCAGCGGCCGTCGGAGGCGAGTCCGCGCTGGCGGCTCATGTCGAGGAAGGTGTCCGGGGTGGACATGATGGTGACGCCGCCGGCGAGGGCCAGGGAGCATTCGCCGGAGCGCAGCGAACGCGCGGCCATGTGCAGGGCGACCAGTGAGGAGGAGCAGGCCGTGTCGACGCTGACCGCGGGGCCTTCGAGGCCCAGTGCGTAGGCGACGCGTCCGGAGACGACGCTGGCGAGGCTGCCGTTGCCGTGGTAGCCGGCCACGTCCTCGGGGAGCGGGCCGAGCCGCAGGCCCCAGTCGTGGTACATGACGCCGGCGAAGACGCCGGTGCTGCTGCCCTTGACGGACCGGGGGTCGATCCCGGCGCGTTCGAAGGTCTCCCAGGCGACTTCGAGGAGGAGCCGCTGTTGCGGGTCCATGGCCTGGGCCTCGCGGGGGCTGATCCCGAAGAACGCGGGGTCGAACTGGGCGGCGTCGTAGAGGAAGCCGCCCTCGGTGGAGTAGGTCTTGCCGGGCTTGCCGATCTCCGGGTCGTAGAGGTCGGCGGCCCAGCCGCGGTCGGTGGGGAACGGGCCGATGGCGTCGGAGCCCTCGGCGACGAGCTGCCACAGTTCCTCGGGCGAGGAGACGCCGCCGGGGTAGCGGCAGGCCATGCCGACGATCACGACCGGGTCGTCGGAGGCGGCGGCGGAGCCCGCGCCCGCCGCGGGCCGGGTCTCGGCGGCCGCGGGGGCGGCCGCGCCGAGCAGCTTGGTGACGAGGTGCTCGGCCAGGGCGGTGGCCGTCGGGTAGTCGAAGGTCAGGGTGGCGCTGAGCCGCAGACCGGTCGCGGTGGAGAGGCGGTTGCGCAGTTCCACGGCGGCCAGGGAGTCGAAGCCGGTCTCGGTGAACGCGCGGGTGGCGGTGACCTCTTCGGCGCTCTGGTAGCCGAGGACGGCCGCGGCTTCGGTGCGGACCAGCAGCAGGACGGTGGCCAGGCGGTTGGCGGCGCCGAGTCCGGCGAGCTGGGCGGCGAGGGGTGCCGGTCCGGTGGCCGGGCCGGTGACGGCCGGACCGGCCGCGGCGGTGGGGCGGCGCACGGGGGTGCGCACGAGGGCCCGCAGCAGGGTCGGGACGCCGTCGCCGCGGCCGCGCACGGCGCGGTGGTTGACCCGTACGGGAACCACGGCCGGCTCGTGTCCGGCGAGCGCCGCGTCGAGCTGGGCGAGGTTCTCCTCGAAGGACAGGGAATCCAGGCCGAGGCGCTCGATGCGGGTGAGGGCTGCGGCGTCGAGGGTGGCGCCCATGCCGGCGTCGCCGGCCCACAGGCCCCAGGCGAGGGAGGTGACGACCTGCCCGGCGGCGGCGCGGCGGGCGGCGAGGGCGTCGAGGAAGAGGTTCGCGGCGGCGTAGTTGGCCTGGCCGGCGCCGTCGAGGACGGTGGAGGCGGAGGAGAACAGGACGAACGCGGTGAGGTCGAGGTCCGCGGTCAGCTCGTGCAGGTTCCAGGCCGCGTCGACCTTGGGGCGCAGCACGGTGTCGAGCCGGGCGGGGTCGAGGGAGCCGACGAGCCCGTCGTCGATGACTCCGGCCGCGTGCACGACGGCGGTGAGCGGGTGCCGCTCGGGGATGGCGGCGAGCAGCGCCGCGAGGGCGTCCCGGTCCGCGGCGTCGGTGGCGCTGATGTCGGCGTCGGCGCCCAAGTCCGCGAGTTCTGCCAGCAGTTCCCGGGCGCCGGGGGCGTCGGGGCCGCGCCGGCTGGTGAGCAGCAGGTGGCGTACGCCGTGGTGGCGTACGAGGTGGCGGGCGAGTGCGGCGCCGACGCCTCCGGTGCCGCCGGTGATCAGCACGGTGCCGGCCGCGTCCCACGGGGAGGGCCGGTCCTCGCCGGAGGCGGATGCGGGGACGGGGGCGAGTCGGGGAACGTACGCCTCGGCTGCGCGCAGGGCGAGTTCGGGTTCCTGTGCGGCGGCGGCCAGTGCCCGGCCGAGGTGCTCTTCTCCCGCCGGGTCGGTGTCCACGAGGACGAAGCGGCCGGGGTTCTCCGCCTCGGCGGAGCGTACGAGTCCCCAGACGGGCGCCTGCGCGAGGTCCACGTCGGTGCCGGGTACGGCGGCGCCCCGGCGGGTGACGACCACGAGGCGGGAGTCGGCGTACCGGTCGTCGGCCAGCCAGTCCTGTACGACGGCCAGCGCGTCGGCGGTGACGGCCCGGACGGCGGCGGGCAGGTCCCCCGGCGGAGTCGGGAGGGTGCGGTGGACGACGTACGGCGCGGGGGCGTCTTCGGCGCGGGCCGTGAACGCGACCGCCTCCGCCGGGAGTGCGAGCGGGTTCCACTGCACGCGCAGCAGCGGGTCGGGGCGGTCGCCCGCGAGCTGGTCCGCCGTGACGGCCCGCAACAGCAGGGATTCGACCCGGGCGACGGGCGCGCCGTCGGGACCGGTGACGTCCACGGCGAGTTCCTCGCGGCCGCGCGCGGTGATCCGTACCCGGACGGCGGCCGCGCCGGAGGCGTGGAGGGTGACGCCGTTCCAGGAGAACGGGATCCAGGTGCCTTCGGGCCGGTTGCCCCGGGCGGCCAGGGCGTGGTCGGCGGGGTGCAGGGCGGCGTCGAGCAGGGCCGGGTGCAGTCCGAAGGCGGCGGCCTCGGCGCGGGCGGGCTGCGGGAGTTCCACGTCCGCGAACACCTGGCCGTCGAGGAGCCAGGCGGCGCGGACCCCCTGGAAGGAGGGCCCGTAGCCGTAGCCTTCGGCGGCCATGTCGCCGTACAGGCCGGAGACGTCCAGCGGCACGGCGCCCGCCGGGGGCCACGCCCCGTCCGGGGATGCGGCAGCCGCGGCGGGGGCCGCGGGGGCCAGGACGCCGGTGGCGTGGCGGACCCAGCCGTCCTCGGCGGCGTCGGCGCTGTCGGTGCGGGAGTGGCACTCGATGGTCCGGCGGCCCGCCGCGTCCGGGGCGGCGATCAGCACCTGGAGGGCGACTCCGCCCGTCTCGGGCAGTACCAGCGGCGCGTGCAGGGTCAGTTCCTCGACCAGCGCGCAGCCGGTCTCCGCGCCGGCGCGCAGGGCGAGTTCCACGAAGGCGGTGCCCGGCAGCAGGGTGGTGCCGGCGATGGTGTGGTCCGCGATCCACGGGTGGGTGCGCAGCGAGAGGCGGCCGGTGAGTACGGTGCTGCCGGCGCCGGCGACGTCGACCACCGAGCCGAGCAGCGGGTGCTGCGCGGCGAGCTGGCCCAGTCCCGAGGGGTCCCCGGTGGTGGTGTCCCGGGTCAGCCAGTACCGCTTGGGGCGGAAGGCGTAGGTGGGCAGGCCCTCGACGCGGCGGGTGGGGCGGCCCTCGTACACGGCGTCCCAGTCCAGCCGGGCGCCCCGCGCGTGGGCGAGGGCGGCGGCGCCGAGCGCCTCGCGGACCTCGTCCTTCCCGGCGCGCAGCAGCGGCGCGAAGACGGTGTCGGCTTCCCGCTCCTCGGGCAGGCAGTCGCGGCCGAGCGCGCTGAGGACGCCGTCGGGGCCCAGCTCCAGGAAGGTGCGGGCGCCGCCGTCGGCGGCCAGCCAGGTGAGGGCGTCGGCGAAGCGGACGGCCTCACGGACGTGGCCGGTCCAGTAGTCGGGGGAGCAGAGCTCTTCGGAGGTGGCCGGGCGGCCGGTGACGGTGGAGACGAGGGGGATGGTCGGCGGGGCGTAGTGGAGGATGCCCGCGACGCGCCGGAATTCGGCGAGCATCGGTTCCATGAGCGGGGAGTGGAAGGCGTGGCTCACGCGCAGCCGCTTGGTCTTGCGTCCCAGGGCGGCGAAGTGGTCGGCGAGGGCCAGCGCGGCGTCCTCCTCGCCGGAGATCACCAGGGCGTCGGGGCCGTTGACGGCGGCGATGGCCACGCGGGGGTGTTCGCCGAGGAGGGGCAGGAGTTCCGCCTCGGTGGCCCGGACGGCGATCATGGCTCCGCCCGGGGGCAGTTCCTGCATCAGCCGGCCGCGGGCGGCGACGAGGGTGGCGGCGTCCTCCAGGGTGAGGACGCCCGCGACGTGCGCGGCGGCGATCTCGCCGATCGAGTGGCCGGCCACGAAGTCGGGGCGTACGCCCCAGGACTCGACGAGCCGGAACAGGGCGACCTCGACGGCGAACAGGGCGGTCTGCGCGTAGCGGGTCTCGTCCAGCAGCGCGGCGGCGTCCGAGCCGGGGACGGCGAACAGGACGTCCCACAGGGACGTGTCGAGCTGGAGGTCGAGCCAGCCGATGGCGTCGGCCAGGGCGTCCGCGAACACCGGGTGGGCGTCGTACAGCTGCCGGCCCATGGCGAGGCGCTGGCTGCCCTGGCCGGTGAAGAGGAAGGCGAGCCGTCCGGCGGGCAGGGTGCCCGTACGGGTGGCGGAAGTGGTCCCTCCGGCGGCGAGGGCGTGCAGCCCTTCGAGGAGTTCGGCGCGGTCGGCGGCGAGGACGGTGGCGCGGTGTTCGAGGGCGGCGCGGCCGGTGCCGAGGGCGTGGCCGAGGTCGTCGGGGGTGAGGCCGGGGCGGTCGGCGAGGAAGGCGGCCAGCCGCTCGGCCTGTGCGCGCAGGCCGTCCTCGGAGCGGGCGCTGACGGGCACGAGGGCGGGCCGCGCGGGGGTGGCCGGGTCCACTTCGACGTCCGGAGCTCCCTCGGCCTCCCGGTCCGCGTCGGCGGCCCGCGCGGGCGCGGCTCCGGTGCCGTCCTGCGGTCCGCGCGGCGCTTCCTCCACGATCACGTGGGCGTTCGTCCCGCTGATGCCGAAACCGGAGACTCCGGCCCGGCGGGGCCGCTCGCCGTTCGCGGGCCACGGGACGGGCTCGGTGAGCAGACGGACGGTGCCCGCGGACCAGTCGACGTTGCCGGTGGGCTCGTCGACGTTCAGCGTCTTCGGCAGTACGCCGTGCCGCATCGCCATGATCATCTTCATCAGCCCGGCGACACCGGCCGCGGCCTGCGTGTGCCCCAGGTTGGACTTGACCGACCCCAGCCACAGCGGCCGGTCCTCGGACCGCTCCCGCCCGTAGGTCTCGATCAGCGCCCGGGCCTCGATGGGGTCGCCGAGCGTGGTGCCGGTGCCGTGCGCCTCCACCGCGTCCACCTCGGCGGCGGACAGCCCGGCGTCGGCGAGGGCCTGCAGGATGACGCGCTGCTGCGCGGCGCCGCTGGGGGCGGTGAGGCCGTTGCTGGCGCCGTCCTGGTTGACGGCCGTACCCCGGATGACGGCGAGGACCTGGTGGCCGTTGCGCCGGGCGTCGCTGAGGCGTTCCACGACGAGCAGGCCGACCCCCTCCGCGAAGGAGGTGCCGTCGGCGCCCGCCGCGAAGGCCTTGATCTGCCCGTCGGGGGCGAGGCCGCGCTGCCGGCTGAACTCGGTGAACAGGCCGGGGGTGCTCAGTACGGTGACGCCGCCGGCCAGGGCCAGGGAGCATTCGCCGCGGCGCAGCGACTGCACGGCCAGGTGCAGGGAGACCAGCGAGCCGGAGCAGGCGGTGTCGACGGTCAGCGCCGGGCCCTCCAGGCCGAGCGCGTACGCGACGCGGCCCGAGGTGACGCTGAGGGCGCCGCCGGTGACGAGGTACCCGGTCAGGGAGTCGGGGGCGTCCTGCACGCGGGGCCCGTACTCGGAGGGGCCGGCGCCTATGAAGACGCCGGTGCGGGTACCGCGCAGGGAGGTGGGGTCGAGCCCGGTCCGCTCCAGCGCCTCCCAGGCCGTCTCCAGCATCAGCCGCTGCTGGGGGTCCATGGCCAGCGCCTCGCGCGGGCCGATCCCGAAGAACTCGGCGTCGAAGTCGGGGGCGTCGTGGAGGAAGCCGCCGGTGCGGGTGTAGCAGGTGCCGGGGGTGGCGGGGTCGTCGTCGAAGAGGGCGTCGAGGTCCCAGCCGCGGTTGTCGGGGAAGGGCCCCACGGCGCTGGCGCCCCGGGAGACGAGGTCCCACAGCTCCTCGGCGGAACGCACACCGCCGGGGAAGCGGCCGCTGATGCCGACGACGGCGATGGGCTCGCCGTCGTGGCGCGGGGAGGCCTGGGCCTGGGCTTCGGCGGCGCACGGCGCGGGGGGCCCGGCGGGAGCGCCGAGCAGTTCCGTGCGCACGTACGCGGCGAGCAGTTCGGGGCTCGGGTGATCGAACGCGGCGGTCACGGGCAGGGCCAGGCCCGTCGCGGCGTTGATCCTGGTGTGCAGGTCGACCATGCCGATGGAATCCAGGCCGAGTTCCTTGAAGGAGGTCCCGATCGTGACCACGGGCTCGGTGTCGGGCCTGGCCTTGCGGAGGATCTCGGCGGTCTGCGCGCAGACGAGGTCGAGCAGCAGCCTCGTCTGCTCGCCCTGCGGGAGTCCGGCCAGCCGGCCGGCCGGCTCGGCCCCCGGGCGGACGTCCGCGCCGGACGGTTCATCAGCGACAGGATCGAAGCCCGCGGACATCTGCACGCTCCCAGCTCGGTATCGATTGCCCCGGGCGCGGTTCCGGCCACGGGGTGATCGCACGCTAGGTCGGTCGCGAACGGGCGCGACACCCCTATCCCCCCAGGTGTTGACCCTGCCCGCGGCCGGCCCCCACGGCGCCCGGCGACCCGCGCCCGGGCGCCCGGTGGGACGACGTGCCAGCTGGGCAGGGGTGCGGGGCGCTACGGGCGCGGTCAGGGGGGTGGTCGGTGTTCTCGGCGCGCTCCCCGGACGCCTTCAATGGCACGCACTGCCCAGGGCGCCGCCTCCCGCGGGCCCCCGAGGCGAGAAGAGACGGGTGGAGCATGACAGTTGCCGATGTGAACGTGCGAGTGGCCGAACTGGGAGCGATCAAGGAGTCGGCCGAGCTGGGCCCGTCGCCGAGCGCGTCGCAGGCGCAGCACGCCCGGGGCAAGCTGACGGTGCGCGAGCGGCTGGACCTGCTGTTCGATCCGGGCACGTTCCGGGAGATCGAGCAGCTGCGCCGTCACCGGGCTTCCGGATTCGGGCTGGAGGACCGCCGGCCGCACACCGACGGCGTGGTGACGGGCTGGGGCAAGGTCGACGGCCGCCGGGTGTTCGTGTACGCGCACGACTTCCGGATCTTCGGCGGCTCGCTCGGTGAGGCCCACGCGCAGAAGATCCACAAGGTGATGGACCTCGCGGTCGCGGCGGGCGCCCCGCTGGTCTCGCTGAGCGACGGCGCGGGGGCCCGTATCCAGGAGGGCGTGACCGCGCTCGCCGGGTACGGCGGCATCTTCCGCCGCAACGTCGCCGCCTCCGGGGTGATCCCGCAGATCAGCGTGATGCTCGGGCCGTGCGCGGGCGGAGCGACGTACTCCCCCGCCCTGACGGACTACGTGTTCATGGTCCGTGACATCGCGCAGATGTACATCACGGGCCCTGACGTGGTGCAGGCGGTGACGGGCGAGCGGATCAGCCACAACGACCTCGGCGGCGCGCAGGTGCACTCGTCGGTGTCCGGCGCGAGCGCGTTCCTGTACGACACGGAGGAGGAGTGCCTGGAGGAGGTGCGCCACCTGCTGTCGCTGCTTCCTTCCAACAACCGGGAGCTGCCGCCGTCGGTGGCGGCGGACGATCCGGCCGACCGGCGGTGCGGGGCGCTGGCGGAGCTGGTGCCGGCCGATCCCAACCGCTCGTACGACATGCGCGCCGTGATCGAGGAGATCGTCGACGACGGGGACCTGTTCGAGGTCCACGCCAACTGGGCGACCAACATCATCTGCGGTCTGGCCCGGCTGGACGGGCACGTGGTCGGCATCGTCGCCAACCAGCCCGCCTCCCTCGCCGGCGTGCTGGACATCCACGCCTCGGAGAAGGCCGCCCGGTTCGTGCAGACCTGCGACGCGTTCAGCATCCCGCTGGTGACGCTCGTGGACGTGCCGGGCTTCCTGCCGGGCAGCGACCAGGAGCACAACGGGGTCATCCGGCACGGTGCGAAGCTGCTGTACGCGTACTGCGCGGCCACGGTGCCGCGGGTGCAGGTGATCCTGCGCAAGGCGTACGGCGGCGCGTACATCGTCATGGACTCGCGCTCGATCGGCGCGGACCTGTCGTTCGCGTGGCCCACCAACGAGATCGCCGTGATGGGTGCGGAGGGCGCGGCGAACGTCGTCTTCCGCCGGGAGATCGCCGCCGCGGACGACCCGGAGGCGGCGCGCGCGCAGCGCGTCAAGCAGTACCGCCAAGAGCTGATGCACCCCTACTACGCGGCCGAACGCGGCCTCGTGGACGACGTCATCGACCCGGCCATGACCCGGCAGGTGCTGGTGGACGCCCTGGAGGCGCTGCGGGCCAAGCACGTGCCGCTGCCCGAACGCAAGCACGGCAACCCGCCGTTCTGACCGCCGCACGCAAGAGCGAGGAGTACGCCCGATGACCGAGCGGGCCGAACCACTGATGAGGATCGGGCGCGGGACCCCGGACGGCGCCGAACTCGCCGCGCTCCTCCTGGTGTTGCTCGCCGCCGGCCGGCAGCGGGAGCACCCCGGCGCGGACGCCGCGCACGGGCCCCGGGCCGCCGCCTGGGGTCCGGCGCGCGGCTGGCGCCCGCCCGGCACCTGGACCGCCCGGTGAACCGGGCAGCTTCCCCACGCACCACACCTCACGGAACGGGACACCGAACGACATGACCGCGACCACGACCACGACCGCAGGCGCCTGGCTGCGCCGGTTCCACCCCGCCGAGGACGCGCCCGTACGGCTGGTCTGCCTGCCGCACGCGGGCGGCTCGGCCAGCTACTACTTCCCGGTGTCCCGGGCCCTGTCCCCGCAGGCCGACGTGGTGGCCGTGCAGTACCCGGGCCGCCAGGACCGCCGCCACGAGCCGTGCCTGGACGACGTACGGGAGCTCGCCGACCGGGTGGTGGCGCAGCTGCTGCCGTGGTGCGACCGGCCGGTGGCGCTGTTCGGGCACAGCCTGGGCGCGACCCTCGGCTTCGAGGTGGCGCTGCGGCTGGAGGAGGCCGGGCACCCGCCGGTTGCGCTGTTCGCGTCGGGCCGCCGGGCGCCGTCCCGGCACCGGGAGGACGAACGGATCCACCTCGCACCGGACGAGCGGCTGCTGGCCACCATCAAGGGGATGAGCGGTACGGATCCCGCCGTGCTCGCCGACGACGAACTGCTGCGGGCGGTGCTGCCGGCGATCCGCGGCGACTACAAGGCCGCGGAGAGCTACCGGTACCGGCCGGGACCGCTGCTGAACTGCCCGGTGCTGGTGCTGAACGGGGACGCCGACCCGGAGGTGACCGCCCTGGAGGCCGAGGGCTGGACCGACCACACGAGGGGTCCCGTGTCCTTCCACTGGTTCACCGGGGGGCACTTCTACCTGAACGAGCACGCCGCAGAGGTCATCGGCCTGGTCCGCAGGCGCCTCGCAGGGTCCTGAACGCGCGGGGGTCCGGCCGCCGTGCGGGCAGCCGGACCCCCTCGCCTTCGGGTGCTCAGAGTTCCAGGCGCGTTCCGTCCGCCGGGATCTGCGCCCCGGCCCCGCGGACCTCCAGGTGCTCCTCGGAGCGGGGATCGGCCATCGCGTTGGTGTTGTTCAGGTGCGTGTACGCCCACCGGGTCTCCGGCCGCGTGGCGCGCAGCCGCCGGACGTGCTCCAGGCTGGCGCCCTCCCCCACCACCGGCAGGTGGCCCATCGCCGCCTGCGGTGCCGTCGTCCCCGCGGCGCCCGTCGCACCGCCGAACTCCCGCGCCGTGTGGAACGTACCGTCGAGCAGTACGTAGCCGGCGCCCGCCGTGAAGGCGTCGAAGCCGTCGGGCCAGCCGGCCAGGCAGGGCGCGTACACGAAGGCGCCGCCCGTGGCCGGGTCCTCGAATCGGTAGGCGACCACCCACGGTCCCGCTTCGGCCGACGTACGCGCGTACTTGGGGCGTTTGTCGCCGACCGCGAAGGCGGTGACCCGCAGCCCCCCGATGTCCCTCGCTCCGCCCGCCGCGAGCTCGGACCATTCCCAGCCGCTGTAGCCGCCGAGGATCCCGCGCACCGGGAAGCCGTCGTCCAGCGCCCCGAGTACGGCCCGGCTCGCCCACACCCGCAGCCCGCCGCCTTCGCGGAGCATCATCAGGCCGAGGGTGTGGTCGAGTTCGGCGTCGGTGAGCAGCACCCCGCGCACCGGGGTCTGGCGGGGGCCGGGGCCGGCAGCCAGCTCCGGGGTCGCGAGGATCTGCGCGCGGATGTCGGGCGAGGCGTTGACGAGGTACCAGTCGCGGCCGTTCGCGCTGACGGCGACGCCGTCCTGGCTGCGGGCGGGCGCACCCGAGGTGCACACCGGGCAGGCGCAGTTCCACTGCGGGCAGCCGCCGCCGGCCGCCGTGCCGAGCAGGATGACCTTCACCGGCGCACCGCCGCAACCGGGCGGGGTCCGCGCATGACCATCTCGGGCACAGCCGCGCCGGGCGTGGCCAGCAGCAGGTCGACGACGCCGCGCCGGTCCGACTTGGAGCAGACGGGGTCGGTCGCGGCCGCGTCCCCGGTGAGCAGGAACGCCTGGCAGCGGCAGCCGCCGTGGTCGACGGAGCGCCGGTCGCAGCTGCGGCACAGGTCCGGCATCCATTCCTCGCCGCGGTAGGCGTTGAAGGAGCCGGACTTGTACCAGATGTCGCCGAGGGGGGTGTCCTTGACGTTGTCGAGGGTGAGGGTGGTGATCGCGCCGGCCGCGGGGCAGGGCAGCACGGTGCCGTCGGGGGCGACCGTGAGCTGGAGCGCGCCCCAGCCGTGCATGCACGGCTTGGGGTAGGGCTCGTAGTAGTCCGCGAGCACGTACACGATCTCCATCGTGCCTTTGAGCCGCTCGATGGCGGCCCGGACGACCGGTTCGGCCGCCGCCAGCTGGTCGGGGGTGGGCATCAGGGCGGCCCGGTTGCGCAGGGCCCAGCCGTAGTACTGGGTGTTGGCGAGCTCCAGGCGGTCGGCGCCCATGGCTTCGGCGAGTTCGATGAGGCCGGCGAGCTGGTCGTGGTTGCCGCGGTGCAGGACGGCGTTGACGGTCAGGGGCAGGCCGCGTGCGCGGACCAGCGCCGCGGCGGTGATCTTGTGGTGGTGGGCCCGGGCGCCGGCGAGGAGGTCGGCCCGTTCGGCTGTCGCACCCTGCACCGACAGCTGTACGTGGTCCAGGCCGCGCTCGGCCAGGTCCGCGAGGCGTGCTTCGGTCAGTCCGAGACCGCTCGTGACGAGGTTGACGTACGCGCCGAGGCCGCTCACGTGCGAGACGAGCTCGGGCAGGTCGGGGCGGGCCAGCGGCTCGCCGCCCGACAGGTGCACCTGCAGGACGCCGATCTCGCGGGCCTGGGTGAACACCTCCGTCCACTGCGCAGTGGTCAACTCCTTCTCGCGCTCGATGAGTTCGAGCGGGTTGGAGCAGTATCCGCAGTGCAGCGGGCAGCGGTGGGTGAGTTCGGCGAGCAGCCCCAGCGGCGGGGCGGCGGCCGGTGTCTGCGGTGCGGGGGTCAGGTCCATCGGACGACTCCGTTCTCGGCGAGCCGTGCCAGCACCGCACCGACCTCTTCCTCGCGCACCCCGGCGTACGTGGCGCCCAGCGCCTCGGCGATCCCCGGTACGGTCGTCACCCCGTCGCACAGTTCGAGCACCGAGACGGCCGTGCGGTTGGGCACGAGCACGCCTTCGGGGTGGAGGACGACGTGGGTCTGCCGGGTCTTGTCGTAGATGAGCCGCACACCGCGGCCGAGTACGGGCCGCTCCACGGCCACTCCTTCTCGCAGGTCTCGCAGGTTCGGTTCCCCGTCACCCGGGCACGGTGACGGCGGCGCGTTCGATGGCGTCGAGCATCAGCCACAGCACCTCGCACTTGAAGCGGAGCGCGGCGACGGCCGCGTCCTGGTGCTCGCGGGTGGTGGCGTACCGGACGACGATGTCGAGGGTGCCCTTGCCCTCCCCGGAGACCGCTTCGATCCGGTCGGTGAAGTAGGCGAGGTCCTCGGCCCGGATCCAGTCGTAGTGGGCGAGCATGTCGGTGACCCTGCGGGTCATCAGGTGCCCGGCGAACATCTCCGTCAGGCCCGAGGCGATCGCCTCGGTCCACGGCTTCGTGCGGGCGAAGGTGACGTACGCGTCGACCGCGAACCGCACCCCGGGCAGCAGGTGGCGTTCGTCCAGCACCTCTTCGCGGGTCAGGCCCACGGCCTCGCACAGCCGCATCCAGCGCTCGATGCCGCCCTCGTCGCCGGGGGTGCCGTCGTGGTAGGCGAGGCGGTCCACCCAGGCCCGCCGGACCTCGGGCAGCGGGCAGTTGCTGATGATCGCCGCGTCCTTCTGCGGCAGCATGCGCTGGTAGTACCAGCGGTTCGCGGCCCACAGCCGCAGCTCGCGCCGGTCCAGGGCGCCGCTGTGCAGGCGCCGGTGGAAGGGGTGGGCGCCCCAGTAGGAGGAGGACAGCCCGCGCAGGGCGCCGATGAACTCGGACTCGCCCAGAAGTGTGGTCATATCGGTTTCCCGCCCGTGGTCCGTCGTCCTGTGACCGTGGCGGGTGCCGGTGTGCGCCGGCCCCCGCCGTCCCGAGGGCCGGTTCACTTCTCCAGACGCGCGGCGTACGCGGTGACCTCGAAAGCCGTCTCGAAGGCGACGAAGTCGGGGGTCGTCCACACCTCGGTGGTCCACGCCTCGGGGGTCTCGGTGATCTCAGCCATGGGGTGCTCCTTCGCTCGATGCCCTGCCGATTCGGGCAGAAACCTACGGCCGCCGGCGGCCGCCGCCGATCCCCTAAACACCCCTGACCACCGCCCGGCACCCCTGCCACGGGCGTCACCCGGCCGGCTGACCCCGTTGGCCGTCTGGCGCCGGGCCCGGCTTGCTGGACGGATGAGACAGCGATCACCGGGCGCGTCCCGGACCCAGAACCTGGAGACGCCCCGGGCGGCGGGAATGGCGGGCATCGTCTTCGCGGTCCTGCTGGCCGCGGCGATCGTGCTCGCCCGTCTCGCGCTGCCGGAAGGAGCCGGCGACTCCGCGGTGCAGCCCGACGCGGGACAGCGCAGCCAGCTGAGCACGGCCGTGGCACTCGTCCCCTTCGCCGGCATCGCCTTCCTGTGGTTCATGGGCGCCGTGCGCGCGCACACCGGGGAGGCCGAGGACCGGTTCGTGGCCACCGTCTTCCTGGGCAGCGGACTGGTCTTCGTCGCCTCCCTCTTCGGCGCCTCCGCGGCCGCCGGGACCGTGCTCTCCGCCCACCAGCCGCAGGACTTCGGCCGGTACTTCGCGTACGAGCTGCTCACGACGTACGGCATGCGGATGGCCGCCGTCTTCGTCTTCGCGACGTCCACCATCGGACGCAAGCTGGGCGTCTTCCCCCGCGCGCTGAGCGTGGCCGGGCTCGTGGCCGGCCTGGCGCTCCTGGTGGTGGGCTCCTCCGTGCCGTGGTCCGAGCTGGTCTTCCCCGCCTGGGCGCTCCTGATCAGCCTGTACATCCTGCGGGCCGCCCGCCCCGCTCCCTGAGGGCGCGGGAGCGGGCGGCCGTCACCCCGATGGTCCGCCCGGACGGGCCGGAACGGCGCGCGCACGGCACGCTGGTCCGGGGAGCCAGGGGGTCACCGAAAGGACCGCACGTTGCTGAGGCTTGTCGTCGATCTCAACCGGTGCCAGGGGTACGCGCAGTGCGCGTTCCTCGCGCCCGACGTCTTCGCGATGCACGGGGACGAGGGGCTCCTCTACGATCCGCAGGCCGAGGAGGCCCAGCGCGAGCGGCTGGCGCAGGCCGCCGCCGCCTGCCCCGTACAGGCCATCCTCGTCGACGACCTGGACCGCGACCTGGCGGGTGCCGCGGAGGGCCGCGATGCATGAAGTGACCCTGGACCACCTCAAGCGCGAGGGCCGGATCGTCGTGGTGGGAGCCTCGCTGGCCGGGCTGCGCGCCGCCGAGACCATCCGCGACAAGGGCTTCACCGGCTCGCTGACCATGATCGGTGACGAGCCGTACGAGCCGTACGACCGCCCGCCGCTCTCCAAGGGCGTCCTGCTCGGCAAGTCGACCGCCGAACGCACCGCGCTGCCCCGCCGCCGCGCCATCGACGCCGAGTGGCGGCTGGGCACGGCGGCGACCGGCCTCGACATGGCCGCCCGGCGCGTCAGGCTCGCCGACGGCGACGAGGTCCCGTACGACCGGCTGCTGATCGCGACCGGCGTACGGGCACGGCCCTGGCCGAACGCGGCCGAGGGCGAGCTCGACGGGGTGTTCGTGCTGCGCACCCGCGACGACGGCGCGGCGCTCGCGCGACGGCTGGACGCCGGACCCCGCAGGGTCCTGGTGATCGGCGCCGGGTTCACCGGCTCGGAGATCGCCTCGGCGTGCCGGGAACGCGGGGTGCAGGTCACCGTCGCCGAACGCGGCGACGCGCCCCTCGTGGGCGCGCTGGGCGGGGTGATCGGGGCGGTGGCCGCCGAACTCCAGCGGGAGAACGGCGTAGACCTGCGCACCGGCGTCATGGTCACCGCCCTGGAGGGCGACTCCACCGGACGGGTGCGGGCCGCGCACCTGTCCGACGGCACCACGCTGGAGTGCGACGTGGTCGTCGTCTCGCTGGGCGCCCAGCGCAACACCGAATGGCTGGCCGGCTCCGGACTCGGCGCGGGGCCGCGCGGCATCGCCTGCGACGCGGGCTGCCGGGCGTTCGACATCCGGGGCATCGTCACCGACGACATCTACGTCGCGGGCGACGTGGCCCGCTCCCCGCACCCCCTGTTCGGCTACCAGTTCCTGTCGCTGGAACACTGGGGCAACGCGGTCTCCCAGGCGGAGACCGCCGCCCACAACATGCTCAGCGTAAGCACGGACCGGCGGCCGCACATCTGGGTGCCGGCCTTCTGGTCCTCGCAGTTCGGGGTCAACATCAAGTCCGTCGGCGTGCCGTCGATGGGCTCCGAGATCATGATCGCCCAGGGTTCGCTCGCGGAACGCCGCTTCACCGGCGTGTACGGGTACCAGGGCCGCGTCATCGGGGCCGTCACCTTCGACAACGCCCGGTGGCTGCAGTTCTACCAGCAGCAGATCGAGACGACCGCGCCCTTCCCGGTGCCGTTCCCGACGGTCGACCGGCGCCCGGACGGCCACCGGCCCGTCCCGGCCGACTTCCCCGACCCGTCCGTGCCCACGCACGGGCCGACCATCACCCTCAGCGGATATTCGCCGGCCGACCGGCGGATGACGTTCACCCCCGCCGGGCACTGACCCGCAGGCCCCCGGAGGACCCGCAATGACCCACGGCATCCTGAGCGACATCCTGGACTACGCCAACCGCGCGAACCCGTACCCGCTGTACGAGGAACTGCGCAGGACTCCCGTCTTCCACGACGGGAGCGGGCCGTACGTCATCAGTACCTACTACGAGATCCAGGGCCTGCTGCACGACCCGAGGCTCAGCTCCGACGCCCGCAACCTGGCCGCGACGGCCGGGGACCCGCTGGCCGGGGAGGCCGAGGAGGAAGCGGCGCTGCCGCCCAGCTTCCTCAAGCTGGACCCGCCCGAACACGACCGGCTCCGCCGGATGACCAACCGGCCCTTTGGGCCGCCGCACTCCCCGCGCCGCGTGGACGGGATGCGCGACGACCTGCGCGCCATCGTCACGGGGCTCATCGACAACCTCGGGGACCCCGGACGGATCGACCTGGTCGACCAGTTCGCCTACCCGTTCCCCGTCACCATGATCTGCCGGCTGCTCGGGGTGCCGCGCGAGGACGAGCCCCGCTTCCACGTCTGGGCGGACACCCTCGCCGCGAGCCTGGACCCCGACCCTGACGCGGACCCCGCCGAACGGCAGCGCAAGACCCACGACTCCCGCATGGAGCTCGGCATGTACCTGGCCGGGCTGATCGAGGAGCGGCGCAAGCACCCCGGTGACGACATGCTGTCCCAACTGGCGGCCGGGCACGGTCAGGACGAGTCCATGTCCACCATGGAACTGCTCAGCACCGCCGCCCTGCTGCTGATCGCCGGCCACGAGACGACGGTCAACCTGATCACGAACGGGATGCTCACGCTGCTGCGCAACCCCGACGTACTGGAGCGGCTGCGCCGGGAGCCGGAGCTCGCGGCGCCGCTGGTGGAGGAGCTGCTGCGGTTCGAACCGCCGGTACAGCTGCTGCCGCAGCGCACCCCGCTCGTCGACATCGAGGTGGGCGGTGTCACCATCCCCAAGGGCTCCTCGATGTGGCTGATCCTCGCCTCGGGCAACCGGGACCCCAAGCGCTTCGAGAACCCCGACCGCTTCGATCCCGACCGCCGGGACGTCCAGCACCTGGGCCTCGGCAGCGGCATCCACAGCTGCTTCGGCGCCCCCCTGGCCCGCCTGGAGGCACAGCTCGCCCTCACCGAGCTGGCCCGCCGCCTGCACAACCCCCGCCTCCTGGAGGACCCGCCCCCGTACCGCCAGAACGCCGTCCTGCGCGGCCCCCGCCACCTCCGCATCGCCTGTGACGAGGTCCGCTCGGCCTAGAGCCGGGGTTCGACGACTGCCGGCCGCCCGCGCGTGCGCTCAGGCGGTCAGCAGTCGTTCGCGCAGGCGGAAGACCGTGGCCGGGGTGATGCCGACGCGGTCGAGGAGGTAGGCGCGGGGGGAGCCGTAGCGGGCCGTCAGATCGTCGAGGACGAGGGCGAGGACCGTCGCGGGGGCGCGGCCGTACGAGGGCCAGCCCATCGTGCGCCCCGGGTGGGCGGTGTGCCAGTCGGCGAGGAGGCGGGCCGTGGCCAGCTCGGTGAGGGCGAAGTCGGCCAGGACGTCCTCCCGGGAGACCCCGAGCAGCGTCAGCACGAAGGCGGCGATCAGCCCGGTGCGGTCCTTGCCGGAGGTGCAGTGGAACACCGTGGCCCCCGGCTCGGCCCCGGCGATCAGCTCCAGCGCGCCGCGGATCTCCTCGGCCCCGTCCTCGGTGACCTCGGCGGCGCGGTCCGCGAGGTAGCGCCAGGGGTCGACGGCGGGATCGATGGCGGCCTGGTCGTAGGGCCGGTGCTCGATGCTGAGGTTGGCGTACACGAACCGGTGCGCTTCGGGTACCCGCCCTTTGGCGTCGGCCTCCCACGGGTAGCGCAGGTCGATGACGGTCCGTATGCCGAGCTCCAGGAACCGCTGCCAGTCGGCGCCGCGGAGTTTGCCGAGGGAGTCGGCGCGGTAGAGCGCGCCCCAGGCGACCCGGCGGCCGTCGACGCCGCGGTAGCCACCCAGGTCGCGGAAGTTGTGCAGGCGTTCGAACTCGATGTGGCGACTCGTCACGTGCGGGCTCCTGTCCGGTGCGGTGGTCTTCCGGTCAGGATGATCCCTCAGCCGTCGCCTCCCGCGCTCAGCGTTTGCGCGCCACCGTGAGGCCGTCCGCGATCGGCAGCGTGACCGACTCGACCCGCTCGTCGGCCCGCACGTGCGCGTTGAACTCCCGGATGGCCAGGGCGTTTCCCGTGGCGTCGGGGCGGACCGCCTCGCCGCCGTACAGGACGTTGTCGGCGAGCAGCAGGCCGCCCGGGCGTACGCGGGGCACGAGTTCGTCCCAGTAGGCGCGGTACCCGGTCTTGTCGGCGTCCAGGAACACCAGGTCGATCACCGGCTCGGGCGGCAGGTCGCGCAGGGTCTCCAGGGCGGGGGCGATCCTCAGGTCGATGCGGTCGGCGACCCCGGCCGCCTTCCAGGCCTCCTGGGCGATGCTCGTCCACTCCTCGGAGACGTCACAGGTGAGGACCTTGCCGCCGGGGAGCAGGCCCTGGGCGAGGGCGAGCGTGGAGTATCCGGTGAAGGTGCCGACTTCGACGATGCGCAGGGCGCCGGCGAGCTTCGCCAGCAGGGTGAGGAGGACGCCCTGCTCGTGCGGGACCTGCATCTCGGACGGGCCGCCGAGGGCGTGCGTGCGCGCGATCAGCTGCCGTTGGACGGGGGTGGCGGGTTCGGCCTGGTCGACCAGGTAGGCGTACACCTCGGGCGTGAGGGGCACGGTCTTCGCTTCGTGGGGGGCACGGGGCATGGAGTTGCTCGGTCCTTTCTCAGGGGGTGCGCGGGGGGCGCGGTGGCCGTCATGTCCGGCCGCCCCGCCCCGCACACCTGGTTATCCAGCGGGGCAACGACGGCGCTGGCCCCTCGGAAACGGCGCATCCACCCCTCTATCCACGCCCTGTCACATGTGAAATATTACCTGCGCTCCCCGGCCGCCCCGCTGGCCGGCCCGTCGGCCGTCTCCCGGCCAACTCCTGGGAAGGACCCCCGCGTTGCGCAGACTTGCCGTGGCCGGAGCGGCGATATCACTCGCCCTCCTCGCCGCCACCCCCGCACTCGCCGCCTCACCCCCGCCGCCCCCACCCGCGACGGCCGGACGGCAGGCCCCGGCGGCCGCCCAGCAGGCCCCCGCCCCACCGCCCGCGCCGCTCGAACTCCAGCGCCAGGCCCTGCGCCGCCAGGCCCTCGAAGGGATCGCGGCCGGCGGCGGCAACGGCCCCGGCGCCCTGCGCGCCGAGTCCGACCGGACCCTCCCCCGCCAGGCAAAGGTCGGCGACCGGTACGTCGAACTCGCCCAGGAACGCAAGGACAAGGTCTTCGTGATCCTCGCCGAGTTCGGCGACCAGGTGGACACGACGACCGAGTACGAGGGCAAACCGCGGTTCGGCGGCACCCCCGGCCCCCGCCACAACACCATCGGCAAGCCGGCGGCCGACGACAACCACACGCTGTGGCGCAAGGACTTCGACCGCTCCTTCTACCAGCGGCAGTTCTTCTCCGACGCGCCGGAGTCGGCGAGCATGCGCGCCTACTACCGGCTCCAGTCCTCGGGCCGCTACGACATGGACGGCACCGTCACCGACTGGGTCAAGCTGCCCTGGAACGAGGCGCGTTACGGCACGGACAACTGCTCCGAGCCGGGCCAGTGCCGGACCAACTGGGACCTGGTCCGCGACGCCACCACCGCCTGGTACGACTCGGAGCGGGCGAAGGGACGTCCAGCCGCCGACATCAAGGCGCAGCTGGCCGAGTACGACCAGTGGGACCGCTACGACGCCGATCACGACGGCAACTTCAACGAACCCGACGGCTACCTCGACCACCTCGTCATCGTCCACGCGGGCAAGGACCAGACGTGGGGCGGCGGCGCCCAGGGCAAGGACGCCGTCTGGGCGCACCGCTGGTTCGCGTACTGGGACCAGGCCGGAAGCGCGGGTCCCGCGGGGAACAAGGCGGGCGGCACCCCCGTCGGGGACACCGGCATCTGGGCGGGCGACTACCTCACGGGTGGCGAGAACAGCGGCGCCGGCCTGTTCTCCCACGAGTTCGGCCACGACCTCGGCCTGCCGGACCTCTACAGCTCGGACGGGGACAACGGCGTCAACTTCTGGTCGCTGATGTCGTCGGCCTCCTACCTCGGCAAACGTCCCTCGAGCACCGGCGAGTTCCCCGGCGACCTCGATCCGTGGAGCAAGCTCCAGCTGGGCTGGCTTGAGTACACCGAGGCGGACGCCGGCCGCAGGACCCGCGCGACCCTCGGCGTGTCCGGGTACAACACCGAGGAGCCGCAGGCGCTGCTGGTGCACCTGCCGCCCTCACGGACCACGACCGAGCTGACCGACCCGTACGAAGGCCCGAGCCAGTGGTGGAGCGGCACCGGCGACTTCATGGACAACACGCTCGGCCGGACCGTCGACCTCACGGGCACGACCGGACCCGCCGTACTGGACGCCCGCGTCTGGTACGACATCGAGAAGGACTTCGACTTCCTGACGGTGGAGGCCTCCACCGACGGCGGCGCCGCCTGGACCCCGCTCCCGGCAACCGTCGACGGAACGCCGGTTCCGGCCAAGGGCGTCTCCGGCACCTCCGCCGGCTGGACGCGGCTGTCCGTCCCGCTCGACGCCTTCGCGGGCCGCGAGGTCCGGCTGCGGCTGCGCGTCACCTCGGACGGCAACACCCACGGCCGGGGCGTCACCTTCGACGACATCCGCATCACCGCGGGCGGCCGTGAGCTGCTGCACGACGGCGCGGAGCAGGGCGCGAACGGCTGGACGGCGCTCAAGTGGTCCCGCACGGAGGGCCGCAGCGGCAGCGAGGAGCACCCGCGCGCCTACTTCGTCGAGAACCGGCGCTACACGGGCTACGGCAGCCTGCTCAAGACGGGCCCGTACAACTTCGGTTTCACGGGCGACCGCGTCGAGTTCTTCCCGTACCAGGAGGGCGTGCTCGTCTGGCTCTGGGACACCGCGTTCAGCGACAACACCACCAAGGCGCACCCGGGCGGCGGCCTGCTGCTGCCGGTGGACGCCCGGCCGGAGCCGCTCAAGTTCACCGACGGCAGCCTCCTGAACGCCCGGGCGCAGACCTTCGACGCCCCGTTCTCGCTCCGCGCGAGCGGGCGGGTCGTGCTGCACAAGGCGGGGACCCCGCTGGTGATCCCCTCGCGGCCCGGAGTCGCGGTCTTCGACGACCGCCACGGCTCCTACTGGAACCCGGAAGTGCCGCAGCTCGGGGTCAAGGTCCCGGACACCGGCACCCGGATCGCGGTGGTGAAGGAGGCTTCGGGCGGCGCTCTGACGACGGTCCAGGTGAGCCCTTCCCCCTGAGCCCTTCCCCTGAGCCGGACGGTGGCCCCGCCGGCTCAGGGGGGCGCCGGGGCGCCCGGGCGGGGCCTACCCGCGGGGCACCACCGTCGCCAGGACCTTCGGCAGCGGGTACCAGTCCGCCGAGGCTATGGAGGCGTGGTGCCCCGCCATCAGCGCGAGCCGGTCCAGCGCCTGGGTCTCGGTCGGGTGGACGCCGTCGATGGCCGGGGCCACGCCCTGGGCGTCGGTGGCGATCAGCAGGTAGTGGTTGCGGTCGTACCAGCCGGTGTCGATGGAGCCGCCCGCGTACGCGGCCGCATCGCCGTCGAAGACCACGAACCAGGGCCGCAGCGAGGCATCGGCGTAGCGGGCCCGCGGATCGCCCGCCTCGGCGCGGTGCACGGCCGGGAAGGCGGCGGCGCTGCCCAGCCTGCCCGTGGAGGCGAGGCCGCGCAGGTGCGTCGCGTACTCCCGGTCCGTCCAGAGGGTGTCGGCGCCGTTGCCCTCCTCCAAGGTCCCGGGGATCAGCTCGACGAGGAACTTCCCGGCCATGGCGGCGCGGCTCGGCCAGGCCCCGGCGCGGGCCGCGGTGTCCAGGTCGGGGTAGCCGGCGGCCAGCTGCCCGGGACGGTAGACGGCGTCGCCCAGCTTGGCGGTGAGCAGCGCGTCGAGGTCGGCGGGACCGCGCCCCAGGTTGGCGGCGAAGCCGTCCTTGAGCTCCAGCTTGAGCACGACCGGGCGGTGGCCGGGGTGTGCGTCGTGCCAGCTGCGGATGTCGGACAGGCAGCCCGCGAGGTTCTGGTCGCGGGATTTGGTGCGCAGCTGGGCGGGGCTGGTGGCGTTCTCGCAGTTGCTGTTGTTGCCGAAGGGGTTGTCGTGCGAGACCCGCCAGGAGCTGCCGAAGAAGTTCGTCCACACGTCGAGTTCGAGCATGGCCGCGCCGGAGTCCAGTGCGTCCGCGAAGTAGGGGTACTTGGCCTTCTCGTAGGCGTTGTGCACGCCGACGCCGGTGGATCCGATGTAGGACAGCCCGTCCTCGGCCCCGGCGGGGGCCGCCGCGCCCAGGGCGAGGCCCAGGCCGAGCGCCGCCACGGCCAGACCGGCCAAGGCCGTGTCCCTCCACCTGTTGCGCAGTCTCATCTCTTCGGCTCCCCTCGGGTCCTTGTCGCTCAAGTCGCGTGGAGGCTAAGGGAGTTCGGTGACGTACGGAAGGACGCGGGATGTCGGGAAAGGGGGCGCGACCGTCCGGCTGTGAGCACCGACACACCGGAATGCGGAACTCCTGCCGCCCGCGCACCGTCGGACGGGACGTCGGAGGAACGTCAGGGGGCGGGGAGCGCCACATGGTCGGCAAGGTGAGGGACCGCGCGGTTCGGGTCTCCGTGCTGCTCGGAATCTGCCTCGCCCTGGTGGCCGGCGGGGCCCTGGTGTGGGGAGAGCTGCGCGCCGTCGCCTCGAACCGCGCCGACGGCGACCCTGGGCAGGGCAGCTACCTCCAGGACCCCGAGCGCGCCGACCGTACGGCCGGTGACGTCCTGGACGGGATCGTCGCCGAGGGCGAGGACCCGCCGGCCGACGCCACGGCCTTCGCGGGGACGGAGTCCGGCTCCGGGGCGTCCGGAGCCCCGGACCCGGTGCGGTGGGCGGACGGCGGCTGGCGGCCCTCCTCGCCGCTGCGGGCCCGCACGGCCCCCTCCGAGCCCGCGATCGGGGCGCTGTTCTCCCCCGGCAACGACTGGGACGCCGACCACCACTGCTCGGCGAGCGTGGTCCACTCGCCCGAGGGCGACCTCATCGCCACCGCCGCGCACTGCGTGTACCAGGACGGCTTCCGCACCAACCTGGCCTTCGTCCCCGGCTACCGCGACGGGAAGGCCCCGTTCGGCGTGTGGGTGCCCACCCGTATCGACGTGGACCCCCGCTGGACGGGCGACGAGGACCCGGACCACGACGTGGCCTTCCTGCGGCTGCGCCGGCCCGGGCACCCGGGTGAGCGGCTGGAGGACGTCACGGGCGCGCTGACGATCCGCTTCCGGCCCCGACTGCCGCTGCCCGCCCGGCTGGTCGGCTACCCGAACGACCGCGAGCAGCCGCTGGAGTGCTACAACACCGCCCGGGCCGAAGGGCCCACGCAGCTGCGGCTGGACTGCGCGGACGTACCGAACGGCACCAGCGGCGGCCCCGTGCTGACCGACGGGCACACCTTGATCGGGGTCATCGGCGGCCGCGACGGGGGCGGCGACGAGACGACCTCGTACAGCAGCTGGTTCGACGACTCCGTCCACGGCCTCTACACGCGGGCGACCGGGGGGCGCTGACCTCGGGCGGCGGTGCGGCGGGGCGGCAGGCGGCTGGGTGGTTGTCCGGTGCGTCGTCGTCCATGCCGCAGAGTCTGCGTGGGGGCCCGGCGCCGGAGCAGGGCCCATCCGGGGCGCCCGGGAGCGCGGCGGGGGCGGACGGGATTCACGCGAGGGCGCCCGCGCGGCACCCGGTGCCACCCTGGTCCCTTCCCCCGTCACCGCGCCCAGTAGGCTGCGGGTCCACCCGCTTCCCGTCCCCGAGGTTCCGCGCCGTGAGCTCCGCCGCACCCCCCCGCCCCGTGACGGTCGTCGGCCTCGGCGCCGACGGCTGGGCCGGGCTCACCGCCGCCGCGCGCTCCGCGCTGGCCACCGCCGAGGTGCTGATCGGCGGCCCTCGGCAGCTGGACCTGCTGCCGGCCGGGGAGTGCCCCGGTGAACGCGTCGCCTGGCCGAGTCCGCTGCGCCCCGCCGTGCCGAAGCTGATGGCCGAGCACGCCGGCCGCCGCATCGCCGTACTGGCCAGCGGCGACCCCATGTTCTACGGGATCGGCCGGGCCCTCGCGCAGGAGCTCGGACCACACGCCCTGCTGGTCCACCCGCACCCCTCCTCCGTGTCGTACGCGTGCGCCCGCCTGGGCTGGCCGGTGGAGGACATCGAGGTGGTCACGGTCGTCGGCCGCCCGCTGGCCCGGGTCGCGGCCGCGTTGTACGAGGGCCGGCGGCTGCTGGTACTGAGTGCCGGGGCGGCCTCCCCGGGCGAGATCGCCGCTCTGCTGAGGGAGCGGGGCTTCGGCCCCAGCCGGATGCGGGTGCTGGAACAGCTCGGCTCCGAGGACGAGACCGCGTACGAGGGCCACGCCGACACCTGGGACCGGGCGCCCGGCGACCCCCTGAACGTGGTCGCCGTGGAGTGCCGGCGCGACCCCGGCGCCGACGTGCCGCGGCTCGGCGCCACCCCCGGCCTGCCCGACACCGCCTACGAACACGACGGCCAGCTCACCAAACGGCACGTCCGCGCGGCGACCCTGTGCGCGCTCGCCCCGGCCCCCGGTGAACTGCTGTGGGACATCGGCGGCGGCTCGGGCTCGATCGGCATCGAGTGGATGCGTACGCACCCCTCCTGCCGCGCCGTGACGGTGGAACGGGTCCCGGAGCGGGCCGAGCGGATCACCCGCAACGCGGCGGCGCTCGGCGTGCCGGGCCTGCGGGTGGTCACCGGCGCCGCCCCGGCGGCGCTGATCGGACTGCCCGCCCCCGACGCGGTGTTCATCGGTGGCGGCCTGACCGCGCCGGGCCTGTTGGACGCGGCCTGGGCGGCGTTGGCCCCCGGCGGCCGGCTGGTGGTCAACACGGTCACCTTGGAGTCGGAGGCCGCATTGACCGACCGATACCGCCGGCACGGCGGTGAACTGGTGAAGCTGGCCGTCGCGCACGCCGTGCCGGTCGGCGGCTTCACGGGCTGGCGGCAGGCAATGCCCGTCACCCAGTGGACCGTGAGCAAGCCGTGGCCGACGGCGACAGAGACGAGGGAGCAGACATGACCGTGTACTTCATCGGAGCCGGCCCCGGCGCCGCCGACCTGATCACCGTGCGCGGCGCCCGGACCCTGGCGGCCGCCCCCGTCTGCCTGTACGCGGGCAGCCTCGTCCCGCGCGAGCTGCTGGCCGAATGCCCGCCGGGCGCCCGCCTGGTGGACACCTCGCAGCTCAACCTGGACGAGATCGTCGCCGAGTTCGTCCGGGCCGACGCCGCCGGCCAGGACGTGGCGCGGCTCCACTCCGGGGACCCGTCCGTCTTCTCCGCCGTCGCCGAGCAGATGCGCCGCCTCGACGCGGCCGGCATCCCGTACGAAGTCGTCCCGGGCGTACCGGCCTTCGCCGCGGCCGCGGCCGCGCTCAAGCGGGAGCTCACCGTCCCGACCGTGGGCCAGACCGTGATCCTGACCCGGATCGCCCAGCAGGCCACGCCGATGCCGCCCGGCGAGGACCTGGCCACGCTCGGCCGCAGCGGCGCACTGCTCGTCCTGCACCTGGCCACCCGCTACGCGGAGCGGGTCGTCGCCGAACTGCTGCCCCACTACGGGGCCGACTGCCCGGCGGCGGTCGTCGCGATGGCCAGCCGCCCCGACGAGCTGATCCTGCGCGGCACCCTCGCCGACATCGCGGACCAGGTGAAGGCGGCCGGACTGGTGCGCACCGCGGTGATCCTGGTGGGGCGCACCCTCGGCGCCGAGCAGTTCCGCGACAGCCACCTGTACTCCGCCGAACGGGACCGGCATGCCTGCTGATGCCGCCCCCGTGCGGCACGTCCTGATCCTGGGCGGCACGACGGAGGCCCGCCGCCTCGCGGAGGCCCTGGAGGCGGCCCCGTACCGGGTGACGACCTCGCTCGCGGGCCGGGTCGGCGCGCCGGTGCTGCCGCCCGGCGGCACGCGGATCGGCGGGTTCGGCGGCCCGGACGGCCTGGCTGCCTGGATCACCGCCCACGGGGTCACGCACCTGGTCGACGCCACGCACCCCTTCGCGGAGCGCATGAGCTTCAACGCGGCCCGGGCGGCGGCCCTTTCGGCGGTCCCGCTGCTGGCGTTGCGCCGTCCCGGCTGGACGGCGGGGCCCGGCGACGACTGGCACGTCACGGACTCCCTCGCCGGGGCGGCGGCGCTGCTGCCGGAGCTCGGCGCGCGGGTCTTCCTCACCACCGGCCGGATGGGCCTGCACCACTTCGCGCACCTCACCGAGCCCTGGTTCCTGGTGCGTTCGGTGGACGCCCCGGGCCCGCCCGCTCCCTCGCGCCTCGAAGTGCTGCTGGCGCGGGGCCCGTTCACCCTGGACGAGGAACGCGAACTGCTGGCCCGGCACCGGATCGACGTCCTGGTGACCAAGGACAGCGGTGGCGACGCCACCGCTCCGAAGCTCACCGCCGCCCGCGAGGCGGGCGTCCCGGTGGTCGTCGTACGCCGACCGCCGGTGCCGACGGGCGTGGCGGAGGCCTCCTCGGTGGAGGCGGCCCGGCGCTGGCTGTCGGCCCACCCGGCCTGATCCGCCCACCCGGCCTGATCCGCCCGCGCGCCGGGGCCGCGACGGCGTCTGTATAGGCTTCCCGGACACGCTGATGGCCGGAAAGAGATGGTGCTCATGGAACGCGTACCGGGGCGAAGACGGCTGGTCTGGGCAGTCGTGCTGTCGGCCGCCGGGGCGGCGCTGGCGGTAGTGCCCGCGGTGGGGGCGTACGCCCTGGGCGCCGACTCCGCGGTGAAGTCGTACTCCGTGCCCGGGGAGTCCATGGACCCGGCCTATCGGCGCGGCGACACGGTCTGGTGCGCCCTGGACGACGCGGACGGGCTGCACGTCGGGCGCGGCGACGTCGTGTTGGTCTCCGCCCGGGAGTGGAATCCCGACGGACTGCCCCTGCTCAAGCGCGTGGTGGCGGTCGGCGGCGACCGGATCTCCTACCGCACCGGCGATACGTCACTCCTGCTCAACGGCACGCCCTTGGACGAGCCCTACCTGAAGGACCGTTCGGTGCCGGCGGTGGTCCCCTTCGACATCACCGTGCCTGCGGGGCGGGTGTTCCTGATGGGCGACAACAGGGTCAACTCGGCTGATTCCTCGATGCACCTCGATGACGAGGGCAGTGGCTCGCTCCCCCTGTCGGCGGTGCGCGGCGAAGCCGTCGAGCGGCCGACGGCGCTGATCGTGGCGGGTGGGGCGCAGGTCCTCGGTCTGCTCGCCTTCGCCGTCGGCGCCGCTCTCGGCGTCGCGGCGTGGGTCGTCCGGCGCCGGGCGGCGGCGCGGGCACGGCGGGCCGCCGCCCCCTGGCCGGTTCCCGGGGCGTGAAAGGGACCGGAGCATGAAGGGGCCCCGGACGCGGCGACCCACGGTCGACGCGCCCGGGGCCCCAGGGCCTCAGCGACGGCCCGTCACGGGTAGCGGCGCGGGGTCCAGGTCAGGCGGGTCCCGTCGGCCCGCTCCGTGACCTGCGTCTGCGAGGAGCCGACCAGCAGGATCGTGCGCATGTCCACCTCTTCCGGGACCAGTGCGTCCAGCGTGACGATCCGGACGGACTGCTCGGGACCGCCCACGTCCCGCGCGACGACCACCGGGGTCTGCGGCGCGCGCAGTTCGAGCAGCAGCTCGCGGGCCTGCGCCACCTGCCAGGTCCGGCTGCGCGAGCCCGGGTTGTACAGGGCGAGCACGAGGTCGGCCTGCGCGGCGGACCGCAGCCGCTCCGCGATGACCTCCCAGGGCTTGAGCCGGTCGGAGAGGGAGATCGTGGCGTAGTCGTGGCCCAGCGGGGCCCCGGCCAAAGCGGCGGCCGCGTTGGCGGCGGTCACCCCCGGCAGGACCCGTACGGGCACGTCCTTGTACTCGGCCTGACCCGCGACCTCCAGGACCGCCGTGGCCATGGCGAAGACCCCGGGGTCACCGCCGGAGACCACCGCCACCCGCTTGCCGCGCCGGGCGAGGTCCAGGGCGAACTCGGCGCGCTCGGACTCCACCTTGTTGTCGGAGCCGTGCCGGACCTGGCCCGGCTTCACCGGCACCCGGTCCAGGTACGTGGTGTACCCGACGAGCGCCTCGGCGTCCGCGAGCGCCCGCCGGGTCTGCGGGGTCAGCCACAGCGGGCCGGCCGGCCCGGTCCCGACGACCACGACCTCGCCCGGCCCCGACGGCACGCTGCCCGGGTTGCCGACGCGGCTGGGCACGACGGCGACGGCGAAGTACGGCACGCTGTCCGGGTCGGTGTCGGCGAGGACGCCGGTGCGCTCCCCCGCCATCGTGGCGCGCTCGACGTAGCGGGCCTCGGCGAGCCGGCCGCTGCTCTCCATGGCCCGGCGCACGGCGGGGAAGGTGCGCCCGAGCTTCATCACCACCGCCGAGTCGGTGGCGGCGAGCCGGGCGGTGAGCTCCTCCTCGGGCAGGGTGCCGGGCAGGATGGTCAGTACCTCCTCGCCCTCCACGAGCGGGGTGCCCAGCCGCGCGGCGGCGGCGCTCACCGAGGTCACCCCGGGGATCACCTCGGCCTCATAACGGTCGGCGAGCCGCTTGTGCATGTGCATGTAGGAGCCGTAGAAGAGGGGGTCGCCCTCCGCGAGCACGGCGACGGTCCGGCCGGCGTCGAGGTGCGCGGCGAGGCGGGCGGCGGAAGCCTCGTAGAACTCCTCCATGGCGCCCTGGTAGCCGCCGGGGTGGTCGGTGGTCTCGGTGGTGACCGGGTAGACCAGCGGCTCCTCGATGTGGTCGGCGCGCAGGTGCTCCGCGGCGATCGAGCGGGCGATGGACCGGCCGTGGCGCGCGGAGTGGTACGCGACGACATCGGCTCCGGCGATCACCTCGACGGCCCGCAGGGTCATCAGGGAGGGGTCGCCGGGCCCGAGCCCCACACCGTAGAGCTTTCCGGCGCCGGTGCTGTTCGCGGTGCTCATTCTTCCTCGCTCGCGATCGCGTTGACGGCGGCGGCCGCGATGGCGCTGCCGCCGCGCCGACCCCGCACGATCAAGTGGTCCAGCGCGGAGGGGTGTGCGGCGAGCGCGTCCTTCGACTCGGCGGCGCCGATGAAACCGACCGGGACGCCGATCACGGCGGCGGGGCGGGGCGCGCCCTCCTCGATCATCTCCAGCAGCCGGAACAGCGCGGTCGGCGCGTTGCCCACGGCGATCACGGAGCCCTCCAACAGGCCCCGGTCACGCCACACTTCGAGGGCCGCGGCACTGCGGGTGGTGCCCCTCTTGGCGGCGAGCGCCGGGACGGCCGGGTCGGAGAGGGTGCAGATGACGTCGTTGTCCGCGGGCAGCCGCTTGCGGGTGACACCGCTCGCCACCATCTGTACGTCGCACAGGATCGGCGCACCGGCGTGCAGGGCGGCCCGTGCCCGCAGCACGACGTCGGGCGTGTAGCCCAGGTCCTGGGGCAGGTCGGTCATCCCGCAGGCGTGGATCATGCGCACCGCGACCTGGGCGACCGAGGCGGGCAGCCCGGAGAGGTCCGCCTCGGCGCGGATCGTGGCAAAGGACTGGCGGTAGATCGCCGCGCCGTCCTTCTCGTACTCGAACACTGTGTACTCGCTCATTTCTTCGCTGCGTCGTGGGAGGTGGTGCGGCGTGCGTCCCTGAGGGCCGCGGGAAGGTCGGGGGGCTGTACGCCGTGGCGGGGGGCACGGCCGGGGGCGCGGACGTCGTAACCGTCGGGGGTCGCGAGCACGTCCGCCCAGGCGGTCCCGCGCGGGTGTCCGCAGCGCCGTTCGCACCCCGACCAGTGCACGGGCAGCGGTCCGGCCGCGAGGGCGGTGACGGCCCGCGCGTCGGCGCGCACGTCGCTGTGGGACCGGGCGCATCCGGGGCGCCCCGTACAGGCCGTCACGGACCGCCAGGGATCGGTGGGGGTGGTGATCAGCCCGGCGTCGGCGAGGACGGCGAGGCCGCCGGCCGCGGTTGCGGCGGTCAGCCCGGGCACGACGACGCCGCGCCAGGGGGTCAGGCGCAGCTGCCCGGTGAGGCCGGCCAGGAGGTTCCACTGGGCGGTGGTGAGGCGCCCCAGGGGTGCGAGTACGGAGAGCGCCGCGCTCTGCCCGGGTCCTTCGACCAGACCGGGTTCGGGGGCGGCGCCCCGGGGCGCGCCGACGTCGGCCACGACGGTCGCGCGCACTGCGGCGCCCGCCAGCCGCTCGCCCAACTCCCCTACGGTGAGGGCTCGTTCGGCAGGCAGCTCGGCCACGCGCCAGGCCCGCGTCCCGGCGTCCCGGGCGGCGTCGAGGAAGTACCGGGCGGCGACCAGGGCGGCCCGCGGGGCGTCCGCCGCGGACACGAGCAGCCCTTCGCGGGCTCCGGCGGTCGTGAGCAGGGCGTGCCCGGGGTCGCGCGCGAGCAGGTTCACGTCGGCGTCGAGCGAGCTCACGTCGCCGCGACCGTCGTCGAGGGCGAAGAGGAAGCGCCCGGACAGCGCGACGGCCTCTTCGTCCCCGCAGAGCAGCCGGTCCAGTTCCGCGACCCAGGGCGCCACATCGGGCAGCCCGCTGCGGTCGAGCCCGGTCAGCGGCGAGGCGACGACGTTGCGAACCCGCTCGTGGGACGGGGCGGCCAGCAGCCCGGCGTCGGTCAGTGCGCCCGCGAGGTCCCCTCCGCACGACGCGCCCAGCCCACGCAGCTGCACGTTCCCGCGCGAGGTGAGGTCGACGTGCCCGTCGCCGAGCCGGTCCGCCGCATCGGCGAGCAGCCGGGCCGCGCGCGCTCCGAGCATCCCCCCGGGTATCCGCACCCGCGCGAGGTACCCGTCGTCCGCCGCATGCAACCGCAACGCGCCGGGACATGCGTCCCCGCGATCCCGTATGACGGGTTCATCCCGCGATGCGGCGGAAGGCGGCTGTGACATGGCCGCGAGCATACCCACGTTTGCCCACCCCCGACCTGTGTCCACCGCCACCCTGATCTGCGGCGCCCGCCCCCCGGGCCCCCAACTCCCCCTCCAGCCCCCGCCGCCCCTCTCCGGCCCCGGCCGCCCTCCAGCCCCGGCTGCCGCATCCGGCCCCGGCCGCCACCATCCGGCCCCGCCGCCACAATGCAGCCCCGCCGGCGTTTGAGGCGCGGGGGCCCGGGGGCAGAGCCCCCTCAACGAACCGCACCCGCACACGCACCCCCGCCACCCCGCCCCGGCCCCAGCCCACCTAAGATGACCCCCGGCGGAGCCACACGGCCCGCCATCGCCGAGGACGGCGACATGGGAGGAAGCCCGGTGCGATTCCGGCGCGGTCCCGCCACTGTGAACCCCGCGGAGCATCCGGCAGGGTGAGTCAGGAACTCCCGCCGTCCACACTGCCCGGGGCGCGGAAACCCCGAGGAAGGCCTGCCGCCGCATGATCCTGCTGCTGTCGACGTCCGACACCGATCTGCTCAGCGCCCGCGCAGCCGACGGGCCCGTCCCGTACCGGTTCGCGAACCCCTCCCGCCTTCCCCTCGACGACCTCCCCGCCCTCCTCGACGGGGTCGAGCTGGTCGTCGTACGCCTCCTCGGCGGCCTCCGCGCCTGGCAGGACGGCCTCGACCTGCTCCTGGCCCCCGGCCAGCACCGCCCGGTCGTGGTCCTGACCGGCGAACAGGCCCCGGACGCGCAGCTGATGGAGGCCTCCACCGTCCCCATCGGCATCGCCGCCGAAGCGCACGCCTACCTCGCCCACGGCGGCCCCGCCAACCTGGACCAGCTGGCCCGCTTCCTCTCCGACACCGTGCTCCTCACCGGTCACGGCTTCGAGCCCCCCGCCGCCGCCCCCACCTGGGGCCCCCTGGAGCGCACCCCGGCCGGTACCACCGGTCCCCGCGTCGCCGTGCTGTACTACCGCGCCCACCAGATGAGCGGCAACACCGCCTTCGTGCACGCCCTCTGCGATGCCATCGAGGCCCACGGCGCCCGGCCGCTCCCCCTCTACGTCTCCTCCCTCCGCGCCCCGGAGCAGGAACTGCTCACCGCCCTGGAATCGGCGGACGCCATCGTCACCACCGTCCTCGCGGCGGGCGGCACCAAGCCCGCCACCGCCTCGGCCGGCGGCGACGACGAGTCCTGGGACGCCGGCGCCCTGGCCGCGCTCGGCGTGCCGATCCTCCAGGCCCTGTGCCTGACCGGCTCCCGCAGCACGTGGGAGGAGAACGACGAGGGCCTCTCCCCGCTGGACGCCGCCACCCAGGTCGCCGTCCCCGAGTTCGACGGCCGCCTGATCACCGTCCCGTTCTCCTTCAAGGAGCTCGACGACGACGGCCTGCCCGCCTACGTGGCCGACCCCGAGCGTGCCGCCCGCGTCGCGGGGATCGCCGTACGCCACGCCCGGCTGCGCCACATCGAGCGCCGCGACAAGAAGGTGGCGCTGGTCCTCTCCGCGTACCCGACCAAGCACTCCCGCATCGGCAACGCGGTCGGCCTGGACACCCCGGCCAGCGCGGTCGAACTCCTTCGCACCCTCATCGCGGCGGGCTACGACTTCGGTCCGACCGCCGACATCCCCGGCCTCGTCTCCGGCGACGGCGACGAGCTGATCCGCGCCCTGATCGAGGCCGGCGGCCACGACCAGGACTGGCTCACCGAGGAGCAACTGGCCCGCAACCCCGTCCGCATCCCCGCCGCCGACTACAAGCGGTGGTTCGCCGAGCTCCCGGCCGAACTGCGCGACAGCGTCAACGAGCACTGGGGCGAGGCTCCCGGCAGCATGTTCGTCGACACCTCCGCCAACCCCGAGGGCGACATCGTCCTGGCCGCCCTGCGCCGCGGGAACCTCCTGATCCTCATCCAGCCGCCGCGCGGCTTCGGCGAGAACCCGATCGCGATCTACCACGACCCGGACCTGCCGCCGTCGCACCACTACCTGGCCGCGTACCGCTGGATCCAGGCCCGCGAGGAGGACGGCGGTTTCGGCGCGGACGCGATGATCCACCTGGGCAAGCACGGCAACCTGGAGTGGCTGCCCGGCAAGAACGCCGGCCTGTCCGCCTCCTGCGCCCCGGACGCCGCCCTCGGCGACCTCCCCCTGATCTACCCCTTCCTCGTCAACGACCCGGGCGAGGGCACGCAGGCCAAGCGCCGCGTGCACGCCACCCTGGTCGACCACCTGGTGCCGCCGATGGCGCGCGCGGAGTCGTACGGCGACATCGCCCGCCTCGAACAGCACTTGGACGAGTACGCGCAGATCAGCGCCATGGACCCGGCGAAGCTGCCCGCCATCCGCGCGCAGATCTGGACGCTGATCCAGGCGGCGAAGCTCCACCACGACCTGGGCCTCGAAGAGCGCCCCGACGACGAGGGCTTCGACGACTTCCTCCTGCACGTCGACGGCTGGCTCTGTGAGGTCAAGGACGCCCAGATCCGCGACGGACTCCACGTCCTGGGCGGCGCCCCGACCGGTGAGGCCCGCGTCAACCTGGTCCTGGCGATCCTGCGCGCCCGCCAGATCTGGGGCGGTACGACGGCCCTGCCGGGCCTGCGCGAGGCCCTCGGCCTGGACGAGTCCGCGGCGACCCGCACCTCGGCCGACGCCGTGGAGGAGACGGCCCGCGCCCTGGTCCAGGCGATGGAGGACGCGAACTGGGACCCCTCGGCGGTGGCTTCGGTCGCCGCACCGTACTCGGCAGACGTCGCGGCGGTGCTGGACTTCGCCGCCCGGGAGGTGGTCCCCCGCCTCGCCGGCACCACGGACGAGATCGCCCACGTCGTGGCCGCCCTCGACGGCCGCTTCATCCCGGCGGGCCCCTCGGGCTCCCCCCTCCGCGGCCTGGTGAACGTCCTGCCGACCGGCCGCAACTTCTACTCGGTGGACCCCAAGGCCGTCCCCTCCCGCCTCGCCTGGGAGACGGGCCAGGCCCTGGCCGACTCGCTCCTGACCCGCTACCGCACGGACAACGGCGAATGGCCCGCCTCCGTCGGCCTCTCCCTCTGGGGAACGAGCGCGATGCGCACGGCGGGCGACGACGTCGCCGAAGCCCTGGCCCTCCTGGGCATCCGCCCGGTCTGGGACGAGGCCTCGCGCCGCGTCACGGGCATCGAGCCCATCCCCCTCGCGGAACTCGGCCGCCCCCGCATCGACGTCACCCTGCGCATCTCGGGCTTCTTCCGCGACGCGTTCCCGCACGTCATCGCCCTCCTCGACGACGCGGTGCGCCTGGCGGCCTCGCTGGAGGAGCCCGCGTCCGAGAACTACATCCGCGCCCACGCCCAAGCAGACCTCTCCCTCCACGGGGACGAACGCCGCGCGACGACCCGCATCTTCGGCTCCCGCCCGGGCACGTACGGCGCGGGCATCCTCCAGCTGATCGACTCCCGCGACTGGCGCACCGACGCCGACCTCGCGGAGGTCTACACGGTCTGGGGCGGCTACGCCTACGGCCGCGGCCTGGAGGGCCGCCCGGCCCGCGCCGAAATGGAGACCGCCTACAAGCGGATCACCGTCGCCGCGAAGAACACGGACACCCGCGAGCACGACATCGCCGACTCCGACGACTACTTCCAGTACCACGGCGGCATGGTCGCCACGGTCCGCGCCCTTCGCGGCACGGCCCCCGAGGCCTACATCGGCGACTCCACCCGCCCCGAGACGGTCAAGACCCGCACCCTGGTCGAAGAGACCTCGCGCGTCTTCCGCGCCCGCGTGGTGAACCCCAAGTGGATCGAGGCGATGCGCCGCCACGGCTACAAGGGCGCCTTCGAACTCGCGGCGACGGTGGACTACCTCTTCGGCTACGACGCCACCACCGGCGTCATCGCCGACTGGATGTACGACAAGCTGACGGAAACCTACGTCCTGGACCCCGAGAACCGCGCGTTCCTCGAACAGGCCAACCCCTGGGCCCTCCACGGCATCGCGGAACGCCTCCTGGAGGCCGAATCCCGCGGCATGTGGGAAAAGCCGGACCCCCAGATCCTCGAATCCCTCCGCCAGGTCTACCTGGACACGGAAGGCACCCTGGAATCCGAGGCCGAATAACCCCGGCGCAACACCCGCACAAGGGCCCCGGTCGTCCCACGCCCGGGGCCCGCACCATTCCCCCTGAACGACCCCGTCGACGGACGCAACCCGGCCGTCCTCCAGCGGGCATCGGCAGTCGGCGCCGGATGAATCCGCGGTGTCACGGCCCCATAGCGGCCGTGACACCACGGCGTTCGGGGATCGGCGACTTCGTCACCTGATGCGGTGAACCGCCCCTTGGGGTGGGGTCGAGCGGGGTAGGGCAGTGCTGATCTCGTGCGGGGGGCCGGGGATTTGAGGGCCCCTCCGCGCCTCGGACGGAAAGGCCCTACACGCCGTGACACAGCCGTTTCAACTGCCGGATTTCTACGTGCCCTATCCGGCGCGACTGAACCCGCACCTGGAAGCCGCCAGGGCCCACGCCAGGCAGTGGGCCCGCGACTTCGGGATGCTGGAGGGGTCGGGCGTCTGGGAGGAGCGGGACCTCGACGCGCACGACTACGCGCTGCTGTGCTCCTACACCCACCCGGACTGCGACAGCGACGCGCTGAACCTGGTCACCGACTGGTACGTGTGGGTGTTCTTCTTCGACGACCACTTCCTGGAGACGTACAAGCGCTCCCAGGACCGCGCGGGCGCCAAGGAGTACCTCGACGGCCTGGCCGCCTTCATGCCCATGGACCTGGCCGACGGCTTCCCCGAGCCGGCCAACCCCGTCGAGGCGGGGCTGCGGGACCTGTGGCTGCGGACGGTACCGGCCATGTCGATGGACTGGCGGGAACGATTCTCCCGGTCGACGAAGAACCTCCTCGACGAGTCGATGTGGGAGCTCGCCAACATCGGCATCGGCCGGGTGGCGAACCCCCTCGAATACATCGAGATGCGCCGCAAGGTCGGCGGCGCCCCCTGGTCGGCCGGACTGATCGAGTACGTCTGCGCCGAAGTCCCGGCACGGGTCGCGCACTCGCGCCCGCTCGGCGTGCTGCGGGACGCCTTCTCCGACGCCGTGCACATCAGGAACGACATCTTCTCCTACGAGCGCGAGGTCGGCGACGAGGGCGAACTGTCCAACGCCATCCTGGTGTTGGAGACGTTCCTCGGCTGCACCACACAGGAGGCCGCAGAATCCGCCAACGACCTCCTCACCTCCCGCCTCCAGCAGTTCGAGCAGACCGCGCTCGCCGAACTCCCCCAGCTCTTCGCCGACCACGCCATGGACCCCGCCGAGATCGCGGCCGTCCTCGCCTACGCCAAGGGCCTCCAGGACTGGCAGTCCGGTGGCCACGAGTGGCACATGGTCTCCAGCCGTTACATGAACAAGGAGGCCCGGCCCACCGCCCCGCTCTCCCTGCCGTTCCTCCCCAGCGGCCTCGGCACCACCGCCCTCGACGTCCGCTCGATCCTGGAGCCCCGCGCGATGGAGCTGCGCCGGCGCAGCTTCACCCACGTCCCGTACGAGCGGACCGGGCCCTCCGTCATCCCGGACGTCTACATGCCGCACCGGCTCGGCCTCAGCCCCCACCTGGCGCACGCCCGCGAGGTGTCGGTGGCCTGGGCGCGGCGCACGGGCATGCTGGACCCGCAGCCGGGCGATCCCGGCTCGGCCATCTGGACCGAGGAGAAGCTGCGCGGCTACGACTTCGCCCTCTGCTCGGCCGGCCTGGACCCCGACGCCTCGCCCGAGGCGCTGGCGCTGAACGCCTCGTGGCTGACCTGGGGCACGTACGGCGACGACTACTACCCGGTGGTGTTCGGGCGCGGCAGGAACCTGGCCGCCGCCAAGGCGACCACCGCCCGCCTGATCTCCATGGTGCCCGTCGACCACGCCGAGCAGCCCGCGCCGGCCACCGTCATGGAGCGCGGCCTCGCCGACCTGTGGGTGCGCACCAGCGCCGGCATGTCCACCGGGCAGCGCACCGAGTTCCGGGCCACGCTCGTGGACATGCTGGAGAGCTGGCTGTGGGAGGTGGACAACCAGGTCCACCAGCGCATCCCGGACCCGGTGGACTACGCCGAGATGCGCCGCCGCACCTTCGGCTCGTACCTCACCATGTACCTGTGCCGCCTCGGCCACCAGGGCCGGGGCGTCCCGGAGGAGATCTACTCCTCGGGCACCATCCGGTCGCTGGAGAACGCCGTCGCCGACGCCGCGTGCCTGATCAACGACATCTTCTCGTACCAGAAGGAAGTGGAGTTCGAGGGCGAGTTCCACAACTATATTGTGATCACGCGGAACTTCTTCGGCATCGGCTATCCGGAGGCGCTGCACATCTGCCACCAGCTGATGACGCAGCGCACGGAGGAGTTCGAACACATCGTCGCCAAGCAACTGCCGCTGCTCTATGACGACTGGAAGCTGGGCGAGGAGGCGCGGGCCGCTCTGGACGCCTACGTGCATGAACTGGAGGACTGGCACGCCGGCATCCTCAACTGGCACCGGAAGATCCGCCGTTACCGCCCGCAGGACCTGCAACGGCTGCCGGACGGCCTGTCCACCGGCGTCCTGGACCCCGCCTTCGGCATGTCCGCGGCCCGGCTCTCCCTGCCCGCCTGACCCCCGCGGCGCGGGGGCGGTCCGCTCGGCCGCCCCCGGGCCCCGGGCCCCCGAGGACTCCACCACTTCCACCGGGACGACCCGCGCCCGGTCGGTCAGCGCGCCGCCGGTCCGCTCCAGCCGGCCGGGACGTGCCCGAGCCTGACCCGCTGCGGATGGTCGCCGACCGGGACGGAGACCCGCTTGGTCCCGGTGGCGAAGTCGATGGCGGTGACCCGGTCGGCGCCGCTCTCGGAGATCACGCAGGCGCTTCCGTCACCGTCGACGGTGGCCCAGTACGGCTTCACGGCGGGCACGGGCGCGGCTTCGGTGAGCGTGGCCCGGTCCACGATCGTCGCGTAGTCGTCCATGGTGCCGGCGACGCAGAGCTTCGCGCCGTCGGGGCTCATCGACAGCCCGTGGTGGCGCGAGTCGTTGACCCAGGTGGTGCGGTCGGTGCTGGTGGCGGGATTGCCGGGCAGTTCCTTGATCCGGGTGATCCGGTCGGCGGTCACGTCGTACTCGACCACGCCGTTGAAGAAGGACACCTGGAAGTAGACCTTCGACTCGTCCGGACTGAACGACATGGGCCGCACGGCGTCCGAGAGGTCCGGGCGGCCGAAGGCGTCCAGGCGTTCGCGCATGTCGATCACCCGGACGGTGCGGAAGGTCTGGGTGTCGACGACCGTGATCTTCCGGTCGCCCTTCGTCCAGTCCAGCCAGGGCGCGTCCAGCGCGGAGGTCACGTCGCCGATGGAGCTGTTCCACAGGTAGCGGCCGCCCTGCGTGAAGACGTTCTCGTGCGGCTTGTCCCCGGTGGTGAAGGAGCCGACCTGCCGGCCGGTGGCGATGTCGAGCACGTGCACGGTGTTGGCGGTCGAGGCGGAGACGGCGACCCGGGTGCCGTCCGGAGACAGCGCCATGTGGTCGGCGCGGTACCCGGCCACGGGGAAGCGCCAGTTGATCCTCCCGGTGCGGGCGTCGAGGGAGACCACGTCGGCGAAGCTGGGCCGGGAGGCGACCACCGCGGAGCCGTCCGGGGTGGTGTACATGTCGTCCACGAACTGGTCGTGGCCTTCGCCCGCCGTGGCGCGGATGCCGAGGAAGAAGCCGAGCTTCACCGGGTTGAGGTAGATCTCCCGCAAGCGCTCGTCCTTGTCGGGGATCACGTTGATCCGGCCGACCTTGGCGAGATCGCCGGTGGAGGCGAGCACATCGGCGGTGCCTTCCCAGTTGTTCCCGACGAACAGCACCTCGCGCGGCGCGGAGGATCCGGGCTGCGGTGCGGGCGCCGCGCCGAGCGTGGCCGCGGCCAGGACGCAGGCGGACAGCAGGGCACGTGCGGGGAACCGGGGCATTCGCTCAACTCCGTTGCGGGAAGGCGCCGTTACCGGCCGGTAAAAATAGGTGCAACGCCGGAAGGGCGCAACCCCCGCGCAGTACCGGCCTCAGGCACGGCCCCCGCGCGGCGCCTGCCCCGGACACACCCCCGCGCAGTACCGGCCTCACGCCCCCGCGGCACACCGCGCAGGCCCGCATCCGCCCGCCCGTCAGGCGACGAAGCCGATCCGGCCCGCCACCGTCCGCGCACCCTCGCGGTGGATCGGTATCCCGCCACCCGTGAGGGCCGCGCCGGAGCCGCCGCGGCGGTTGGCGACGATCTCGGCGGCGATGGACAGCGCGGTCTCCTCCGGGGAGCGGGCGCCGAGGTCCAGGCCGATCGGCGAGCGGAGCCGCGCGAGTTCCAGTTCGGACACGCCCGCCTCGCGCAGGCGCTCGTTGCGGTCCTCGTGGGTGCGGCGCGAGCCCATGGCGCCGACGTACGCGACGGGAAGTCTGAGGGCCGTCTCCAGCAGCGGGACGTCGAACTTGGCGTCGTGGGTGAGCACGCACAGGACGGTCCGGGAGTCGATGGTCCCGCCGTCGACCTGGGCCTCCAGGTAGCGGTGCGGCCAGTCGACCACGACCTCGTCCGCCTCGGGGAAACGGTTCTTCGTGGTGAACACCGGCCGGGCGTCGCACAGGGTCACGTGGTAGCCGAGGAACTTGCCGATCCGCACGAGGGCGGACGCGAAGTCGATGGCGCCGAAGACGATCATCCGCGGAGGCGGGACGCTGGACTCGACGAGCACCTTGAGCGGCTCTCCGCAGAGCCGGCCGTCGGCGCCGATCTCCAGCACGCCGGTCCTCCCGGCGTCCAGCATGGCGCGGGCTTCCTCGGCGACGGTGCGGTCCAGCTCGGGGTGCGCGCCGAGGCCGCCTTCGTACGAGCCGTCGCCGCGGACTGCCACCACCCGGCCCATCAGCTCCGCCGGGCCCTCGGCGACCCGGGCGACCGCCGCCGTCTCCCCGCGGGCGGCGGCGGCCAGCGCGGCCGCGAGCACCGTCCGTACGGGAGAGCCCGGGAGAACCGGGGTGACGAGGATGTCGATGACTCCGCCGCAGGTCAGACCCACGGCGTAGGCGTCGTCTTCGCTGTAGCCGAAGCGTTCGGTGACGCTCTCGCCGTCCTCCAGGGACTGCCGGCACAGCTCGTACACCGCGCCCTCCACGCATCCACCGGACACCGAGCCGATCACCGTTCCCTCGCCGTCGACGGCGAGGGCGGCCCCGGGCTGCCGGGGAGCGCTGCCGCCGACCGCCACGACCGTGGCGACGGCGAAAGCACGACCCTGCTCGACCCACCGGTTGAGTTCTTCGGCGATGTCCAGCATGTTCGGCCTCCTCGGAGGGGTTCGGTTCCAGTATCGGATGCGTGGAGGGTCAGGTGCCGCTCACGCGCGCCGCTACTTCACGCCCAGCCAGCCCTCGATCGGGTGGAGCGAGAAGAAGACGATGAAGATGACGGTGAGCGCCCACATGAACGCACCGATCTCGCGCGCCTTGCCCTGCGCGACCTTGATGGCCACGTAGGAGATCACACCGGCGGCGACACCGGCCGTGATCGAGTAGGTGAACGGCATGAGCACCACGGTCAGGAAGACCGGAATGGCGGTCGAGCTGTCGGCCCAGTCCACGTGGCGGGCGTTCTGCATCATCATCGCGCCGATGACGACCAGGGCCGCGGAGGCGACCTCACCCGGGACGATCTGGGTGATCGGGGTGAAGAAGAGGCAGGCGGCGAAGAAGAGGCCGGTCACGACGGAGGCGAGACCCGTACGGGCCCCCTCGCCGACACCGGTCGCCGACTCGACGAACACGGTCTGGCCGGAGCCGCCCGCGATGCCGCCGATGGCGCCACCGGCACCGTCGATGAACAGCGCCTTGGACAGGCCCGGCATGCGGCCCTGGTCGTCGGCGAGCTTGGCCTCGGTGCCGACGCCGATGATGGTGGCCATCGCGTCGAAGAAGCCGGCGAGGACGAGGGTGAAGACGATCATGCCGACCGTCATGACGCCGACGTCGCCCCAGCCACCGAACTCGACCTTGCCGAAGAGCGAGAAGTCGGGCATGGAGACCGCGGAGCCCGAGAGCTCGGGCGCGCCGTTCTTCCAGGCCTTCGGGTCGACGTTCGCGACGGCGTTGATGATCGCCGCGACGACGGTTCCGCCGACGATGCCGATCAGGATGGCACCGCGGATCTTGCGGGCCTGGAGCATGAAGATGGCCAGCAGGGTCAGGCAGAAGACGAAGACGGGCCACCCGGAGAGCTGACCGGCGGCGCCGAGGGTGACGGGCGGGGCGAACTCCGCGCCGTTTCCGACGAAGCCGGCCTTGTAGAGGCCGATCAGGGCCACGAACAGGCCGATGCCCATCGTGATGCCGTGCTTGAGCGCGAGCGGGATCGCGTTCATGATCATCTCTCGGAGGCCGGTGACGACCAGGAGACAGATCACGACGCCGTACATCACGCACATGCCCATGGCCTGCGGCCAGGTCATCTGCGGAGCGACCTGCGAGGACAGCACGCCCGAGACCGACAGGCCGGCCGCGAGGGCGAGCGGCACCTTGCCGACGAAGCCCATGAGGAGCGTCGTCAGGGCGGCGGCGAAGGCCGTGGCCGTGATCAGCGCCTTCTGGCTCATGGTGTCTCCGGCGGCGTCCTTGCCGGAGAGGATCAGCGGGTTGAGCAGGAGGATGTACGCCATGGCCATGAAGGTCGTGACGCCGCCACGAATCTCATTGCCGACGTTGGACCCTCTGTGGGTTATGTGAAAGTACCGGTCGAGCCAAGAACGCCCGGCGGGGGTACGAGTGCCGTCGCCGGCCTCTTCCGCGGTGGTCTTGGGCTCCACAGACGACTGGGTCATGGTGCCTAACTCCCAAGGTTCATAGGGGCACCCGCATGGGGATTGAAGATCGCGGGATTTGGGATGGTGCGTTTGGCTGCACGACCCGGGGTGACGGCCCGAGGCGACGCGATGGTTACTGGGGTGATGCGGGGTACTGCGGTACTGCGGGGTACTGCATGGGGGGGTGCCGGTGGGACGGGCCGCGAGCGGTGCGGTCGGTCCCGTGTGTTCCGGACTTCGTACTCCGGGCGGTGCGGCTGGAAGTGTGACGTTCCCGTGTCACACCGCCCGGAGGATCCGTGGGGGTCGGTCCGGGGCCTCGCGGCCCGGACCACGCCGTCCTAGAGGGTGCCGGTGAGGGCCTCCGGACGGATCGGCGTCTTGTTGAGCTCCAGTCCCGTCGCCTGCCGGATCGCGGCGAGGACGGCGGGAGTGGACGACAGGGTGGGAGCCTCGCCCATGCCCCGGAGGCCGTACGGCGCGTTCGGGTCGGCGAGCTCCAGGACGTCGACCGGGAGGGTCGGCGTGTCGAGGATGGTCGGGATCAGGTAGTCCGTGAAGGAGGGGTTGCGCACCTTCGCGGTCTTCGGGTCGACGATGATCTCCTCCATGATCGCTACGCCCAGCCCCTGGATGGTTCCACCCTGGATCTGGCCGACCACGGAGAGCATGTTCAGCGCCTTGCCCACGTCCTGGGCGGTGGCGAGCTCGACGACCTTGACGAGGCCGAGCTCGGTGTCCACCTCCACCACCGCGCGGTGCGCGGCGAAGGTGTACTGGACGTGGCCGTTGCCCTGACCGGTCTTGAGGTCGAAGGGCACGGTCGGCCGGTGCCGGAACTCCAGCTCCAAGTCGATCGCGTCCTCGCCCTCCAGGACCTCGGCGATGTCCGCGAGGACCTCGCCGCCGTCGGTCACGACCTTGCCGCCCTCCAGGAGCAGCTCGGCGGTCGCCCACGCCGGGTGGTAGGACCCGTTCTTGCGGCGGCCGATCTCCAGGACGGCCTCGCGCACGGCCTCGCAGGTGTTCTTCACCGCGCCACCGGTCATGTACGTCTGCCGCGAGGCGGACGTCGAACCGGCGGAGCCGACCTGAGTGTCGGCCGGGTGGATGGTGACCTGCGTGACGCCCAGCTCGGTACGGGCGATCTGCGCGTGGACGGTGACACCGCCCTGGCCGACCTCCGCCATGGCCGTGTGGACCATCGCGACGGGCTCGCCGTTGATGACCTCCAGCCGCACGCGGGCGGTGGAGTAGTCGTCGAAGCCCTCGGAGAAGCCGACGTTCTTGATCCCGACGGCGTAGCCGACGCCGCGTACGACGCCCTCGCCGTGGGTGGTGTTCGACAGGCCGCCGGGCAGCGCGCGGACGTCCGCGCCCTCGCCGGCCGTCTCCCACTGGCGCTCGGGCGGCAGCGGGCGGGCCTTGACCCGGCGCAGCAGCTCGGCGACGGGGGCCGGGGAGTCCACGACCTGGCCCGTGGGCATGACCGCGCCCATCTCCATGGCGTTGAGCCGGCGGAACTCGACCGGGTCCATGCCCAGCTTCGCCGCGAGCTTGTCCATCTGGGCCTCGTAGGCGAAGCAGGCCTGGACGGCGCCGAAGCCGCGCATCGCGCCGCAGGGCGGGTTGTTCGTGTAGAGGGCGATCGCCTCGATGTCCACGTCGTCGATGACGTACGGGCCGGCCGACAGCGAGGAGGCGTTGCCCACGACCGCCGGGGAAGCGGACGCGTACGCGCCGCCGTCCAGGACGATCCTGCACTTCATGTGCGTGAGCTTGCCGTCCTTGGTGGCGCCGTGCTCGTAGTGCAGCTTCGCCGGGTGGCGGTGCACGTGGCCGAAGAAGGACTCGAAGCGGTTGTAGACGATCTTGACCGGCTTGTTGGTGGCCAGGGCCAGCAGGCAGGCGTGGATCTGCATCGAGATGTCCTCGCGGCCGCCGAAGGCGCCGCCGACGCCGGAGAGCGTCATGCGGACCTTCTCCTCGGGCAGCCCGAGGACCGGGGCGATCTGCCGCAGGTCCGAGTGCAGCCACTGGGTGGCGACGTAGAGGTCGACGCCCCCGTCCTCGGCGGGTACGGCGAGGCCGGACTCGGGGCCGAGGAAGGCCTGGTCCTGCATGCCGAAGGTGTACTCGCCCTCGACGATGACGTCGGCGCGCTTGCGGGCCTCTTCCACGTCGCCGCGGACGATCGGCTGGCGGTGCACGATGTTCGGGTGCGGGACGTGACCGGCGTGGTGGTCGTCGCGGCCCTCGTGGATCAGCGGCGCGCCCTCGGCGAGGGCGGAGGCCTCGTCCGTGACGAGCGGCAGCTCACGGTAGTCGATCTTGATCTTGGCGGCGGCCCGGCGGGCGGTCTCCGGGTGGTCGGCCGCGACGAGGGCGACCGGCTCACCGTGGTGACGCACCCGGCCGTCGGCCAGGACCGGGGTGTCCTTGATCTCCAGGCCGTAGTTCTTCACCTCGGCCGGCAGGTCGTCGTAGGTCAGCACCGAGTAGACGCCGGGCATGGCGAGCGCCTCGGAGATGTCGATCGAGACGATCTCGGCGTGGGCGACGGTGCTGCGCAGGGTCTGGCCCCACAGCATGTCCTCGTGCCACATGTCCGAGGAGTACGCGAACTCGCCGGTGACCTTGAGGGTGCCGTCCGGGCGCAGCGTGGACTCGCCGATGCCGCCCTTGTGGTGCTTCTGGGTGACGTTGGTCGGCGTACCCGCCGGGACCGTACGCGTGTGCTGCGCCATGGTCAGACCGCCTCTCCCTGACGGGCGGCCGCCAGGCGGACCGCGTCGAGGATCTTCTCGTAGCCCGTGCAGCGGCAGAGGTTGCCGGACAGGGCCTCGCGGATGTCCTGGTCGGACGGCGAGCTGTTCTGCTCCAGCAGCGCGTCGGCCTGCACCAGCAGACCCGGGGTGCAGAAGCCGCACTGCACGGCGCCCGCGTCGATGAACGCCTGCTGGACGGTGGAGAGCTCCGCGCCCTCGCCGGTCCGGGAGTCGGCGCCCTTGGCGGACCACTGCCTGGCCTCGTCCAGGGTGACGCCGCCCTTGCCGCCGCAAGCGCCGCCGGTGCCGCAGCCACCACCGTGGCCGTGCGCCTCGCGCTGCTTGGCGAACTCCGCCAGGCCTTCGACGGTCACGACGTCGCGGCCCTCGACCTGGCCGGCGGCCACCAGACACGAACAGACCGGCACGCCGTCCAGACGGACGGTGCAGGAACCGCACTCGCCCTGCTCACAGGCGTTCTTCGAACCGGGCAGGCCCAGGCGCTCGCGCAGGACGTACAGGAGGGACTCGCCTTCCCAGACGTCGTCCGCTTCCTGCTGCCGGCCGTTGACCGTGAAATTGACGCGCATGATTACGCAGCCCCTTCGAGCGAGCGGCCGTTGCCGGATCCGCGGTACTGCTCCCAGGTCCAGACGAGCTGGCGGCGAGCCATGATGCCGACCGCGTGGCGGCGGTACTTCGCCGTGCCGCGGACGTCGTCGATCGGGTTGGCCGCGCCGGAGGCCAGGTCACCGAACTGCTTGGCGATCGACGGCGTGATGACCTTGCGCGACTCCCAGAAGCCGCCCTCTTCGAGCGCTGCGTTCAAGAACTCCTCGGCGGTCTTCGCCCGGATCGGGGTCGGCGCGGCCGATCCGATTCCGGTACGGACCGTGCGGGTCCCGGGGTGCAGGGCCAGGCCGAAGGCGCAGACGGCGATGACCATCGCGTTGCGGGAGCCGACTTTGGAGTACTGCTGGGGGCCGTCCGCCTTCTTGATGTGCACGGTCTTGATGAGCTCGTCGGCGGCCAGCGCGTTGCGCTTGACGCCGGTGTAGAAGGCGTCGATCGGGATCAGACGGGAGCCGCGTACGGATTCCACCTCGACCTCCACGCCGGCCGCGAGCAGCGCGGGGTGGGCGTCACCGGCCGGCGAAGCGGTACCGAGGTTGCCGCCGACACCTCCGCGGTTGCGGATCTGCGGGGACGCGACCGTGTGCGAGGCGAGCGCGAGGCCGGGCAGCTCCGCACGGAGGTTCTCCATGATCTGGGTGTACGTGACCGATGCGCCCAGGCGCACCACGTCCTCGCCGACTTCCCACTCGCGCAGCACGGCGATGCGGTTCAGGTCGAGGAGGTGCTCCGGTCGGCGGTGGTCGAAGTTGATCTCGACCATCACGTCGGTACCACCTGCGATCGGCACAGCGGTGGGGAACTCGGCCTTGGCGGCGAGCGCCTCCTCCCAGCTGGCGGGGCGAAGGAAGTCCATGAGCGGCTCTCTTCTTCCTCATCGTGTCGTTCACTTCAAGCCAGGTGGCCCAGAGTCCCTCGACTGGTCGTTCACGTGCCGTTAACGCGGTGTGAAGCCAGTACACAAGCCGCGCGTCCCCCGGGTGCAGTCACCGAAACCATGAAGGAGTTGGCTGACGGGCTCCCTCGTCTTGTAGATTCGTATGAAAGGCAGGATGCGACGACCTGCCCGTTTTCCAACGGCAACATCGAGACAGATCGGCGGCGACATCATGCGGCTGCGCGCACTGCTGGAAACCGAGGCGCTGGGGCTGCGGCTGCTGGGCGGCGAGGAAGAACTCGACCGGACGGTCCGCGGGGTCATGACGACCGACCTGAGGGATCCCAGCCGATACCTCTCCGGAGGCGAACTTGTCCTGACCGGCCTGGCATGGCGAAAGAATTCAGCCGACTCCGAGCCTTTCGTACGAATCCTCGCGAGCGCGGGGGTCGCCGGCCTCGCGGCGGGCGAGGCGGAGCTGGGGGACATCCCCGACGACCTGGTATCGGCCTGCCTGCGCAACCGGCTGCCGCTGTTCGCCGTGAACGAAGACGTCGCCTTCGCCACCATCACCGAATACGTGGTGCGGCAGGTCTCCGGAGAGCGCGCGGGGGACTTGGCGGCCGTCGTGGACCGGCACCGCCGCCTGATGACATCGGGACCCGCCGGTGGCGGCCCCGACGTGGTGCTGGATCTGCTCACCACGGACCTCGATCTCCGGGCCTGGGTGCTCTCGCCGACCGGCCGGCAGATCGCCGGGGCGGGCGAGCCGCTGGCACCGGGCGTCTGCGCGGCGCTGGCGAGCGAGCACCTCGCGGCGGTCCGGACGGGCCGCAGGGGGCCCCACCGGATCTCGCTCCAGGGTATTACCTACTCCCTGTTCCCGATCAGAGGACACGGCCGCGGTCCGGGCGCCGTCAACCGTGACGTGCGCGAGAGCGTGCTGTCCGACTGGCTGCTGGCCGTCGAGGCCGACGCGGGCGACTGGCCCGCCGAGCGGCTCGACCTGCTCCAGGGCGTCACCCAGCTGATCGCCGTCGAGCGGGACCGGCGGGACGCGGCGCGCACCGTGCGCCGCCGGCTGGCCCAGGAAGTGCTGGAGCTGGTCCAGACGGGCGCGCCGCCCGCGGAGATCGCGGCCCGTCTGCGGGTGGCCGCGCCGGTGCTCCTGCCGGGGCTGTCCGCCGCCCCGCACTGGCAGGTCGTCGTGGCCCGGGTGGACTGGGCCGGCGGGGACATCCCGGGCGGCCCGGTGGCCCAGTCGCTGCTGGAGGAGATCCTGGTCGACCCGTCGCTCTCGGGGCCGGAGCCGTCCGACCGGATCGCGGTGGCCCATGCGGGTGACGAGGCCATCGCGCTCGTACCGCTGCCCGCGCTTCCCGGGGAGCCCGGGGAGGACAAGGGCCCCGACCGGGCGCTGCACGCCGACGAGCTGCTGACGTCCGTACGGGATCCCCTGGCGGCCGGTCTGGCCGACGACGGGCGGCTCACGCTGGGTGTCAGTGCGGCCGTGCACTCCGCCGAGGGGCTGCGCGGGGCGCTGGAGGAGGCCCGGCACGCCCGCCGGGTCGCCGCCGCCCGCCCGGGCCGGGTGTGCGCCGCCGGCCACCACGAGCTCGCCTCGCACGTCCTGCTGCTGCCCTTCGTCCCGGACGACGTCCGGCGTGCGTTCACGGCGCGGCTGCTGGACCCGCTGCGGGACTACGACCGACGCCACCGGGCCGAGCTGATCCCGACCCTGGAGGCGTTCTTGGACTGCGACGGCTCCTGGACCCGGTGCGCGACCCGGCTGCACCTGCACGTCAACACCCTGCGCTACCGGGTCGGGCGAATCGAGCAGTTGACGTCGCGCGACCTCTCCCGGCTGGAGGACAAGCTCGACTTCTTCCTGGCACTGCGCATGAGCTGAGTCGTGGCGGCCCGCCCGGCCGGTGAACCACCGGGCGGCCGCCGTACGAATCGCGCCAGGACTCCGGGTGACGGCTGACGAGCCGTCCGGACTTTGTGAAAGAGTTCACCCGACCCCTTGGCCGGAGCCGTCGATCCGTGCTCTCATTTCGCCCCAGGGCTCAACGACGTGCTGCTCGATTGCTTCGGGGAGGGCAATGTGGCGGATACCGCCATGTCCGGTGCGGGATCCACGGGGGGCGACGACCCCCTCCAGCGGGCGATATGGCGGCTGCGCTCGCGCGGCTGTTGGACCGACGCGGCGGCCCTGCTGACGCCGCACGCGGGCAGTGCGCGGGCCGCTGTGCAGCGGACCGCGCTGCTGGTCGAGCGGTGCCTGTTCACGGGACAGGGCTGGGCGGAGGCGGAGGACGCCCTGCGGATCGCGGAGGCGGTGGCCCAGGACGACGACGAGCGGGGCGCGGCGGCGTGCGAGCGGGGCCAACTGGCGTACGCGGCCACGGTGCTCGGGGTCCGGGACCGCTCGGACGAGGCGCGGTCGGCGCTGGGGCGCGCGGCGGCGCTGCTGTCCCTCGGGTCCCGGACCCGGCCGCTGCTGGACTTCCGGCGCGGTCTGGTCGCCGAGCACCTCGCGGAGGCCCCGGAGGCGGCCCGGCCGGCGTACCACCGGGCGCATGCGGGTGCTCTCGCCCACGGGGACACGCTGCTCCTGTCGTTCACGTGGCGGCACTTGGCGGCGCTGGCCCTGCGGGACGGTGAGGTGGCGGAGGCCCGCGACGGCTTCGCGGAGTCCCTGCGCATCCGAGAGGAACTCGGCTTCCTGATCGGCACGGCCCCGGCGCTGGCGGCGCTGGCCGAAGCCGAACCGGAACCGGAAGCCACTCGCCTGCGCGCGGAGGCCCGCCGCCTGTTCCACCTCCTGGGCGGCGTCCCGACATGGCTGGCGGACCAACTCACCCCCACCCCGGCCTGACCCCTGGCCGGGGACTCCGCGGGCGCCCGCATCTCGCCGCGTACCCGGCGGCGGGCCCCGCACCGCCACCGGGCCCGCGCCGACAGCGAAGCCCCCGCCAACCCCCTGGGCGGGGCCTCCTGGGGCTCCGGCAAATCCAGCCCCGCCGGCGTTTGAGGCGCAGGGCCGGCAAATCCAGCCCCGCCGGCGCTTGAGGCGCGGGGTCCGGGGCGGAGCCCCGGGGAGCCCGGCGCAGCCGGGGGCGCTTCGCGCAGCGGCGCCGCACCCGGACGGGCTCCCGGGCCGGGCGGGTGCGCAAGCCGGACTGGCTCCGGGCGGGGCCGGACAGGGCCCGGGGGCGTCAGGCCTCGGCGCCGGCGAAGTGGTCCCGGACCAGGGCTTCGACCACCCCGACCTCGCCCGCGATCAACGCGTCCAGCAGCGCCGCGTGCTCCTCCGCATCCGCCACCAGCTCCGCCCGCCGAACCCGCGGAGCGCCCGGCAGCGGCAGCATCGCCCGGCGGTGCAGCTCCTGCGTCAGCCGCACCAGCTGGTCGTTCCCCGCCAGCGACAGCACCGCCCGGTGGAACGCCCGGTCCGCCTCCCCGTACGCCGCGAGGTCACCGGCCCGCGCCGCCTCCCCCGTCGCCGCGGCCGCCGGCCGGAGCTCCGCCCACGCCGCCGCCGGTACGTCCCGCGCCAGCCTCAGCATCACGGGAACCTCCAGCAGGGCCCGTACCTCCGCGAGCTCCGCCAGCGCCTGCGGGCTGCGCCCCAGCACCCGGAACCCCCGGTTCGGCAGGCACTCCACCGCCCCTTCCAGCGCCAGCTGCTGCATCGCCTCGCGCACGGGCGTCGCGGAGACCCCGAACCGTTCCCCCAGCGCCGGGCCCGAGTAGATCTCGCCGGGTACCAGCTCGCCGTCGACCAGCGCCGCCCTCAGCGCGTCCAGCACCTGCCCGCGCACCGAATGGCGCCGTACCCGCCGTGCCTTCTGCGCGGGCACCGCCTGCATCGTCTCCTCGGCCGGCACCCGGTCGTGGGCCGTTCCGTACATCCGGTCCTCCTCCGGGTCTCGACCTGCTCAGAGAATAGGCGACACGCCCGGCCGGCTCCCGAATACGCAGCCCACCCCCGTCCAGTAAGGTAAGGCTTACCTTCTAACGATCAGCGATCGGTGTGCCGCCATGCCCCTCCAGACCCCGGCCGTCACAGCCGCCTACCGACGCCTGGCCGAGGTCCACCCCACCCTGGAGATCACCGAGGTCGGCCCCCACGAGCCGCTCCCCCGCGGTGCGGGATGGACCCGCGCCGACGAGCTCGCGGCCGGCGGCCCGGCCCTCGACGCCTACCTCGCCTGGGACACCGCCCAAGTGCTCCGGGACCACGGCCGCCCCGCCCGCCCCGACGTGGTCGCCGGATTCGGGTTCCACCGCTACGCCTGGCAGGGCTGCCTGCTGATCACCGTGCCGTGGTTCTCGCACCGCCGCGTCCCGCGCCTGGCCGGCGTGGCGTTCCACCGGAGCCCGGACCGCCTCGCCGTCCGGCTCGACGGTTTCGCCTGCCTTCCCGACGACCCGGCGGCCGCCCTCCCCGGAGCCCGGGTCGTCCCCGACGAGGACGCCCTGCGCCGGGAGGTGCGGGACGCGGTGGCCGAGCACCTCGGACCCGTGCTGGAAGGTTTCGGCCCCCGCATGCGGCGCGGCCGCCGCGCCCTGTGGGCAATGGTGACCGACGAGGTGGTCGAGGGCCTGTGGCACGTCGGCGGGCTGCTCGGCGAGGAGGAGCGGGCCAGGACCGAGCTGGAGGCGCTGCTGCCCGCATCGGCCGCGCCCTACCCCACCGGCACGGGTTTCCGTACCCTCACGGCTCCCGACGGCTCCCCGCTGCCCACGCGCGACCGGGCCGGCTGCTGCCTCTTCTACACGATCCGCCCCGAGGACACCTGCCTGACCTGCCCCCGCACCTGCGACGCGGACCGCGTCACCCGCCTCGCGGCGGCGGCCGACGGCGCCCTCGTCCCGTAACCCTCGCGACACCACGGACCCCGCAGGTGTGCCCCGAGCCCCCCAACCCACCCCTGCGGGTGATGTTGGTTCGAACGCAACTGACGTCACTTGCGCACCAGTTCGAGTCACAACACCCTATCCGGCGCGCGCCACCCCCCGAAGGCGTCCTCTTGCCCGGAAACCCGCGTGCACGGCCGGCCGGCTGCGCCACTATGACGCCGGAAGGCCGCATACGCGAGGCAAGGACATCCGCATGAGACTGACCGACATATCGCTGGACTGGCTGCTGCCCGGCGGCCTGTTGATCCTGGGCGTACTTGCGGCAGTGGCGGTGCTGGCCCGCGGCAAGCGCGAGAGCGAGAAGGCCGCGGCCGAGGACACGTGGGAGCGCAGCGAGGAGCGGCGCCGGCGCAAGGAAGCCGTCTACGGCACGGCCTCTTACGTCCTGCTGTTCTGCTGTGCGGCCGTCGCCGCCGCGCTCTCCTTCCACGGGCTGGTCGGCTTCGGCCGGCAGAACCTCAACCTGTCCGGCGGCTGGGAATACCTCGTCCCCTTCGGCCTCGACGGCGCCGCCATGTTCTGCTCGGTCCTCGCGGTCCGCGAGGCGAGCCACGGCGACGCGGCGCTCGGCTCGCGCATGCTGGTCTGGCTGTTCGCCGGCGCGGCGGCCTGGTTCAACTGGGTGCACGCGCCCCGCGGGAGCGGCCACGACGGCGCGCCGCAGTTCTTCGCGGGGATGTCGCTCTCGGCGGCCGTCCTGTTCGACCGCGCCCTCAAGCAGACCCGCCGGGCCGCGCTGCGCGAACAGGGCCTGATCCCGCGCCCGTTGCCGCAGATCCGGATGGTCCGCTGGATGCGGGCGCCCCGGGAGACCTTCGGCGCGTGGTCCCTCATGCTGCTGGAGGGGGTTCGCACCCTCGACGAGGCCGTGGACGAGGTGCGGGAGGACAAGCGCGAGAAGGAGCAGGACCGGCACCGCAGGCGCGATCAGAACCGGCTCGACCGGGCGCGCATCAAGGCGCTGGGCCGGCAGAACAGGGCTTTCGGGCGTTCGCGCGGCCACCAGGTCGAACTGCCGGGGCTGGCTCCCGGGTCGGGCTCCGCGCCGGTCGGCGCGGAGCCGGCCATATCGGAAGCGGAGCAGCTGCCCCCGCGACGCCGGCCCTCCTTGCAGGCCGTGAACGGAACCGAATCGGCTGACCCGGCCGGACCCCGCACGGTCGACCTCACCGCAGAGGACGACACCCAGACGATCCCCCGGCTCGACTCACTGGAGCGCAAGCTCAAGGACCTCGAGCAGCAATTCGGCTGACCGGGCACGACCGCGGGGCCGGTCCGGACGCGCCTGAGCGCACCCGGTCCGGCCGTCACGCGTCGAGTTCGAACCAGACCACCTTGCCCGCTCCCGGGGCCAGCGCGTCCACGCCCCAGTCGTCGGCCAGCGACTGCACCAGCACCAGTCCCCCTGCCGTGCGTACCGTCGTCGGCGGTCGGTACGTGCGGTCGGGGGCGGCGGGAGGCGTAGTCGCGGACCTCGACCCGCAGCCGGGTGTCGGCGATGCACGCGGACACCTCCGCGCCCTGTTCGGTGTGGACGAGGGCGTTGGTGACGAGTTCGGTGATCAGCAGCTCGGCCACCTCGGTGGCCTCCGCTCGGCACCGGTGGCGCATCAGCTCCCTCAGGGACTTCCGGACCTCCCCCACGGCTTTCAGGTCCGCCCGGCGAACGCTGTGGACGATCTCCGGCGCGTCCACCGCTCCGCCGCCCTCGACGGACGGCTCACGCGGCACCGGCCGCCCTCTCCTCCACTGCTTTCCGGTCTTCGCCCCCACCCGCACGGCGATGTACCTCCCCCGTGTCGCCTTTCCGAATCGACCCGTACTCTCGAACAGGTCTACGGGATGCATGCCCCCCGGGGCAATCCGCACTCCTGCGGACTCAGGGGCGCGGCAGATTGCGCAGGTTGGATCGCGCCATCTGAACCATCCGGCCCACCCCGCCGTCCAGCACGATCTTGCTGGCGGAAAGCGCGAACCCGGTCACCATTTCGGCCTTGATCCTGGGTGGGATCGACAAGGCGTTGGGGTCGGTCACGATGTCCACCAGAGCAGGCCCCTTGTGCCGGAACGCGTCCTTCAGGGCCCCCGCGAGCTGCTTGGGTTTCTCCACGCGCACCCCATAGGCGCCCGCCGCACGGGCGATGGCGGAAAAATCCGGGTTCCGGTTCGTGGTTCCGTACGCGGGCAGGCCGGAAACCATCATTTCCAGCTCGACCATTCCGAGGGACGAGTTGTTGAACAGGACTACTTTGACGGGCAGCTCGTACTGCACCAGGGTGAGGAAATCTCCCATCAGCATCGAGAACCCGCCGTCACCCGACATCGACACCACTTGACGTCCGCGGTCGGTGAACTGCGCGCCGATGGCCTGGGGGAGGGCGTTGGCCATGGAGCCGTGGCTGAAGGAGCCGATGATGCGCCGCTTGCCGTTCGGGGAAAGATAGCGTGCCGCCCACACGTTGCACATGCCCGTGTCCACGGTGAAGACGGCGTCCTCGTCCGCCAGTTCGTCGAGGACGGCGGCGACGTATTCGGGGTGGATGGGGGTGTGCTTCTCCACCTTGCGCGTGTACGCCCTGACGACGCCCTCCAGCGCGTCCGCGTGCTTCTTGAGCATCCGGTCCAGGAAGCGGCGGTCCGTCTTGGTGCGCACCCGGAGGTTCAGCACGCGCAGGGTCTCCCGCACGTCGCCCCAGACCGCCAGGTCCAACTTCGAGCGCCGACCGAGGTGTTCGGGGCGGATGTCGACCTGGACGATCTTCACGTCGTCGGGCAGGAAGGCGTTGTACGGGAAGTCGGTGCCGAGCAGGATCAGCAGGTCGCACTCGTGGGTGGCTTCGTAGGCGGCGCCGTAGCCGAGCAGCCCGCTCATCCCGACGTCGAACTCGTTGTCGTACTGGATCCACTCCTTGCCGCGCAGGGCGTGCCCCACGGGCGCCTTGACCCGCTCGGCGAACTCCATGACCTCGGCGTGCGCCCCGGCGGTGCCGCTGCCGCAGAACAGGGTGACCCGGTCCGCCCCGTCGATCAGCCGGACCAACTGCTCGATCTCGCCGTCCCCGGGCCGTACCGTCGGCCGCGCGGTGACCAGGGCGTGCTCCACCGTCTTCTCCGGGGCGGGGAGGGAGGCGATGTCGCCGGGCAGTGAGATGACGCCGACACCGCTGCGGCCGACGGCGTGCTGGATGGCGCTCTGCAGCACCCGGGGCATCTGCTTGGGGTTCGAGATCAGCTCGCTGTAGTGGCTGCACTCGGTGAACAGCCGGTCGGGGTGGGTCTCCTGGAAGTACCCGAGCCCGATCTCGCCGGAGGGGATGTGCGAGGCCAGCGCGAGCACCGGGGCCATCGAGCGGTGGGCGTCGTACAGGCCGTTGATCAGGTGCAGGTTGCCCGGACCGCAGGAGCCCGCGCAGGCGGCGAGCCGGCCGGTGATCTGGGCCTCGGCTCCGGCGGCGAAGGCGGCCGTCTCCTCGTGGCGGACCTGGATCCACTCGATGCCGTCGGTCCGGCGGATCGCGTCCACGACCGGGTTGAGGCTGTCGCCCACGACCCCGTACATCCGCCGCACTCCCGCGCGTACGAGGATGTCGACGAACTGCTCCGCCACGTTCTGCTTGGCCATGGAAGGGGCGTCCTCTCCGGTTCGGCTCTGCCGGGTCCGCCTTCCATCCACGCACGAACCGCCCCGTTACGCCTCCCAGACCGCGGCCGCCGTGCGGTCGTCGGCGTAGCCCTTGAGGCGGAGCTGGACGTCCGCGAGGAACGCCGCGAGGCCCGGCGGCTCCGCCTGCGACCAGCGGGCGGCGAGTTCGGCCGGGAGCAGGCCCTCCTCGCGCATGGGAGCCGCGAGACCACCCGAGCAGAGCAGCAGGGTGTCGCCGGGCCGGGCCACGGAGGCCCGGAAGCGGAAGCCCCCGGCCGCGTCCACCGGAGGGTGCGCGGTGTCCTCCGGTTCCAGGTCCTGCCACTGTCCGGCCCGCAGCCGGAAGAAGCCGCCCGCTCCCGCGCCGAAGCACACCCGGGTGCGGCACTGCGGATCCACCGGGAGCAGCAGCCCCCGCAGCCCGGCGGTGTAGCCCTCCTCCTCCAGCCCCAGCTCCGCCGCGTGGGCCCGCAGCCGGCCGTAACCCCGGTCGGTGAGCCGCTGGAGCCCGGAGCGCAGGGCCTCGCGGCTGCCGGCCCGGATGTCCTCGGCCAGCCGCTGCCGGCTCCGCCCGACGGCCGCCGCGACGGAGTGGCACAACTCGGCCGCGGCCTCCCGGGCCCCGGGTGCGGCCCGGTCGCCGCCCGCCAGGGCCACCAGGACCAGGGCGTCGTCACCGCTGCCGAAGCGGGCGGTCAGCAGGAAGTCCCGGCGGGCTTCGCCGCGGAACCGGGCGGAGTCCCCGCGCAGCGAGGCGGCGCGCAGGGCGTAGGTGCCGTAGCGGGCCCCCTCCAGGACGGTGTCGGGGGTGATGTCGCCCAGCCCGGCCGGGTCGGCCTCGGGCAGCGCACCCGGCTCGGCCGCGTAGGTCGGGGCCCGGTCGCCGAGGTGGCGTACGCCGGGGCGGCCGGCGGGGTCGTGGCCCGCGGCTGCGGCGAGGGGACCGGGTGGCTCCTCGGGGGCGGCGGGCCCGGCCGGCGCCGGCTCCGCCGCGGTGTCGGCGGGCGGTGCGCTCCGGCGGCGCCGCAGCGGCAGCCCCGCGGCGGGCGGATCCGGCGGGACGGGGGGCACGGTGACCTCGCCCAGGGCGTATCCGGTCGGCCCGGGGCGGCGCGGGTCGGGCGGCGGCTCCTCGGCCGGTGGTGCGGGCTCCGCCTCCCGGCGCTGTCCGGGCAGCAGGGGGCCCGGCGGGTCCGCCGCCGCGGCGGGGTCCTCGCCGTCCTTCACCAGCACCACCGCCGAGTGGTAGCGGTGGTCCAGCGTGTCGTCCGGATCGGGCTCGCCTCCCGCGCCCTGGTCCTCGTAGAGCTTCTGCCACCAGTCGTCCGCGCGCCGCTGACTCATGCGGCTATTCTCGGCCGCCCGCGCGGGCGGAAAACGCCGAATGCACGAAAGAGGCCCACCGGGCCGCCGCCCGGTGGGCCCCTCGCGTTCCCGTCGTACGGACCGGCGAATTCCGTCGTTCCGTTCGACCGTCCGGGGGTGCGGGCGCCGCCGCGACCGTGGTTCCGCCCCGATGTCGGCGGCGGGCTCCCGCTCGGCGTGGGCTCGTGGCCTGCGGATGTTCTACTTCGGTGCCCTCACCTTGGCAGAGGGCCCGGGGATGCGGCGATGATGTCGGCGGCGGGTTCGCGCCGTGGCCGCTTCCCGCCAGGAACGGTACGAAGGGGTGGGTGGACGGGTTGCTGGGTGCGATAGGCCTGGACGAGGGCCAGGAGTCGGCGTACCGCGCGCTGGTGGCGCTGGGCGCGGCGGAGGTGCCCGATCTCGCGCACCGTCTGTCGCTGCCCGTGCGGCAGACCGAGGGGGCGCTGCGGCACCTGGAACGCCACGGCCTGGCGGCGCAGTCCTCGGCCCGTCCGGGGCGTTGGGTGGCGGCCCCTCCCGGGGTGGCGCTGGGCGCGCTGCTGACCCGGCAGCGGCACGAGCTGGAGCGGGCGGAGCTGGCGGCGACGGTGCTGGCGCAGGAGTACCGGGCGGAGGCCGCCGAGCCGTCGGTGCACGACCTGGTGGAGGTGGTGACGGGCGCGAGCGCGGTCGCCCACCGCTTCGTGCAGCTCCAGCTGGGGGCGGTGGAAGAGGTGTGCGCGTTGGTCGACAGCCGCCCGGAGGTGGTGACGGGCGCGGAGAACGAGGCGGAGGAGCGGGCCGTCGTCCGGGGCGTCGCCTACCGGGTCGTCATCGAGCGGGAGGTGCTGACCCGGCCGACGGGGATCCGCGAGGCGACGACGGCGCTGGCGCGCGGCGAGCACGTCCGGGTGACGGCGAAGGTGCCGACGAAACTGCTGATCGCGGACCGGAGTCTGGCGATGGTGCCGCTGACGGCGCCGGGCGCGGAGCCGACGGCGCTGGTGGTGCACGCGTCGGGGCTGCTGGAGTCCTTGTCGGGCCTGTTCGAGGCGGTGTGGCGGGAGTCCCTGCCGCTGCGGCTGGGCGCGACGGGCTCGGCGGAGCAGTCCCTGGACACCCCGGACGCCACCGACCTGGAGATCCTGAGCCTGCTGCTGGCGGGGATGACGGACGCGAGCGTGGCGAAGCACCTGGAACTGGGACTGCGCACGGTGCAGCGCCGGGTCAAGGGGCTGATGGAACTGGCCGGGGTCACGACACGGCTGCAGCTCGGTTGGTACGCGTACGAGCGGGGCTGGGTGCCCCGCTAGGCCGTCTCTTCCGGGGTCCTGGCCGGTGTGGGCCGGGGTGCTGTGGTGGGCGTGGGTCATCGGGACGCAGAGGGGTGAGACCTGGCCGCGGCACGGTGCGGGGACCCTGCCGGGGTGCGAGGCTGCCGGTATGACGACGACGGGGTTCAAGGGTTTCAGCGAGGCGGAACTGGCGTACCTGCGCTCCCAGCGCCTGGGCAGGTTGGCGACGGTGGACCCGGACGGGCAACCGCAGGCCAACCCGGTGGGGTTCTTCCCGCAGGAGGACGGCACGGTCCTCGTCGGCGGATCGGCGATGGGCAAGACGAAGAAGTGGCGCAACCTCAAGGCGAACCCGCGGCTGTCGCTGGTCGTCGACGACCTGGTGAGCACGCGCCCGTGGCGCGTGCGCGGCATCGAGATCCGCGGCCACGCCACCTTGGAGGTCGGCACCCACGCCCTGGGCCCCCATTTCAGCCCCGAGGTCGTCCGGATCCACCCGGACCGCGTCTTCACCTGGGGACTGGACGACGCCGACGCCTGAGCCGCGGGGTCCCGGAGCGGCCCGGCGGCGCCGGGGCGTCGTCCTGGAGGAACCGCCCGACCGGTGCGGGCCGGGGCGGCGTCGTCGGCCGCCCCGGCCCGCGGACGGTCAGACCCGGCCGCCCCGCTTCGCGGAGTAGTTGGCCCGGCCCTGGGCCGTCTTCATCCGCCAGTCCCGCCGGAGTTCCGACCGGAGCCTCGCGTCCGTCTTGGCGACGATCCGCTGGTTCTCGCGCAGCAGCTTGCGGTAGCTCTCCAGCCGCCGCTCCGCCAGCGCCCCGGACTCCACCGCCGCCAGTACCGCGCACCCCGGCTCCGCGACGTGCGCGCAGTCGTGGAAACGGCAGTCGGCGGCGTAGTCCTCGATCTCCGAGAACACCTGCCCGACCCCCGACTCGGCGTCCCACAGCCCGACGCCCCGCAGCCCCGGGGTGTCGATCAGCACGCCGCCGCCGGGCAGCGCCAGCAGGTTGCGGGTCGTGGTGGTGTGGCGGCCCTTGCCGTCGACATCCCGGGCCTCCTGCACCTCCATCACCTCGGCGCCGAGCAGCGCGTTGGCCAGGGTGGACTTCCCGGCCCCGGAGACGCCCAGCAACACGCTCGTGCCGCCGGACACCACCGCTGACAGGACGTCCGTTCCCTCCCCCGTCAGGGAGGACACCGTCAGCACCTGCACGCCCGGGGCGGTGGTTTCCACGTCCTGCACCAGGTGGGCGAGCACCACCGGGTCGGGTACCAGGTCCGCCTTGGTCAGGACGACCAGCGGTTGCGCCCCCGACTCCCAGGCGAGCGCCAGGAAGCGCTCGATCCGGCCCAGGTCGAGCTCCACCGCGAGCGAGACGGCGATGACGGCGTGGTCGACGTTCGCGGCGAGGATCTGCCCCTCGGAGCGCTGCGAGGAGGTGGACCGTACGAAGGCGGTCCGGCGCGGCAGGTACGCCTTCACGTAGCGGGGGTTGCCGGCCGGCTCGACGGCGGCCCAGTCACCCGTACAGATGACCCGCAGCGGGTCGTGGGGGGTGACGAAAGCGGTGTCGGCGCGGACGGTGCCGTCCGCGGTCATGACGTCGCACTGTCCCCGGTCGACGCGTACGACCCGGCCGGGCAGCAGGCCCTGGGCCTGGTACGGGGCGAATTCGGCCGCCCACGCGTCGTCCCAGCCGAGGGCGGTGAGGGCGTGCGCGCGGGAGTGGGAAACGGAAGAAGACAAGGGGAACCCTTCACAGGGTGGCCCCGGCAGCGCGCGCTCGGCGGCGCGCGAAGAGGTGTGGGGTCAGCCGGAGGCCACGGAGGTGGCATTGACGGTCTTGCGAATGCGGGCAGCGCCCCGCGTCACGACAGTCATCAATGGACTCACCTCCGGGTCATGCACGAACTGGCCGTTCCCCGACCGGCACAACGGGTGGCGGCGGCCGGGAACGGGCTCACCGTAACAACGCCGCCGCGGCCGACGCCAACGCTTTTTCCGGCCCGTTCAAAAGGGCGGCGGCCTCACTGCTCCGGCAGGCGGGCTCCCTGCTCGCACAGCGGAGCCACTGCTCGCGCAGGCGGAGTCAGTGCTTGCGCAGCCGCGCGGAATAGTCGTCCGGCGGCAGGAAGTTCGACCAGCGTTCGGGGAACTCCGAGGGCATTCCGGCGTCCTCGTCGTCCTCGGACTCCCCCTCGGCCAGTGCCCGCCAGGCCGCCGCACGCGCGATCAGCTGGGCGGCCTCCGCCTCCCGCACCCGCTCGTTCGCCTCGCGCGCCGCCGCCGTCGCCAACGACGGCCAGACCCGGTCGATGGCGGCGTTGACGGCGGCGCCGACGAGCACGGCGAACGCCGAGACGCCGATCCACAGCAGCACGGCCACGGGCGCGGCCAGGGACCCGTAGATCGTCGGCCCCTCGACGGTGTTGGTCAGGTAGATCCGCAACAGGAACGAGCCGAGCACCCACATGGCCAGGGCCACGAGCGCGCCCGGCACGTCCTCGATCCACGGGGACCGGACCGGGACGGAGACGTGGTAGAGCGTCGTCAGGAAGACGATCGAGAGCAGCGTGACGGTCGGCCAGTACAGCACGGCGATCACTTCCGTGCTCCAGGGCACCCACCGCACCACGGCGTCGGGGCCGGCGACCATCAGGGGCAGGACGATCGCGCCGACCACGAGGGCGACCACGTACAGCAGGAACGCCAGCAGCCGGGTCTTGACGATGCCGCGCTGCCCGTCGAGGCCGTACATCACCGTGATGGTGTCGATGAAGACGTTGACTGCCCGCGATCCCGACCACAGGGCGAAGGCGAAGCCGATCGAGATGAGGTCGGGGCGGCCTCCCCGGGTCACGTCGTCCAGCATCGGTCTCGCGATCTCGTTGACGCCCCGGTCGGACAGGACGGTGCCGACCGCCCGCAGGATGTTCTCCTCGATGCTGGCGACGAACGTGCCGCCCGTCCAGCCGTCCACGTACCCGAGGAGACCGAGGAGGCCGACGAAGAGCGGCGGGAGCGAGAGGAGGGTGAAGAAGGCCGCTTCGGCGGCCAGACCGAGGATGCGGTACTCCACGCACGAGTTGACGGTGTCCTTGAGCAGCAGCCAGCCCATCTTGCGCTTGGACACGTTGCGGTAGAGCGCGCGGGCCCGGTGGAGCCGTCCCGGCCGCCCTGGGATCCGCTCGGGTGTTTCTTTTGCTGGCTGCACGTCCTTACGGTATCCGCATGGCAGCCACCACCCACACAGTGACCAATCAGGCTCCGCCCCTCGTGGGCTACGACGCGTACGCCGGCGACCGGGCCCTGTCCGAGGGCGTCGAGCGCCACCTTGCCGACGCGCCCCCCGCGCTCCTGGCGGAGGTACGGGAGGAGCTCACCTCCCTGGGTCGTGCGACCGGCTCGGAGCAGGCGCAGCTCTGGGGAGTGCAGGCGAACGCGAACCCGCCCGTGCTGCGCACGCACGACCGTTACGGGAACCGGATCGACGAGGTCGAGTTCCACCCGGCGTGGCACCGGCTGCTGGGGCACGCGGTGACCTCCGGGCTGACCGACGCGTGGGGCCGCCCGGCCGGGCACCTGCGCCGCGCGGCGGGGTTCTTCCTGTGGTCGCAGGCCGAGTCGGGGCACGGCTGCCCGATCTCGATGACCCACGCGGCGGTGCCGGCGCTGCGAACCGACCCGGAACTGGCCGCCGAGTGGGAGCCGCGGCTGACCTCGCACGTGTACGAGGAGGGTTTGCGGCCGCCCGGGGAGAAGGCCGGCGTCCTGTTCGGCATGGGCATGACGGAGAAGCAGGGCGGCAGCGACGTACGGGCGAACACGACGGTCGCCAAACCACTGGACGCGTCCGGCGAGTACGTGCTCACGGGGCACAAGTGGTTCTGCTCCGCGCCGATGTCCGACGGCTTCCTGGTGCTGGCGCAGGCCCCCGGCGGGCTGAGCTGCTTCCTGGTGCCGCGCGTGCTGGCGGACGGCACCCGCAACGCCTTCGCGATCCAGCGGCTCAAGGACAAGCTGGGCAACAAGTCGAACGCTTCGAGCGAGGTGGAGTTCGACGGGACGTGGGGGCAGCGCGTCGGCGAGGAGGGCCGGGGCGTGCGGACCATCATCGAGATGGTCGCGGCGACCCGGCTGGACTGCGTGATCGGTTCGGCCTCCCTGATGCGCCAGGCGCTGACGCAGGCCGTCCATCACGCGGAGCACCGCTCCGCTTTCGGGGCGCGGCTCATCGAGCAGCCGCTGATGCGCAACGTGCTGGCCGACCTGGCCCTGGAGTCGGAGGCCGCGACGGTGCTGACGCTGCGCCTGGCGGCCGCGTACGACGCCGGTACGGAGCAGGAACGGGCGTTCCTGCGCCTCGCGGTGCCGGCGGCCAAGTACTGGGTGACCAAGCGGTGCACGCCGATGGTGGCGGAGGCCCTGGAGTGCCTGGGCGGCAACGGCTACGTGGAGGAGTCGGGGCTGCCGCGCCTGCTGCGCGAGTCCCCGCTCAACTCGATTTGGGAGGGGTCCGGCAACGTCCAGGCCCTGGACGTGCTGCGCGCCCTCCAGAGGGAGCCGCAGGCGCTGAACGCGTTCCTCCAGGAGGTGGGGCTGGCCCGGGGCGCCGATCACCGGCTGGATGCGGCCGTCAAGGACCTGCTCACGGACCTCGCGGACCTGGAGGGCATCGAAGCGCGTGCCCGGCGGGTGGTGGAGCGGATGGCGCTGGTGCTGCAGGGGTCGCTGCTGGTGCGGTGGGCCCCGGCGGAGGTGGCGGACGCGTTCTGCGCCTCGCGCCTCGGCGGTGACTGGGGGGCGGCCTTCGGGACGCTGCCGCACAGCCTGGGCCTGGGAGCGGTGGTGGAACGGGCCCGGATCGCCGGCTGAGAGCGGGCGGTGCACTGCCCGGATCGCCGGCCGGTGCCGGCGGGTGGTGCACGGGCCCGGATCGCTGGCCGGGAGCGGTCCCCAAACCGTTCCGCGCCGGGATCCGTGCCCGCTGACCCGAGACCGGGGGCGGCGCCGCGCCGACTCGGCGCCGCCCCTGGTCCGAGAAGCCCCGAGGAAGGAGCTGTCACGCCGCTCGGCGGCGTGCCGATAGTTTCGGTCGGGCGACCGGAGGTTGGCGAGGGTTGCATACCGTTGCAACCCTTCGCCTCCGGAACCAGTCGAACCAGTAACCGGTCGAACGAGTCACGCAGTCAGCTCCTTGACTGTCCACGGGGAGGTTCCGGTGGCCGACACCGCCAGCACGGTCGATGTGGCGCGCATCTCCGCCATGGACGCGCGTGAGGCGGCGCGTCTGCTCAAGGGCGTACGGGCGGCCGCGCTGGCCGGTGACCGCCTGCCGGCCGCCCCGCGCCCGGAGATCGCCGAATCCTGGCGGCGGATGATGGCCGGCGGGGTGCACCCGGACCGCGACGCGCGCTCGCGGCTGCTGTCGGCCGCCGAGACCGAGGAACGCCGGCAGGTCTCGCCGCTGCGGGAGATCCTCCCGGTGCTGCGCGAGGGCCTGTTGCCCGCGCTGGACGAGGCCCTGCACATCATGGTCGTCGCCGACGCGGACGGGCGGCTGCTGTGGCGGGAGGGGCACTCCTCGATCCTGCGCCGGGCCGACCGGCTGGGCTTCGCGGTGGGCGCCGACTGGGCGGAGGCGGTGGTCGGCACCAACGGGGTCGGCACCTCCCTGGTGACCCGCAGGCCGGTCCAGGTGTTCTCGGCGGAGCACTTCGTCTCCAGCCACCACGACTGGACCTGCGCCGGGGCCCCCGTCCGCGACCCCAGGGACGGCCGGCTGCTGGGGGTGGTCGACGTCAGCGGACCGCTGGCCACCATGCACCCGGCGACGCTGGCCTGGGTGACCTCGGTGGCCCGGCTCGCGGAGCGCGAGCTGCGGATCCGGCACCTGGAGTCCCTGGAGCGGCTGCGGACGGTCGCCGCGCCGCTGCTGGCGCGGCTGCCGGGGCGGGCGGTGGCCGTCGACCCCCAGGGCTGGACGGCCGCCACGACGGGGCTGGCCCCGGCGGACCGGATCCCGCTGCCGAAGGGGTTCGGGCCGGGGCGCGTGTGGGTGCCGCAGCTGGGTCACTGCGCGGTGGAGCCGCTGCCGGGCGGCTGGCTGCTGCGGATCGAGGAGTCGCGTGCCGGCAGCGGGGCCGCGAGCCGGGTGGTCCTGGACCTGAGCCGGGCCGGGTCGTGGTCGGCGACCGTCTACGGCGCCGCCGGCAGCTGGTCGCTGGAGCTGAGCCCGCGCCACGCGGAGCTGCTGTTCCTGCTGGCGGAGAGCCCGCGGGGGCGCTCGGCGGCCGAGCTGGCCGCCGAGCTGTTCGGTGACCCGAGCCGGACGGTGACCGTCCGCGCGGAGATGTCCCGGGTGCGCCGCAACCTCGCCGGGGTGCTGACGCACCGGCCGTACCGCTTCGCGCAGGACGTGGAGGTGGAGCTGATCCGTCCGGCGGTCCCCGCGCAGCTGCTGCCCCATTCCACGGCGCCCGCGGTGGTGCGGGCCCGCCTGGGCGGGACGGGTGACTGGGGGCCCCGGGAGGTCATGTGATTCCCTGACCGGCATGAGCACCATCACGCTGACCACCTGGTCCCTGGAAATGACCTCGCCGCAAGACCTCGTACCGGCGGCCGGCCCCGGCCCGGAGATCACGATCGCCCGGGCGGAGGTCCCCTCGCCCGAGTTCAGCCGGTTCCTGTACGCCTCGGTGGGCGGCGACATCCACTGGACGGACCGGCTGTCGCTGACCCGCGCCGAGTGGGCGGAGCAGCTGGGGCGGCCGGGCGTGGAGACGTGGGTGGCGTACGACCGCGGTACGCCGGCGGGCTACGTCGAACTCGAACCGCAGCCCGGCGGTGACGTGGAGATCGTCTACTTCGGTCTCCTGCCGGACTTCCGCGGCCGCCGCATCGGGGGCCACCTGCTGACCGTCGGCACGGCCCGCGCGTGGGACCTCGCGCAGCGGTGGCCCGGCCTGGCGCCCACGCGCCGCGTGTGGCTGCACACCTGCAGCCAGGACGGCCCGACGGCGATGGACAACTACCTGCGCCGGGGCTTCAAGGTGTTCAGGACCGAGACGGAGGAGAAGCAGCCGACCCCGACCCCGGGTCCCTGGCCGGGGGCGTAGCCCTGGCCCGGGGTACGCGCGGCTCGGCGTGGCGCCACGGCGGCGGTCCCCGTGCGGGCGCATGCTGGACCTCCGTCGAACGTAGGCGAGGGTCATGAGTGCCGCACGTCCACCAGAGCCGGCCGACGAGGACGGCGAGCCCTCCGGGGGTGCTCAACGGCATCCCTCCGACCCCGGCCGCCGACGCGGGTTGCTGGCCCGCATGTACAGCTGGCAGGGCCTGCTGGGCACCCTGATCACCGCCGTGGCCGCGGTCGTCGTGGCGCTCATCGCCCGGACACCAGGGGAGCCGCACCCCGCACCCACCCCTTCTCCGGCCAGCGCCTCACCGACCACCCGTCCTCCGGTGACAGGGCCCGTGGTGGGCATCCATCTGACCCGGGAGCACGACGATCCCGCCGCGCCCGCGCCGGCCGTGCTCGTCGACTTCGAGGGAACGGTGACCGGGCTCGACGCCGGTTCGACGGTCTTCGCGTTGGTCCGACGGCCCGATGAGCGTTCGAGCTGGCCGGCCGCCCTCGCCGAGGTCGACCGGCGCAACGGCACGTGGAAGGCCGTGGTCCACGTGCCGCGCCCGCAGCCCCCGCTGGTCATGACGGCCGGGGTGATCTCCAGCGATTTCGGCGCCGCGCAGCCACCGGGCGTCGTCCAGCCCCCCTACGTACCCGCCCCGTCCCCCGGCGGCCCAGAGCTTGAGAGACTGCGGGAGGACGGGCCCTCGGCGGCGGGTGTCGAGACTTCGGCGCCCTTCCGGTCCGTCGCGCCCGAAACGCCCCGGCCGGCGGTTTCGGCGTCACGCTGACCGGAAACGGACGCCGGGGTTCCGGATCCGGTCGACGTGATCCACATCACCCTGTTCCACAATTCGAGACCACATCGTCCGAATCCTGGACACTAGTGGACTCCTCCAATCGGCCCGTGCCACGCTTCCGCCATGAATGGAGCTGGAATTGCCTTGGTGAGTCGGCGGCACGTCGACCTCGGCCGCATGTCCAGCGCCATCTGTCCGGCGCGCTGACCGAACCAGCAACCGCCGCACATCGCCGCCGTCCCCGCTGCCGCGGACGCGTCGACCCCGAGGCCGTACGGCCTCCGCCAGCCCCCTGACGGCTGAAATCCGCCCTGCCCGCCGGCACAACCGGCCACGGCGCGGCCATCAGCCACACCCGCTCAGCGTGCAGGGGTCACGCCGCCGCTCCCCCTGCCCCTGCCTTGAGCCGCCGAAGAAGGACGTACCGCCATGGCCGCCACCCCCGAAACGCCCGCAGCCGCCGCGCCCGCGGCCGCAGCCGCGCGCCGCAAGAGCGGCCGTCACCGCGGTGAGGGCCAGTGGGCCGTCGGACACCACACCCCCCTCAACGGCAACGAGCAGTTCAAAAAGGACGACGACGGTCTCAACGTGCGGACACGCATCGAGACGATCTACTCCAAGACCGGCTTCGACTCCATCGACCCCAACGACCTGCGCGGCCGGATGCGCTGGTGGGGCCTCTACACCCAGCGCAAGCCCGGGATCGACGGCGGCAAGACCGCGATCTTGGAGCCGGAGGAGCTGGACGACAAGTACTTCATGCTGCGCGTCCGCATCGACGGCGGGCGGCTGACCACCGGGCAGCTGCGCGTCATCGGCGAGATCTCCGAGGAGTTCGCCCGCGGCACCGCCGACCTCACGGACCGGCAGAACGTGCAGTACCACTGGATCCGGATCGAGGACGTCCCGGAGATCTGGCGCCGTCTGGAGGCCGTGGGCCTCTCGACCACCGAGGCCTGCGGTGACACCCCCCGCGTCATCCTCGGCTCGCCCGTCGCCGGCATCGCCGAGGACGAGATCATCGACGGCACGCCCGCCATCGACGAGATCCAGCGCCGCATCGTGGGCAACCCGGCCTTCTCCAACCTGCCCCGCAAGTTCAAGTCCGCGGTCTCCGGCTCTCCGCTGCTCGATGTGGCGCACGAGATCAACGACGTCGCGTTCGTCGGCGTGAACCACCCCGAGCACGGCCCCGGCTTCGACGTGTGGGTCGGCGGCGGCCTCTCCACCAACCCCAAGCTCGGCGTGCGCCTGGGCACCTGGGTCTCGCTGGACGAGGTCCCGGACGTCTACGAGGGCGTCATCTCGGTGTTCCGCGACTACGGCTACCGCCGCCTGCGCACCCGCGCCCGCTTGAAGTTCCTCGTCGCCGACTGGGGCGCGGCCAAGTTCCGCCAGGTGCTGGAGGACGAGTACCTCAAGCGGCAGCTCACCGACGGCCCGGCACCCGAGCAGCCCTCCGGCCAGTGGCGCGACCACGTCGGCGTGCACCGGCAGCAGGACGGCCGGTTCTACGTGGGCTTCGCCCCCCGGGTCGGCCGCGTCGACGGGGCCACCCTGACCAAGATCGCGGACGTGGCCGAGCAGCACGGCTCCGGCCGCCTGCGCACCACCGCCGAGCAGAAGATGATCGTGCTGGACATCGACGAGGACCGGGTCGACTCCGTGGTCGAGGCCCTGGAGGCGCTGGACCTGCGGGTCAAGCCGTCCCCGTTCCGCCGCGGCACGATGGCCTGCACCGGCATCGAGTTCTGCAAGCTGGCCATCGTCGAGACCAAGGCGCGCGGCGCCTCGCTCATCGACGAGCTCGAACGCCGGCTGCCGGACTTCGCCGAGCCGCTCACCATCAACATCAACGGCTGCCCGAACGCGTGCGCGCGTATCCAGGTGGCGGACATCGGTCTCAAGGGGCAGCTGGTCCTCGACGAGAACGGCAACCAGGTCGAGGGCTACCAGGTCCACCTCGGCGGCGCGCTCGGCCTGGAGGCCGGCTTCGGCCGCAAGGTCCGCGGCCTCAAGGTCACCTCGGCGGGCCTGCCGGACTACGTGGAGCGGGTCGTCACGCGCTTCCAGGAGCAGCGCGAGGACGGCGAGCGCTTCGCCGCCTGGGTCGGCCGCGCGAGCGACGAGAGCCTGTCATGAGCGAGCGCGCCGCACCGTTCTACTGCCCGTACTGCGGCGACGAGGACCTGTTCCCCCACGAGGCGGGTCACGGCGCCTGGGAATGCAGGGCCTGCAACCGGGCCTTCCAGCTGAGGTACCTCGGGCTGCTCGCCCGGGGTGTTCAGTCCGACGGGCCCGGAGGGGAAGCGATATGACGACGACTCGGGAAACGGCGACGCAGGACGCCGGGGACCTCAGGGCACTGGCCGAGCAGGCGGGCCGCGACCTCGAGGACGCCTCGGCGCTGGAGATCCTCACCTGGGCCGCCGAGACCTTCGGGAAGAAGTTCGCCGTCACCTCCTCGATGGAGGACGCGGTCGTCGCCCACCTGGCGTCCCGCGCCTTCCCGGGCGTGGACGTGGTCTTCCTCGACACCGGCTACCACTTCGAGGAGACCATCGGCACCCGCGACGCGGTCGAGGCCGTGATGGACGTCAACGTCATCACCCTCACCCCGCGCCAGAGCGTCGCCGAGCAGGACGCCCAGTACGGCCCGAAGCTGCACGACCGGGACCCGGACCTGTGCTGCGCGCTGCGCAAGGTCAAGCCGCTGGAAGAGGGCTTGAGCGCGTACCAGGCGTGGGCGACGGGCCTGCGCCGCGACGAGTCCCCGACCCGGGCGAACACCCCCGTGGTCGGCTGGGACGAGAAGCGGCAGAAGGTCAAGATCTCGCCGATCGCCCGCTGGACGCAGGACGACGTGGACGCGTACGTCGCGGAGCACGGCGTACTGACCAACCCGCTGCTGATGGACGGCTACGCCTCCGTCGGCTGCGCCCCCTGCACCCGCCGCGTGGCGGAGGGCGAGGACGCGCGGGCCGGCCGCTGGGCCGGGCGGGCCAAGACCGAGTGCGGACTGCACGGCTGATGACCGACATCGAAGAACCGACGGAGACGAGAACGATGAGCGTGAGCGACCAGGGCGCCACCGTGTGGCTGACCGGGCTGCCGAGCGCGGGCAAGACCACCATCGCGTACGCGCTGGCCGAGCGGCTGCGGGCCGAGGGCCACCGCGTGGAGGTCCTCGACGGCGACGAGATCCGCGAGTTCCTCTCCGCCGGCCTGGGTTTCAGCCGGGAGGACCGGCACACGAACGTGCAGCGGATCGGTTTCGTCGCCGAACTGCTCGCCAGCAACGGCGTCAAGGCGCTGGTGCCGGTGATCGCGCCGTTCGCCGACAGCCGGGAGGCCGTCGCGAAGCGGCACGCCGCCGCGGGCACCGCCTACCTGGAGGTCCACGTGGCCACCCCGGTCGAGGTCTGCTCCGAGCGGGATGTGAAGGGCCTGTACGCCAAGCAGGCGGCGGGCGAGATCTCCGGTCTGACCGGGGTCGACGACCCGTACGAGGCTCCGGACTCCCCGGACCTGCGGATCGAGTCGCACACGCAGTCCGTGCAGGAGTCGGCTTCGGCCCTGTACGCGCTGCTCACCGAGAGGGGTCTGGCATGACGACCGTCGCCCACCTGCACGAGGGGACCGACGCTCCCTACGCGCTGTCGCACCTGGACGCCCTCGAATCGGAGGCCGTGCACATCTTCCGCGAGGTGGCGGGCGAGTTCGAGAAGCCGGTGATCCTCTTCTCCGGCGGCAAGGACTCCATCGTCATGCTGCACCTGGCGCTCAAGGCGTTCGCGCCCGCGCCGGTGCCGTTCACGCTGCTGCACGTCGACACGGGCCACAACTTCCCCGAGGTGCTGGAGTACCGGGACCGCACGGTCGAGAAGCACGGCCTGCGCCTGCACGTGGCCTCCGTCCAGGAGTACATCGACGCCGGCAAGCTGCGTGAGCGCCCGGACGGCACCCGCAACCCGCTCCAGACCGTTCCGCTGACCGAGGCGATCCAGCAGCTGGGGTTCGACGCCGTCTTCGGCGGCGGCCGCCGCGACGAGGAGAAGGCCCGCGCCAAGGAGCGCGTCTTCTCCCTGCGCGACGAGTTCTCCCAGTGGGACCCGCGCCGCCAGCGCCCCGAGCTGTGGCAGCTCTACAACGGCCGCCACGCACCGGGCGAGCACGTGCGCGTGTTCCCGCTGTCGAACTGGACCGAGCTGGACGTGTGGCAGTACATCGCCCGCGAGGGCATCGAGCTGCCGCAGATCTACTTCGCCCACGAGCGCGAGGTGTTCAAGCGGAGCGGCATGTGGCTGACGGCCGGCGAATGGGGCGGCCCCAAGGAGGGCGAGACGACGGAGAAGCGTCTCATCCGCTACCGCACCGTCGGTGACATGTCCTGCACCGGTGCCGTCGACTCCGACGCCACCACGCTGGACGCCGTGATCACCGAAATCGCCGCCTCCCGCCTCACCGAACGGGGCGCGACCCGCGCCGACGACAAGATGTCCGAGGCCGCGATGGAAGACCGCAAGCGCGAAGGGTACTTCTAGAAATGACCTCCACCACCGATCAGGTCGCCGGGCTCGACGACCTGGCAGCGACCACGCTGCTGCGCTTCGCGACCGCCGGTTCCGTCGACGACGGCAAGTCCACGCTGGTCGGACGGCTCCTGCACGACTCCAAGTCGGTCCTGACCGACCAGCTGGAGGCCGTCGAGGCCGTCTCCGCCCGGCGCGGGCAGGACGCCCCCGACCTCGCGCTGCTCACCGACGGCCTGCGGGCCGAGCGGGAGCAGGGCATCACCATCGACGTGGCGTACCGCTACTTCGCCACCGCCCGGCGCCGGTTCATCCTGGCCGACACCCCGGGGCACGTGCAGTACACCCGCAACATGGTCACCGGGGCGTCCACCGCCGACCTGGCCGTGGTCCTGGTCGACGCCCGCAACGGCGTCATCGAGCAGACCCGCCGCCACGCGGCCGTCGCGGCGCTGCTGCGGGTCCCGCACGTGGTCCTCGCCGTCAACAAGATGGACCTCGTCGGCTACGAGGAGACGGTCTTCGCGAAGATCGCCGAGGAGTTCACCGCGTACGCCTCGGACCTGGGCGTGCCGGAGATCACCGCGATCCCGATCTCGGCCCTGGCCGGCGACAACGTCGTGGAGCCCTCGGCGCACATGGACTGGTACGGCGGCCCGACGGTGCTGGAGCACCTGGAGACCGTGCCGGTCAGCCACGACCTGACCGCCTGCCCGGCGCGCTTCCCGGTCCAGTACGTGATCCGGCCGCAGACCGCCGAGCACCCCGACTACCGCGGCTACGCGGGCCAGATCGCCTCCGGCGTGCTGCGCGTCGGCGAGGCCGTCACCGTCCTGCCGTCGGGCCGCACCTCGGTCATCGAGGGCATCGACGCGCTCGGCGAGTCCGTCGACATCGCGTGGGCGCCCCAGTCGGTGACGGTGCGGCTGAGGGACGACATCGACATCTCGCGCGGTGACCTGATCGCCCCCTCGGCGAGCGCCCCGGCCACCACGCAGGACGTCGAGGCGACGGTGTGCCACGTCGCGGACCAGCCGCTGGCCGTCGGCGCGCGCGTGCTGCTCAAGCACACCACGCGCACCGTCAAGGCGATCGTCAAGGAGATCCCCTCGCGGCTGACCCTGGACGACCTGTCCCAGCACCCGGAGCCCGGGCAGCTGGTCGCCAACGACATCGGTCGTGTCGTCGTCCGTACGGCGGAGCCGCTCGCGCTCGACGCGTACGCCGACTCGCGCCGCACCGGGTCCTTCCTGCTGATCGATCCGGCGGACGGGACGACCCTGGCGGCCGGCATGGCGGGCGAGGCCTTCGCGGCCCACGCCCACGAGGCCGAAGCCGAGGCCGTCCGGGCCGATGACGCGGGATGGGACTTCTGACCGTGTTCGCCGACATCTACTCGACCTTCGCCAAGGAAGGCGGCCGCGTGGGCAGCGGCCACCTCGGCAGCGGCCAGGGAGGGGTGGGGCGATGTGCGTGATGACGTACGCGCACCGCATGCGCGCCCACACCCCCCACCAGCCCTGCCCGCCCCTGCTCCGCAGACGAAGACCCGCGCCGTGACCCCACGGCGCCCCGAGAGGAAGCCCTCCCGTGCCTGCCACCGGTACCACCGCCCGTAAGACCCTGCGCCGCGGCGTCGTCGCCGCCGCTGCCCTGCCCCTCCTGATCGGCGCGCTCGCCTCCTGCGGCTACGGCTCCCAGGCGAAGGACGACGCCAAGCCGGCCGCCGTGCCCGCCGCGGACGCCAAGAAGCTCTCCGCCACCGAGGTGCGCATCGGGTACTTCCCGAACCTGACGCACGCCACCGCCCTGGTCGGTCTCCAGGAGGGCCTGATCGCCAAGGAGCTGGGCGGCACGGCCGTCAAGCCGCAGACCTTCAACGCCGGTCCGTCGGAGATCGAGGCCCTCAACGGCGGCTCCCTCGACATCGGCTTCATCGGCCCCTCGCCGTCGATCAACGGCTACGTGAAGTCCAAGGGCCAGAACCTCCGGATCATCTCCGGCTCCGCCTCGGGCGGCGTCAAGCTGGTCGTGAACCCGGACAAGATCAAGACCCTGGACGACCTCAAGGGCAAGAAGATCGCCACCCCGCAGAAGGGGAACACGCAGGACGTCGCGTTCCTCAACTGGATCTCCCAGAAGGGCTGGTCGGTCGACCCCGAGTCGGGCAAGGGTGACGTCTCCGTCGTCCGCACCGACAACAAGGTCACCCCCGACGCCTTCAAGCAGGGTTCGATCGACGGCGCCTGGGTGCCGGAGCCCACGGCCTCCAAGCTGGTCGCCGACGGCGGCTCCGTGCTCCTCGACGAGACGTCCCTGTGGCCCGACAAGAAGTTCGTGATCACCAACGTCATCGTGTCGCAGAAGTTCCTCAAGGAACACGCGGACGTGGTCGAGGCCGTGCTCAGGGGCACGGTCAAGACGAACGAGTGGATCAACGCCAACCCGGAGAAGGCGAAGGCCTCCGCCAACGCGAAGCTGGCGGCGGACGGCGGCAAGCCGCTCGACGCGAAGGTCATCGACCCGGCGTGGCCGAGCATCCTCGTCACCGACGACCCGCTGGCGGGCACCCTCAAGACGGAGTCCGACTGGGCGGTCAAGGCCAAGCTCATCGAGCAGCCCGACCTGACCGGCATCTACGACCTGACGCTCCTGAACAAGGTGCTCAAGGCCGCCGGCAAGCCCGAGGTCTCCGACGCCGGTCTCGGCGCCAAGTAAGTCCGTAACCCGAATCCCCCAGGAGGTGACGACCATGGCCACCACGCTCGCCAAGGCTGCCGAGGGTGCGGTAGCGGAGCGGACGCACGCCGCGCGCATCGAGCACGTCTCGAAGTCCTTCCCCGGCCCGGCCGGACCGCAGCTCGTCCTGGACGACATCAGCCTCGATGTCGCCCCGGGAGAGTTCGTCACCCTCCTGGGAGCCTCGGGGTGTGGCAAGTCCACCCTGCTCAACCTGGTCGCCGGACTCGACGCGCCCAGCGCGGGCAGCATCGAGACCGCCGGCCGCCCCGCCCTGATGTTCCAGGAGCACGCGCTGTTCCCCTGGCTCACGGCGGGCAAGAACATCGAACTGGCCCTGCGGCTGCGCGGGGTCGCCAAGGCCGACCGCAAGCCGGAGGCGGAGCGGCTGCTGGAGCTGGTCCGGCTCGGCGGGGCGTACGGCAAGCGGGTCCACGAGCTGTCGGGCGGCATGCGCCAGCGCGTGGCCCTGGCCCGCGCCCTGGCCCAGGACAGCCGGCTGCTGCTGATGGACGAGCCGTTCGCGGCGCTGGACGCCATCACCCGGGACGTGCTGCACGGCGAGCTGACCCGGATCTGGGAGGAGACGGGCCTGTCCGTCCTGTTCGTCACGCACAACGTCCGCGAGGCCGTGCGCCTCGCCCAGCGCGTGGTCCTGCTGTCCTCGCGGCCCGGCCGGGTCGCCGAGGAATGGACCGTGGACATCCCGCAGCCGCGCCGCATCGAGGACGCGGACGTCGCGGAGCTGTCCCTGGAGATCACTGAACACCTGCGTGGGGAGATCCGCCGCCATGGCCAGCACTGACACCGCCCCCAAGGCCAAGAGCGACGACCTGGCGGGCCTGGAGGCCGGCCTGGACGCGCTCGACGCGGTCCAGACCCACCGCACCCCGGTCCGTGAGGTCCTCCTCAAGAAGATCCTGCCGCCGGCCGTCGCCGTCGGCCTGGTCCTCGTGGTCTGGCAGGTCCTCGTCGCGGCACACGTCACCGACGAGACCAAGCTGCCCTCGCCGTCCGCGGTGTGGGACGGCGTGACCGACATGTGGCTCAAGGGCACCCTGCTGGATGTCGTCTGGACCAGCGTCTCGCGCGGTCTGCTGGGCTTCCTGCTGGCGCTGGCCATCGGCACCCCGCTCGGCCTGCTGGTCTCGCGGGTGAAGTTCGTCCGCGCCGCGATCGGCCCGATCCTGTCCGGACTCCAGTCCCTGCCCTCCGTGGCGTGGGTGCCGCCGGCGGTGATCTGGCTCGGTCTGAACGACTCGATGATGTACGCCGTCATCCTGCTCGGTGCGGTGCCGTCCATCGCCAACGGCCTGGTGTCGGGCGTGGACCAGGTGCCGCCGCTGTTCCTGCGGGCCGGCCGCACTCTGGGCGCCACCGGGCTCAAGGGCACCTGGCACGTGGTCATGCCCGCCGCGCTGCCCGGCTACCTCGCCGGTCTCAAGCAGGGCTGGGCCTTCTCCTGGCGCTCGCTGATGGCCGCCGAGATCATCGCCTCCTCCCCCGACCTGGGCCTGGGCCTCGGCCAGTTGCTGGAGAACGGCCGGAACAACATCGACATGCCGGGCGTGTTCCTCGCGATCATCCTGATCCTCCTCGTCGGCATCGCCATCGACCTGCTGATCTTCAGCCCGGTCGAGCGGTGGGTGCTGCGCAGCCGCGGCCTGCTGGTCAAGAGCTGAGCTGAGTACCGTGTCCCGTTCCCCCGTACTCCTGGTCATAGCCCACGGCAGCCGCGACCCGCGGCACGCCGCGACCGTGCACGCCCTCACCCGGCGCGCGCGGGCGCAGCGGCCCGGCCTGCGCGTGGAGACGGCGTTCCTGGACTTCAACGCCCCGTCGGTGCCGCAGGTCCTCACCCGCCTCCACCTGTCGGGGGTGCGTGAGGTCGTGGCGCTGCCGCTGCTGCTCACCCGGGCGTTCCACGCCAAGACGGACGTCCCGGCGGTGCTGGCGGAGGCCGCCACCCGCTTGCCGGGCCTCTCGGTCCGGGTCGCGGACGTCCTCGGCCCGTCGCCGCTGCTGGTCCGCGCCCTGGAGCGGCGCCTCGCGGAAGCGGGCCTCGCCCCGGCGGACCGCGCCGGCACCGGTGTGGTGCTCGCGTCCGCCGGTTCCTCAGACCCGGAGGCGATCGCAGTGATCGCTGAAATCGCGCGGGAGTGGCGGCACACCGGTTGGTGCGCCGTGCGGCCTGCGTTCGCCTCCGCTTCCCTGCCCCGTACGGAGGACGCCGTACGGGCCCTGCGCGCCGAGGGAGCACGCCGGGTGGCCGTGGCGCCGTACGTCATCGCCCCCGGCCGCCTCCCGGACCGCATCGCGGCGGGCGCGGAGGCCGCGGGCGCGGACCTCGTGTCCCCCGTCCTCGGCGCGGCTCCCGAACTGGCCCGCCTCCTCCTCCACCGCTACGACGCGGCCGCCCTGACCCCGGTCCGGGCCCCGGCCCTGTCGGCCTGAACGCCCCCGGCCGGCCGGGCGCACCCCGGCCCGCCCGGCGCTTGAGGGCACGGGCGCGGAGCCCACGTACGGGGTCCGGGGCGGAGCCCCGGTGAACGGAGGAAGGGCGGGTCGGGGAGCAGCCCCGCGCAGCGGCCACCCCGCACCGGCACGGGCACCGGCACCGGCACCGGCACCGGCACCCGGCCGCTACCCCCGGGCAACCGCCTCGTCGGCCAAGGCCGTCAGGTCCAGGGCCGCCATCGCCCCCGGCGGCAACCCCTCCCGCGCGAAGATGTTCGCCGCGTGCCGCAGCGTCTCGTTGACCGGCGTCGCCACCCCGTGCAGCCGACCCAGCAGGCAGATCTCCCCGTTGAGGTAGTCCGCCTCCACCGACCCCGTCCCGCGCGCCAGGCTCTGCCACGACGACCCGCCCCGCACCCCCGCCGGCTGCTCGACCTTCCCGTCCCGCGCCGCCGACTGCTCGGCGTCGGAGGCGTAGCCGATCCCGGCGGCGGCGAACACCGCCTTGCCCTCGCGGATCGCCCTGAGCAGCAGCGCCGCCTTCGCCGGATCCGGTTCCGGCCCCGTCGTCGCCTGGATCGCATTGCCCAGGTTCCCCAGCAGCTTCGCGTACTTCCACCGCATCACGTCCTCGACGACCGGCGCCCCGAAGCCCGCCTTCTCCAGGTCGGCGGCGATCGCCCGCGCCCGGGCGTCGCTCCCCCCGGCCGCGCGGCCCAGGTGCAGGATGCCGGTCAGCGGTGCGCACAGTGCCGAGACCGCACCCGGCTCCAGGAAGGTGGCGGGGAGCCAGACGCAGACCCCGTACACGCGCGCGAAGCGCCGCAGGGCCAGCCGTTCGCTCTCCACGCCGTTCTGGAGGCACAGCACCGGCAGGCGCTGCGCGGCCGTGCCGCCGCCCGCGACCTCCGCGTCGCCCCACGCGTCCAGCGCCGCGATCGCGTCCTGGGTCTTCACGGTGAGCAGCAGCACGTCGTCCGGCCGCAGTTCGCCCAGCTCCGCCGGGCCGGTGACGACGGGCAGCCGGTGGACCCGCTCACCCCCGGCCGTCGTGAGCCGCAGCCCGTCCGCCGCGAGGGCCTGGGCGTGCGCGCCCCGGGCGACGAGGACGACGTCCAGGCTCGCTTCCGCGAGCCGCCCGCCGATGGTCGCGCCGATCGCCCCGGCGCCGATGATGATGTACCGCATGCCCCGAGCCTGGCACATCCCCCTCCCGGCGCCGGGAGGGGGGGCTCCGGCCGCGCCGGCCGTGTCAGTCCCGGGTCAACTCGACCAGCTTGACGACGGTGTTCCAGTTGCGGGTCGTCGCGTCGAGGCCCTTGAGGAGGGCCGGTCTGTGGAGCACCTCGCCCAGTTTGGAGACGCCGAGGCCGCCCGGTGCGTAGAGGTAGACCACGCGGTCGCCGAGGCGGAACTCCTCGGGGAGGAAGGCCCGCGCGTCGATGGCCGCGTAGCGCTCCGGGGAGGGCTGCGCGGAGAGGAACGTGACGTGCAGCTGCCTGCCTTCGAGTTCGGCCGCGGGGAACGGGCAGGCTTCGGCCACGGCGCGCAGGTGGGGGCCGTCCACGACGAGGCAGGGGACGGGGAAGCCGAAGTGCGCCTCGATGGCCGCCTCCAGCCGGCGGGCGAGCGCGTCGGGATCCTGTTCCGTACTGCTGAACACGGCATTGCCGCTCTGGAGGTACGTCCGTACGTCGTCGAGGCCGAGCTGCTCCATCACGGCGCGCAGCTCGGCCATCGGGACCTTCTTGCTCCCGCCGACGTTGATTCCGCGCAGCAGGGCGGCGTAGGTCGTGCGGGCTGTGGGCTGAGGGCTCATGTCCCGAACGATAGGGCGCCCCACTGACGGTGCCGGCGGGCGGCGCGGACGGGAGCGGCACGGCGCGTCAGGGCAGCTCGGCCTCGATGAGGTCGGCGGCCTGCCGGGCACCGCCCTCGCCGGCCATCTGCGCGCGGATGGCCTCGGCGCGTGCGGCGACCTCGGGATCGCCGACGAGGGAGAGGACGGCGTCGCGCAGGGTAGGGGCGTCGGCCTCGTCCATCGGGACGTGCCGGGCGATGCCCAGTCCCTGGAGCATGTCGGCGTTGCCGAACTGGTCGACGGCCTGGGGGACGGCGACCATGGGGGTGCCCGTCGCCATGCCCTCCTGGCTGCCGCCGGCGCCCGCGTGGGTGATGAAGGCGTCGGCCTGCCGCAGGATGTCCAGCTGGGGGACCCAGCGGTGGACTTCGACGTTGGCGGGGATCTCGCCGAGTTCGGCCTCGTCGGTGAACTTGCCGATCTGGAGGACCACGTGCCAGTCGGGCAGCTCCGCGAAGGCGTCCATGCAGGCGCGGTAGAAAGCGGGGAGCTTGGTGAAGGTGGAGCCCATGGAGACCAGGACCACCTTCTTTCCCTCGGCGGCGGCCGGCCGCCGCCAGGTTCCCTGGGTGGCGCCGCGGTCGGCCTGGCAGGTGCCGACGAAGGTGTGGACGGACTCGTCCACGCGGTCGGCGTGCGGCTGGAGGGCCTTCGGGATCAGCACGATGCTGCGGCGGGGCCGGCCCACCACGCGGTCGGGGTCGTCCTCCATGCCGTTCTCGTCCAGCCAGGCCCGGAAGCGCGCGTAGTAGGCCCGGCCGCGCTCGGTGGCGCGCAGCTGCTCCTTCATCGGCGCGGCGACCTCCTCCTCGTAGCCGGTCCAGGCGACCAGGTTCGGGGAGAGGGAGACGTCGGGGACGCCCCAGCGGCGGGCGAGGACGACCGCCGGGTAGGCGGTGATGTCGTGGATGACGAGGTCCGGCTCGTCGCCCTCGAAGGCGGCGGCGAGTTGGGGCAGTGCCTGGACGGCGTCTTCGAGGAAGGGTTCGAGGTGGTCGATGAGTTCGGTGCCCCACGCCTCGGGTTCGTCGTCGGTGGGCAGCGTCGAGCGCCAGACGACGGGGGTGGCGCCGGTTTCGGCGACCTTGTCGGCGAAGGGGGCGGGAATGGCGTAGCTGACGCGGTGACCGCGGGCGACGAGTTCCCGGATCACTTCGATGCTCGGGTTCACATGCCCGTGGGCTGCGATGGAGAACATGGCGATGTGTGCGGGCTTGGCTGTGGTCACGAGCCCGACCATAACGAGACGATACGTCTCGTGCAAACGGATTCACTCCGACGTGTGAGCCGCCCTGCCGGCCGTCCCACTGGCCGTCCCACCGGCCGTCCCGGACCACACGGTGACGGCGGGTCAGGCCGGCCACCGGCGGGGATGGCAGACTGGCCGGGACGTGGTGGCAGGGGACGATCCGGACAGGGACGGGCGGGACGGCGGCATGGACGAGGCGCGGGCCAGGGACGTACTGGCGGCGGCGGGGGTCGCCGGCGTGGCCGAACTGCTGGCCTTCGGCGAGAACGCCGTCTTCGTGGCCGGTGACCTGGTGGTGAAGGTGGGCCGGGAGGCGGCGCTGCTGGAGCGGGCCGAGCGGGAGGTGGCGGTCGCGGACTGGCTCGCCGCGAGCGGGGTTCCCGCGGTCCGGGCGGCCGAGCCCGGGGCCCGGCTGGTGGACGGGCACCCGGTGACGGTGTGGCACCGCCTCCCGCCGGCGGTCCGCCCGGCGGCCCCGCACGACCTGGCGCTCCTCCTGCGGCGGATCCACGCCCTGCCCGCACCGCCGTTCGCGATGCCGGCGCGGGACCTGCTGGGCGGGGTCGAACGCTGGCTCCGGCTCGCCGGTGACGCCGTCGACCCGGCCGACGCGGCCTACTTGCGGGCCCGGCGCGACGCCTACGCCGGTCAGGTGGCCGCGCTGACCCCCCACCTGCCGCCCGGGCCGATCCACGGCGACGCCCTGCCCCGCAACGTGCACGTCGGGCCGGACGGGCCGGTCCTGGTGGACCTGGAGACCGTATCGGCCGACCTGCGCGAGCACGACCTGGTGGTGATGGCGCTCTCCCGCGACCGGTACGGGCTGCCCGACCGGTCGTACGAGGAGTTCGTGACGGCGTACGGGTGGGACGTGCGCGAGTGGCCCGGCTGCGCGGTGCTGCGCGGCGCGCGCGAGACGGCGAGCTGCGCATGGGTCGCCCAGCACACCCCGGCCTCCCCGGCGGCCCGCGCGGAGTTCCACCGCCGCGTCACCTCGCTCCGCGACGGCGACACCGAAACCCGCTGGCACCCCTTCTGATCCCACCCGGCCCCCGCGGACGCACCTTCGGGGCTCAGGCCCCGGCCGCCACGAGCCCCCGAAGGGGCCACGCCGTGTCGATGACGGCGTCCGGGCTGCCCTGGCCCCGCAGGTACGACTGGAAGTCCCGGGCCCAGCGGGCGTGCCAAGCGCCCTGGCGGTCATGCAGGTCCGACGGGCTGAGTGCGGCCACCTCCGGATGCCGGGCGGCTATCGCCCGCGCGACCTGGACCGCCGCCAGCGCGTCCGCCCCCGCGTCGTGCGCGGCGTCGAGGACGACCCCGTACACCCCGCACACCGCCTCCAGGGTCCGCTTCCCGCGGCGGTAGCGGTCCACGGCCCGGTCGATGGTCAGCGGGTCCACCACCGGCCCCGTCCGCGCCCCGCCCAGCCTGTCCGCCAGGGACGGCAGCCCGTGCCGGGCCAACTCCGCCGTCAGCAGCGTCAGATCGAAGGCGGCGTTGTACGCGACGACCACCGAACCGCGCAGCCAGTGATCCGTCAGGACGGCCGCCACCTCGTCGGTGACCTGCCGTACCGGCCGGCCGTCCGCGACGGCCCGCGCCGTGCTGATGCCGTGGATCGCCGAGGCCTGTTCCGGGATGGGTATCCCCGGGTCCGCGAGCCAGGCACGCCGTTCCCGCACCTCGTCGCCGTGCACCTCGACCACCGCGGCCGTCACGATCCGGGACTCCCCCGGCTCCGTGCCCGTCGTCTCCAGATCGAATCCGACCAGCGCTCCCCCGTGCCACGCCGCCATGGCGTCCCTCCCCCGTACAGACTTCCGGTCAACGACTTTCAGCCTGCCATGGGGCACTGACAGTCAGGACACCGGCCGGGAATCCTCCCAAACCGACTCAAATTCCTCCCGGTACGTGGTGAAAAGTCCGTGGTCGGCGTCCTTGGGGACCCCCCGGCCGCCCCCGCGCAGCACCAGCACCGGGGCCTCCATGCCCCGCGCCCGCCGCAGGTACGACTGGACCACCGCGATGCCCGAGGACTCCCCCTCCACCAGGTACGCGGTGAAGCGGGGAGTCTCGTCGAACACGTGGATCTCGAACCGCGACGCGTCCCGCAGCCCCGCCCGGACCCGCCGCACGTGCAGGATGTTCATCTCCACCGACCGGCTCAGCTCGCCCTTGCGCAGCCCCAGCTCCCGCTCGCGCCGCTTGACGGCGCTGCTCGCCGGGTTCAGGAACAGCAGCCGTACCCGGCACCCCGCCTCCGTGAGCCGGACGAGTCTTCGGCCGGAGAAGTTCTGCACCAGCAGGTTCAGGCCTATGCCGATCGCGTCCAGTCGCCGCGCACCCCCGAACAGGTCCTCGGCCGGCAGCTGGCGCTGGAGCCGTACCCGGTCGGGGTGGACGGAGATGACGTCGGCGTACCGGTCTCCCACCAGGTCCTCGACGGCGTCGATCGGCAGCCGGTCCGCCCCCGGGCTGCCCGCGCCGCCGCCCAGCACCTCCAGCAGCCGTGCCGACGCCCGCTCCGCCTGTTCGAGGACGGGCCGGGAGAGCGCCCGGTTGCGGGAGACCACGTTGCGGGTGACCTCCAGCTCGTCGAGGGCCAGCTCGATCTCCCGGCGGTCGTCGAAGTACGGCTCGAAGCAAGGCCAGTGCTGGACCATCAGCTCCCGCAGCTGGGGCAGGGTCAGGAAGCTCAGTACGTTGTCGTCGGCCGGGTCCAGGAGGTACCCCTTGCGCCGGCTGACCTCGCGGACGGCGACCGCCCGCTGGACCCACTCCTGCCCGGCGGGCCCGGCCGCCGCGACGACCCAGTCGTCCTGGCCGTGCACGGGCTCGTAGATCGGCCTGAGCACCGCGCCGACGACGGCCCGCAGCCGCTGCTCGATGAGGTTCAGCCAGATGTAGGCGCGTCCCGCCCGCTGCGCGCGGGTACGGACCTCGCTCCAGGCGTCCGCACCCCAGTCCAGTTCCGCACCGGTCCGCGCCCCGCCGGTCTCCGGCGGGGCCAGCGACACCGCCCCGGCCGGCACCCCGGCCTGCGCGCTTCCAGGGGCGTCCGCCGGGCCACCCTCGTGCCCGCTGTCACCAGGGGGCAGCTCCAGACCTCCCGAGCTCACCCGTGCACCGCCTTCTGCGTCTGGACGCCCGTCTCCAGTGATCACGGAAGGGTACTCCGCGCGCGCGGCCCGACGCAGCCCGATGGTCCGTACACCGACTGCCCGTTGACCCATTATCCGATGCCCGGACAGTCCGCTGACCCTGATATCAGCTCTCCGGGTCACCCGGTAGAACCATCCCAAGTCCGCGCGTGACGGCCTCCTTTCGGGGAAGATCTGGCAGAGACGTTGTCCATGCCCGATCAGCCGGGACGTCAGCCGACACCGAGGGAAGAGTCGTTATCTATGCAGGTCTGGCCGGGACAGGCGTATCCGCTGGGTGCCACCTACGACGGCGCCGGAACCAACTTCGCCGTCTACTCCGAGGCCGCTCGGCGGATCGAGCTGTGCCTGCTGCACGACGACGGCTCGGAGACGGCCGTCGAGCTCCGCGAGACGGACGCCTTCGTCCGGCACGCCTACCTGCCCGGCATCATGCCCGGGCAGCGCTACGGCTTCCGCGTCCACGGCCCGTACGAGCCCGAGCACGGGATGCGCTGCAACGCGGCGAAGCTGCTGCTGGACCCGTACGCGCGCGCCATCAGCGGCAGCGTCGCCTGGGGCGAGGAGGTCTACGGCTACCACTTCGGCCGCCCCGATTCCCGCAACGACCTCGACTCGGCCCCGCACACGATGACCTCGGTCGTGGTGAACCCGTACTTCGACTGGGCCAACGACCGGCCCCCGCGCCACGAGTACCACCACACCGTGCTCTACGAGGCCCACGTCAAGGGGCTCACCATGCGCCACCCGGAACTCCCGGAGGAGCTGCGCGGCACGTACGGGGCGCTCGCCCACCCGGCGGTGATCGGGCACCTCACCAAGCTGGGGGTGACGGCGCTGGAGCTGATGCCGGTGCACCAGTACGTCAACGACCACCGCCTCGTCGACGACGGCCTGAGCAACTACTGGGGCTACAACACCATCGGCTTCTTCGCGCCGCACAACGGCTACGCCTCCGGCGACCGGGGCGAGCAGGTACTGGAGTTCAAGTCGGCGGTCCGCGCCCTGCACGAGGCCGGGATCGAGGTGATCCTGGACGTGGTCTACAACCACACGGCCGAGGGCAACCACCTGGGCCCGACCCTGTCGTTCCGGGGGCTGGACAACGCCTCGTACTACCGGCTGGCGGACGATCCGCGCCACTACATGGACACCACGGGCACCGGGAACTCGCTGCTGATGCGGTCCCCGCACGTCCTCCAGCTGATCATGGACTCGCTGCGCTACTGGGTCACCGAGATGCACGTCGACGGCTTTCGGTTCGACCTCGCGGCCACGCTGGCCCGGCAGTTCCACGAGGTGGACCGGCTGTCCTCGTTCTTCGACCTGGTCCAGCAGGACCCGGTCGTCAGCCAGGTCAAGCTGATCGCGGAGCCCTGGGACCTGGGCGAGGGCGGCTACCAGGTGGGCAACTTCCCTCCGCTGTGGACGGAGTGGAACGGCAAGTACCGCGACACCGTCCGGGACTTGTGGCGCGGGCAGCCCCGCACGCTCGCGGAGTTCGCGGGACGGCTGACGGGGTCCTCGGACCTCTACCAGGACGACGGGCGCCGGCCGCTGGCGTCGATCAACTTCACCACCTGCCACGACGGGTTCACCCTGCACGACCTCGTCTCGTACAACGAGAAGCACAACGAGGCCAACCGGGAGGGCAACCGGGACGGCGAGACCCACAACCGGTCCTGGAACTGCGGGGTCGAGGGGCCGACCGAGGACCCGGAGGTCGTGGAGCTGCGCGAGCGCCAGATGCGCAACTTCATGGCGACCCTCATGCTCTCCCAGGGCGTCCCGATGCTCAGTCACGGGGACGAGTTCGCCCGCTCGCAGGGCGGCAACAACAACGCCTACTGCCAGGACAACGACCTGTCCTGGGTGACCTGGCCCGAGCCGGGCAAACCGGCGCCCGCGCTGCTGGAGTTCACCCGCCAGATGGTGTGGCTGCGCCGTGACCACCCGGTGTTCCGGCGGCGCCGGTTCTTCCACGGCCGCCCGGTGGAGGGGACGCACGACGAACTCTCCGACATCGCCTGGTTCACCCCGCACGGCGAGGAGATGCGGGCCCGCGACTGGCAGGCGCAGCACGCGCGGTCGCTGACGGTGTTCCTCAACGGCGAGGCGATCTCCGAGCCCGGTGCGCGCGGTGAGCGGATCACCGACGACTCGTTCCTGCTGATGTTCAACGCGGGCGCCGAGCCGCAGGAGTTCACCGTCCCGGCCGGGCACGGCGCCCGGTGGCTGCTGGTGGTGGACACGGCGAAGCCGGATGTCCTGCCGCCCGGCACGGGCCCGCAGTACGCGGCCGGCGACCGGGTGCCGCTGACGGGTCGCTCCCTGGTGGTCCTCCAGCGCCCGGCCTAGGGACGGCAGCCGCTGCCGTCCCGTTGCGGCGGCCGGCGGCGCGCCGTCACCCGGATGCGCGGGGCGGTGGCACGGAATCCGGCTGCGCGGGTACGTACGTCTCATGAGCCAGTCATACGAAAGCGCCCGACCGGCACCTGACGCCCGGACAGTCGTCACGCCGGCCTCCACCTACCGTATCCAGCTCTGTCCCGAGTTCCCGTTCGCGGCCGCCGCGGCCGCCGTGCCCTACCTCGCCTCGCTCGGCGTGTCCCATCTGCACCTCTCGCCCTCCCTGGAGGCGGTGCCCGGCTCGACGCACGGGTACGACGTCACCGACCACTCCCGGGTGCGGGAGGAGCTGGGCGGCGAGACGGGCCTGCGCGCGCTCGCCCGCACGGCGCGCGAGCACGGCCTCGGCCTCGTGCTCGACATCGTCCCCAACCACATGGCGGTCCCCTCGCCGCTGCGCCTCAACCGGCCGCTGTGGGAGGTCCTGCGCGAGGGACCGCACTCCCCGTACGCGCGCTGGTTCGACATCGACTGGGAGGCCGGGGGCGGACAGGTGCTGCTGCCGGTCCTCTCGGGACCGCTGGAGCTGGACTCGCTCGCCGTCGACGGCGAGCTGCTGCGCTACGGGGACCACGAGTTCCCGCTGCGGGAGGGGACCGCCGGGCTGCCGCTGCCGGAGCTGGTGGCGGCGCAGTGGTACCGGCCGGCGTTCTGGCGCGAGGCCCGCACCCGCCTCAACTACCGCCGCTTCTTCACGATCTCGGACCTCATCGGGGTCCGGGTGGAGGACCCGGAGGTCTTCGCCGCGACGCACGCCAAGATCCTGGAGCTGGTGCGCGACGGGGTGCTCCAGGGACTGCGGATCGACCACGTGGACGGGCTCGCGGACCCCGAGGGGTACCTGCGGCGGCTGCGCGCGGAGGCGGGCGGGGGCTGCTGGGTGGTGGTGGAGAAGATCCTGGCGCGCTCCGAACGGCTGCCCTCCTCCTGGCCGGTGGCCGGCACCACCGGGTACGACGCGCTGCTGCGGGTGGACGGGGTGTTCACCGATCCCGCCGGGGCCGCGGAACTCGCCCGGGACTACCGCAAGTCCACCGGCGCCGGCTCCTGGGAGGAGACGGCCGAGGCGTGTGCACGGGAGGTGCTGACCGGCGATCTGGCGGCGGAGCTGACCGCGCTGGAGGCAAAGGCGGGCAAGGAACTGCGGGATGCGGTCCTGGAGTTGCTGGTGGCGAACCCGGTCTACCGGCCGTACCCGGGCGGTCCGGGACTTCCGCCCGAGGCCCTGGAGCGGGCCGCCGCGCTGGTCGGCGCCGGCGCGGTGGACGGCGTACGGGACCTCCTGCGGCGCGATCCCGCCTTCGCGGCGCGCTTCGCCCAGACTTCGGCGGCCCTGCGCGCCAAGTCCCTGGAGGACCGGGCCTTCTACCGCTGGGCGCCGCTGCTGTCGGCGACGGAGGTGGGAGGGGACCCCGGGGACCCCGGGGTGCCGGTCGCGGAGTTCCACGCGTACTGCGCCGGCCTGGAGCGGGAGTGGCCCGCCTCGGGGACGGTGCTGTCCACCCACGACACGAAGCGCAGCGCCGACGTCCGGGCCCGGATCGCGGTGCTTTCCCAGGCCCCGGAGCTGATGGCGGGGGCCGGCGCCGTCCCGGACGCCCAGCTGGCGTGGGTGGCCCGGCAGAGCGCGCTGGGCCTGGGGCAGATCCCGGACCGGGAGTCCCGGCTCGAGGCGGCGCTGGTCAAGGGGGCCCGTGAGGCGGCGCTGCGCACGTCCTGGACCGATCCGGACGAGGAGTACGAGGGCGCCGTCGTCGCTCCGCCCGAGGTGGACCTCCCGCCGGAGCTGGCGGAGGCGGCGCGGGCCAGCGTACTCGGCATGACCCTGCTGCACCTGGCCATGCCGGGGGTGCCGGAGGTCTACCAGGGCGCGGAGAGCGAGTACCGGGCGCTGGTCGACCCCGACAACCGCCGGCCGGTCGTCTTCCCCCGCGAGGAGCTGGCCCGGCTCGACGGGGGTGGTGTCCCGCACGGCCTGGCGGGGGAGAAACTGGCCCTGTCGGCGGCCCTGCTGCGGCTGCGGCGCACCCGGCCCGAGCTGTTCACCGGGTACCGGCCGCTGGCGGCCCGGGGTCCGGCCGCCGGCCACTGCGTGGCCTTCGCCCGCGCCGGCCTGATCGCGGTCGCCACCCGGCTCTCGCACCGGCTCGCCGGCGAGGGCGGCTGGCGCGACACGGCCCTCCCGCTGCCGCCGGGCCGCTGGACGTCCCTGCTGCACGAGGGCGCGTACGAGGGCGAGGCGCTGCTGTCGCACCTGCTGTCCGACACCCCGGCCGTGGCCCTGGTCCGGGCGGAATAGGCCCTTCCCCGGATGCGGGTCCCGGCCGCCGTCGCTCGTCGAGGACCGCGCCCGGGGCACGCGTCCGGCCCGCCGCCGGGGTTACCCTCCGGACATGGAACGCGCAGAGGTTCTGAAGCGAGTCATCGGCATCCTCACCGAGGCCCAGGAGATCCGCAGGGCGGCCGAAGCCGGGGAGGACGACGAGGTCCCGGCGTCGGAGGCGGGGGTCGTCACCCAGCTGCTGAACGAGATGCTGCCCTCGATCAGCGTCCCGGCCGAGTCCTCCCCGCAGCAGGTCGCCCGGCTGGTCGCCGAGGCGCTCGGTCCGGCCCTGCACACGATGGTCGCCGGTTTCAGCCTGGCCTTCACCAGCCTGGCCATGGCCCACGACAGCGGCCGTACCGACATCTCCTCGATCCAGGTCCTCCAGCGGCTCGCCCTCGAAGTGGAGTCGGGGGAGTTCGACGACGGCTCCTGAGGCCCTGGGCGCGGAGGTGAGGGCCGGGAGCACAGGCCGCGCCCGGCCCGCACGCGGGGGGCCGGTGCGACGCCCTCCGGATCACCGCCGGCAAGGCGTTGGCCAGGGCTTTCTCCCGAACATTGGACACAAGTGCGGGGCGCACGGAGCAGTACGGGGCGTGCGCGGCGGGCATGGCGTGAGGTGTGACCCTCCTTCGAGACATGCACTACCCCACCCCGCACCAACTCGCCCTGGCCGCCCGCGCCCTGGCGGACGAACACCCCGCCCGGGCCCGGGTGCGGCGGGTCGGCCGCTCCCGGGGCGGGGAACCGCTCTGGGTACTGTCCCTCGACGCCGCGCGGCCGGCCGAGAACGTACTCGTCGTGGCCGGGGCGCACGCCAACGAGCCCGTCGGCGGGGCCACCGCGCTCGCCCTGGCCCGCCGCGTCATCGCCGAGCCGGCCGCCGCGAACGGCTGCGGCTGGCACTTCCTGCTGTGCGCCGACCCGGACGGCGCGGCCCTGCACCGCACGCCCCGCCCGTACTCGCTCCTGGACTACCACCGGGCCTTCTTCCGGCCCCCCGGGCCCGAACAGCCGGAGTGGGCGCCGTCCTTACTGCCCGCGGACCGGCTGCCGCCCGAGACGGTGGCCCTGACCGCGCTGATCGACGAACTGCGACCCGTCCTCCAGGTCTCCCTGCACGGCACCGACCTCGGCGGTTCCTGGGTGCAGCTGACCCGCGACATCCCCGGCCTCGCGGAGCCGTTCGCCAAGTCGGCCGCCGAGCTGCGCATCCCGGTCGAGACGGGGGCCTCGGACGCCACCGGCTGGCCCTCCCCCGGGCCGGGGATCTTCGTCATGCCGGAGCCGGGGACCGGCCCCGACGGGGCCTTCCACCCCGAGGACACCCGGCTCAGCACCTGGTACCACGCCCACCGCTACGCCGGCACCACCGCGATCGTCGAAGTCCCCATGTGGGCCTCCGACACGGTGGACGACCCGGCCCCGCACCCCGACCCCCGGGGCGCGCTGCGGATGCTCGCCGGCCGGCTCACCGCCGACGCCGCGCGGGTGGCCGCCGTGCGGGAGCGGATACCCGACGCGGCGCTGCCGGGCGCTCTCGCCCCGCTGCTGCGCGCGGTCGACTGGACGCTGGCGCTGATCCCGCCGATCGCCGCGGAGTGGACCGGCCCGGGCGCCCCCGCCGAGGCCACGGCGGCCCACATCGGCAGCATCGACGCCTTCGGGCGGCGGCTGTCGCTGCGCGCCGCCGCTATGCTGCTGCGGGTGCTGCGGGCGCAAGGGGATCCGGCCGCGGCCGGGCTGGACCGGCTGGTCACCGGCTGGTGCGAGGAGTTCGCGGCGCGGTTCCAGGCCCGCTGGGTGCCGGTGGCCACCCAGGTCGAGCACCAGTCCCGGACGGTTCTCGCGGCGTGCGAACGGCTGACGGCGGTCATCCGTTAGCGGGCGGCCGCACGGCGAGGGAATAGCGCTGCTTGGGCCTGCCGGCGGCTCCGAGCCGGTCGTAGAAACGGATCGCGCCCTCGTTCCAGTCGGGCGTCTGCCATTCGACGTGCCCGAAGCCCCGCTCCCGCGCGAGGTCCGTCACGGCGTCCATCAGCGCGGCGCCGAGCCCGTGCCCGCGCGCTCCCTCGGCGAGGTAGAGGCAGTCCATGTGCAGGTAGTGGCGCCCGTCCCAGAACGAGAACTCCTCGGAGCAGGCCGCGTACCCGACGACCTCGCCCCGCGGGGTCTCGGCGAGCAGCACCCACACCCGCGCCCCGTCCTCGAACAGCGCCGCCCCGAGCCGCGCCGCGAGCCCCGGCGCCCGCGGGTGCGACTTCTCGTAGGCGACGTGCTCCTGCACCAGTTCGACGATGCGCGCCAGATCCTCGGCCCGCGCCGCCCGCACCACACTCTCGTATTCGCTCACGCCCCCATCCTGCGCCCCGGCCGAGCGGCGGACGCAGGCGGCCTCAGCCCGCCGAGAGGCGGAACGTCATGCGGCCGAAGCCGATCTGGTCGCCGTCGCGGACCACCGCGGAGCCGGTCACGCGCTGGCCGTTGACGGTGGTGCCGTTGGTCGAGCCGAGGTCGGTGAGCACCCACACGCCGCCGCGCAGGGTGAGTTCGGCGTGCGCCCGGGAGACGGTCTCGTGGCTGAGCCGCAAGCCGTTGCCCGGGTCGCGGCCGATCCGCAGGGGCGCCGCGCTCGGGTGCGGCATCAGCAGCACGGGCAGTTTCTCCACGCGCCAGGCGCGGCGGACGCCGGCGCTGACGGCCGAGACGCGGCCCACCCACCCGAACAGCCGTTGCGTCCACGGGCTTTCGCCGCTCTCCCGCGTGCGGAGGTCGGCGGTCAGGGCGGCGAGCTCCTCGGAGCGGCGGGCGACCAGCGCGAGTTCCATGCGCCGCAGGAACGTGTCGTGGGACAGCCGACCCAGGGCAGCCCCCTCCCGGAGCTCCCCCAGCACTCGGTCGCGCTGCGCGTCGGAGACCCGCGGCGCGGGATAGGCGGGGAACTCGAAACTGGACGTCACAGGGTGATTGTCGGCCCGTCGTGGGCAAAGTGTCCAGAACTCCCCCGCCCCGGCCGGGATGATGGGCCCGACGAGGGCGACAGGGCCAGGTACCGCCGGAGACGAGGGGACCGTCCGTGCAGTTCGAAGTGTGGGCACCGCAGACAGACCGGGTCGCCATGCGACTGAACGACACCGCCTACGAGATGACCCGCGATCCGGCGCCGGACCGTGCCGGCTGGTGGACCGCGGAGGCCCCGGCCGCCGACGGTGACCGCTACGGGTTCCTGCTGGGCGACGATCCTCGGCCCCTGCCCGACCCGCGCGGCCGCCGTCTGCCGGACGGGCCTGACGGCCTGTCGGCCGTGGTCGACTTCACGCCGCTGCACCCGGACGCCCCCTCCCCCCGGATCCCGTTCCAGGACGCGGTCCTCTACGAACTGCACGTCGGCACCTTCACCCCCGAGGGCACCTTCGACGCGGCCGCCGCCCGCCTCGCGCACCTCACCTCGCTCGGTGTCACGCACGTCGAGCTGATGCCGGTCTGCCCGTTCCCCGGCCGGCACGGCTGGGGCTACGACGGGGTGGCGCCCTGGGCGGTGCACGAGCCGTACGGGGGACCGGCGGGGCTGGCGCGGTTCGTGGACGCGGCGCACTCGGCCGGGCTGGGCGTGGCGCTGGACGTGGTCCACAACCACCTCGGCCCGTCCGGGAACCACCTCCCGGCCTTCGGACCGTACTTCACCGACACCCACCACACGCCCTGGGGCGCGGCGGTCAACCTGGACGCGCCCGGTTCGGACGAGGTCCGCGCCTACTTCATCGGCAGCGCCCTGGCGTGGCTGCGGGACTACCGGATCGACGGGCTGCGGCTGGACGCCGTGCACGCCCTGGCCGACGGGCGGGCGCTGACCTTCCTGGAGGAGCTGGCGGCGGCCGTGGACGCGCTCGCGGCGGAGACCGCCCGGCCGCTGTTCCTGATCGCCGAGTCCGACCAGTGCGACCCGCGCACCACCACCCCCCGGGGGGCCGGCGGCCTCGGTCTGCACGCCCAGTGGAACGACGACTTCCACCACGCCCTGCACTGTGCGCTGACCGGCGAGTCGCAGGGCTACTACGCCGACTTCGCGGCGGCCCCGTTCGCGGCCCTCGCCAAAACCCTGACCAGGGCCTTCTTCCACGACGGCACCTGGTCCTCGTTCCGGGGCCGCACCCACGGCCGCCCCGTCGACCGCCGTCGCACGCCCGCGCACCGCTTCGTCGGCTACACGCAGACCCACGACCAGATCGGCAACCGGGCGCTGGGCGACCGGCTCTCCGCCTCGCTGTCGCCGGGGCTGCTCGCCTGCGCGGCGACGCTCGCGGTGACCGGGCCGTTCGTGCCGATGCTGTTCATGGGCGAGGAGTGGGGCGCGCACACGCCGTGGCAGTACTTCACCGACCACCCCGATCCGGAGCTCGCGGAGGCCGTACGGACGGGGAGGCGCCGGGAGTTCGCCGCCCACGGCTGGAAGGCGGAAGAGATCCCCGATCCGCAGGACCCGGCCACCCGGGACCGGTCCTGCCTGGACTGGAGCGAGCCGGAGCAGCCCGGGCACGCCCGGCTGTTGGAGTGGTACCGCACCCTCGTGGCACTGCGCCGCGGCCACCCGGACCTGCGTGACCCGGATCTCGCCGCGGTCCGGGTCGCCCACGACGAGGAGCGGCGCTGGCTGACCTTCCGCCGCGGGGAGGTCCGGGTGGTGGTGAACCTCTCCCCCGAGCCGGTGACGATCGCGCTGGGCCGCAACGGGGTACGGGTGCTGGCCGCCTGGGAACCACTCGAACAGCCGGGCGCGGACGGGCGGATCCACGTACCGGGCGAGTCGGCGGTGGTCCTGGGGCCCTGAGCCGCGCTAATACGGCCCGCCCGTGAGCCGCGCCGCGACGGCGAGGGCCGCTCCGGTGGGGGCGCCCGGCGCCAGGAGTTCCGTACGGTGCACCAGGCGCGGTGACTCCAGCGCTACGGCGACCCCCGCGCGGGCGGCCCGCGCCACCGGCAGCGGCAGCAGGGCCAGGCCGTGCCCGGCGGCGGCGAGGGCGCACAGGGCGTGCAGGTCGGTGCCGTCGTAGCGCAGGGCCGGGGCGGTGCGGACGGCGGGCGCGAGCCCGATCCCGGGGGCGTCGAGCCAGCGGGCGTCGGCCAGGTCGTCCAGCCGGACGGCGGCCCGCCGGGCGAACGGATGCCCGGCCGGGAACAGCACGGCGAGCTCCTCCTCCCCGATGCCGGTCACCCGCAGCGGGGCCACGTCGGGCAGCCGCAGCGGATCGCTGGGCGCGGCCAGGCCGTCGACGAGCCCGAGGTCGCAGCCCCCGGCGGCGACCACGGCCGGCACCTGCGCCGGGGGCAGCACCCGCAGGCTCACCCCGGTGGCGGGCAGGGCGGCCAGCAGCCGCGGCCCGACGGCGAGCGGGGACACGGCGAGGGTGACCCGCCCGGGCGGCGCGGCGGCCAGCCGCAGCACGTCGGCGCGGGCGGCGTCGAGGCGCAGCAGGAGCGGTCCGGCGTGTTCGAGCAGCCGCTCCCCGGCGGGCGTCGGCGCCACGGGCCGCCGGGTGAGCAGCCCGGTCCGCAGGTCCGACTCCAGGGCGGCGATGTGCTGGGAGACGGCGGACTGGGTGTAGCCCAGCTCCCGTGCGGCGGCGGAGAAGGAGGCCAGCCGGATGACGGTGACGAAGGTGCGGAGCAGGTGCGGGTCCATGCGCCCCAGCCTGCCACCGGCTGACGCGCTCCCAGCCCCGGCCGCCCGGGCCTGCCACCGGCTGACGCGGGCCCTCCCCCGGAGCCGGCCCCACGCGACCCTCCGCGGGCACCCCGTCACCCGCGCTCGGCGCGCCCGGGCGGGACCCGACCCCGACGTCCCTATCGTGGGGCGGGTGAGCATCCCCAGTGGCCCCGCGGGCCGCAGCAGGCCGCTGCGCGCGTCCCGGACCGACTCCGCCGGCGCGGTGTACGGCTCCCTCCTCGCCACCTCCGTGGTGGCCACCGCCGGGGCCACCGGCAGCTTTCCGAGGCTTCAGCTCGTAGTCCTTCTGATCATCACGGGGCTGGTGTTCTGGGCCACTCACGTGTATGCCCAGCTGGCGGGGGAACGGGTGGTCGGCGACCCCTGGAGCCGGCACGAGATCCGCCGGGTCTCCCGGCACGAGTGGCCGATCGTCGAGGCCGCGGTCCTGCCCGCGGCCGCCGTCGCCCTCAGCGGCCTCCTCGGGCTGGACTACGCGGGGACGGCGTGGCTGGCCATGGGCGTGGCGGTGGCGCAGCAGGTCGTCTGGGCCTGCCTCGGCGCCGCCCGCGCCGGCGCCACGCGTCGCCAGTTGGCGGCCGAGGGCGTCGTCAACCTCGTCCTGGGACTGATCATCGTGGCCACCAAGGCCGCGCTGAAGCACTGAGGTGGGGCGAAGCGCCGAAGCCGGGCCGCCGACGGGGTGCGATCAGTTCTGCTTATGGATCGTGCATGAACAATCGTTGGCGCTGAACAGGGTTCCCGCCCCAGGATGGGACGCATGATCACCACCACCGCACGGATCGCCCTGGTCGGCGACCGCTCCCCGCACGTGAAGTCCCACACCCGGATCCCGCTCCTCCTCGACGCCCTGGCCTCCCGCGACGGGCTGGTCCTCGACGCCTACTGGATCCAGACCGCCGACGCCGGCGCCGAGGCGGCCTCGGGGGCGCTGGCCCGGTTCGACGCGGTGTGGGTGCTGCCCGGAAGCCCGTACGCCAGCGAGGCGGGGGTGCTGGCGGCGGTCCGGGTGGCGCGCGAGGAGGGGATCCCCTTCCTCGGAACCTGCGGCGGCTTCCAGCACGCGCTGCTGGAGTACGCCCGCAACGTCTGCGGGATCACCGGCGCCGCGCACGCCGAGCACGACCCGGACGCCGAGGACCCGGTGATCGCGCCGCTCGCCTGCTCGCTCGTCGGCCACGAGGGCCTCGTACGCGCCGAGCCTGGGTCACTGGCCGAGTCGGTGCTCGGCGCCGAGCGCAGCCTCGAGCGCTACCACTGCAACTACGGTCCGGCGCCGCGCCACCTGCCCGCGCTGGAGGCCGGGGGGCTGCGGCTGTCGGGGCACGACGAGGACGGGCAGGTCCGCATGGCGGAACTGCCGGGGCACCCCTTCTTCCTGGCCAGCCTGTTCCAGCCGGAGCTCGCCGGCGACGGCACGAAGCCCCACCCGATCGTGAAGGCCCTCGCCGCGGCGGCCGTGGCGCACGCCGCCGCCGTCCGTGCCCGCGGGGCGCACGCCGCCCGATAAGCGTCGCAGGACCACCCGTCTGATCAGCTATGCTGTGCATGCACGTCGAACGGGTGGTCCGCCGCCCTTCGTGGTGGGTGTAGCTCAGTTGGTAGAGCACCTGGTTGTGGTCCAGGTGGCCGCGGGTTCAAGTCCCGTCACTCACCCTGTCGACCCTGTGGGGGTACGAGGTTCTCCTCGTGCCCCCACAGGCGTTTCCCGTCCTCCTCGTGACGCCGGTCAGCCCCGCAGGAACGCCTCCACCTCGGTGACGAAGGCCACCGGGGTCTCCTGGGGCGGGTAGTGGCCGGCGCCGGGGATCGTGCGGACGCGACAGTCCGGGTACCAGGCCTGCCAGGTGGCCCGCATCACGTCGGCGGTGAGGGCCAGGTCGTACTCGCCGACGAGGACCAGCACCGGGACGGTGTTGCCCTTGACGGCCGAGGACAGGTCGAGGGGCTGCCAGCTCGCGAGGTAGGCGGCGAAGGCGTCGGGCCGCGAGACCTCGCGGGAATGGGCGACCATCCGGTCGAGCCAGTGGCCGCTCGCGCGCTTGCCGGTGACCAGGTCGAGGATGACGCGCCGGTTCTCGGCGTTCTCGGCGGCGCCGTAGAAGAGTTCACGGGTGGCGTCGTCCATCTCGTACGGTCCGGCCGGCACCGGGGCGAGCCCGATCAGCTTCTCGATCCGCTCGGGCGCCCGGACCAGGACCTGTTGTGCGGCCTTGCCGCCCATGGAGTGGCCCAGCAGCGAGAAGGTGTCCCAGCCGAGCTGGTCGGCGAGTTCCAGGACGTCGTCGGCGATCTCCGGGAGGCTGTACCGGCCGGTGACGTCCCGGCGCTCGCCGTAGCCGCGGTAGTCGAGGAAGGCGTACGAGAACCCCTCCGGGTCCAGGTGGTCGAGCACGGAGCCCCAGTTGGCGGACGTACCGAACCAGTCGTGCAGCACGATGACGCGGACGGGGCCGGTGCCGATCCTGCGGTGGGCGATGGCCATGCGTTCTCCCTCGGTGACGTGGGCGGCGTGGAAACGCGACGCCGACGTTCTGCCCAGCGCACCTGCCGCCACACCGCGGGAGCGGCACCCGCCGCGCGGCCGCCGCCCGCAGGACGGTGGGTCCTGGGACGGCGGCCGGCGTGCGGTGGGGGCGGAGCCGTCAGACGGTGCTGATCGCGGGGTCCGAGACGCCGGGGGCGCCCGTCTCCACGTGGCCCGCGAAGCGGCGCAGGAAGGTGGCGTCGGCGTCCGAGACGACCTTGACGTCGTACCACCGGCCCGTCGCGGTCAGGTCCACCGTGTACGTGGCCGTGCCGCCCGCCGCGACCCGCAGGGTCTGGGACGCGCCGGCCGCGCCGTTGTAGGCGTTGGTCACCGTCAGGTTGACGGCGGCCGTGCCGGAGTTGGTCAGGGTCAGCTTGAGGTTGCCGGTGGCGGCGTCGTGGCGGGCCGTCACCTCGGGGCCCGCCTTCTTGGCGGGGCCCTTCCAGGTGCGCAGGAACCCGTTCGGGCCCCAGACGCTGAGGTTGATCTGGTACCCGGTGGAGCTGCTGGTGCTCCAGGTGTCCGACAGGGTCTTGCCCGCCTCGACGGTGTAGGGCCACGGGCCGTCGGTGCGGTTGCCGGAGGTGCTGTGGAAGTGGGCGCCCAGGGTGGGGCCGGAGGAGAACGTCAGCGTGAACTTGCCCGTGGAGGCGGTGGCCTTGCCGTCCACGTACGGGGCGTAGCCCAGGGCGCGCGTGGGCTTGGCGCCGCCCTCCTGCTTGGGCAGGGTGCCGGTGGCCGGGGGGACCGGATGGTAGGAGGGGTGCGCGTTGTGGTCCGCCGGGACGTATCCGGCGGTTGAGGGCAGCGGCGCCGGGGAGGCGTCCGCCTTGGTGAAGTCGAACGCGGAGGTCAGGTCACCGCACACGGCGCGGCGCCAGGGCGAGATGTTGGGCTCCTGGACCCCGAAGCGCTTCTCCATGAAGCGGATCACCGAGGTGTGGTCGAAGGTCTCGGAGCAGACGTAGCCGCCCTTGCTCCAGGGGGACACGACGATCATCGGGACGCGCGGGCCCAGGCCGTAGGGGCCGGCCGTGTAGCCGCCGCCCCCGGCGTACAGGTCCTTCGAGACGTCCGCGGTGGAAAGGCCCCAGGCCGAGGAGGCCGGCGGGTACGGCGGGACGACGTGGTCGAAGAACCCGTCGTTCTCGTCGTAGGTGATGAAGAACGCCGTCTTCGCCCACACCGCCGGGTTGGCGGTCAGCGCGTCCAGGACCTGCGAGATGTACCAGGCACCGAAGTTGACGGGCCAGTTCGGGTGCTCGCTGAACGCCTCCGGGGCGGCGATCCAGGAGACCTGGGGCAGGGTGCCGGCCACGACGTCCGCGCGGAGCCTGTCGAAGTACCCCTCGCCGGCCTTGGCGTTCGTTCCCGTACGGGCCTTCTCGTAGAGCGCACTGCCGGGCTGGGCGTCGCGGTAGCTGTTGAAGTACAGGAGCGAGTTGTCGCCGTAGTTGCCGCGGAACGCGTCGCTGATCCAGCCCCAGGAGCCGGCCGCGTTCAGACCGTCGCCGATGTCCTGGTAGATCTTCCAGGAGACCCCGGCCGCCTCCAGCCGCTCGGGGTAGGTCTTCCAGCCGTACCCCGCCTCCTGGTTGCCGAGGACCGGGCCGCCGCCGACGCCGTCGTTGCCCGTGTGACCCGACCACATGTAGTAGCGGTTGGGGTCGGTGGCGCCGATGAAGGAGCAGTGGTAGGCGTCGCAGACGGTGAAGGCGTCGGCGAGGGCGTAGTGGAAGGGGATGTCCTTCCGCGTCATGTACGCCATCGTCGTCGCGGTCTTGGCCGGGACCCACTTGTCGTACTTGCCGTTGTTGTAGGCCTGGTGCCCGCCGGCCCAGTCGTGGTTGAGGCCTTCGACGAACTGCATGCCCAGGTCGGCGACCTGCGGGTTGAAGGGGAGGACGTCCTTCGTGCCGTTGGACTGGTAGAAGACGGACTTGCCGTTGTCCTGGAGGACGGGCCGCGGGTCGCCGAAGCCGCGTACGCCCTTCATCGTGCCGAAGTACTGGTCGAAGGAACGGTTCTCCTGCATGAGGACGACGATGTGCTCGATGTCCCGGATGGTTCCGGTGCTGCCCTGTGCCGGAATGGCGGCGGCCCGGGCGATGCTCTCGTTCAGCATGGCGGCGGCGGCCGTGCCGCCCGCGATCTGCAGGAACCTGCGACGGTTGAGTTCAGCCACGGTGGAGACCTCTGGGGTGTGGAGGGGGGCGAGGGGCGCCCCAAGGACAGCGGCCCCGGGGGACCGGACGGAGATCCTTGTCTGACCTTGTGCCGTACAACTGGCGAACGAAAGGGCCCGGCCGGCCTCCCTGCGTCCCGCCGGTGGAACGGTACGTCGCCCCGCCCGCGCCCAACAGATGCCGTACGCGGGCTACTTGCCGAAGCCGCCCGCACAAACGCCACCGGCCGCCGGGCGGGGGCCCGGCGGCCGGTGGCGATGGACGGTGCGCCCGGCGGGGTCAGTCCTCCGTCGGGGTCAGGCGCAGGGAGATGCTGTTGATGCAGTACCGCTGGTCGGTGGGGGTGGGGTAGCCCTCGCCCTCGAAGACGTGGCCCAGGTGCGAGCCGCACTTCGCGCAGCGGACCTCGGTGCGGACCATGCCGTGCGAGGTGTCCGCGATCAGTTCGACCGCGTCGCTGTCCTTCGGGTCGTAGAAGGACGGCCAGCCGCAGTGCGACTCGAACTTCGTGTCGGAACGGAACAGCTCGGAGCCGCACGCCCGGCAGGAGTAGACGCCTTCCGTCTTGGTGTCCGTGTACTCACCGCGGAAGGCCGGTTCGGTGCCCGCGAGGCGCAGCACCTGGTACTCGGACGGGGTCAGCTCCGCCTGCCACTGCTCGTCCGTCTTCTCGACCTCGTACGCCATGACGCTCCCGCTCCCTCAGTTCGACGGCCGGGCGAGACCGATGCTCTCCAGGATCAGGGGACCCAGATCCGTGACGTCGCCCGCGCCCATGGTGAGAACGAGATCGCCCGGCTTCGCCATTCCCGCGATGACCTCGGCGACGGCGTCCTTGTCGTGCTCGGCGGCGACGTCGGCGCCCGCCGTGCGGGCCGCTTCGATGATGATCTCGCTGGTGACCCCGGGCAGGGGGTCCTCGCGGGCCGGGTAGATGTCCAGGACCACGGAGGCGTCGGCCAGCGCCAGGGCCAGGCCCATCTCCTTGCCGAGTTCCTGCGTGCGGGAGAAGAGGTGGGGCTGGAAGACCACGAGGATGCGGGAGTCCGCCGCGGCGCCGCGGATGGCCTCCAGGTCGGCGGTCATCTCCGTGGGGTGGTGCGCGTAGGAGTCGATGACCTGCACGCCCGCTGCCTCGCCCTTGAGCTGGAGGCGGCGCTTGACGCCGGTGTACTTGCCGAGGGCGGAGGCCAGGTTGTGCGCCGGGATGCCGAGCGCGACGCCGGCGGCGAGCGCCGCGACCGCGTTGTGCGCGTAGTGGCGGCCGGGCACGGAGACGGTGAAGGTGAGCATCCGCCCCTCCAGCACCACCGTGACCTCGCTGGTCAGGCCGCGCGGGGTGATCTTCGTGATCCGGACGTCGGCCTCGGCCTCCTCGCCGTACGTGACGACCCGCAGCCCCTCCCGGCCGGCGACGCGGGCGGCGATCTCGGCCGCACCGGCCTGGCCGTGGGCGACGACCAGGGTGCCGCCGGGGACGATCTTCGAGACGAAGATCTCGAAGGACTCGTAGATCTCCTCCATCGACGCGTAGTTCGCGTGGTGGTCGAGTTCCGCGTTGAGGATGATCGCGACCTGCGGGGCGTACTTGTGGAAGCTGCGGTCGCTCTCGTCCGCCTCGGCCACGAAGATGTCGCCCTCGCCGTGGTGGGCGTTGGAACCCGGGGCGTCCAGGTCGCCGCCGATGGCGTAGGAGGGGTCCAGGCCCAGGGCCGAGAGGGACACCGCCAGCATCGAGGTGGTGGTGGTCTTGCCGTGCGTGCCGGCGACGGCGATCGGCCGCAGGCCGTCCATCAGGGCGGCGAGGGCGTCGGAGCGGTGCACGACCGGGATGCCGAGTTCGGCGGCGCGGGCCAGCTCGGGGTTGTCGGCGCGGATGGCACTGGAGACGACCACGCAGGTGGAGTCGTCCGCGAGGTGGCCGGCGGCGTGCCCGACGTGCACCGTGGCGCCGTGGGCGCGCAGCGCCCGGGCGGTGTCGGAGTCACGGGCGTCACTGCCGGCCACCCGGGCGCCGCGCTGGGCGAGGATCTTCGCGATGCCGGACATGCCGGCTCCGCCGATGCCGATGAAGTGGGGCCGTTCCATGGCGGTCGGCAGGCCGGGCTTCATTCAGGTCGCTCCAGTAATCGATTGCTAGGGGTGGGCCGGGGGCCAGCCTATTCGTTGTGGGCGAAGAGCTTGAGCACCGGAACGCCGACCTTGTGGCGCGCGCGGGAGGCCCAGTCGCGGTGGAAGAACTCCTCCACGAAGTGCGGGGCGGTCAGGACGATCACCTCGTCGGCCCCGGTCTCGTCCACGACGGACCTGAGCTTGTCGAGCGGATGGTCCTCGACGAGCTGCCCGACCGCCTTGGCCCCCTTTCTGCGCAGGGCCTCCAACGAGTGTTCGAGCGCCTGCGCGGCGGGGCGGCGGGCCTCGGAGCCCTCCGGCTCGTCGCCCTCGTGCAGCGCCTCGGGGATCTCGCCGAGCGCGACGTCGTCGATGGCGCGCAGCAGCCTGTCCTGGTCCCCCCTCGGTTGCATGAGGACGATGAAGGAGACCTCGTCGTCTCCGTGCAGGGTGGTGACGAAGTCCACGTCCACCGGGGTCAGCGGCTGCTCGATCATCAATACGCTCGTGAACACGGACGCCCTCTCCTTCATGGGCCGAGGCCGGTGGGCCGGCCTCTGCGGAAACCGTCCTGCCCCGCTCGCGCGCGGGCTTTGCGCGGCTATCTCTGCCCAGGTATGTGCCCAGCGGAAGCTAAGCGGAACGACGAATTCCGCCCCTGGTTCAGATTCGACGGTAACGGGTGAAGAGGAACCCGGCCTCCTCCAGCACACCGGCCGCCGCGAGCCGGTGCGGAACCGTGACGGAGGGCCCCCCGGAGATGCGCTGGGCGTCCCCCGCCGTGAGCATCGGGGAGATCGTCAGGCACAGCTCGTCCAGCACGTCGGCGGCCACGAGCTGCCCCAGCAGCCGGGGGCCGCCCTCGGTGAGCTGGCGGCGCAGGCCGCGCGCGGCCAGTTCCCGTACGGCCCGTACGGGGTCCACTGCCGCCCCGTCGCCCGCGAGCACGACCTCGGCCCCCGCTCCGGCAGCCTCGGCCACGCGGTCGGCGGGCGCGGCGGCGCCGGTGACGACCAGCGTCGGCACGAGGGGGGAGGTGAACAGGGGCAGGGAGAAGTCCAGCTCCATACTTGCGGTGATCACCGCGATGGCGGCCGCGGGACCCTGGCCCGAGGCGCTGCGGCGGTCCGCGAAGGCCTCCCGGGCGCGTGCCGGGCGGTAGCCCTCCTGGCGAACCGTTTCCGCGCCGACGACGATCACGTCGGCCAGGGCGCGCAGGGTGCCGAAGATCTGCATGTCGGTCTCGCCGGAGATCGGCTGCGAGCGGCCGTCGTGCTGGGCGGCTCCGTCCAGGGTCGAGACCATGTTTGCCCGCAGCCAGTGTTCCTCCGGGCCGAGCTCGGGGTACGCATAGGCCTCCGCGAGCTCGTCCAGCGACCACGGGCGGTCGTTCTGGTCTGCTGATGTCTGATCGGTCACAGGGAACAGGCGTCGCATCGATGCAGTGTGCCACGGCACGTAGAGTTGAGGGCTGTGTCAACCTCTCTCACGACCTCCGGTCAGGCCTCCGGGCGGCATCCGATAGCCGACGCGGGCCCCCAGGCCCTGTGTGCCCGGGCCCCCCGCGTGCCCGCCGAACGGCTGGTCGCCGAGATGGTGCCGCCGCCGCGGTTCGACGCGGTGCGCTTCGACACCTACGACCCCGACCCCACCCAGCCCAGCCAGCGCGAGGCCGTCACCGTGCTGAGCACCTTCGCCGCGGGACTGGGCGGGGCGCACGCGAGCGGCACGGGCAAGCGGCGCTGGTTCTCGAAGAAGCCCGCCGCGACGGCCTCCCCGGGCGGGGTCTACCTCGACGGCGGCTACGGCGTCGGCAAGACGCACCTGCTGGCCTCCCTGTGGCACGCGACCCCGGCCGAGCCGGCACTGAAGGCCTTCGGCACCTTCGTGGAGCTGACGAACCTCGTCGGCGCTCTCGGCTTCCAGCAGACCGTGCAGACCCTCGGCGGGCACCGGCTGCTGTGCATCGACGAATTCGAGCTGGACGATCCGGGCGACACGGTGCTGGTGTCCTCGCTGCTGAGCCGGCTGGTGGAGCAGGGCGTGGCGCTGGCCGCGACCTCCAACACGCTGCCCGGCAAGCTCGGCGAGGGCCGGTTCGCCGCGGCTGACTTCCTGCGCGAGATCCAGGGCCTGTCCGCGCACTTCCGGCCACTGCGGATCGACGGCCAGGACTACCGGCACCGGGGGCTGCCGGAGGCGCCGGCGCCGTTCTCGGACGAGCAGGTGGCCAAGGCCGCGTACGCGACGCCGGGCGCGAGCCTCGACGACTTCCCGGGGCTCCTGGACCACCTGGCGAAGGTGCACCCGAGCCGCTACGGAGCGCTGACGGACGGGATATCCGCGGTGTGCCTGACCGATGTCGGCCCGGTCCCCGACCAGTCGACGGCGCTGCGGCTGGTGGTGCTGGCCGACCGGCTGTACGACCGGGAGATACCGGTCCTCGCCTCGGGCGTGCCGTTCGACCGGCTGTTCAGTGAAGACATGCTGGCCGGGGGCTATCGGAAGAAGTACTTCCGCGCCATATCCCGGCTCACCGCCCTGGCGCGCGACGCGAAGGGGCTGGTGGCCCAGTAGGTTGGACGGCGCCGGGCCGTCCGCGTGTGACCGATCGTCATGCGCGGGGCCGGTCCGGTCGTTTCCCACTTCTGCGAAGGGATCCACCATGGCCACCACGCGTACCGCGCACACCGACTGGCAGGGCAACCTCCTCAAGGGCTCCGGCGTCGTCTCCCTCGACTCCTCGGGCCGGGGTTCGTTCGACGTCTCCTGGCCCTCGCGCGCCGAGGCCGCGAACGGCAAGACCAGCCCGGAGGAGCTGATCGCCGCCGCGCACTCCAGCTGCTACTCGATGGCCCTCTCGCACGGCCTCGACGGCGCCGGGACCCCGCCCACCCGGGTGGAGACCAAGGCCGACGTGACGTTCCAGCCGGGTGAGGGCATCACCGGCATCCACCTGACGGTGCGCGCCGAGGTTCCGGGGCTGGACGCCGACGCCTTCCAGGCCGCCGCCGAGGACGCGAAGAAGAACTGCCCGGTCAGCCAGGCCCTGACGGGTACGACGATCACCCTGAGCGCCGAGCTGATCTGACGCCGCCACTCCCGGCCGGCGGGGTGCCCGGCCGGCCGGGCGCCGCGCGGTGGGGCGAGTTCGCCGGGGCCACCGTCTCCCCCCGGCGCCCGGACGGTGTGCGTCGACGCCTGCCCCCGGCAACCGCCTCCGCGGTGGCCGGCCCCCGGAGCACCGATCCGTTTCCGATCCGCCCCACCGTGCGCCGCCGCCCCCGATGTCGGATGATCGGACGAAGTCGACTGATCGGGGTGGACGGCGATGGCGAAGAAGGACGGTACGCGCGGCAAGGCCCGGGCCGGGTCCCCGCCCTCCCTGCGTGAGCTGCTCCGCGTACCGCCCGGCAGGGTCGACCTGACCGCCGTGGACCCGTCCGCGACCCCCGGCGGTCCCTCGCGCAAGGCGGACGCCCTGGCCGACACGGCCTCCAGGACGGCCGGCCCGCTCGCCTCGCTCCAGGAAAGGCTGTACGCGGCGAGCACCGCGGGTGACCGGCGCCGGCTCCTGCTCGTCCTCCAGGGCATGGACACCAGCGGCAAGGGCGGCACGGTCAAGCACGTGATCGGCCTCTTCAACCCCTCGGGATGCCGCATCCACGCCTTCAAAGCGCCCACCCCGGAGGAACGCAGCCACCCCTTCCTCTGGCGCGTCGAAAGGGTCCTCCCCCGGCCCGGCGAGATCGGCATCTTCGACCGCTCGCACTACGAGGACGTCCTGATCGCCCGCGTCCGCGAACTGGTTCCCCGCCGCGAGCTAAACCGGCGCTACGACGAGATCAACCGCTTCGAGGAGGCGCTCGCGCAAGACGGCGTCACCGTGGTGAAGGTCTTCCTCCACATCTCCTACGAGGAGCAGCGCGCCCGGCTGCTGGCCCGGCTCGACAACCCGTCCAAGCACTGGAAGTTCAACGTCGGCGACATCGAGGAGCGGACTCTGTGGCCGGCGTACCAGCGCGCCTACGAGCTGGCGCTGGAGCGCTGCTCCACGGACGCCGCGCCCTGGTGCACCGTGCCCGCCGACCGCAAGTGGTACCGCAACTGGGCCGTCGGCAGGCTCCTGCTGGAGCATCTGGAGGACATCGGCCCGCGCTATCCGGGTGCTGATTTCGACGTAGACGAGTGCCGCGCGCGTCTACTTGCCACATAGTCGGATATTTTGCCTGGCGTGACCCTCTCCGTAGCAGTGCGCAAAGCCGCGGCCACGGCCGTTCTCGGTGCCGCCCTCGCCGGTTGCGGGGGCGGCACCGGCTCCTCGCCGAAGCCGGCCAACGAAATCCGCACGGGCTCCCCGGCGGTCCCCGCCCCCGCCTCGCCCCCCGCCGCCCCTTCGGGCTCCCCGCAGGCCGGCGCGCCGGCCCGGGTGCCCGTCCTGCCGCCCGGCCCGAACGGCCTGACGCCCGTCTTCGAGCGGGCGAAGCAGCACGGCGACAAGACCGTCGCGCTGACCTTCGACGCGGACATGACCTCCGACCAGGGGCCGCGCGCCGCCTCGGGGGAACGTTTCGACAACCCGCAGCTGATCTCGTCCCTGCGCGCCCTCAAGGTGCCCGCCACCATCTTCATGACGGGCCGTTGGGCGGAGGAGTACCCGGACCAGGCGAAGGCCATCGGCAGCGACCCGAACTTCGAGATCGCCAACCACTCGTACAGTCACCACGCCTTCAAGTCCCCCTGCTACGGGCTGCCCGCGCTCGACGGCGCCGCCGCCACGGCCGACGTGGACCGGGCCTTCGCCGCCTTCCGCAAGGCGGGCGCGGTCAACACCGTCCCCTACTTCCGTTTCCCCGGCGGCTGCTACGACGACCAGGCGCTGCGGGCGCTGTCCCCGGCCAAGGTGACGGCCGTGCAGTGGGACGTGGTCAGCGGTGACGCGTTCGCCAAGGACCCCGACGCGGTGGCGGAGCAGGTGCTGGCCGGGGTGAAGCCGGGGTCGGTGGTGGTCATGCACTGCACGCGCAGCGCGGCGCCGGTCACCGAGCAGGCCGTCCGCAAGGTCGTCCCGGAGCTGCGCAAGCGCGGCTACCGCTTCGTGAAGGTCTCCGAACTGATCGGGAAGTAGGGACCTGGTCGTCCCGGACGAGGCCCCCCGCGGTTCAGTGCGCCCGCGGTTCAGTGCGCCGCGGGCGCCTCGGTGACCTCGCTGGGGCGGACGATGACGAATCCCTCGCCGCTCAGCTTGAGCTGTACGGCCTCCCCCGAACCGCCGCGGATCATCGACCCGATCGACTGGGAGCGGTGCAGCCCCGTCTCCAGCGCGGCGCTCCATCCGACCACCGCGTCGGTGTCCACGTAGACGGGCGCCTGCGCGGCGACCGGGATGATGATCGGGTTGCCGTCGCAGATCACCGCGAGCTTTCCGGTCCCGGTGAACAGGCTGTTGAAGAGGCCGCCGCCGGTCATGCCCGCGCCCTTGACCATCTTGATCTCGTAGGACAGCGACGGATCGAAACACAGGACGTTGCGCCCGTTGATGGTCAGGGCGTCACCGGGCTCGAACTCGACGATGAAGCAGTTCGCCGCCTGGTGGGCGAACCAGGCCTCGCCCTGGCCGCGCACCGACATCAGGGGCAGCCCCTCGCCGGTCACGGCCCGCTTGAGCATGCCGCCTATGCCCTGCCCCCTGCGCTCGAACTGGAGGTTGCCGCGGAAGGCGACCATCGAGCCCTGACGGGCCAGCACCTCCCCGTTGACGGTGTACTTGACGGACTTGGCGTTCTGGAGGGTCATGCCGGCGACGGCGGAGGGCTGGACCAGGTTCTCGGACGCGAAAAGATCACTCTTCATGGGCCCGATCCTCGCCCGCAGGCAACCCCTGCGGCATCCTCCTCAAGTCGGAGGCTGGCAGACTGGGCCGGATGAGCACCGAGGACACCCAGGCCCGCCAGGACACCGCCCCCGCACCGGCCGTAGGGGCCGACAGTCCGTTCCGCAAGGAGCACGCGGCCCGCGACGAGGCCCCCCAGTTCGTGCTGCCGCTGGTCGTGCGGATCGAGAAGACCGCGCCGCCGGCCAGGACCGACGCGTTGGAGACGGCGGCCCGCGCGGTGCTGGTGCTGCTGACGGACGAACGCGCGCACGGCGAGGGCGAGTGGGCCGACGCCGTCCGGGACTGGCAGGACGCCCGGATCCGCAAGGTGGTCCGGCGCGCCCGCGGGGCGGAGTGGCGCAAGGCCGAGACCCTGCCGGGGGTCACGGTCCGCGGCGCGGGCCCGTCGGGGGCCGGGTGCGAGGTGCGGGTCTTCCCGCCGGTGCCCCTCGACGGCTGGCCCAAGGAACTGGCCAAGCTCCAGGTGTCGGGCACCGACCTCGACGACCCGGAGCCGGTCCCCGCGGCGGCGCCCGGCGTACCCGTGCTGTGGCTCAACCCGGACCTGGACATGTCGGCCGGCAAGGCGATGGCCCAGGCCGGGCACGCGGCGCAGCTGGCGTGGTGGGAGCTGACCCCCGCGGAGCGCGGCGCGTGGCGGGACTCCGGTTTCCGGCTGGCCGTACGGACGGCTCCGCGCGAGCGGTGGGCGCAGTTGAGCGGGAGCGGCCTGCCGGTGGTGCGGGACGCGGGGTTCACGGAGATCGCCCCGGGCTCCTGCACGGTCGTCTCGGACCATCCGGCGCTGCGGGCGCGGCTGTAGGTCCGCCGGGGGCGGCCGCGGCGGAACCTCAAATGTTGCTCTGAACGTCCCCTCCGGCGGGTTGGCGGGACCTCGCCGGGGCCATCACACCGGCGTACGGACCGAGGGAAGGGGGGCGGGGACATGAAGCCCGTGGCACACCTGGGGGTGGGCATCGGCTGGCGGCCTGAGATCGCGGAAGCGGTGGAACGGCTGCCCGGCCTGGACTGGGTCGAGGTGGTGGCGGAGAACATCTGCCCCGGCCATCTGCCGGCCTCGCTGACGCGGCTGCTGGAGCGCGGCGTCCGCGTCGTCCCGCACGGGGTCTCCCTGGGCCTCGGCGGCGCCGACCGCCCGGACGCCGGGAAGCTGGCCGCGCTCGGGGAGCGGGCCGTGGCGCTGGGGGCGCCGCTGGTCACCGAGCACATCGCGTACGTACGCACCTCCTCGCCGGCGCTGGAGGCCGGGCACCTGCTCCCGGTGCCGCGCACCCGGGAGGCGCTGGACGTGCTCTGCGAGAACGTCCGGATCGCGCAGGACGCGCTGCCCGTGCCGCTGGCGCTGGAGAACATCGCCGCGCTGTTCCCGTGGCCCGGGGACGAGCTGACGGAGGCGCGGTTCCTGACCGAGCTGGTGGAGCGGACGGGGGTGCGGCTGCTCATCGACGTGGCGAACCTGCACACCAACCGGGTGAACCGGGGCGAGGACCCGGCGGCGGTGCTCGACGCGATCCCGCTGGAGGCGCTGGCGTACGTGCACGTCGCCGGGGGTGTGGAGCGCGGCGGCGTGTGGCACGACACGCACGCGCACCCCGTGCCGGAGGTGGTGCTGGACGTACTGGCGCAGCTGCGGGCACGGGTGGAGCCGGCCGGGGTCCTGCTGGAGCGGGACGACGACTTCCCGCCGGAGGGTGAGCTGGCCGGGGAACTCCGGGCCATCCGCGACGTGTTGACGGGCCGCCCGGTCCCACCCGCCCCGGCCCTGCGCGCTGCGTCTGCCGGGGGCTCGGCCTCCGCGGGCCGGCCCCGCGCACGTGCGGCTTCCGATGCCTCGGGCCCCGCCCCGGACGCGGTCGCGGTCCCGCAGACGGACGCGGACGCCGTGGAGGACCGGGCCGGCGTCCCGGAGACCGTGACGGACTCCCTCCGGACCCGGCTCGGGCTCCAGCAGGCCGCCCTGCTGTCCGCGCTCGTCGCGGGAACCCCCGTACCGGAGGGCTTCGACCGGCAGCGGATCCGGGTCCAGGCGCGGGCGCTGGCCGCCAAGCGCGCTTCGGTGGTGGCGAAGGTGGCGCCGGAGCTGCCCGCGCTCCTGGGCGGCGGCGACGCGTACCGCACCGCGTTCCTCGGCTACGCCCGGGGCCGCCCGATGAGGGCCGGGTACCGCCGGGACGCCCTGGACTTCGCCGAGCACCTGCTGATCCGCGGCCTGCCGGCCGACCCGGCGGCCCGCCGCCGTCTCACCGCCTGGTGGCGGGAGCGGGCCGGGGCGCGGCCGCCGCGCCGGGTCGTGCGGTGGGCGCGTGCGCTCGTGGCGAGGGCGGCGTGAACGCGCTCGCCGTGGCGGTCTGGCTCGCCGTGGCGGTCTCCAGCGTGCTGCTCCTGCTCGGCGGGCGCGGGCGGCGCTCCTCGGCGTCCGGCGCGGCGGCGTACCTGCACGACCTGTCGGAGGCCGCGTTCCTGGTGGGCGGGCCCGGGGCGGTCGTGGACAGCGCGCTCGTGTCCCTCCTCTGCGATGGCCGGCTGGTGGTCGGCGGCCCCGGCATCGTCCACGCCCGGCCCGGGGTGCGGGCCGCCGACGTCGCCGAGCGCGCCGTGCTCCAGGCCCTGCTGCGGGCCCCGTCGGGGTGGCTGTACCAGGTGCGGTACGCGGCCATGGTCGACCCGGCCGTGCAGGAGACCGGGGACGCCCTGGCCGACCGCGGGCTGATCACCGTGCCCGGATCCGGGCGCGGGTGGCGCCGCTGGGGGCTGGCCCAGGCGGTGGTGTGCGCGGTGCTGGTGCCGGTGTCCCTGGTGCTCACCTTCGTGGCGTGGGCGCCGGAGCGGGGGTTCCAGGTGCCGTTCGTCTTCGAGGTGTTGCCCGCGCTGCTGATCGGGATCGCGTGCGGGGTCACCGGCTCGCGCCGGGCCCGTCGGCGGATCACGCCGGCGGGGCGGGAGGCGCTGGGCGCGATGCGGGCCCGGTACGCGGGCGACCGGACCCCGCGCGTGCAGACGGCCCTGTTCGGGCTGCGCGGTCTGCGGGACCCGTACCTGCGGCAGCAGTTGGTGCCGGCCGCCCGCGGCACCCGCCTGGCCGCTGCGCAGTCCGGTCCGCGGCGGGCCGGCGACTCCGGCTCGTCCGATGCGGCCGTCCCGTTCGGGCCGCTGGTGTGGTGTGCGGCGGCCGACGGCGGGGGCTCGGGCTCCTCCTGCGCGGGCGCCGGTTCCGGCTGCGGCTCCTCCGGTTCCAGCTGTTCCGCCTCCGCCTGTTCCACCGGCTCGGGGTGCTCGTCCGGTTCCGGTTGCTCCGGCTCGTCGGGCTCCGGCTGCTCGTCCTCCTCGGGATCCGGCTGCTCCTCGGCCTCCTCCTGCTCGTCCTCCTCCGGCTCCAGCTGTTCCAGCAGCTCCTGACCGCCCGTCGGCCCGGCGCGGTACGACAAAAGGGCGGAGCGGGGCGACACCCGGCGCGGGGTGCTGTACAGCGACGCCCGCGCGGCATCTGATCGGATCAGCCGATGAGATGAGAGGGCCGCCATGCGCAGGAAGCTCGCACGCCGCGCGGTCGTCGCGGCGGTCCTCTCCCTGGCTCTGACCGGTCCCGTCCCCGCCCGGGCCGCCGCCGGGACCGACGGGGGCACGGGGGCCGCCGAGGCCGCCGAGGCTGCCGAGGCTGCCGAGGCCGCCGGGGCCGAGGTCGTCGCCCGCAACCCGCCGCTGCTCGACTTCGGGCCCTGCCCCGACGCCGAGATGCTGCCCGACCCCGTCCGGTGCGCGGCCTTGCGCGTCCCGCTCGACTACGCCCGCCCCGACGGCCCGCACATCTCCCTCACCGTCAGCCGGGTTCCCGCCACCGGCCGCGGCGGAGCGGCCCGGCAGGGCGCCCTCGTCCACAACCCGGGCGGGCCCGGCGCCTCCGGGATGGCCTTCCCGCTCTACGGGACCCTGCCCTCCTGGCAGCGCGTCGCCGCCGCCTACGACCTCATCGGGTACGCCCCGCGCGGGGTCGGCCGCTCCGCCCCGCTCTCCTGCCGGGAGCCGGCCGCCCGCGCCGGGGCGCCCACCCAGGTCCCGGCCGACCCCTCACCCGCGTACAAGGGGCAACGGGCCGCCGCCGCCCGGGCCTACGCCCTCGGCTGCGCCCGGCGGGCCGGCGCCGCCCTGCCGTACTACACGACCCTGAACAACGTCCGGGACCTGTACGTGCTCCGCGCCGCCCTCGGGGAACCGAAGCTGAACTTCCTGGGCGCCTCGTACGGCACCTACCTGGGGGCCGTCTACGCCACCCTCTACCCGGGCCACCTGCGCCGCATGGTCTTCGACTCGGCCGTCGACCCCGACCCGCGGCGCGTGTGGTACCGCAACAACCTCGACCAGGGACCCGGCTTCGAGCGCCGCTGGTACGACTTCCGCGCCTGGACCGCCCGCCACCACGCCGCGTACGGCCTCGGCGCCACGCCGGAAGCCGTGCTGGGTGCCTACGAGCGCGTCCGGGCCGCACTGGCCCGCACCCCCGCGGGCGGGGTCGTGGGGACGGGCGAACTGCACGCCGCCTTCCTCCAGACGGCCTACTACGACGACGTCTGGCCGGACCGGGCCCGGGCGCTGGCGGCCTACCTGCGCGGCGACCCGGGTCCGCTGACGGAACAGGCGGCACCGGACCCGGCGCGGGCCGCCGCCGTCGAGAACGCGACGGCCGTCTACACGGCGGTGCTGTGCAACGACGCCCCCTGGCCCGCCGACTGGGAGACCTGGGACCGGGACAACACCGAGGTGGCGCGCCGGGCGCCCTTCGAGACCTGGGCCAACGCGTTCCTCAACCTGCCCTGCGCCTCCTGGCCGGTGCGCGAGCGGCAGCGCCCGGTGGACGTGGCGGCCGGGCGGCCGGGGCTCCCCCGCACGCTGATCGTGGCGGCGGAGCGGGACGGGGCGACCCCCTACCCGGGCGCCCTGGAGCTGCAGCGGCGGCTGGCCCCGTCGGCCGCGCTGGTCACGGAGGAGGGAGCGGGCCAGCACGGGGTGGCCGGCGGTCACAACGACTGCGTCGACCGTCATGTGGAGCGGTACTTGCTGACGGGAGGCACCCCGAGGTGGCGTGCCTCGTGCGCGCCGCATCCGGAGCCCGCACCGGTGTCGCTGGACGAGCGGGCGGCGGGCACCCGGGGGAATGCTCCCAGGGCGCTGCTGCCGCCGGTCGTCTGAACTTCCGGGCGGGGTCTCCGGCTGCGTCGATTCGGGGGCGGGGCCTCCCGATCACCGGAACGCCGCTCCTCTCGCGGAGCGGACTCCTCCGGTCCTTCCCCCCAGGGGAGGTATCAGGCGAGCCCGGCCACCAGATCGGCGACGGACTTGCGGCGTCCGGTGTAGAAGGGCACCTCTTCACGGACGTGCATACGGGCCTCGGAGGCACGCAGGTGACGCATGAGGTCGACGATGCGCCACAGTTCGTCGGCCTCGAAGGCCAGCAGCCACTCGTAGTCGCCGAGCGAGAACGAGGCGACGGTGTTGGCCCGCACGTCGGGGTAGCCGCGGGCCATCTTCCCGTGGTCGGCGAGCATGCGGCGGCGGTCCTCGTCGGGCAGCAGGTACCAGTCGTACGAGCGCACGAAGGGGTACACGCTGACGTACTCGCGCGGGTTCTCGTCGGCCAGGAAGGCCGGGATGTGGGACTTGTTGAACTCGGCCGGGCGGTGCAGGGCCATGTTCGACCAGACCGGCTCCAGGGAGCGGCCCAGCTTGGTGCGGCGGAAGAGGTTGTAGGCGCTCTGGAGCTCGTCCGCCGTCTCCGCGTGCCACCAGATCATGACGTCGGCGTCGGCGCGCAGGCCGGAGACGTCATAGGTGCCGCGGACGGTGATGTCCTTGGCGGCCAGCTGATCGAAGAGTTCCTGGACCTCGTCGGCGAAGCCGGTGCGGTCCTCCGGGAGAACGTCCTTCAGCTTGAAGACGGACCACAGGGTGTAGCGAATGACCTCGTTCAGGTCCTTCGCCTTCTTCCCCGCGTTGGGAATCTTCTCTGGTGCAGTCATGTGCCTATTGTCCCGTGTGCTGATCAGTGGTCTGTGCCAGGGGTGCCGAACGTGCCCCCGAGCGCTCCGAGCACCACGTCGGCGGCCTTGCCGGCGCTCGCGACGCACGCCGGGATCCCCACGCCGTCGTAGAGCGCGCCGCACACCGCGAGGCCGGGAAGGGCCGCGACGGCGGCGCGGACGCGGGCGACGCGGGCGAGGTGGCCGACGGGGTACTGGGGCAGGCCTCCGTCCCAGCGCGTGACGGTGGAGGCGACCGGGCGGGCCGCGAGGCCCACGGCCTCGCCGAGGTCGCGCAGGGAGACCTCGACCAGCTCGGCGTCCTCGCGCTCCAGCACGGCCTCGTCGCCGTGGCGGCCCACGGACGTGCGCAGCAGGAAGAGGTCCGGATCGGCGCCCGACCAGGCCCACTTGTTGCTGGAGAAGGTGGAGGCCTTGATGGTGCGGCCGTCGACGGGCGGCACGAGGAACCCGCTGGCCCCGCCGTCGGTGATCGCGGGCGGCAGGTCGGAGCGCCGGAAGGCCATCGTCACCAGGGCCACCGAGGCGTACTCGACGGCGCGCAGCTCCGCGGCGGCCGCGGGCGCGAGCGCGTCGAGCAGCCGGGCGGAGGCTCCGGCCGGGGTGGCCAGGACCACGCCGTCGGCCTCGATGACCTCGGACCCGGCGATCACGCGCCAGCCGTCGGACGTGCGGATGACCTCTTGCACGGGACGACCGGTGTGCAGGCGCGCTCCGGCGGCCCGGCAGGCCCCGGCCACCGCGAGCGGGAGCCGTCCGACGCCGCCCTCGATCCCGGCGAAGACCGGACCGCCCGCCTGGGGCAGTGCCTCCGCCCGGCGCCGCAGTTCCCGTACGCCCTCGCCCAGCAGCGCGTGCGTACGGGCGGCCTCGTAGAGCTGCGGCACGGCGGCCCGCATCGAGATCCGGTAGGCGTCGCCCGCGTAGACACCGCCGAGCAGCGGTTCCACGAGCCGGTCGACGACCTCACGGCCGAGGCGGGCGGCGACGTACTCGCCGACGGCGACGTCCTCGCCGATCTCCGCCGGCGCCAGCGTCGGCTCGGCCTCGACCCGGGCCAGGCCCTCGGCGGAGAGCACCCCGGAGGCGGCGAGGGGCTCCAAGTCGCCCGGGACGCCCATGACATGGCCGTGCGGCATGGGCCGCAGGGCTCCTCGGGTCCACAGGTGGGCGGTGGCGGTGGCGGGCGACTGGAGCGCGTCGCCGAGCCCCACGGCCCGGGCCAGGGCCACGGCTTCGGGGCGGCGGGCGAGCATGGACTCCGCGCCGAGGTCGACGGGGGCGCCCGCCAGTTCGCCGGCGTGCAGCTTGCCGCCGAGGCGGGGGCCGGCTTCCAGGAGCGTGACGCGGACGCCGTCGGTGAGCAGCCGGTGGGCGGCCGCGAGGCCGGCGATGCCACCGCCGATGACGACGACGTGGCCGGGGGTACCCGGCCGGTCCGTACGCGTGTCCGCTTCGTGCATGGGCACATCGTCTCAGACCGATCAACGCGGCCGGGCCCCGGTCCTCGCGGCGACCGGTCCCGGGACCGGCAACGGGAACGGGAGCGGGAGCGGGACCGCGAACGGAACACGCATTCGGCCGTTCGCCCGTAGCGTGTCCTGCACGTGACGGCGGCGCAGGCGGAGGACGGTGCGGACGATGGCAGCGGAACGACTGGTGGTGGTCGGCGGCGACGCGGCGGGGATGGCCGCCGCTTCCCAGGCCCGGCGGTTGAAGGGCCCGGCGGAACTCGCCATCACCGCCTTCGAGCGGGGGCACTTCACCTCGTACTCGGCGTGCGGCATCCCGTACTGGATCGGCGGACGGGTCGCGCAGCGGGACGAGTTGATCGCCCGGTCCCCCGAGGAGCACCGGGCCCGTGACATCGACCTGCGCATGCGCACGGAGGTCGTGGAGCTCGACCTCGCGGGCCGGCGGGTCCGCAGCCGGGACCTCGAATCGGGCGCCGAGGGCTGGACGGAGTACGACAAGCTCGTGCTGGCGACGGGCGCCCGCCCGGTCCGCCCCCGCCTGCCCGGGATCGGCGCGCACGGGGTGCACGGGGTGCAGACCCTGGACGACGGGCAGCGCCTGATGGACACCCTGGAGCGGACCCGGGGCCGCAGGGCGGTCGTGGTCGGCGCCGGCTACATCGGCGTGGAGATGGCGGAGGCCCTGGTGGGGCGCGGCCTCGAGGTGACGGTGCTGCACCGCGGCGAGCAGCCGATGGCGACGCTGGACCCGGACATGGGCGCGCTGGTGCACGGCGCGATGAACCGCATGGGCATCCTTACGGTGGCCGGGGCCGAGGTGACGAAGATCCTCACGGACGAGGAGGGCCGGGCGGTGGCGGTGGCCACGGCGGCGGGTGCGGAGTACCCGGCGGACGTGGTCGTGCTGGGCATCGGCGTCGAGCCGCGTACCGCCCTGGCCCGGGCTGCGGGGCTGCCGCTCGGCGAGTCCGGCGGGCTGCTGACGGACCTGTCGATGCGGGTGCGGGGCCACGAGGACATCTGGTCGGGCGGCGACTGCGTGGAGGTCCTGGACCTGGTGGCGGGCCGCAACCGGCACATCCCGCTGGGCACGCACGCCAACAAGCACGGCCAGGTGATCGGCGCGGGCGTCGGCGGCGGCTACGCGACGTTCCCGGGAGTGGTGGGCACGGCGGTGAGCAAGGTGTGCGAGCTGGAGATCGCGCGGACGGGACTGCGCGAGAAGGACGCGCTGGCGGCGGGGCTGCGGTTCGTGACGGCGACGATCGAGTCGACCACGACGGCGGGGTACTACCCGGGCGCGGCGAAGATGACGGTCAAGATGCTGGCGGAGCGGCGGACGGGGCGGCTGCTGGGGGTGCAGATCGTCGGCGGGGCGGGGTCCGCGAAGCGGGTGGACATCGCCGCGGTGGCCTTGACGGCCGGTATGACGGTGGAGCAGGTCGTGTCCCTGGACCTGGGCTACGCGCCCCCCTTCTCCCCGGTCTGGGACCCGATCCTGGTCGCGGCCCGCAAGGCGGTGTCCGCGGTGCGGGCGGCCGGGGTGTGAACCCTGCGGGGCCGCGCCCCAAAACGTCGGCGGGGCTGGAGATTTCCAGCCCCGCCGGCGCTTGGGGCTCAGGTCCGGGCGGGGCCCGGGGCCCGGGGAACGGTGGAAGGGCGGGGCGGGGAGTGGCGCCGCGGGCACCCGCCCCCGGGACCGGCTAGCGCTGCGTGCGGGTGTGGACGTAGTCCACGAGGCGGGTCAGGGCGTCGGGGTCCGTGGTCGGCAGGACGCCGTGGCCCAGGTTGAAGACGTGGCCCTCCAGGCCGGCCGCGGCCGCGAGGACCTCGTCCGTCTTGGCCCGCACCGCGTCTTCGGTGGAGAACAGCACCGCCGGGTCCAGGTTGCCCTGGAGCGCCTTGCCGGGGCCGACCCGGCGGGCGGCCTCGTCGAGCGCGACCCGGTAGTCGACGCCCACGACGTCCGCGCCGGCCTCGCCCATCAGGCCGAGGAGCTCGCCCGTGCCCACGCCGAAGTGGATGCGCGGGACCCCGTACGAGGCGACGGACTGCAGGACCTTGGCCGACGCCGGCATCACCGAGCGGCGGTAGTCCGCCGGGGCCAGCGCGCCGACCCAGGAGTCGAAGAGCTGGACCGCGGAGGCCCCGGCCTCGATCTGGACCTTCAGGAAGGCGGAGGTGATCTCCGCGAGGCGGTCCAGCAGGTCGGCCCACAGCTCCGGGTCGCCGTACATCAGGGCCTTGGTGTGCTCGTGGTTCTTCGACGGGCCGCCCTCGACCAGGTAGCTCGCGAGGGTGAAAGGCGCGCCGGCGAAGCCGATCAACGGCGTGGAGCCGAGTTCACCCGTGAGCATGCCGATCGCCTCGGTGACGTACGAGACGTCCTCCGGGGTGAGGTCGCGCAGCTGTGCGAGGTCCTCACGGCGCCGGATCGGCTGGGCCACGACCGGGCCGACGCCCGGCTTGATGTCCAGGTCGACGCCGATGGCCTTGAGCGGCACCACGATGTCGGAGAAGAAGATCGCCGCGTCCACCTTGTGCCGACGCACCGGCTGCAGCGTGATCTCGGTGACCAGCTCGGGGCGCATGCAGGACTCCAGCATGGCCGTGCCCTCGCGCACCTTGCGGTACTCGGGGAGGGAGCGCCCGGCCTGCCGCATGAACCACACGGGGGTGTGCGGCACCGGCTCGCGCCGGCACGCCTTCAGGAAGGCGGAATCGTACGTCTGACTCGGCTGGCCCGTCGGGCGGTCAATGGCGCTCACGACCCAAATCTTCGCACGTATGAAGAAGTGCCCGGCCCGGTGCGGGTGTCCCTGCGCCGCAGGGACGCTCGTTCCGCCTAGTCTTCCCCGCATGGCTGCGGCTCAGGGACGATTTTCAGATGGCGCTGACGGTATGGACAGCGCGAAGGAGAGCTCCGTCCCGCTCCCGTTCCGGCGGGCGGTCGACGGCTTGAAGAAGGCGCGGCTGCGCGCGGGGATCGAGATCGACCCCACGAAGCCGCCCCGGAAACTGGCCCCGCACGCCTACGCCCTGGAGGCGGCGGTCGTCGACGGCGAGGACGATCTGGCCGACGGCCGGCTGATCCTGCTCCACGATCCGGCGGGGCACGACGCCTGGCAGGGCACCTTCCGCCTGGTGACCCTCGTACGGGCGGAACTGGAGCCGGAGATGGCCGCGGACCCGCTCCTGCCGGAGGTCTCCTGGTCCTGGCTGACGGGGGCGCTGGACGCGCGCGGGCTGACGTACGGGGAGGCGAGCGGGACCGTGACCATGGCGAGCTCGCACTACTTCGGCGGTCTCGCGGAGCGGCGTCCGGCCACCCAGATCGAGATCAGGGCCTCCTGGACGCCCCGCGAGGGGGTGGGCGGGGTGCCGGACACCGCGGCGCACCTGTCGGCCTGGTGCGAGCTGCTGTGCCAGATCGCGGGGCTGCCGCCGGTGGGGCCGACGGACTCGGGAACGGGTGTGGTCTCCCTGCCACAACGGCGGGGGCCGCACCACCCGTGAGGGAAGGGCCGTACGGCCCAGGGGGGCCCGGCGGGGTGCCGGGCGGGCGCGTGTCGCCGCTCCGGAGTGTCAGAACTGGGCGCCCGTTGCGGCCTTCTGATCATCACTTGATCGATCATGCGTCCGAATTGCCCGAATTGTTACTCACCAAATCGTGATCATTCCCTAAAGCCGGGCGGGTGACGTGCCGAAAGAGTCAGTGACCATCAGCACGGAGCGCACCGGCTTCCTTCCCCGAGCCGGACGTCCCGCCACTCCCCCAGGAGGCCTAGGTGTCCGTTCTTCTCGAGCAGCCCGCAAGCCTGGTCGCCTACCGCCCGAACAAGCCGACGGCCATGGTCGTCGTGGCCGACCCGCGCGTCCGTTCCACCGTGACCCGCCATCTGTGGGCCCTCGGAGTACGTGATGTGATCGAGGCGTCGTCCATCGCGGAGGCCCGCCCCCGCGTCGGCAGCCCGCGCGACATCTGCGTGGCCGACGTACACCTGCCCGACGGTTCCGGTCTCACCCTGCTCTCCGAGACCCGCGCCGCCGGCTGGCCGAACGGCCTGGCCCTGTCCGCCGCCGACGACATCGGCGCCGTACGCAACGCCCTCGCGGGCGGAGTCAAGGGCTACGTCGTCACCGGCACCCGTACCAACATCGGGCTCCCCACCCGTCCCGGTGCCGCCCCCATCGGCGCCGCGGCCGCCCGTATGCACCGCCGCCCCCCGGGTGCCCCGAGCCACCCGGGCGGCTACCGCGAGCTCTCCGGCCGCGAGGTCGAGGTCCTGCGCCTCGTCGCGGAGGGCCAGTCCAACAAGGCCATCGGCGTTTCGATGGGCCTGTCCGCCCTGACCGTCAAGTCCCACCTCGCCCGGATCGCCCGCAAGCTGGGCACCGGCGACCGGGCCGGGATGGTCGCCGTCGCGCTGCGGACCGGGATCATCCACTGACCCCGCCCGGAGGCTCCTGGGCGACGTCCCGGGGAACCCCCGGGAAAAGTCCGCGCCGCACCCCCGCTCCACCCCCGCGCCCGTCGACGGAACGTTCCGGCGACGGGCGCGTCACATCCACGGATACCCTTGAGCGGTGACCGACGCCCAAGAGACCGCAGCAGACCTGCGCACCACCACCGGGGGCGGCCCTCCGGACGACGTCGACAAGGCGCCGATTCCCTTGCTCGAACCCCGCGAGGGGATCCCCCCGGTGGTCGCCGACGACGACGCCCTGGCCCGGGTGGTCGCGGCCTTCGCCGCGGGCACCGGCCCCGTCGCCGTGGACGCCGAACGCGCCTCCGGATACCGGTACGGCCAGCGCGCCTACCTCGTGCAGCTGCGCCGCGAAGGCGCCGGATCGGCGTTGATCGACCCGGTCGGGTGCCCCGACCTGTCCACGCTGGGCGACGCCCTGAGCGGTACCGAGTGGATCCTGCACGCCGCCACCCAGGACCTGCCGTGCCTGCGTGAAATAGGCATGACCCCCACCTCCTTGTTCGACACCGAGCTGGCGGGCCGGCTGGCCGGCTTCCCGCGGGTCGGGCTGGGCGCGATGGTCGAGGGCGTGCTGGGCTACGTACTGGAGAAGGGCCACTCCGCGGTCGACTGGTCCACCCGCCCGCTCCCCGAACCGTGGCTGCGCTACGCGGCGCTCGACGTGGAGCTGCTGGTGGACCTGCGGGACGCGCTGGAGAAGGAACTGGACCGGCAGGGCAAGCTGGAATGGGCCCACCAGGAGTTCGAGGCGATCGCCTCCGCGCCGCCCGCCCCGCCCCGCAAGGACCCGTGGCGCCGGACGTCCGGCATGCACAAGGTGCGCCGGCGCCGGCAGATGGCCGTCGTGCGGGAGCTGTGGGAGTCGCGCGACCGGATCGCCCAGCGGCGCGACGTCTCGCCGGGCAAGGTGCTGGGTGACGCCGCGATCGTCGAGGCGGCCCTGGCCCTTCCGGCAAACGCCACCGCGCTGTCCGCGCTGCCCGGCTTCGGGCAGCGGATGGGGCGCCGGCAGCTGGAGCAGTGGATGGCCGCCGTGGACCGGGCGCGGGCGCTTCCCGAGAGCGAGCTGCCGCAGCCGGGCGCGACCCCGGCCGGCCCGCCGCCCCCGCGCGCCTGGGCGGATAAGGACCCGGCCGCGGCCGCGCGGCTGTCGGCCGCCCGCGCCGCCGTCTCCGCGCTGGCGGAGGGGCTGAACCTGCCGCAGGAGAACCTGATCGCCCCGGACACGGTCCGCCGGCTGTGCTGGGAGCCGCCGCAGCGGCTGGAGCCGGAGACGGTGGCCGAGGCCCTGGCCGGCTACGGCGCCCGCCCGTGGCAGGTCGAGCAGGTCACCCCGGCCCTGGTCGAGGCGCTGGCCGCCACCGCCTGATCTCCACCGAAGCCCCCGGCCCGCGCCGGGGGCTTTCGCGTGGCCGCTCGGCGCCCGACGGCGGCGCGCGCGGTGTGACCTTCGCCGCTCCGCGGCCCGGGGGTGTCCACATGAGTTACTCACAAGTAGCATGGGCCGGGTGAGCGCCCGCTCAGTGAGCGGCGCCACGCGCAGCAGTGCCACCCCGCACCTGGAGGAGAGCCAACGTGCCTCGTACCGTCAGGGACGTCGTCTTCGTCGACGGCGTCCGCACCCCGTTCGGCAAGGCGGGCCCGAAGGGCATCTACCACGAGACCCGTGCCGACGACCTCGTCGTGAAGGCGATCCGGGAGCTGCTGCGCCGCAACCCGGACCTGGACCCCGCGAAGATCGACGAGGTCGCCATCGCCGCGACCACGCAGATCGGTGACCAGGGCCTGACGCTGGGCCGCACGGCCGGCATCCTCGCGGGCCTCCCGCAGTCGGTCCCGGGCTACTCGATCGACCGCATGTGCGCCGGCGCGCTGACCGCCGTGACCGCCGTCGCGGGCGGTGTGGCCTTCGGTGCCTACGACGTCGCCCTCGCCGGCGGTGTCGAGCACATGGGCCGCCACCCCATGGGTGAGGGCGTCGACCCCAACCCGCGCTTCGTCTCCGAGAAGCTGGTCGACGAGTCCGCCCTGTTCATGGGCATGACCGCCGAGAACCTGCACGACCGGTACCCGACGATCACCAAGCTCCGCGCCGACGAGTACGCCGTGCGCTCGCAGGAGAAGGCCGCCAAGGCGTACGCCGACGGCAAGATCCAGCAGGACCTGGTCCCGATCTCGGTGCGCAACACCAACGAGGCCGCGGGTGAGACGGGCTGGGGCCTGGTCACCTCCGACGAGCCGATGCGCCCGGGCACCACGCTGGAGAACCTGGCCGGCCTCAAGACCCCGTTCCGTACGCACGGCCGCGTCACCGCGGGCAACGCCGCCGGTCTCAACGACGGTGCCACCGCCGCGATCATCGCGTCCGAGGACTTCGCCCGGGAGAACAACCTCCCGGTCAAGATGCGCCTGGTCTCGTACTCCTTCGCGGGTGTCGAGCCGGAGGTCATGGGCTACGGCCCGATCCCGGCCACCGAGAAGGCCCTCGCCCAGGCCGGCCTGTCGATCTCCGACATCGGCCTGTTCGAGATCAACGAGGCGTTCGCGGTCCAGGTGCTCGCCTTCCTGGAGCACTACGGCATCGCCGACGACGACTCCCGCGTCAACCAGTACGGCGGCGCGATCGCGTTCGGCCACCCGCTCGCCTCCTCCGGCGTCCGCCTGATGACGCAGCTGGCCCGCCAGTTCGAGGAGCAGCCGCACGTCCGCTACGGCCTGACGACCATGTGCGTCGGCTTCGGCATGGGCGCGACGGTCATCTGGGAGAACCCGCACTTCACCTCCGAGGGAGACGCCAAGTGAGCACCACCACTGAGCTCCTCAAGGGCGCGGCCGAGCTGTTCCCGGACGAGGTCGTGACCCAGGCGCACGTACGCCACCTGGACCTGCCCTTCGGCGCCGGGCGCTTCGCGCTCATCACGCTGGACAACGGCTTCGACCACACCAAGCCGACCACCTTCGGCCCGCAGTCCCTCGCCAACCTGGACGCGGCGATCGACCAGGTCGAGCAGGAGGCCACCGCCGGCTCCATCGTCGGCGCGGGCATCACCGGCAAGCCGTTCATCTTCGCGGTCGGCGCCGACCTCAAGGGTGTCGAGCTCCTCAAGAACCACGACGAGGCGCTCGCCATCGGCAAGGGCGGCCACGACGTCTTCAAGCGCCTGTCGGCCCTGGCCGTCCCCACCTTCGCGTACTACAACGGTGCGGCGATGGGCGGCGGCGTCGAGGTCGGTCTGCACTGCACCTACCGCACCGTCTCGAAGGCCATCCCGGCCTTCTCCCTCCCCGAGGTCTTCCTCGGCCTGGTTCCCGGCTGGGGCGGCTGCGCCCTGCTGCCGAACCTCATCGGCGCGGAGCGCGCGGTCTCGGTCATCATCGAGAACTCGCTCAACCAGAACAAGCAGCTGCGCGGCAAGCAGGTCTTCGACCTGGGCATCGCCGACGCGCTGTTCGAGGGCGCGGACTTCCTGGAGCAGTCGCTCCTGTGGACCGCGAACGTCTTGAACGGCACCACCGAGGTCGTCCGCGCCGAGATCGAGCGCGGTGACGCCTGGGACGCGGCCGTCGCCAAGGGCCGCTTCCTCGCGGACTCCAAGGTGCACGGAGCCGCTCCGGCCGCCTACCGCGCGCTGGAGATCATCGCCGCGGCCAAGGACGGCGACCTCCAGGCCGGTTTCGACGCCGAGGACAAGGCCCTCGCCGACCTCATCATGGGCGGTGAACTGCGCTCGGGCATCTACGCCTTCAACCTGGTGCAGAAGCGCGCCAAGCGCCCGGCGGGCGCCCCGGACAAGTCGCTGGCCCGTCCGGTCACCAAGGTCGGCGTCGTCGGCGCGGGCCTGATGGCCTCGCAGCTGGCGCTGCTGTTCCTGCGCCGCCTGGAGGTGCCGGTGGTCCTCACCGACATCGACCAGGAGCGGGTGGACAAGGGCGTCGGCTACGTCCACGCCGAGATCCAGAAGCTGCTCGGCAAGGGCCGCATCAACCAGGACAAGGCGAACCGCCTGACCGCCCTGGTGAGCGGTGTCCTGGACAAGGCCGAGGGCTTCGCGGACGCGGACTTCATCATCGAGGCCGTGTTCGAGGAGATGTCCGTCAAGCAGAAGGTGTTCGCGGAGGTCGAGGCGGTCGCCCCGGCGCACGCGATCCTCGCCACCAACACCTCCTCGCTGTCGGTGTCGGAGATGGCCTCCAAGCTCCAGCACCCCGAGCGCGTGGTCGGTTTCCACTTCTTCAACCCCGTCGCGATCCTCCCGCTGCTGGAGATCGTCCGCGGTGAGCAGACGGACGACGCCTCGCTGGCGACGGCCTTCGGCGTGGCCAAGAAGCTGAAGAAGACCGCGGTCCTCACCAAGGACGCCCCGGCGTTCGTCGTGAACCGCATCCTGACCCGCTTCATGGGCGAGATCCAGAACGTCATCGACGAGGGCACCCCGGTCGAGACCGCGGAGAAGGCCATCGAGCCCCTCGGTCTGCCGATGTCCCCGCTGGTGCTGCTGGAGCTCGTGGGCCCGGCGATCGGCCTGCACGTCTCCGAGACGCTGAACCGCGCCTTCCCGGAGCGCTTCACCGTCTCCCCGAACCTCAAGCGGGTCGTCGAGGCCGGCAAGCGCGGCTTCTACGTCTATGACTCCGGCAAGCCGGAGCTGGACCCCGAGGTCGCCGCGCTCCTGGTGCAGGGCGACTCGGTCCTGACCGAGGAGCAGGTGCGCGACCGCGTCCTGGACGCGGTGGCGCAGGAGATCGGCCTGATGCTGGAGGAGGGTGTCGTGGCCGAGGCCCAGGACATCGACCTCTGCCTCATCACGGGCGCCGGCTGGCCCTTCCACCTGGGCGGCATCACGCCGTACCTGGACCGCGAAGGCGTCTCCGAGCGGGTGAACGGCAAGAAGTTCCTCGCGCCCGGCCTGGCGAGCGTCCCGGCCTGACGGGTCGTCCCGGCGCGAAACGGCCGATGCCGCACCACCCCGGCGGGTGGTGCGGCATCGGCCGTTTCCGGCGGCAGCGCCGGGGCGCTCAGTGGTCGAAGAGCGCCAGCGCGTTGGCCACGGGCCGTTCCGTGACCGGTTGGCCCGCGGTCTCCCGGGGCCTGTTGCGCAGTTTCCCGCCCACGACCACGGTCGTGGATCCGCCGCCGTCGAGGCCGACGGCGTTCTCGGCGCCGAGCGAGGCCATGAGGTCTGCGGCCTCGCTGAGCGTGGCCCCGGCGCTCACCCGGGATTCCCGGCCGTCGACCGTCACCAGGAGGAGGGTGCCGTCCGCGGTGACTCCGGCCGCCGTGCGCGGGGCCCTCCTGGTGAGCGCGGCGTTTTCCCCGAGCGCGGACACGCCGTCACGCAGCAGCCGGTAGCGTCCACCGACCGCCGTGTCGACGGGCCCGGGCACCGTCCGCCCCATCGCGTCCTTCATCCGCACCGAGGGCGTGACCACACTGCCCTTGGGCGCGTGGGTGCGCAGCCAGTCGACGCCGGACCCGATCGCGTAGAGCGTGCTGCCGTTCTTCGGCATGCTCCCGCCGGCCGGTTTGCGTACGCCCACCACCCGCCCGTCGGCGTCGAGCAGCGCCTCCATGCTGCCCGGGGGGCCGGGCGGAGTCCAGTCGCCCCACTCCTGCGTGAACACCACGAGCTCGCTCGTGTCCGTGCACAGCCCGCCGTACGGCTCCTGCATCGGTTCCTCGGTGTCGGACAGCCGGTCGCCACCGACCCCTCCGCAACCCAGTACGCGGCCCGGGACCCGGTTGAAACCGTCCAGTTCGTGGGCTTCACCGTCGTCCGACGTCACCTGCTCCTCGGTGGTGATCTCGTCGACGCGGGCATCGAGCCGGCCGCCGGTGTATCCGAGGAGCAGGGCCGGCCGGCCGTTCGTCGCCTCGCTGAGCACCTTGCCGCCCTCGGCGTACAGACCCAGTGGATCGCCTTCGTATCCGCTGTAGTACTTGCCGGTGTGGATGTCGAAGTAGGAGGCGTTGACGGCTGCCAGCGCCCCGGCCGACCCGGCCATCTCCCGTACCGTCTCGGCGCTCGCGAGGTTGGCGCCGTGCAGGCCGCCCACCCGGGCCCGGGCGTCGGGGGCGATGGTCAGCACGTGGACGTGCGAGGGCGAGCGGCCGTCGAGTTTCCGGACGAACGTGCGGTAGCCGACGCCCTGGGGCAGGACGACGTCGCGGACCTGCTCGTCCGGGGAGTCCCGGCCGTCCGGGGTACCCGCCGGGCCCGAACAGCCCGTCAGGGCGAGGGCCGTCGTCAGCACGACCGCCAGGGCGGTCCTTCTAGCCGTGGAAGACATTCAGCGCCCCCGGGGACATGCCGAGGTCACCGATGTGGATGACCACCTCTGACGGATGGGTGTGCCCCGCGAGGTCCTCGTAGGTGCAGGTGAACCGGTCGTAACCCTGGTAGGACGCGGGCGCCTGGTAGGTGAGCGACCCGTCGGGGGCGCAGCTGAGCCTTCCGCGGCGGGCGGGGGAGACCGCGCTCAGTCTCAGCCCGTCGGCGGTTGATCCGGGCAGGGTGACGTGTCCGCCCGGGGCGAGGAGCAGCGGCCGGCCGGGGACCACCCGGCGGCGCACGTGGAAACCGCGGTCCTCGATACCGGCGGACGGGACGAGTTTGTCGCCCTGGGCGATCATGAGGCCGACCACGACGCGCGGCATCACGACGGAGCCGTCCGGGGCGTCGTCCCGCACCCTGACCACGCAGTCGGCGGTGATCGCCCGGGTCTGCGGGGCGAAGGCGGCGTACCTGCCGTTGGGCAGCCGGCGCAGGTGCTGCAGCTCCTCCAGGACCACCGCGTCGCCCAGGTCCTCGCCCAGGAGGTAGCCGTACGTCCGGTGGGCCCCGCCGCTCGGGGTCACCGTCATGGCGAGCCGGAAGCGCTGCCCGGGTACGAGCGCGAGCGCCGGATCGGCGGTGGCCGCCAGGTCGACCACACCCGAGTACGGGCCCTGCGCGACCCAGGCGCGGACCAGCGGGAACCAGCCGCTCATCGCCTGCCTCCCGTGGTCCGGGTCTTGGTCAGGTACGCGAAGGCGGCGTCGTCGGGGAACTCCAGGGCCCGGGCGGGGTCGAGGGCCGTCTCCACGTTCCGGAAGCAGGCGGCCGGCAGCAGGACCCGCGCCCGCATCTCGTTCGCGACGAAGCGGGCACACTCGATCGCGCCGGCGTCCCGCAGGTGGGTGTTGTCGGCCACGCCCTCGGGGTAGTTGGGGTGCTCCCCCGGTGCCAGGTGCAGGAATATCGCCCTGGTGCCTTCCGGGCCGGCCTGCCGCCACCAGGCGACGCTCCACTCGTTCAGGTCGATCAGAGGTACCGACAGCCGCACGGCCACCTCGCGCATCGCGGCCGGGTACAGGTGCAGCGGTCGGCGCATGTTGCCGAACCGGTCGAACACCCGCCGCTCGTGGGGAGTGACGAGCACCGGGTGCGCGCCCCGGTCCCGCGCCTCGTTCACGTAGTGCCGCAGATTGGCCTGGAACCCCTCGAAGGGCGCGGCGAACACGTCCTCCCCCGGCTTCATGTCGTTGAGGCCGAAGGAGATCAGCAGCAGGTCGCCGGGGGTGATCTGCTCCAGGATCCACCCCAGGCGCCCGCGCTGCACGAAGCTCGTGCTGCTCGCCCCGGCCCGCGCGCAATTGATCACCGCGGGCCCGTGGAGGAACAGGGGCAGGGCCTGGCCCCAACCGGCCATGGGGGCCCTGCTGCGCTGGCGGTCACAGACGGTGGATTCGCCCGCCAGGAATACCGACGTCATGGTGCGACTGTCACGTACCTCTCAGAACTCCCCGAAGCCGCGTGCTCCGAGGTACAGCTGCGCCCGCTGGTCACCCACGGCGTTCGCATCCATCGTTTCGATCACCTGGTAGGCGCGCTCGCAGTTCGAGGTGTCGCGCAGGACGAAGAACTCCTCGGCGCGCTGCCGGTACCGGGGCTCCACCTCGAAGTCCCGGCCCATGGTCGCGATGATCTCGTCGACCGCGTGGTCGACGGTACGGCAGGCCGGACCGAAGCCGTCGCGCGCCAGGTCGAAGTAGCCGCGCTTGTAGTGCTTGCTGTAGAAGGACTCGTCGTCGAAGTTCGTGTAGACGACGGGCTTGCCCATGTAGGCCACGTCGAAGAAGACGGACGAGTAGTCGGTGACCAGCATCGAGCACTCGCGCATCGCGAGCTGCACGTCCCGGCCGGTCGAGGACACGGTGATCGACGGATGGTCGATCTTGAAGTGGTTGAGGTAGGGCCGGATCTCGTAGTGCGGCATGAACTCCAGCTCGACGCCGTAGTACTGGAGCGCCTTCAGCAGCCGCTCGTTGCGCAGCAGCGAGGAGAAGAACCGGTAGTACTCGGACGCGGGGAACGGGATCTCGGGCTTGGCCGCCTTGTTGTAGGACGGTGCCACGATGTCCCGGCGCCAGGTCGGCATGACCAGCACCCGTCGCAGCCCGGGCACCGGCTCCAGGGCGTCGAAGCGCGGCAGGCCGGTCGCCGCGACGCGCTGGTACCCGTAGCCGCAGTGCTCGGCGTAGTAGGACCGCTCGCTGCGCCCCGTGGTGAGCACCATGTCGACGTTGGTGGCCTGGCCGTGGACCGAGGCGACGACGTCGTTGTAGACGACACCGTGCTGGAGGAAGACCCGCTTGTAGCGCAGCAGGTCGCCGTAGCCCCGCAGGAAGGCGCGCTTGTGCAGGCCCGGGAAGCCGAGGTAGGCCTCCAGGTCGTAGGCGTTGATCAGGCGTTCCGCGTGGAGCAGGTACGCCCGGTGCTTCCACGACAGCCGGTCGATGACCTGCCCGAAGCGGGCGACCTTGTCCCAGTCGGGGGAGTCTCCGTTGAGGGAGTAGTAGATCTTGCACTTGGGCCGGTTCTGCCGGATCCAGGCGAACAGGTGGTAGCTGTTGTCCTGCGCGGTGTCCTCGCGCTCGCCGATGATCCATATGCCCCGGCCGTGCAGGTAGGGGTAGGTCAGCCAGTACATCAGGCGGGTGCGCCAGCCGGGGCGGCCCGGGAGCGAGTTGCGCAGTTCCCGGCCGAACCGGCGCAGCTTGTCCTTGCGCCGGGCCAGGAAGCCGCGCACCCAGCGGACGGTGACCTGTTCGTCGTCGTCGATCGACAGGACGAAGCGCTGCCGTCCCGAGGTGTGCACCCCCTTGAAGCGGTGCAGCATCTGCCGGGCCGCCACGTGGATGTCGTGGTGGAGGTCGCCGCTGAGCACGCGGACGGTCAGGGTCAGCTCCGCGTTGCGCAGCGTGTCGAGCGCCGACGGGCGGACCGTGGCGCGCCAGCCGGAGAGCCAGTCCTGGTTCTTGCGGGTACGCCAGCGGTCGCGCCGGTAGACCTGCTCCACGGGAATGGTCACCTCCCGCTCCCCGTCGGACAGCACCAGCTGGACGCGGTTGGTGAAGGCGGTGTCGATGTCCACGCCGGAGAAGACGAGGAGCCCTTCGAAATGCATCTCGTCGTCGTCCCAGACGAACGTCTCCAGGACGGCGCCGGCCCGCTGGATGCGCAGCAGCCTGGTCTGCACCGGGTCGCTCGCGAGCCTGCGGTACATCCCCTGTTCGTCGAGGAAGAGGGTGGGCAGGTAGTCGGGCTTGCCGAGCGGGTCGGCGAAGAGGTCGAGGTTGCCCGTGACGATCGCGTGGTGCTGGACCCTGGACTGGGGATGCGTCGCGTACTGGAGGATCACGTCGTCGGGTATCGGGCCGTAGACGGATCTCAGCAGGGGCAGGACCGCGGCGAGCTCCGGTCTGCTCATGATCCTGTGCATGTTGCGGACGTAGGGCTGGGTCGTACGGACCACGAAGCGCTGGGCCAGGCGCACGACGCGGGCCGGGGCTCCGTGGACCGAGTCCAGGACGTACGCGGCCAGGCGGACCCGGTCCACCGCCTTGACGGGGTCGTTCCAGGGGTGGTCGAAGAGCGAGTCCTGCTTCTGCTCCTCGCGTTCGAAGAAGCGCGCGTCCGGTGCGGTGGTCACCGACTTCGCGTAGAGCACGGCCGGGACGGTGAACCAGTCGTCCTCGGGGCCGGGGCCCGGGCCGCAGCGGAAGCCGTGCGTACGGACGTGGGAGGTCTTGAAGAGCTTCCCGCCGAGCAGCGTGGAGAAGACCAGGTACGGTGCGTCCGCCAGTCTGCGGACGGGCTGCTTGGCACTGAAGTACCGCTGCCACGGCTCGTCCGCGCCGCGCCACGGGCCCGGGAAGTTGTCCGCCTGGCCCACGACCACGTCGGCACCCCGGACCCGGCGGGCCGCGGTGAGCAGCCTGCCGACGGAGTCCTCGCCGAGGATGTCCCGGGCGCGTGCGAACATCACGTAGGGGGCCGCGACGTACCGCAGCCCGTGGTCGAAGGCGGTGCGCACGCCGAGGCGGTGCTGGGTGACGACGAGGGCGTTGCGGTAGTAGGCCGCGAAGGCCGCCAATTGCTGCGCGGTGCTGTCGCTCGACCCGTCGTCGACGAACACCACCTGGGTGACGGGGAAGCTGCGCTGCGCGACGAGCGAGGAGAGGAACTCGCGCAGGTGGTACTCGTCGTTGTGGCACTGGACCACGATCGCCGCCTCGTACTGCTCGGGCGGCGCGGCCGGGACGGCCGGGGCGACGTCCTGCCACCACAGCCAGGGGGTGCCCCGCTCGGAGGTGGTGACCTGCCGTCGCTCGGTCTCCGGGCGCAGGCCCAGGTTGCCGCTGACGGTCTCGTAGACCTCCAGGACGCCGGCCTTGCCGGGGTGGCGCAGGCCGGTGACGTCGAGGCCGCTGATGTTCAGGGCGGTGGAGGCGCGTTCGCCGTCGTGGCGGAGCTGGACGAAGAAGTTCCAGTGGCCCGCCTGGTCGGCCTTGTCCACGGCGGAGGCGAGGTCCACCGTGCTGTGGTAGCGGATCCAGTCCGCGTCGATCTCCACGCCGCTGACGGGGAAGCGGTAGTCCGTCTTGGTGCTGCGTCGCCGCAGCACCGCGATGAGCTCGACCTTGTCGTCGGGGCGGAACCGGCCGAACTGGTTGCGTATCGCGCCCGAGATGTGCAGTTCGCCGTCGACCAGCTCGACCGACGTCGCCTGGTTGTACAGGCGGGCGTCGGCGAGCTTCTGGCCGGTCAGCTCCAGCTCGGTGACCTCGAGGAACCGCTCGGCGTCGGGGTGGCCGAGCAGCGACGCCGACCAGAACACCCGGCCGTCCCGCTCGACGATGTCGGAGCTGATGACGCTGCGGCGGCGCATGTAGTCGGAGGCCGAGACCGCGATGTCGACCCGGCCGTGCATCAGCCCGAAGGCACGCACCCGCTCCATGGGTCCGCACAGCTCGAATGCGGCGGGTTCGAGCGTGCGCAGGTACGGGGCCACGGCGGCCAGGAAACCGTTGTGGTAGGCGCGGTCGCCGGTGCGCAGCTCGGGGGTGTAGAGACGCAGGTCGTGCGAGAGGAACTTGGCGGCCTTGCGGGCCAGCAGGTCCGGGCGGCCCACGCTGTACAGGAAGCTGTCGGTGTACTGGTGGACCATGATGCGGTCGCGGATGCTGCGCAGTTCGCCCCGCCGGTTGGTGATCGAGGGCTGGTCCGACTCCCGCTCCCACATCCACCGGTAGACGGGGGTGGCGAGGAGGGTCAGGGACCGGGCGTGGTAGTTCGCGACGGTGGAGAAGTACGTGTCCTCGAAGAAGACGCCCTCGGGGAAGCGGATGCCGAAGCTGTCGAGGAAGTCGCGGCGGTACAGTTTGCCGGCCGCGATCGGGTCCTCGAAGAGCTCCGGCATGGCCCCCAGGCCCCCCACCGTCTGCTCGGCGGGGTACAGCTGCGGCTGCCAGACGGTGATCTCGTCGGTGGCGAGGTTGATGCGTACGACACGGCCGGCGGTGACCTCGGACCCCGTCGTGAGGGCGGAGGAGAGCAGCGTCTCGACGGCCTTGAGCGGAAGCTCGTCGTCCGCGTCGAGGAACATCACGAACTGGCCGGATGCGGCTTCGATGCCGTTGTTGCGGGGGGCGCCGCAGCCGCCGCTGTTGTGCGGCCGCTCGATGACGCGGACCCGGCCGTCCCGGCCGGCGAACTGGCGGGCGACCCCGAGGGTGTTGTCGGTGGAGCAGTCGTCGACGACGAGCACCTCGATGCCGCGGTGCGTCTGGGCCAGGGCCGACTGGAGCGCTCGGGCGAGCGTGGCGCTCGCGTTGAAGGCCGGGATGACGATGGTGACGCGGTACTGCGACGGGTCGACCGGGAAGCTCATCTGGGGTGGCGCTCCGGTTCGGCGTAGTCAGGTCGCGGCGACGGCTGGGACGGGATCTTGTGCAGCTGCATGGTGTCGGTCACACCACCCGTGTACTCGTCCGTGTAGGGCCGCGGGTACGGCTGGAAGCCGGGGTCCTCGTACGGCTCGGGCGCGGGGAACATCTGGTCGGCCCGCATCGCGCGCGCGTCGTCCTCGCCGCGGCGACGGTGGCGTCCGGCGTGCAGGTGGGGGGCGATGGAACCGGCGCGCGAGGGGGTGTTGCCCGGGTCGAGCCGTTCCATCGTGCGCGTGAAGTCGCGGGTGGAGAGCCAGAACTTGAACATGATGACGAGCTCGAAGGCGCCCATCAGCACGGCCGACACGGCGGTGGTCCACAGCACGTGGCCGATGACCGGGCCCACGATGAAGATGAACATCTGGAACTCGATGCCGCTGATGAGGTGCGGCCGGATGCGGCTCTGCACCAGGGCGTGGCGGACCCGCGCGTACCAGGGGAAGCGCTCGCGGAACTGCTGGTGCAGGTCGATGACCTCGGCCCGGTCGGTCTCGGCCTTCTCCCGCTTGAGTGCGTCGGCCTCGCCCAGGGGGTTCTCGCGCAGCAGGTCTTCGATGAAGACGACCTTGCGCTCCTCCTCCTCGAGCCCCTGCTCCGCCTGGCGGGCGAGGGTGACCGCCTCGATCTTGTTCCGCATGGACATGCGCATCTTGTAGATCTGGAGGGCGTCCACGTAGCGGAGCATGTCGAGGAAGATCACGGCGAGGGCCGCGAGGAGGTAGATCTCCTCGTCGTGGAGCAGGAACTGACCACCCATCAGGGCCAGCGCGCAGAAGAGCACGCGGATGCGGTCGAAGACGTAGTCGAGCCAGCCGCCGAAGATGGTGCCGTTGCCCTTGAGGCGGGCGAGCTTGCCGTCGATGCAGTCGAGGATGAAGCTGACGTGGTAGAGGGCCGCGCCGATGCACAGGGAGAGCCAGTCGCCCTGGAGGAAGAACCAGGCCGAGCCGAGGCCCACGTAGAGCGCGGCCCAGGTCACGCGGTTGGGCGTCACGAAGTTCCAACGGGCGAACAGACAGACGAGGCGGGTCGCCACCGGGTCGACCAGAAGGACCGTCCACCAGGCGTCCCGCTTTTTGCAGGTCAGCTTCTGGACGGCCTTTAGTGACAGCTTGGACATAACCCCTCAGTCGTCGACGGCGTCGAACCTGGCCTACAGGGACGCCAACGCTCGAACCCACGAGCACGGGCGACAGCAGGCGCCGCCACCGTGACGCCAAACGTTCACCTATGTTTTAGATAAAGGGCGCTCAACGACCATAACAAGTCACATGTGACACCAGCCAGAGCGCAAGATGACAACTGAAGTCACCAAACCCCGTGTGAACCACCAGAACACCTCTTATTGAACGTCCCAGCGAGTGAACTCCAGGCCAGAGGATCCCAGTTGCTGGCGGGCGACACGCAGCCTTCCGTCCCTTCCGACTGTGGCGATCACCACACGGCCCCGGCGATCGAATGCGGCCGCCGGTGGAACCAAAGAGGGTTCTCCGGACTCCGCCCACCACACGCCCGTGTCGGGCCGCCCGTCCGGGTGCGCGCCGATGGCCGTCACTCCCCCGGCGCCGCCGCGCACGAGGACCGTGCAGCCCCACCCCTGGATGTCGGCGCCGGCCACCCCGCCGACCGGGCCGACCCCGTCCGGCCCGCCGAGGCCGATCGGCACCTGCGCGCCCGGCCACCAGACGCAGACCTCGTTGCTGCCGGCGTAGCGGAAGCGGACCTGGCCGGCCTCGGGGGCCGCGCACAGGCTCCCCGGGTACGGGCTCACCGGGATCCGGCCGTCCTCCGCCCACCCCGAGGCCGCGTCCCGCCGGTACCAGTGCACCGCGGCCTGGGCGTCACGCGCCCTTGCCACCATGTGCACCCCGCCGTCGGCGGCCGGGAAGGCGGTCAGTTCGTCGGCGGTCCGCATTCCTCCGAGCGTTTCCCAGCCGCTCAGGACCCCCTTGGGCGACTGCCTCCGCGCGCTGACGCTGTGCCCGAAATTGCGGACGAACAGGTGCAGGACGCCCGCGGCGTCGAAGGTGGCCGCCGGAAAGCCGACTTCGCGGGCCTTCTGCCAGCTCGCGGCATTGGGGTTGCCGATCGAGGTCCAGGGGCCGACCGGACGGCCCGTCTGGTACTGCGTCGTACAGACCACCTCGACTGCGAAACCGCCCTCCCTGCGCTTGGTCCGGCTCAGCCCGATCAGGTGCGCGTAGCCCTCGGGACCCCGTAGCACGGTCAGCCCGGGCATCAGTTCCGGGCCTTCGAGCAGTTCCGGACCCCGCCACCCCTCTGCCTCGGTGGCCCCCTCGGTCCAGCGGACCACGCCGGCGGCCGTGGGCAGGTAGGCGGACAGCCGGCCGTCCGTCCCGGCCGACAGCCACCGGGTGGGCAGCGGGTAGCGCGTGGACGCCTCGGCAGGCAGGCCGGCTTCCGCGCCCGCCCTGCGGCAGTCGACGAAGACCGGGGTGCCGGCGGCCAGCTGGTAGCGGCGGGCGGCCCTGAGCGCACTGCGGGCCACCCGGCCGCGCGCCTCGGGCTCGTTGACCACCGGCAGCTTGCGTTCGCGGTCGACGCCGTCGTGAACGGGATCCGGATCGAGGGTCCGTACGCGCAGCGGCCGGATGTCGTGGAGGGCGTCGAGGATCTGGCCGGTGAGGTTGCCCGCCTCCGCGTCGAGGAAGAACGGTTCTCCGGGGAAGGCGCAGCCGCGCCCGCGCGCCTGGGTGACGGCCGCTTCCAACGCGCGGAGTTCGGCGTCGCCGCCGCCGTCGAGACAGACGACCTCGATCACGGAGCCGGCCGGTTCGGAGCGGATGAGGGGAACGGCGTCCGCGGGGCCGGCCACGACGATCGCCACCGGCGCCGCGCGGCCCGGCCGCGGGTCGGTACCCGGCAGGGGTTCGCGGGACGTCTCACCGCGTCGGGCACGGCGTCTGGTTGCTCGGGCCACGGCTTCCTCTCCTCTTACCTGGCGCCTCGCGGACTCCGGGATTTCCGCTTCACCACCGACCAGGAGGACGATAAGCGCTCTCCCGTTCGACTTAGAAATCTGCTTATAGTGCAGCGGCATTCGGACATCCGCCCCAGGCCCCCCGAGGATTCGAGCAGTATGACCCAAGACACCGCCACCCGCAGGCGCCGCCGGACCGCGGACCGGGGGGTACGCCCGCGCAAGCGCCGAGTGTTGCGGATCGTCCTGCTCGTGGTCGCCGTGCTGGTCCTGGGCGCCGCGGGCGCCGGCTGGTGGGCCTACAGCCACCTCAACGGCAACATCGACAGCGTCGACCTGGACCGGGCCATCGGGGACAACCGGCCGCCCAAGGTGGTCGAGAACGCGCAGAACGTCCTGGTGCTGGGGTCCGATTCACGGGCCGGCGCCAACGGGGACCTGGACCACGGCGACGTCAGCGGAGCGCGCTCCGACACCGCGATGCTGGTCCACATACCGGAGGGCCGGTCCAGGGCCACCGCGGTCAGCATCCCCCGCGACACCCTGATCAGCCGGCCCGAGTGCAAGGACGGGGACGGGGCCACCGTGCCGGCCGCGAACCGGGTCATGTTCAACTCCGTCTACTCGGTGGCCGGCCCGGCCTGCGTGGTCAAGACCGTCGAACAGCTCTCCGGGATCCGCGTGGACCACTTCGTCGAGGTGGACTTCGCCGGCTTCAAGGACCTCGTGGACGCCCTCGGCGGGGTCACCGTCACCCTCGACAAGCCGATGAGCGGAGCCAAGGGCGGCCTCAAGCTGGACGCGGGCACCCACCGGCTGAACGGCACCGATTCCCTCAAGTTCGTCCGTACCCGCTACGGCTACGGCGACGGCAGCGACCTCGGACGCATAGGCCTCCAGCAGAAGTTCATGCTGGCGATGCTGGCCGAGATGAAGAACCAGGACGCCCTCGGCAACCCGGCTCGGCTCTACAAGCTGGCGGACGCCGGCACCAAGTCGCTCACCACCGACTCCCAGCTCGCCTCGCTGACCGCCCTGGCCGACTTCGCGCAGAGCATGAAGGGCGTCGACCCGGCCACGATGGAGACCATCATGCTGCCGGTCGACTACGACAAGGTCGACCGGAACCGGGTGGTCGTCGCCCAGCCCCAGGCCTCCCAGCTGTGGGACGCCCTGCGCGCGGACCAGAAGATCCCCGCTTCGGCGAAGGACTCCCCCGCCAAGGGCTGAACCGGCTGCCGCGCCCGCGCCCTTCGCCGATCAGACGATCAGACGACCAGGACAGGACCTAGAACTTCGCGTCCTGGCCGGCGCGGGCGAGGCGGCTGTTGCGGCGGCTGTACAGGAAGTAGACGACGAAGCCGATGACCATCCAGACGCCGAACCGCAGCCAGGTCTCGGCGGGCAGGTTGAGCATCAGCCACACGGACGCGGCGATCGACAGGATGGGCACCAGCGGCACCCACGGCGTCCGGAACGACCGGTGCAGGTCCGGACGGGTGCGGCGCAGGACGATCACGCCGAGGGCGACGACCACGAATGCGAACAGCGTGCCGATGTTGACCAGTTCGGCGAGCTTCTCCAGGCTCGTGAAGCCCGCGACGACGGCGATGATCACGCCGAGCGTGATGGTCGCCCGGTAGGGCGTGCGGTACTTCGGGTGGGTGACGGAGAAGAAGCGGGGCAGCAGTCCGTCACGGCTCATCGCGAAGAACACACGGGTCTGGCCGAGCAGCAGGATCATGCACACCGTGATCAGGCCGACGGACGCCCCGAGGCTGATGGCGCCCGAGAAGAAGGGCTGGTTCACCGACTTGAAGGCTTCGGCGAGCGGGGCGGTGGCCGACATCTGCGTGTACTTCTGCATGCCGGTGACCACCAGCGTCACGGCGACGTAGAGCACCGTGCAGATGATCAGCGAACCGAGGATGCCGCGCGGCATGTCCCGCTGGGGGTTCTTGGTCTCCTCCGCCGCGGTGGCCACCACGTCGAAGCCGATGAAGGCGAAGAAGACGAGGGAGGCCGCGGTGAAGATGCCCATGACGCCGAAGTTGGTGGGGGCGTAGCCGAAGATCAGCTGCACCAGGGGCGCCTTCCAGCCGCTGCCCGGGGGCTGCTCCTGGGCCGGCGGGATGAACGGCTTGTAGTTGTCCGCCTTGATGAAGAACAGGCCGGCGACGATGACGAGCAGCACCACCGTCACCTTGATGGCGACGACGATCGCGGTGATCCGGGCCGACAGCTTCGTCCCCACGACCAGGATCGCGGTCAGTACCAGGACCAGCAGGAAGGCCAACAGGTCGAAGGTGCCTCCCCCGTCGGGCCCCGACAGGGCTGCGGGGAGGTCCCAGCCGAGGTTGGTGCTCAGCAGGTGGCGCACGTACCCGGACCAGCCGACGGCCACGACGGCGGTACCGAGAGCGAACTCCAGTACGAGGTCCCAGCCGATGATCCAGGCGGGCAGCTCGCCGATCGAGGCGTAGGAGAAGGTGTACGCCGAACCGGCCACCGGCACGGTGGAGGCGAACTCCGCGTAGCACAGTGCCGCGAGGGCGCAGACGATGCCCGCCGCGACGAAGGCGAGGGCGGTGGCGGGTCCGGCGTTGTTGCGCGCCGCGATGCCCGTGAGGACGAAGATGCCGGTGCCGATGATGACGCCGACCCCGAAGACCGTCAGGTCCCAGGCGGAGAGCGACTTGCGGAGCGCGTGTTCCGGCTCCTCCGTGTCGCGGATGGACTGCTCCACCGTCTTCGTCCGGAAGGGGCTTTTCAGGTTCCTGCTCACCGACGCACCTCCGGCTGGTGACGAGGCACACGAGAACGGGCCGGGAGGCCCACCCCCTCAAGGGTGATCTCCCGGCCCGTCACACGCAACCGCGCGCGGCCGGTCCGTCAGTCGACGGTGGCGGCCGGTGCGCTGTCGTAGCGGCCGTCCAACTTGGCCACCAGGCCGGTGACCTGCCGGGCGATATCGGGCGCGGTGAGCCCGATCTCGGCCAGGATCTCCTTGCGCAGCGCGTGGTCGAGGAAGCGCTGCGGGATGCCGAAGTCGCGCAGCGGTACGTCGACACCCGCGTCGCGCAGGGCCTGCGAGACGGCGGCGCCCACACCGCCGGTACGGCCGTTGTCCTCGACGGTGACGACCACGCGGTGCTGCTCGGCGAGCGGGGCCAACGCCTCGTCCACGGGCTTGACCCAGCGCGGGTCGACCACGGTGGTGGAGATGCCCTGCTTGTCGAGCAGGGCGGCGATCTCCAGGCACATGGGGGCGAGGGCGCCCACCGAGACGAGCAGTACGTCCGGCCGGGTGACCTCCGGCGCGGGGGCGCGCAGCACGTCCATGCCGCCGATCCGGCCGACGGCGGGGACGGCGGGGCCGACGACGCCCTTGGAGTAGCGCACGACGGTCGGCGCGTCCTTGACGTCGACGGCCTCGCGCAGCTGCGCGCGCAGCTGCTCGGCGTCGCGCGGGGCGGCGAGGCGCAGGCCCGGGACGACCTGGAGGATGGACATGTCCCACATGCCGTTGTGCGAGGCGCCGTCGTCGCCGGTGACGCCCGCACGGTCCAGGACGAAGGTGACCCCGCACTTGTGCAGGGCCACGTCCATCAGGACCTGGTCGAAGGCGCGGTTGAGGAAGGTCGCGTAGACCGCGAAGACGGGGTGGACGCCGCCGGTGGCGAGGCCGGCCGCGGACGTCGCGGCGTGCTGCTCGGCGATGCCGACGTCGTAGATGCGGTCCGGGAAGGCCTCGGCGAACTTGTTGAGGCCGACCGGGTGGAGCATGGCGGCGGTGATGCCGACGATGTCCTCGCGTTCGTGGCCGAGCTTGACCATCTCGTCGGCGAAGACGGAGGTCCAGCTGGCGGCGGCGGTCTTCACGGGCAGGCCGGTGTCCGGGTGGATCACACCGACCGCGTGGAAGCGGTCCGCCTCGTGCTCCAGCGCCGGGGTGTAACCGCGGCCCTTCTGGGTGAGGCAGTGCACGATGACCGGGCCGCTGAACCGCTTGGCGCGCTGGAGGGCCGATTCCAGGGCCTCGATGTCGTGGCCGTCGATGGGGCCGATGTACTTGAGTCCGAGGTCCTCGAACATGCCCTGCGGGGCGATGAAGTCCTTGAGGCCCTTCTTGGCGCCGTGCAGGGTCTCGAAGAGCGGCTTGCCGACGACCGGAGTGCGCTCCAGGAGCTCCTTGCCGCGGGCGAGGAAGCGCTCGTAGCCGTCCGTGGTGCGCAGGGTGGCCAGGTGGTTGGCGAGGCCGCCGATGGTGGGGCCGTAGGAGCGCTCGTTGTCGTTGACGACGATGACGAGCGGGCGGTCCTTGGCGGCGGCGATGTTGTTCAGCGCCTCCCAGGCCATGCCGCCGGTCAGGGCGCCGTCGCCGATGACGGCGGCGACGTGGTGGTCCTCGCGCCGGAGCACCTCGTTGGCCTTGGCGAGGCCGTCGGCCCAGCCCAGCACCGTGGAGGCGTGCGAGTTCTCGATCACGTCGTGCTCGGACTCGGCGCGCGAGGGGTAGCCGGACAGGCCGCCCTTGGTGCGCAGGCCGCCGAAGTCCTGGCGGCCCGTGAGCAGCTTGTGGACGTAGGCCTGGTGGCCGGTGTCGAAGAGGACCTTGTCCTTGGGCGAGTCGAAGACCCGGTGCAGGGCGATCGTCAGTTCGACCACGCCGAGGTTGGGGCCGAGGTGCCCGCCGGTCTTGGAGACGGCGTCGACGAGGAAGGACCTGATCTCGTCGGCGAGCTGGGAGAGCTCCTCCTGGCTGAGCCGGTCCAGATCGCGCGGTCCCTTGATGCGGGTCAGCAGCACCCGTGCCTCCTTGCAGTTGCTTGCTGGTCTGTCGAGTCTAATGTTCCGCTCGCGACGAGCATCATCGGGCGGTACCGGGACGGCCACGCGCCTTTGTCATACCTGTACACACCCCCGGGAAATCACACATCCCAAACGGGCGCATACCCGCACAGGCGTACGCACACATGTACGCACGTGTGCCCGGCGCCACGAAGAGTGGCACCGGGCACTGTGACGGTTCTTACCGCCGGGTCACGCCTGCGGCACTGCCGTCAGGCGCGTCCCGCCGTCTTCTGTGTCTTGCGGGTGACCGAGTCGATGACCACGGTGGCCAGCAGGACCGCGCCGGTGATCATGTACTGGATCGGCGTCGCGATGCCTTCCAGGGCCAGACCGTACTGGATCGAGGTGATGACCATGACGCCGAGGAGGGCGTTCCAGGTCCGGCCCCGGCCGCCGAAGAGGCTGGTGCCGCCGATGACGGCCGCCGCGATCACGTTCATCAGCAGGTCGCCGGCGCCGGCGCTCTGGTTGGCGGCCGCGATCTTGGAGGCCCAGAAGAGCCCGCCGACGGCGGCGAAGGTGCCGGCGATGGCGAAGACCGCGATGCGGATGCCGGTGACGTTGATGCCCGCGCGCCGGGAGGCCTCGACGCTGCCGCCGAGCGCGAAGACGTTGCGCCCGAAGGTCGTGCGGCGCAGCACGAAGTCCGTGCCGACGAGGACGACCAGGAACAGCACCACCGCGAGGGGCAGGCCCTTGTACTGGTTGAACACCGCGGCCGGGCCGAAGGTGAACACCGCGAGCACGCCGGTGCGCAGCACGATCTCGCCGACCGGCCGGGAGGGGACGCCCGCGGCCTGGCGGCGGCGGTTGTCGAAGAAGGTGGCGAGGAAGTACGCCGCCACCGCCACCGCGGCGAGCCCGTAGCCGGCGGCCACGTCCGTGAAGAAGTACGTGGTCAACTGGCCGACCACGCCCTCGGAGTCGAGGTTGATGGTGCCGTTGCTGCCGAGGATCTGCAGCATCGCGCCGGACCAGAACAGCAGGCCCGACAGGGTGACGGCGAAGGCCGGGGCGCCGATCCGGGCGAAGAAGAAGCCGTGGAGGGCGCCGATCAGCGCGCCGCCCGCGACGGCGGCCAGGATCGCGAGCCACTCGTTCACGCCGTGGGTGACGGCGAGGACGGCGACGATCGCGCCCGAGACGCCGCTGACCGAGCCGACCGAGAGGTCGATCTCGCCGAGCAGCAGCACGAAGATGATGCCGACGGCCATCATGCCGGTGGCGACCATGGTGATCGCGATGTTGGTGAGGTTCTCCGGGGAGAGGAAGTTCGCGTTCAACCCCTGGAAGATGCCCCAGATGATGATCAGGCCGAGGACGACCGGGATGGAGCCGAGGTCGCCGGCCTTCATCTTGCGGCCGAACTCGCTGAGGTAGCCGGCCAGGCCCTGCTCGCGGACGAGCAGGCGGGGGTCGACGGCCGGGATGGCGTCGGACGCGGCGGCCGGGTTGACCGGGTCGACGTGTTCCGTCCGGCCCGCGGGGCCCTTGCCCAGCGGATCGGCGGCAGGGTTCTGGGTGCTCACTTGCGGGCCTCCCCGGTGCGGGCCGCCCGGCGGGTCACGGCGTTGTCCGTGGCCCCGGTGATGGCGGAGATGATCTCTTCCTGCGAGGTGTCGGCGACGCTGAAGACGCCGTTGTTGCGGCCCAGCCGCAGCACCGCCACCTTGTCGGCGACGGCCTTCACATCGGCCATGTTGTGGCTGATGAGGATGACGGCGTGGCCGCGCTCGCGCAGCCGCTCCACCAGGTCGAGGACCTGGGCGGTCTGCTCGACGCCGAGGGCCGCCGTCGGCTCGTCGAGGATGACGAGCTTGGGCTCGCCGAGCATCGAACGGGCGATCGCCACGGTCTGGCGCTGACCGCCGGACAGCGAGGCGATGGGGATCCGGACACTGGGGATCCGGATGGACAGGGTGGTCAGGAGCTCGCGGGCGCGGCGCTCCATCTCCACCTCGTCGAGGATGCCGCGGCGCTTGAGCTCGCGGCCGAGGAAGAGGTTGCCGACGACGTCGATGTTGTCGCACAGCGCGAGGTCCTGGTAGACCGTCGCGATGCCCAGGTTCTGGGCGTCGTGGGGCTTGCTGATGGAGACCGGGCGGCCCTCCCACTCGATGACTCCGTCATCGATCGGGTGCACGCCGGCGATCGTCTTGACCAGCGTGGACTTGCCGGCGCCGTTGTCACCGACGAGGGCGACCACCTCACCGGAGTGGATCTCGAGTTCTACGTCGGTCAGGGCCTGGACGGCGCCGAACCGCTTCGAGACCCCTCGCAACGCCAGCACGGGCGCAGCGGACACATGAACCATCTCCTTCGCCGCCTGACCGGCGGGGATGTCGTGCAAAAGAGCAGGAACGCGAATGGGGCTGTGGGGGCCGAGGCCCCCGAATTGCGGGAAAAACGTTTCTGTACCGGCGCCCCGCGGTTGGCGGGGAAAGGGGGCGGGGCGCCGGACAGGCGTGGGTCGTCCCTTTCGGGTCGACGGGCCTTCGGGCCGGCCACTCGGGCCGGCCGTTCGGGGCTCTTTACTTCAGGCCGACGGCGGCGCAGGCGGCCGCGTACTTGTCGGTGCAGATCTCGTCGGCCGTGTAGACGCCGTCCTTGACGACGGTGTCCTTGATGTTGGCCTTGGTGAGCGAGACGACCGGGATCAGCACGGACGGGACGCCCTTGGTGGTCGGGCTGTCGACGTTCTGGTTGACGATGCCGTCGATCTTCTCGTGCTTGGCGAGGGCGACGGCCATCTCGGCGGCGGCCGAGGCCTCCGGCGCGTACGGCTTGTAGACGCTCATGAACTGCTCACCCGCCACGATGCGCTGCACACCGGCGAGCTCCGCGTCCTGGCCGGTCACGGGGGGCAGGGGGGACAGGCCGGCCGCCTTGAGGGCGGTGATGATGCCGCCGGCCATGCCGTCGTTGGCGGAGTAGACGCCGATCACCTTGTCCTTGCCGAGCGCCGAGAGCGCGCCCGCCATGTTGGTGTTGGCGTTCTCCGGCTTCCACTCCTTGGTGTCGTACTCCTTGCCGATGTTCACCTTGCCGTCGAGGACGGAGTGCGCGCCCTTCTTGAACAGGGCGGCGTTCGGGTCGGTGACGGAGCCGTTCATCATGACGATCTGGCCGTCCTTGGCCTTGTCGCCCAGCGCGTCGAGCAGCGCCTTGCCCTGGACCTTGCCGACCTCTTCGTTGTCGAAGGAGGTGTAGGCGTCGATCGGGCCTTCGGCGAGGCGGTCGTAGGCGACGACCGGGATGCCGGCGTCCTTGGCCTTCTTGACCGAGCCGGCGATGGCCTTGGCGTCGACCGCGTCGACGATCAGGACGTCCACCTTGTTGGTGATCATCGTGTCGACCTGCGAGTTCTGCGTGGTCGCGTCCTGCTTGGCGTTGGCGTAGACGACCTTGGCCTTGCCGCCGGTGAGGTCGGCGACCTTCTTCTCGATGAGCGGCTTGTCGAACTTCTCGTAACGGGCCGTCTGGTTCTCCGGAAGGAGCAGGCCGACGGTTATCGCGTCGCCCTTGGCCGCGCCCGACTCCTTCGTCTTGTCGCCGGACTCCTTCGCGCTCCCACATGCGGCGAGGGAAACGGCCATCGCGCCGGCGGCCACGGCAACAGCGGCTCTGCGCATACGAGTGTTCATTGGTTGAACCTCCCTGACGAGGCCGCGACAGTGCGGCCGAGGTGGATGCGAGTCAACCCCGGCCGCAGTTTGCCGTCAAGGAGTGAATCCTTAACGAGATGACAACGGTGCCATCCGTTATCTAACTGAAGACATCAGGGCGGGAGCCCGTACTCCGATTCCATTTTCCGCCAAAAGCGTCGAATCGCCCATCTCGCTCAGTACCAGCGCCAGCGCGCCGAGCACCTCCGCGCGACCGCCCAGGGAGCCCGTGAGCACCGACAGCTGGCGGGCCGCGCTGGGGATCGCGTACCTCCCCACTGATTCACGGATGGGGGCCAGGACGAGTTCACCCGCTTCGGCGAGCGACCCGCCGAGCACCACCCGGCTGGGGTTCAGCAGGTTGCACAGGCTGGCCACGCCGCTGCCGATGTGACGGCCGACGTCGGTGATGACGCGACGGCACCCGGGGTCGCCCTCGCGGGCCAGCTCGACGACCCGATCCATCGTCAACTCCGGTCCGTGGCTGCCCTGGAGGAGGGGCAGGACGTAGCGAGCGGCGGTGAAGGTCTCCAGGCAGCCGCGGTTGCCGCAACGGCAGACCGGACCCGATTCGTCGAGGGTGATGTGGCCGATCTCGCCCGCCGTGCCCCCGGGTCCCCGGTAGATCTGACCGTTGATCACCAGGCCGGAACCGACACCGCTGGCGACCTTGATGTAGGCGAGGTCCTTGACCCCCCGGCCGCTGCCCCAGACCAGCTCGCCGAGGGCGCCCAGGTTCGCGTCGTTGTCCACGTACACGGGCACGCCCAAACGGCTGGACAGCTCCTGGCGCGGGTTGATCCCGGCCCAGCCCGGCAGGATCGCGGTGGAGCCGAGCGTGCCGGACTCGACGTCGATGGGGCCGGGGACGCCGAGGCCGACGCCGATGACCTTGTCGCGGCCCACCCCGATGCCCGCGATCAGCCGTCCGACCAGCGCCTCCGCGCGGTCGAAGCCCTCGGTCCAGGAGGCGTCCACGTCCAGCGGCTCGGAGTCCTCGGCGAGCACCTGGTGGGCGAGGTTGCCCACGGCCACCCGCAGGTGGGTGTGGCCGAAGTCCACGCCGATCACGATGCCCGCGTCCCCGCTGAGCGAGACGCTGCGGGCCCTTCGGCCGCCCGCCGAGGTGTCGGTGACCTCGACGGTCCCGCCTTCCTTGAGCTCGCGGACGATGTTGGAGACCGTGGCCGCCGACAGTCCGGTGGCGCGGGCGATCTCCGCCTGCGTCAGTGAACCCGCGAGCCGGACGGCCCGCACGACGCGTTCGAGGTTCGCGCGATGCAGCGACGACTGCGATCCCGGAGTCTGCACGACTCATCCACTCCTGCCCATAAGCGACGGCCGGCCGTCGCCCCCCGGCCGGCGATCAGGGCTGAGTGCTCCGAGACACCGGCGTCTCTCCAACTTGTGAACCTTAAGTCGAGCCTTTGGCCCCTCAGACGTCAAGAGGCTGACACAGCACGAAACGGCCACTATCGGCTATATAGGAGTAAAGAAGGTCGTCCATATCGTATGACGGACCCCGGGCGAGGGCGGTCCGGGGGCGGGGGCGGCCCGGGCCGGGGGCGGTCCTACTTGAGGGTGGCGGAGGTCAGGCCGGCCTGGATCTGGCGCTGGAAGGAGAGGTAGACCACCAGCATCGGGATCATCGCGAGGGTCACGCCGGCGAACAGCACCGGCAGGTCCGTCTCGTAGCCCATCTGGTACTGGAGCTGGATCAGGCCCTGGGTGAGCATGTAGCGCTCGGGGTCCGATCCGCTCTGGGGCTGCATCAGCACGGAGGGCAGGATGTACTGGTTCCACTGGCCCAGGACATTGAATATCCCCACGCTGATCAGGCCGGGCTTGGCCATCGGCAGCATCACCTGGAAGAAGATCCGGGTGTCGGAGGCCCCGTCGATCACCGCCGCCTCGTGGACCGCCGTCGGCAGCGTCCGGAAGAACGAGTGCATGAAGAAGACGGTGAACGGCATCGAGTACGCCACGTACACGAGGATCAGACCCTGGTACGTGTTGAGCATGTCGAGGCGCTTGACCATGAAGAACAGCGGGACGAGCGCCAGGAAGACGGGGAACATCGCCCCGCTGACGAAGAAGTAGTAGAGGATCCGGTTCCCCGGGAAGGGGTAGCGGGCCAGTACGTACGCCGCCATCGACCCGAGCAGCATGGTCAGCGGGACGGAGAACACCAGCACGATCAGCGTGTGGGCGAAGTAGTCGCCGATGCCCTTGTCCCAGGCACGGGAGAAGGCGTCGAAGTGCCAGTGGGAGGGCCAGCTGAGGGCCGAGCCGCCGATCTGCGAGTCGGTCTTGAACGAGCCGAGCGCGAGCCAGATCAGGGGCAGGACGATCAGTATCGCCCAGACGGCCAGGAACCCGTGCGAGAAGACGTTGAGCACCATGCCGTCGGAGGGGCCCTTGCCGCCCTCCTTGGCGGGGCGGCCGCCGCCGGGCCGCTCGGCGGCGGGCTCTCCGGGAGCCTTGATCACTGTGGTCATCGGTGTCTCCCGCTCAGAACTCGATGCGCTCGCGGCGGGTGGCGCGCAGCGTGACGATGGAAAGGATCATGGTCAGGACGAGCATGACCACGCCCATGGCGCAGGCGTATCCGCTCTTGCCGAAGTAGAGGAAGTTGCGCATCAGCACGGTCGCCATGACCTCGCTGTGGTGGTCGGGGCCGCCGCCGAACTGGCCCGAGGTCATGGTGGACACCAGGACGAACATGTCCATCGCGGCGATGCCCAGGTACACGGCGGAGGTCTGTACCGAGTCCCACAGCAGGGGCAGGGTGACCTTGAAGAAGGTCTGGGCCCGCCCGGCCCCGTCCAGCAGCGCGGCCTCGTAGATGTCCTTCGGGATGGACTGCATGGCGGCGGAGAAGAGCACCAGGTAGAAGCCGACTCCGTGCCAGACGACCACCATGAGCAGGCACCACAGCACCAGGTTCGGCTCGTTCAGCCATTCGACGGGGTGGGCCGGGTCGACGAGGCCGAGCCGGGTGAGGAAGCCGTTGAGCAGGCCGCCGGCGTCGCTGCGGTACACGGCGCCGAAGAGCACGGCGAGGATGGCGAGGGAAAGGACCTGCGGGAAGAAGTAGACGATCTTGTAGAGGCCCGAACCGCGCACACCCCGCACCCCGCCCGCGCCGCTGCGGCCGCCCGCGTTCACCATGAAGGCGAAGAACAGCGCGAGCAGGATGGTGATCACCGGGACGAACACCAGGAGCAGCAGGTTGTGCCACAGGGCGCCGCGGAAGACCTCATCCTTCATCAGCGCCGCGTAGTTGTCCAGGCCGACGAACCGGAACGTCGGCGACTGGCCCGACCAGTTGGTGAAGGAATAGCCGAACGTCTGGATGTAGGGCCAGATGACGAAGGTCAGGTACAGCGCGAGCGGCAGGATCAGGAAGCCGGTGATGAAACCGCCCCGTCCTGTGCCGCGGGCAACGTGGCTCATGGTGTCCGTCCCGTCCGTGACGTCAGCTGCGGCGGTTGTTCTTCGCGTTCGGGTCCTTGGCAGCCTTGTCTACCGCAGCCTGGGCCCGCTTGATCCATTCCTTGGGCTGGATCCGCTGGGCCATCAGCTCATTGGACGCGTTCTGGATCTCGGTGTCCATCTCGCTGTACCAGTCGGGGTACAGGTAGTTGAAGGTGTTGGTCCCGGCCGCCTTGACCGCCGCCACCGCGGACTGCGTGCCCGGGCGCAGCTTGACCCCGGGGTCCACGCCGTCCTTGACGACGGTGAGGGAGTTGGCCTGCTGGGCGAAGGTGGTCGACCATTCGCGTGACAGCATCGAGCGCAGGAACTCCAGGCCGCCGGCCTTGTTGGCGGCCTTCTCGGGGACGATGAAGGGCTCGCCCGCCCCGGCCCGGATGGCCTCGAAGGGCAGCTTGCTGTCGGCGAGCACCGGCACCGGCAGGAACTTCATGTCGAAGTCCTCCGGGGTCTGCTTGAGCTGCTCGTTCTCCAGCCAGGATCCGGAGGGGATGAAGGCGGCCTTGTACTGGTTCCAGGCGGTCTGGGACTCCGTGTGGGTGAGGCCGTTGGTGCCCGGCATCAGCAGGCCCTTCTCCACGACCTCGTACACCGCTTCGACCGCCGCGAGGGCGGCGGGGTTGCCCTCGAAGGCGTTCGGTTCGAGGTTGTCGATCGCCTTCATCGCGTCCAGGCCGCCCTTCTTGGCGATCAGGTCCATGATGACGACGTTGATGTAGTACGGGTACTTCCCCTGGTGGGCGAGGCCGCCGATGCCGGCTTCCTTGGCCTTCGTGCAGACGGCCAGGAACTCGTCCCAGGTCTTGGGCTCGCTCCAGCCCTTCTCCTTGAAGAGCTTGCCGGAGTACCAGAAGCCGAACACGGTGTAGACGTAGTACAGGGCGACGAACTTGCCGCCCTGGGTGCCCTGTTCGACGGTGCCCGGGATCAGCATGTCCCGCACCTTCTTGGACGGGTCGTCCAGCGAGGGCGCGTCGAGGACCTGGGTGAGGTCGGCGAGCTGGCCGCCCTTGGCGAGGACGTCGACCTTGATCTGCTGGGCGCCCGAGTCGTCGATGACGTCCGGCGGGTTGCCGCCGTTGAAGCGCGGCTGGAGCTTGCCGGTGATCTCCTGGGTGCCCAGGTGGGAGCTGGTGGTGCCCCACTTCTTGTCGAAGGCGGCTTCCCACGCCTTGGCGTAGTCGTCGCCGAAGCCGCCCTTGAAGACGACGACGTCCATCTTGCCGCCCTTGGGTACGCCGAAGGGGTTGTCCTTGGAGACGGCCCCCTTCGCGGGACCCTTCGTCGTGGTGTCGCCGCCGGAGGCGCAGGCGGAAAGGAAGCTCATCGTCGGGACGGCGATCAGGCCGAGTGCCGCGGAGCGCTTGATCAGGTCCCGGCGGCCGAGGCCCTCACCGGTGCTGTTCTCGCCGTGGGCGGAGGTGGATCCCATGCTCAAGTCCTCGCCTTCGTCAGGGGTGTGAAGGAGGAAGGAACACACGGCGGATGCCGTGCACGCGGCATCGCCGCAGGTCCCCACCGTCCCCCCGTCCGGGGCCGCTCATCTCGCGGTGGCCCGGACGGCCACAGGTATAGTCCACTTCCGCTCGGGTGAGCAAGATCGTGCACAAGTATCTGCCCCGGCTTTTCCGAGTTGAGACCTCACCGTCACCTGGCTGGCCGATACCCGACGGTCGGGACAAGCGGAAGGGCCGTACCCCCTTTCGGGGATACGGCCCTCGGGTGCCGCTCGGCGTCCGGGTGACTAGCCGCGGATCAGGTTGCGGAGCACGTACTGCATGATGCCGCCGTTGCGGTAGTAGTCCGCCTCACCGGGGGTGTCGATGCGCACGACCGCGTCGAACTCCACGCCGGTGTCGGTGGTCACCTTGACGGTGCGCGGGGTGGTGCCGTTGTTCAGCTCCTCCACGCCGGTGAAGGAGAAGGTCTCCTCGCCGGTGAGGCCCAGCGCGGCCGCCGAGGCGCCCTCGGGGAACTGCAGCGGGAGCACGCCCATGCCGATCAGGTTCGAGCGGTGGATGCGCTCGTAGGACTCGGCGATGACGGCCTTGACGCCGAGGAGCGCAGTGCCCTTGGCCGCCCAGTCACGGGACGAGCCCGAGCCGTACTCCTTGCCCGCCAGGATCACCAGCGGGACGCCGGCGGCCTGGTAGTTCTGCGAGGCGTCGTAGATGAAGGAGACCGGCGCGTCGGCCTGCGTGAAGTCGCGGGTGAAGCCGCCCTCGGTGCCCGGCGCGATCTGGTTGCGCAGGCGGATGTTGGCGAACGTACCGCGGATCATGACCTCGTGGTTGCCGCGGCGGGAACCGTAGGAGTTGAAGTCGCGGCGCTCGACACCGTGCTCCGTGAGGTACTTGCCGGCCGGGGTGTCGGCCTTGATCGCACCGGCCGGGGAGATGTGGTCGGTGGTGACCGAGTCGCCCAGCTTCGCCAGCACGCGGGCGCCGGCGATGTCGGAGACCGGGGTGGTCTCCATCGTCATGCCCTCGAAGTACGGGGGCTTGCGGACGTAGGTGGACTGCGGGTCCCACTCGAACGTGTTGCCGGTCGGGATGGACAGCGCCTGCCACTGGGCGTCGCCCGCGAAGACGTCCTGGTAGGACTTGTTGAACATGTCCTCGCCGATGGCGTTCGCCACGACGTCGTTGACCTCGGCCTCGGAGGGCCAGATGTCCTGGAGGTAGACCGGCTTGCCCTCGGTGTCGATGCCGATGGCGTCCTTGGTGATGTCCACCTTCATGGAGCCCGCGATGGCGTACGCGACGACCAGCGGCGGGGAGGCCAGGTAGTTCATCTTGACGTCGGGGTTGATGCGGCCCTCGAAGTTGCGGTTGCCCGAGAGCACCGAGGTGACCGCGAGGTCGGCCTCGTTGATCGCCTTCGAGATCTCCTCGTCCAGCGGACCGGAGTTGCCGATGCAGGTGGTGCAGCCGTAGCCGACCAGGTTGAAGCCCAGCTTGTCCAGGTACGGGGTCAGGCCGGCCTTGTCGAAGTAGTCGGTGACGACCTTCGAACCCGGGGCCAGGGTGGTCTTGACCCACGGCTTGCGGGTCAGGCCCTTCTCGGCCGCCTTCTTCGCCACGAGCGCCGCGGCGACCATGACGTAGGGGTTCGAGGTGTTGGTGCAGGAGGTGATCGCGGCGACGGTGACGGCGCCGTGGTCGATCTCGAACGAGGTGCCGTCGGCCAGCGTGACCAGGGTCGGCTTGGTCGGGATGCCGTCGGCGGAGGCCGGGGCGTCGGACGCCGGGAAGGACTCCTTGCCGGCCTCCTCGTCGTCGCTGACGTAGTTGCGCACGTCGACGGCGAACTGCTCGGCGGCGTTCGCGAGGACGATGCGGTCCTGCGGGCGCTTCGGGCCGGCGATGGAGGGGACGACCGTCGAGAGGTCGAGCTCGAGCTTCTCGGAGAAGTCGGGCTCGGCGGCCGGGTCCAGCCACAGGCCCTGCTCCTTGGCGTACGCCTCGACGAGCGCGACCTGCTGGGCGTCGCGGCCGGTCAGGCGCAGGTACTTCAGCGTCTCGTCGTCGATCGGGAAGATCGCGGCGGTCGAGCCGAACTCCGGCGACATGTTGCCGATGGTGGCGCGGTTCGCGAGGGAGGTGGCGGCGACGCCCTCACCGTAGAACTCGACGAACTTGCCGACGACGCCGTGCTTGCGCAGCATCTCGGTGATGGTCAGCACGAGGTCGGTGGCGGTGGTGCCGGTCGGCAGCTCGCCGGTCAGCTTGAAGCCCACGACGCGCGGGATCAGCATGGAGACCGGCTGGCCGAGCATCGCGGCCTCGGCCTCGATGCCGCCGACGCCCCAGCCCAGCACGCCCAGGCCGTTGACCATGGTGGTGTGCGAGTCGGTGCCGACGAGGGTGTCGGGGTAGGCCTGGCCGTTTCGGACCATGACCGTGCGGGCCAGGTGCTCGATGTTGACCTGGTGGACGATGCCGGTGCCCGGGGGGACGACCTTGAACTCGTCGAAGGCGGTCTGGCCCCAGCGCAGGAACTGGTAGCGCTCCTTGTTGCGGCCGTACTCCAGCTCCACGTTCTGGGCGAACGCGTCGTTCGTGCCGAACTTGTCGGCGATGACCGAGTGGTCGATGACCAGCTCGGCCGGGGCCAGCGGGTTGATCTTCGACGGGTCGCCGCCGAGGGCCTTCACGGCCTCGCGCATCGTGGCGAGGTCGACGACGCAGGGGACGCCGGTGAAGTCCTGCATGATCACGCGGGCCGGCGTGAACTGGATCTCCTCGCTGGGCTGCGCCTGCGAGTCCCAGTTGCCGAGGGACCGGATGTGGTCGGCGGTGATGTTCGCGCCGTCCTCGGTACGGAGCAGGTTCTCCAGCAGGACCTTCAGGCTGTAGGGAAGGCGGGCCGCGCCCTCGACCTTGTCCAGCCGGAAGATCTCGTACGACTCGTCGCCCACCTGCAGCGTGCTGCGGGCGTCGAAGCTGTTCGCCGACACGACAGTCTCCTTCATGCATGATTTCGCGCGTATAACCGCATCCTGCCGCCACGCCCCATGGCCAATCCGCTAAGGTCGGGCTAAGTTAGGTAACCCTTACCAGCGGGGGCGGCTGCGGTACGCCTTCGGCAGATATCTCGATGTCGAGATAACTCTAGTACATGTCCGGGGGAAGGGACGAGGTGCGCACCCTCAGCCCTGCCTCCACGGTCAGCTGGCCGGGCGATTCCGCTTGCCCGGATTCGATCAGCGCCACCAGCGCGGACACCGCCCGGACCGCGATCCGCTCCGGATCCAGGGTGACGGTGGTCACGGGCGGGTCATTGCGGGCGTACGCCGGATCCTCGCTGGCGCAGACCAGCAGCAGGTCGTGCGGCGTACGGATGCCGTGGCGCGCGGCGGCCGCCAGCGCCTGGCGGCCGCCGGGGTCGTAGACGCAGTAGACGGCGTCGGGCCGGGCGGGCCCGCCGAAGGCCCCGTCGAAGGCGTGACCTGCACCGTCGTCCGGATCGAAGGGAATCACCAGCGGGTCCGCACCGCGCTGCGCGCACCACTGTTCGTAGGCGGACGTGACGGCCCCGGTGTAGAACTCCCGCCCGTATCCGGAGTGCAGCGCGATGCGCCGGGCGCCGGAGGTCGCGAGGTGGTCGAGCACGTCTCGGGTCGTGCTCGCGTGGTCGTTGTCCACCCATGTGTCCGAGGGCCACGGGTCCGCCGGGCGGCCGTCGAAGACCAGCGGCATGCCGCGGGCCCGCAGGGCGCGCAGCACCGGGTCCCCGGCCGGGCTGTCGAGCAGCAGCATCCCGTCGACGGCGAGGGTGTGCCACAGCGGCTCGCCGCCCCGGTCCGCGGGCAGCGTCGTCAGGGCGTAGCCGTGGGCGTGCGCGGCGGAGGTCGCGGAGGTGAGCAGCCGGGAGAAGTAGGCGATCCCCGCGAAGTCCCAGGCGGAGCCGGCGTACGTGGTCACCGCGAGGCCGAGGGTGCGGGTGCGGGGGCCGCGCCGGGAGCCGTACCCGAGGCCGGCCGCCACCTCGCGGACGCGGCGGCGCGTGCCGTCGGCGAGGCGTCCGGTGCCGTTGAGGGCGTGGGAGACGGTCGCGGTGGAGACCTCCGCGGCGCGCGCGATGTCGGCGATGGTCGGTCCGGGGCCGGGCACGAGGCCATCGTACGGGCGGGGGTGCGGGCGGGGGCAGGGGTGCGGGCGGGGGCAGGGGTGCGGGCGGGCGCCTGCGGGGCGCGGGCCGGAGCGGGGGCGGCGCAGGTGTGGCGGGGCGCGGCGAGGGGGTGGCGGGGTGCGGAATCCGTCGCCCGGGGCGGGTTCCGGTTAACGGGTTAATCACCCAGTGTCCACGCCACGTACCGACTCCGCCCCACCGACGTCTGGAGTGGCCATGACCCCTTCCCCCCTGTCCCGGCGAGGACTCCTCGCGTCCGCCGGAGCCGCTTCGGCGGCCACGCTGCTGGGCGCGGGTACGGCTTCGGCCGCCGCCCCCGGCTCCTCCGGGGGCCGGGGCTCCGCCGCGCTGGTGTTCCACAACGCCCGGGTGTACACGGGCCGGTCGGGCGGCGCGCCGGTGGAGGCCGTCGCGGTGGGCCGGGACGGCAAGATCCTGGCCACCGGTTCGAGCGCCTCCGTACGCCGGCACGCGGGCCGGGACACCGAGGTGGTCGACGCCCGCGGCAACACCGTCATGAGCGGGATCCACGACGGGCACGTCCACCCGCTCGGCGCCGGCGAACGGTCCCTGCGCCCCTCGCTGGCGAGCGCGGAGACCACCGTGGCGGAACTCACCGCCCTGCTGACCGGGTTCCTCGCGGACACCGGCGGGGCGGCGGCGGAGCCCGACGGCTGGCTGGTCGTGGAGGACTGGAACCCGGTCGGGCTGCTGCCCTCGGGGACCAGCCCGCACCACACGATGCTGGACGCGCTGCCGACGCGGCGCCCCGTCGTCCTGGTCGGCGGTGACGGGCACAACCTCTGGGCCAACCAGCGGGCCCTCGACATCGCCGGGATCACGGCGGCCACCCCCGACCCGGTCGGCGGCAAGGTGGTCAAGGGGCCCGACGGGCAGCCGACGGGCGTGCTCAAGGACGACGCGCAGGCCCTGGTGAAGCGGCACGTCCCGGAGCCGTCCGCGGCCGACCTGGTGGCGGCCTGCGCGAAGGTGCTGGAGCTGGCGGCGGCTTCGGGGGTGACGACCATGATGGACGCACTGGTCGGCCGGCACGAGCTGGAGCTGTACCGGGCGCTGTCGGCGGCGGGGAAGCTGCCGCAGCGGATCGTGCCCGCCATCCGGCTGGAGGCGGAGCAGGCGAAGGACCCGGCGGCCTCGCTGGCGTACGCGCGGGGGCTGCGGCGGGAGTTCGAGGGGGTACGGGGGCTGCGGTTTGGGATGGTCAAGGTGTTCCTGGACGGGGTCATCGAGTACCCGGCGCAGACGGCGGCGCTGCTGGAGCCGTACCTGGACGGAGCGGGCAGACCGACCGCCAACCGGGGCGAGCTGTACACCTCGGCGGCGGACTACGGCCGGCTGACGGCGGCCTTCAACACGGCCGGCTGGCAGATGCACGCCCACGGCCTCGGCGACCGGGCGGTCCGTACCGCTTTGGACGGGTACGAGTACGCCAGTCGGGTGACGGGGCATCGGGACGCGCGCAATGCGATCGCCCATCTCCAGATAGTGGATCCGACCGACCTGCCCCGTTTCGCCCGGCTCGGTGTCGCCGTGTGCATGCAGCTCCAGTGGGCATCGCGCGACACCTGGACGATGGAGGCGCTGCTGCCCTACATCGGGCCCCGCCGCCACCGTTGGATGTACCCGGCACGGAGCATCGAGAAGGCGGGCGCGCGGCTCACGGGCGGCTCCGACTGGCCGGTGGACGTCCTGCAGGTGTGGAACCAGCTGCGGACGGCGATCGACCGGCAGGGCGCCTTCGGCGAGGGCGAGCTGTACCGGGAGCTGGAGGGCCTGAGCCGGGACTCGGCCCTGCGGATGCACACCTCGGGCACCGCCTGGCAGTTGCGCCAGGAGCAGCTGACCGGCACGGTGGAGACGGGCAAGGCCGCCGACCTGGTACTGCTGGACCGGGACGTGACCCGCTGCCCTGTGGCCGACATAAGCGACATGGGAGTACGTATGACCCTGGTCGGCGGGCGCGTCGTGCACGACACGGAGTCCGCGGCGGGCCGGGCGGCTTCGGCCCGAGCCGAACGGGCGCGGTCGGCCCCGCGCCCGGCGGCGTACGCGGCGGTCCACGGCGACCGGCACCACGCCTGCGGACACTGAGCGGGCCCGCGGACACCGGGCGGGCGGCGGCCGGGCCGCCGCCCGCCGGTTGACCCGGGGTCAGCCGGCCGGCCCCCCGCCCCGGCGCCGGTCGGCCCCCGCGCCACGGTGGGTAACACCCGTCCGCCACACCCCGTTCGGCCCCCATCTCATATCTGAGATACGGTGCACCCATGGCAGACGACTACCTCGTACGCATCGGCAAGCTCATCCGTGACGCCCGGCAGCACCGGGGCTGGACACAGAGTCAGCTTGCCGAAGCACTCGGCACCAGCCAGAGCGCCGTCAACCGGATCGAACGCGGCAACCAGAACATCAGCCTTGAGATGATCGCTCGCATCGGTGAAGCCCTCGACAGCGAAATCGTCTCTCTGGGCTACGCCGGACCCATGCACCTGCGGGTCGTCGGCGGCCGCCGTCTCTCCGGTGCCATCGACGTCAAGACGAGCAAGAACGCGTGCGTCGCACTCCTCTGCGCCTCGTTGCTCAACAAGGGCCGCACCGTGCTGCGGCGGGTCGCCCGCATCGAGGAGGTCTACCGCCTCCTCGAAGTCCTGAACTCCATCGGTGTGCGCACCCGCTGGATCAACGAAGGCGTGGACCTGGAGATCGTTCCTCCGGCCCGCCTCGACATGGACGCCATGGACGCGGACGCGGCCCGCCGGACGCGCAGCATCATCATGTTCCTGGGTCCGCTGCTGCACCGGATGGACCAGTTCCGGCTGCCGTACGCCGGCGGCTGCGACCTCGGGACCCGCACCATCGAGCCCCACATGATCGCCCTGCGCCGCTTCGGCCTGGAGATCACCGCGACCGAGGGCATCTACCACGCCCAGGTCGCCGCCGGAGTCTCCCCGGACCGCCCGATCGTCCTGACCGAGCGCGGGGACACGGTCACCGAGAACGCGCTGCTGGCCGCCGCCCGGCACGACGGTGTCTCCGTCATCCGCAACGCCTCCTCCAACTACATGGTCCAGGACCTCTGTTTCTTCCTGGAGACCCTGGGCGTCAAGGTCGAGGGCATCGGCACCACCACCCTCACCGTCCACGGCGTCCCCACCATCGACGTCGACGTGGACTACTCCCCCTCCGAGGACCCGGTCGAGGCGATGAGCCTGCTGGCCGCGGCAGTGGTCACCGAGTCCGAACTGACCATCCGCCGGGTGCCGATCGAGTTCATGGAGATCGAGCTGGCGGTCCTGGAGGAGATGGGCCTCGACCACGACCGCTCCGCGGAGTACACCGCCGACAACGGCCGCACCCGCCTGGTCGACCTGACGGTCCGCCCGTCGAAGCTCGAAGCCCCCATCGACAAGATCCACCCGATGCCGTTCCCCGGGCTGAACATCGACAACGTCCCGTTCTTCGCGGCCATCGCCGCCGCCGCCCAGGGCCAGACGCTGATCCACGACTGGGTGTACGACAACCGGGCCATCTACCTGACCGACCTCAACCGGCTCGGCGGCCGCCTCCAGCTCCTGGACCCCCACCGCGTCCTGGTCGAGGGACCCACCCGCTGGCGCGCGGCGGAAATGATGTGTCCCCCCGCCCTGCGCCCGGCGGTGGTCGTCCTCCTGGCCATGATGGCCGCCGAGGGCACCTCGGTCCTGCGCAACGTCTACGTCATCAACCGCGGCTACGAGGAACTGGCCGAACGCCTCAACTCGGTCGGCGCCCAGATCGAGATCTTCCGCGACATCTAGGTCCTGTCCGGGCCGCCCGGACGGGGCCCGGGGAGGCGGCGCCGGGGCGTATCCCGGCCGGCCGCAGGGGCGATCGGAGTAACCCCGGATGCACTGCCCGGGCGGGGCCGGGAACCTGGGTGCATGACCAGGCGCAGGGTGGTGGTGCAGGCACCCGACGAACGCGGTCTGCGCCAGGTCACCGTCGACGGCGCACCGGCGGGCAGCGCCTGGTCGCGGCGTGATCTGCGCAGGCAGCTGCGCCGCGCGGGGCTTCCGGGCGACACGGACCTGGAGGACCGGGCGGCCGTGTCCTGGCGCGGGGCGGACAGCAACTCCTGGCCCGACCACGCGGTCCGCCGGCGCGCCACGACCGCGCTGCTGGCCGCCGGGCTGCTCGTCTCCGCGCTCCTGCTCGCCGACATCGGCATCGTGGACGCGCTCGGGGGACTGACCTTCTCAGGACGTCTGACCGGAGTGCTGCTCGTGCTCGCGGGAGCCGTGCAGGCAGTCGCGGCGGCCTCGGCGTGTGACTTCTGGGGGAAGCGGACCCTGCGGTACTCGGGCGCGGTGGTGGTGGCGGGCGTGTTCATCGCGGTGGCGACCCAGGGCCTGCTGCTGGCCGTGTGGTTCCAGGAGAGGGAGTGGACGCCGTACCTACCGGTGTTCCTCGCCCTCTCGGCCTGGTCGCTGTGGGCGGCGTGGACGGTCTGGCGGGCACGGGCCTGGAAGGGGATCCCCTATCCGAAGAGCTTCACGGCGGGCGTGGCCGCCACCGTCCTGCTGGCCTCCGCCAATTTCGCCTACTCGGCGGTCTACCAGCCCCACGCGGCACTCGTCCACGTCAAGGTCGAGGCGACCTTCGGGACGCCGAAACCGGATCCGGAACTCCCCCTGACCTATCTTCCGGTGACGCTCCACGTGAAGAACGAGGGGGCCGTTCCCGGTTACATCGCCAACAGCATCTACTGGGTGTGGGGGCGGGAGTCCCGCTTCGACGCGAAGAAGACCGGGCTCGACCGGAGCGAATGGCGGGCGGACACCGAGGGCGGGGCCGACACGGAAGTCCACGTCGAGCCCACGGCGGCCCGGACCATCGACACCGGTTCCGTCATCCCGGAAGGCGCCTGGATGGCCGCGGGAACGGACTTCACCACCGAGCGGGTGGTCCAGATCCCCACGGACGCGCAGTACGACCTCGTCTCGACATACATGAGCGTCATCTTCGTGAGGGGGGACCGCGGAAAGATCGACCCGAAGTTCGTCAACCCGATCTTCTCGTGGCGTCAGAAGTCGGAGAGGTTCTTCGACTGCTCGGCCACCTCCTGCAACGAATACGTCCTGCACCATGGGAGGATCCGCCACAACAACAACATCATCAACGTGACGCGAAGGCCCCGTTACATCAGTTCGGCCCGCTGGTTCAACAAGACGACGAGCGGCATCACCTTCCTGATCTCCCCGTTCAACTCCAAGGGCCGCCTCTCGGCGGACGCCGAGGGCCCGGACCGCTACGGGGTCGACCAGTACGTCTCGGGCCTCAGGTCGATCCCCTACGCCTCGCTGCTGGACGTCAGGAGTTCCTCAATGCCGTCCCGCGACGGGGGGCCTCCCGTCTCGCGACGGACGGGTGTCCTCGGCGGCGGAGCCGACGGGCTCATCGACTGCTGGGGCCTGGTCACCCTCGACGAGTTCGAGCAGAAGCTGCGCTGCGGCTGGGTGGCCACCGACCTCCCGGAGGGCGCCGAGGCGTCGGCCCACGGCCTGGCCTCGCGGCGCTTCGGCGAGCCGCCTGCGGACGGACCGGCGACGCCGCACGCACCGGCGATCCACCTGTCCCACTCGTACCCGCGGCAGCGTGTCGAGGAACCCGGCGAGGTGGCGCTGCGCAGCGACTACCCCGCGCCCGTCGACATCAACAGCGTCACCTACTCGTCGGTCGCACAGCTTATTGGGCTCTGTCGGTCGCCGATCCCACGGCGCGATCCGCCATTGCAGTGGCGGATACCGCATACGCCGCCCGCAAGCTGGCGGCCGACGCCACGCTCCTCTACGACGATGCCGATTCCGCCTTCTGGGGCGACAGCGCCGGCCGCGGCCGCAACTGGACCGGCCGTCTCCTGGAACTCGTTCGCTCCGAACTGCACGCGCAGCGTGCCGCAATCGTGTGACGGAGGGCGCCTCACTCCTCGCCGGGCCGGCGTTCCGGCATGGGGAGGGGTCGGGCAGCATGGGGCCATGAGCCCAGATCCACCGGTGCCCCGTGAGGTGAAGGTCATCGATACGGCCTCACTGCTCAGGCTGGAGGAGCGGGCGGGTGAGCTCAGCCTCAACCAGCGGTTGGACCCGGGGTGGGTGAGGGCGAATGCGGCGCCCGACGGTGCCCACTACCTGTGGCCGGCCCTCTGGAACAGCACTCTCCTTCGCCCAGCCGTTCCGCAGCAACTACGGTGCGAGCTGTTGATCACGCTGCGCGCGGGAACCCATGTGATGAGCCTGCTGGACCTTCTCCCCGACGACTTCACCCCGCTGCCGCGGGTGACTTCCCGAGACGAAGGCATCCGGGTCAGCGGACTCCTAGACAGTGCTCCTACGGTCAGGGAATGGCTTCTGGGGGAAGGCGAAGGCTCCGCAGGCCGCCTGTGACGGGCGGCACTGGGATTGCGTCGAGTTGTTCGGCGAGCCGCAACGGCGCCGGAGTCTTGACCAGTAGTGGTCGGCTGGTCGGCTCGGCTCACGGCCTCGGGCAGCGCACCCGGTCCGGTGTTCCGGACCACCCCTCGTTCGGATGCTTCTTCGCCGATCGCCCTCTCACGGACCGCCCCGTGCCGCAGCCTGGCTGGCCGGACGCGGCGTCCGGCATGAGCGCGACACCGAGGAGCATCTCGTGAACGCCTACTGGGACACCTACGCCACCGGCTGGGGCGTCAACGACTGGCCCGACGAGACGAAGTTCAGGGGCTGGACGCAATACGCGGAGCACGGTCCCGGACCGGACTTCGCGGGCGCCCCGAAGACCGTGCTCGAACTGGGCTGCGGGGACGCGACGGAGCTCGCCTACTTCGCCCGGCAGGGCGCCGAAGCCACCGGTATCGACCTCGCCGGGGCGCACGTCGAGCGGGCGCGTGAACGGTGCGAGGGCCTGGACGCCCGGCTGTTCCAGCAGTCCGCCGCCGAGTTCCTGACGCACACCACCGAGGGGTTCGACGCGGTGATCTCCCGCTTCGGCGCCGTGTGGTTCGACGACCCCCGCCAACTGTTCCCCCTCATCCGGCGGCGGATGAACCCGGGCGGTGTCCTGCTGTTCACCCACGGGCCGGCGGTCGAGGGCTGCTACGGCCCGCAGGGCATCTATCCGGGAGCGCTGCGGGGGCGGCCGATCGCGGTCAAGCGGTGGTCCTACACGCCCCGGACGTACGAGGACATGCTCCGGCAAGCCGACTTCGCAGCAGTGGAGGCGCAGGTGTACCCGGCCCCCGACCCCGAGGACCTGGGGACGCTGATGGTCCGCGCGTGGGTGGCGCAGTGAACCGTCCCGACCTCGCCGCGGAGCTCCGTCGCCGCACCCGGAGCGACCAGCAGGCCCGCGACCATCTGACCCGGACCGGTGAGCCGGGCGGCCTGTTGCGGATCGACGCCGACAACACGGCCTGGCTCAAGGCCGTGGTCGCCGAGCACGGCTGGCCCGGGCGGGAGCTCGTCGGCGACCAAGGGGCCGACGACGCGTGGCTCCTCGTTCAGCACGCCGACCGCGATCCCGGATTCCAGCACGAGGCCCTGGAACTGCTCACGGGCGCCGTCGAAGCCGCAGACGCCCCGCCCCGGCACCTCGCCTACCTCACCGACCGGGTCCTCATCGCCCGGGGCCGGCCCCAGCTCTACGGGACCCAGTACACCGGTGACGACACGAGCAGCCTGCGGCCGCAGCCCGTCCATGAGCCGGAACGTCTGGACGAGCGGCGGGCAGCGATGGGGCTGGAGCCGGCCGCCGCGTACGACGAACGCATCCGGCGCGCCTACGGTCCCGCGACCGACAAGGAGACCACCGCATGACCGAGCCGTGGACCACCATCACCGCCCTCGCCCACCGCTTCGACGCGGTCGACGCCGCACTGGGCATGCAGCCCGAGGAGAGTCACACGCTCCAGATCCTCAAGATCGGCGAGGAGTTCGGCGAGGCGGCCCAGGCCGTGATCGGCGTCAAGGGGACCAATCCCCGGAAGGGGAACTCGCACACGTGGGACGACGTGCACGACGAGGTGGCCGACGTCGTCATCACCGCGATGGTGGCCCTCGCCCGGATGCGGCCCGACGCCGCCGGGTACTTCACCCGTCAACTGCGGCTCAAGGCCGCCAAGTTCCTGCCGGAGGACTGCGCATGACCGTGACGCCGCCCGGATGGCTGCCGCCCGAGGAGTACGTGGAGACCATCGCCCGCGCGACCTCGTACGCCTGCCTCTACTTCACCGACACCCGCGGCCGGCCCGTCCAGCTCCGGGCCACGTACGGCGCCGAGGTGTGGCAGTGGCCCGGCGGCAACATGGACCGCTGGGAAAGCCCCTGGGAGTGCGCGGTGCGCGAGTGTCTCGAAGAGACCGGCATCATCTTCGAGGGCGAGCAGAAGCTGCTCGCCTCACACTTCATCGGGCACCGCGGCAGGGAATGGCCGGCGAACCGCATCGGCTTCTGCTTCGACGGCGGCACGCTCTGCGACGAGCAGATCGAGAGCATCGTCCTCGACCCGAGAGAGCACACCGAGGTCCAGGTCCACACCATGGCCGGATGGGCGCGCATGATGACCGCGCGGGACTTCGCCCTCCTGGAAGCCGTCGACACCGCCCGCCGTACGGGCACCGTCACCTACCTGGAGGGCTGACGCAGCACGTGACCCGGGCGGGGGCGGGAATCAGCCGGTAGGAGGAGGCGGGCCGGCGGGGAGAGGGGCAGAATCGGGGGTTCGGGACGACGTCTGGGGGGCGGCCATGGCAGTGGACAGTACGACGGGGACACGCGCGGGTACGGAGGTCCCGGTGCTGGCCGGGGCGCCGTTGCTCGGGTCGTTGTTCGACCTGACCTCGGATTCGCTCGGTACCTACTTGCGCGCCCAGCAGCGCCACGGTGACGTCGTGCGCGTCAGCGCCGGGCCGCCCGGGCTGCGTACCGAGCTGTACTGCGTCTTCTCCGCGGAGGGCGCGCAGCAGGTCCTGGCATCGGAATCAGCCAACTTCCGCAAGGACAACCCCTTCTACCAGGAGATCCGGGAGTCCCTCGGCAACGGCCTGCTGACAAGTCAGGACGAGGAGTACCTGCGCCAGCGCCGTCTGGTCCAGCCGCTGTTCACCCGCCGCCGGGTGGACGGTTACGCGAGCGCCGTCGTCTCCGAGACCCGGGCGACGCTCGACGCCTGGGGCAAGGCCGCGGACGGGATCGTCGACGTCTCCGACGAGATGATGCACCTCGCCCTGCGCGCGGTGGCCCGCATCCTGTTCGGCACCGATGTGGACGCGACCGTAGACGTCATCGACCGGTCGTTCCCCGTCATCACGGAGTACGTGCTGCGGCGCGGCTACTCCCCCGCCAACATCCCGCGCGGCTGGCCCACCCCGGGCAACCGGCGGGCGGCGGCCGCGATGGAGGAGCTGTACGCGGTCTGCGACCGGATCATCGCCGAGCGCCGCGACGGCGGGGACGGCCGAGGTGGTGACGGAGGCGCGGTCGGTGAGGATCTGCTGACGCTGCTCGCCGCCGCGCAGAGCGCGGACGACGCCGCGTTCGACGCCACCGAGCTGCGCGACCAGGTGCTGATCTTCCTGCTCGCCGGTCACGAGACGACCGCCACCTCCCTCGCCTTCACCCTGCACCTGCTGGCGCGCCACCCCGAGCACCAGCGTCGGGCCCACGAGGAGATCTCCCGGGTGCTGGGCGACCGGGAGCCCGAGGCCGCCGACCTCGACCGGCTGCCGTACCTCACGCAGGTGCTCAAGGAGGCGATGCGGCTCTATCCCGCGGCCCCGGTGATCGGCCGCCGCGCCGTCGCCGCGAGCCAGGTCGGCGGCCTCACCGTCCCGGCCGGCGCCAACGTGATCCTCGCGCCCTGGGTCACGCACCGCCACCCCGCCTACTGGCCCGACGCCGACCGTTTCGACCCGGAGCGGTTCACCCCCGAGGCGGAGGCCGCCCGGCCCCGTTACGCCTGGTTCCCCTTCGGCGGCGGCCCGCGCGCCTGCATCGGCCAGCACTTCTCCATGCTGGAGTCGGTGATCGCGCTCGCCGTGATGCTGCGGGAGTACGAGTTCGAGGCCGTGGACCAGGAGATCCCGGTCGGCGTCGGCATCACCCTGCGCGCCGACGGCCCGGCCCGCTGCCGGCTGCGCCGACGGACGCAAGCGGGTTAGGCCGGGCGCTCTCCGGGGCCCGAGGAGACCCCCCGGACGGGGCCAGCGGTACACCGCGTCCGCGGGCGCGCGCTGCCCGGCGGTACACCGCGTCCGCCGGCGCGCGCCGGCCCGGCCGCGGATGACGGGGCGGCCCTCAGACCGCCGCAGGAGTGGTGTGGTGGCCCTGGAGGCGCGCCAGGTCCGAGGGCCGGACCTGGATGACCACCAGGGCGATCACCGCGGCCATCAGGGCGAACGCGGCCGCCACGATGAAGGCCGAGCTCACCCCGGACGCCAGCACCTGATCGCCCCAGGGGTCGGGGAGTTGGCCGGTGCGCAGGAACATGGCCCGCTGGCCGGGGTCGGCGGTGGCGAGGAAGGCCGGGACCTGGGTGTGGGCCTCGTTGCGGCTGGCGGTACCGAAGACGGTGACCAGGATGGACAGGCCGAGCGAACCGCCCACCTGCTGCATGGTGTTGAGGAGTCCGGAAGCCGCGCCCGACTCCCGCGGGGGCACGTTGGACAGGGCCATCAGCGTCAGCGAGACGAACTGCATGCCCATGCCGAGGCCGAAGATGAGCATCGGACCCAGGATGCTGCCGAGGTACGTCGAGTGGACGTCGGTCTGCGTCAGCCAGGCCAGCCCCGCCGCCGAGCAGAGCGCGCCGCCCACCATGAACGGTTTGGGCCCGAGCTTGGGAAGGAGCTGGGAGGCGAGGCCCGCGCCCATCCCGATGACGATGCTGACCGGCAGGAACGCGAGGCCCGCGCGCAGGGGGCTGAATCCCAGCACGTTCTGCACGAACAGGGTCAGGAAGAAGAACATGCCGAACATCGCGCAGGCGAGGAAGAGCATGATGCCGTAGGTCCCGGCGCGGTTGCGGTCGGCGAACATGTGCAGCGGCGTGATCGGCTGGGGCGAGCGCCGTTCGTTGATGACGAACAGGGTCAGCAGGACCACGGCGGCTCCGAAGGAGCCGAGGGTCAGCGCGTCGCGCCAGCCTTCCTGGGACGCGCGGATGAACCCGTAGACGAGGGCGACCATGCCGGTGGTGCACAACAGCGCGCCCGCGAAGTCGAAGTGTCCGGGGTGGCGTTCGGACTCCTTGATGACCCTGACGGCCATCAGGGCGATGGCCACCGCGATCGGGACGTTGACGAAGAACACCCAGCGCCAGTCGAGCCATTCGACGAGGACACCGCCGGCCAGCAGGCCGATCGCGCCGCCGCCCGCCGAGACGGCGGCGAACACGCCGAAGGCCCGGTTGCGGGCGGGTCCTTCACGGAAGGTGGTGGTGATCAGTGCGAGCGCGGTCGGTGAGGCGATGGCGCCGCCCATGCCCTGGAGCGCGCGGGCGCCCATCAACTGGCCCTCGTTCTGGGCGAGTCCACCTAGCAGCGAGGCGAGACCGAAGAGCAGCACGCCGAAGATGAAGACGCGTTTGCGGCCGAGGATGTCGCCCGTGCGGCCGCCGAGGAGCAGCAGGCCGCCGAAGGTGAGGGTGTAGGCGTTGACGACCCAGGACAGGCTCTCGGTGGAAAAGCCGAGCGCGGTCTGGATGTGCGGCAGCGCGATGTTCACGATGGTGATGTCGAGGACCACCATGAGCTGGCAGCAGGCGATGACGAACAGGGCGAGGCCGTGCCCCTCGCCTTCCCGGACCTTGCCGTCGGTCCCCGTGCTGGTCGGCAACGTATTCCCGTCCACCCCTCCGACGCTAAACCCGCCCCTGGGGCCACACCACTCGAATGGCCTAACGTTCGACCGCTATACGGTGTGATATTTCACATGGCAGACTGCGATCATGGACGATTTCCTCAGGCTCTCCGCGGCCACCGGCCGGTTCACGTACGGCGCCCCGCGCGCCTTCTCCTTCGGTGACGACGGCCGGCTCCTCTGGTTCCTGCGCTCGACCGGCCCCACCGACCCCCTCGACTCCCTCTGGGTCCTCGACACCGCCTCCGGCGCCGAGACCCGCCTCGCCGACCCCCGGACCCTGCCGGCCGGCACCCTCCCCACCGCCGAACGCCGGCTGCGCGAGCGGATCCGGCTCGTCGCCGCCGGCATCGGCTCGTACGCCCTCTCCGGCGACGGCCGCCGCGCCGTGTTCGCGCTGCACGGGCGGCTGTACGAGGTCACCTCCGACGGCGCCGCCCCGCCCAGGGAACTCCCCGCCGCCGGACCCGCGATGGACCCGCGCCCCAACGCGGACGGCTCGCGCGTCGCGTACGTCACCGACGACGCCCTCCACACCGTGCCCGGCGGCCGGGTCAGCCCCGACGACGGGGCCCGTTGGGGCGTCGCCGAGTTCGCGGCCGCCGAGGAGCTCAGCCGCGACCGCGGGCACTGGTGGTCCCCGGACGGCGAGACCCTGCTCGCCGCCCGCGTCGACGAGTCCGCCCTCGGGCGGCGCTGGATCGGCGACCCGGCGCACCCGGAGCTCCCGGTGGAGGACTTCGCGTACCCGCAGGCCGGGGGCCCCAACGCGGACGTGCAGCTGTGGGTACTCGGGCCGGACGGGCACCGGGTTCGGCTCGACTGGGACGCCGGGACCTACCCCTACGTCTCGGACGCCGCCTGGGAGTCGGCCGGGGAGGTCCTGCTGACCGTCCAGGACCGGCTCCAGCAGACCGTGCTGCTGCTCGGCGCCGACCCGCTGACCGGGGCGACCCGTGAACTGTCGCGCACCACGCACCCCCAGTGGGTGGACCCCCTGCCCGGGACCCCGGCGCGGCTCCCGGACGGGCGGATGCTCACCGCCGCCGACACCCCGGGCGGGGCCGCGCGCGCCCTCGCGCTCGACGGGAAGCTCCTGACCGGCGACGGCGTCCAGGTCCGCCGCGTGGCCGGGCTCCACGACGGCCGGCTGCTGATCGAGGCCGGACAGCGCGACCCCGCCGAGCAGCAGGTGCTGCTCCTCGACCCCGGAACCGGGGAGCTGACCGCGCTCGCCGACGGGCCGGGGGTGCACACCGTGCTCGCCTCGTCCGGGGCGCTGCTGCTGACCAGCGCCGGCGCCGACGGGATACGCCGTAGCGTGCGCACCGCCGACGGGCGCGAGTTCAGCCCCGCCGACCTGGCCGAACCGCTGCCCCACCGGGTGGTGCCGGTGCTGGAGCGGGTCACCGAGCGCCGTCTCCCCACCGCGCTGGTGCTGCCGCGCGGGCACGTCCCCGGCACCCGGCTCCCGGTGCTGGTGGACGGCTACGGCGGCCCCGGCTTCCAGGACGTCTCGGCGGAACCGCGGCGCTGGCAGCACCGCCAGTGGTGGGCCGACCAGGGCTTCGCGGTGGTCACCATCGACAACCGGGGCACCCCGTACGTCTCCCCCGCCCATACCCACGCCATGTACCGGGGTTTCTCCGAGGTCACCCTGGAGGACCAGGCGGCGGCCCTTGAGGCGCTCGGCGCCCGCCACCGGGACCTCGACCTCACCCGGGTCGGGGTGCGCGGCTGGTCGTACGGCGGCTACCTCGCGGCCCTCGCCGTGCTGCGCCGCCCGGACCTCTTCCACGCGGCCGCCGCCGGAGCCGCGCCGACCGACTTCCGCCACTACGACACCGCGTACACCGAGCGCTACCTCGGTCTTCCCCAGGAGCACGCGCAGGTGTACGAGCGGGACTCGCTGATTGCGGACGCGCCCCGGCTGACCCGGCCCCTGCTGCTCATCACGGGCCTGGCCGACGACAACGTCCACCCGTCCCACACCCTGCGCCTGTCCCGGGCCCTGACGGACGCGGGCCGCCCGCACCGGCTGCTGGCACTGCCCGGGGTCACCCACATGACGCCGGGCGGCACGAGGGAGAAGGTCATGCTCCAGGAACTGGACTTCTTCCGGCGTGAGTTGCGCCTCTGAGACCGCGAGGCCCGACGGGGGGATCAGGCCCAGGGGACGAGTGAGGGGCCCCGGAGCCGATCGTGTCGGCTCCGGGGCCCCTCTTCTCCCCGGGGTCCCCGTCAGTCCCCCGGGAAGTGACAGGCCACCTCGCGCGAGGCGGCGATCCGCAGCAGCGGGCGCTCGGTGCGGCAGATCTCCTGGGCCTTGGGGCAGCGCGGGTGGAACGTGCAGCCGGGCGGCGGGGCCGCCGGGCTCGGCGGGTCGCCGAACAGCACGATCCGCTCGCGCCTGCGCTCCGCCGCCGGATCCGGCAGCGGGACCGCCGACAGCAGGGCCCGGGTGTAAGGGTGTTGGGGGGTGTCGTACAGGAGGTGCTTCTCGCCGATCTCCACGATCCGGCCCAGGTACATGACGGCGACCCGGTCGCTGACCCGCTTGACCACCGACAGGTCGTGGGCGATGAACACGTAGGCCAGGCCCAGTTCGCGGCGCAGCCGTTCCATCAGGTTGACGATCTGGGCCTGGACGGAGACGTCGAGGGCGGAGACCGGCTCGTCGGCGATGATCAGCCGGGGGCTGGTGGCGAGCGAGCGGGCGATGCCGATCCGCTGCGCCTGGCCGCCGGAGAACTCGTGCGGGTAGCGGTCGATGTGCTCGGGGATCAGCCCGACCAGTTCCATCAGTTCGGCCGCCCTGCGGCGGGCGTCCGCGGCCGTCCGGCCCTGGACCAGCAGCGGGTCGGAGATGATCCGGGCCACCGTCTGGCGGGGGTTGAGGGAGGAGTGGGGGTCCTGGAACACCATCTGGAGGTGCTTGCGCAGCGGCCGCAGGGCGCCCTGGGAGAGCCGGCTGATGTCCCGGCCCTCGAACTCGATGCTGCCCGCCGTCGGTTCCAGCAGCCGCACCAGCATCCGGCCGGTGGTGGACTTCCCGCAGCCCGACTCCCCCACGAGGCCGAGGGTTTCGCCCTCGCCCAGGTCGAAGGAGATCCCGTCGACGGCGCGCACGGGCGCCCCCCGGCGCCCGGTCACCGACCGCCGGCCGGGGAAGGTCATGGTCAGGTCGCGTACGGAGAGCAGCGCCTGCGGTGTGGCGGTCATCGGGTCACCTCTGCCGGGGCTCCGGCTCCGGCGAAGTGGCAGGCGACGGTGCGCGCGGGCCCTTCCCCGTACGGTTCGAGCTCCGGGCGTTCAGCGGTGCAGCGCGCCGCCGCCTTGGGGCAGCGCGGGGCGAAGGCACATCCGGGAGCGGGGGTCAGGAGGGACGGCGGCGAGCCGGGGATGGCCCGCAGGGGTGCGTCATCGGCGTCGTCGAGCCGGGGCAGGGAGTCCAGCAGGCCCCGGGTGTACGGGTGGGCCGGCTCGGCGAAGAGCTGGTCGACGGGCGCCTGTTCCGCGGCCCGGCCGCCGTACATGACCAGCACCTCGTGGGCGACCCGGGCCACCACGCCGAGGTCGTGGGTGATCATCACGACTCCGAGTCCGCGGTCCTGCTGGAGGCGGGCGATCAGCTCCAGGATCTGGGCCTGCACGGTGACGTCGAGGGCGGTGGTGGGCTCGTCGGCGATCAGCAGGTCCGGTTCGCAGGCCAGAGCCATCGCGATCATCGCGCGCTGCCGCATGCCGCCGGAGAACTGGTGCGGGTACTCCCCCGCCCGGCGGGCGGGTTCCGGGATGCCGACCTCGCCGAGCATGTCGACGGCCCGCTTGCGGGCGGCGGCGCGGCCGGCTTTGAAGTGCACCCGGAAGTGCTCGGCGATCTGCTCGCCGACGGTGTAGTAGGGGTGCAGGCTGGACAGCGGGTCCTGGAAGATCATGGCCATCTTGCGGCCGCGCAGCCGGGACAGCTCCCGCTCGGACAGGCCGGTGAGTTCCTGCCCCTCGAGGGCGACGGACCCGCCGATCTCGGCCTCCCGGTGCAGGCCCATGACGGCGAGCGAGGTGACGGACTTTCCGGAGCCGGATTCCCCCACGATGCCGAGGGTGCGCCCGGCCTCGACGGTGAATCCGAGCGAGTCGACGGCGCGTACCGGCCCGCGCGGGGTGGTGAAGGTGACGCACAGGTCGCGTACTTCAAGGAGAGCGGCCATCAGTACCTCACCCTCGGGTCGATGACGGCGTACAGGAGGTCGACGACGAGGTTGGCGACGACGATGAAGAAAGCGGCGAGCAGCGTGACGCCGAGCACCACCGGCTGGTCGGCGCTGACGAGCGCACCGTAGAACAGCCGGCCGATGCCCGGCAGTCCGAAGATGGACTCGGTGATGACGGCGCCGGCGAGCAACCCTCCGAGGTCCATGCCGAAGATGGTCAGGATCGGGGTCATCCCGGAGCGCAGCCCGTGCTTGACCACGACGGTGCGTTCGGGCATGCCCTTGGCGCGGGCGGTACGGATGTACGGCTCTGCCATCGCCTCGATCATCGAACCGCGGCTCTGGCGGGCGTACATGGCGGCGTACAGCAGTGCGAGTGCGGTCCAGGGCAGCAGCAGGTTGGAGGCCCAGCCGAGCGGGTCGTCGCCGAAGGAGTGGTAGGAGGGGTAGGGCAGCAGTCCGGCGACGCGGATGACTCCGTAGATCAGCATCACGGAGGTGAAGTACACCGGCAGCGAAGCCGCGGCGACGGCACCGACCATGAGCGCCTTGTCGGTGGCGGTGTCCTTGCGCAGCGTGGCCGTGACCCCGGCGCCGAGGCCGAGCAGCAGCCACAGCACGGCGGCGCCCAGGGCGAGGGACGCCGAGACCGGCAGGCGGTTCATGAGGAGGTCCCAGACGGGCAGGGCGTTCTCGTACGAGTAACCCAGGCACGGGAAGTCGCACTGGACGGCGTACTGGCCGGTGCCGAGGGTGCGGCCGGTGAAGATGCCGCTCAGGAAGTCGAGGAACTGCCGCCACAGGGGCAGGTCGAGGCCGAGGTACTGCCGTACGTCGGCGAGCCGTTCGGGACTGCAGGTCTTGCCGCAGGCGGCCGCGGCGGGGTCGGAGGGCAGGACGTAGAAGATGAGGAAGGTGACGGCGGCGATGGCGAGGAGCACGCCGGCCAGGGCGAGCAGCCGGCGGATCAGGTAGAGGATCACGTGCGGCCGCCCCTCGGGTCGAGGATGTCGCGCAGGGCGTCGCCGAGGAGGGTGAAGGCGAGTACCGCCAGGAAGAGGAAGACGCTCGGGATGACGAAGTACATGGGGTCCGTCTCGTAGTAGGCGACGGATTCCGCGATCATCTGGCCCCAGGACGGGGTGGGCGGGCGGACGCCGACGCCGAGGTAGCTGAGCGCGGCCTCGGTGCTGATCATGCCGGGGATCAGCAGGGTGGTGTAGGCGATGACCGGGCCCGAGACGCCGGGGAGGATGTCGCGGGTCAGGATCCGCCAGGCCCCGGAGCCGCCGACGCGGGCGGCGTCGACGTATTCGCGGTGTTTGAGGGAGAGGGTCTGGCCCCGGACGACGCGGGCGACGCCCGGCCAGCCGAACAGGCCGATCACGGCCGTCATGAGCACGATGCGGTTGACGTCCTTGGCCACCGACAGCATCGCGATCATGAAGATGAGCGAGGGGAAGGACATGGTCAGGTCCATCAGCCGGGAGAGCACCGCGTCGGTGCGCCCGCCGAAGTAGCCCGCGGCGATTCCGGCGGCCGTGCCGGTGACCACCACGATCGCGGTGGCGGCGAAGGCGATGAGGAGGGAGACCTGGGCGCCGCTCACGACGCGGGAGAACAGGTCGCGGCCGCTGACGGGTTCGACGCCGAGCCAGTGGGCCGGACTGATCCCGCCGAGTGTGCCCAGTGGCTGGCCGCCGAGGTAGGGGTCGATGGCGGTCTTGTCGAACTCGTCCGGGGCCCAGCCGCCGAGAGCGCCCAGCCAGGGGGCGGTGAGGGCCATCAGGACGAAGAGGAGGACGACGCAGAGACTGACGCGGACGGCGGGGCGGCGGCGCAGTTCCCGCCGGGCGAGCTGCCAGGGGCTGCTGCCGGTGGCCGGCGCCGGGGGAGCGTCCTTGACGGCGTCGGGCTGCGGCGCCCCGCCGGGAGCCGGGGCCGCCGGCGTCCGGCCGTCGGCCCCGGGTGCGGTGGTGGTCATGGTGTCGGGCTCCGTGTTCCTCAGCCCTGGCTCTTCGAGGGGTCCTTGAGGCCGACGGTCGCGTAGTCGACGGTGCCCGTCCACACGGGGTGGCCGAAGGCACCCGCGATGTTGGGGCCGACCAGCAGCGGCTTGCGCTCCAGCAGGACCGGGACGGAGGGGGCCTTCTTCATGACCTCCGCGTCGAGGTCCACCCAGGCCTGCGCGGCCTGCTTGGCGTCGGACATGGCGTTGATCTCGTCGATCCGCTTCATGGTCGCCTCGTCGCGGAACTGGCTGTAGTTGCCCTGGTTTCCCTTCTCCTTGATGGTGCGTCCGTCGAACACGAAGGGCATCCAGGTCGAGCCGGAGGGGTAGTCGGGGCACCAGCCGGTGAGGGTCATGTCGGGGGTGGTGGACAGGTCGCCGATGACGTCGTAGTAGGCGCCCGGGTCGACGGTGTCGATGACGACCTCGATGCCGACGCGGGCCAGGCCCTGCTGGAGGGCCTCGGCCTTGCCCTTGTCGCCGGTGGAGACGGCGAGGGAGACCTTCAGCTTGTCCTTTCCGGCGGCCTTGAGCAGGTCCTTGGCCTTGTCCGGGTCGCCGGTCGGGGCGATCTTGAGGGTGTCGGCCTGCTTGCCCCCGGTGAGGGCCGGGGGCAGGTAGGCGGTGGCGACCTCGTTGAGGGCGGGGCCGCCGCCCGCGGTGATCACGGATTCCTTGTCGACGGCGTACTGCATGGCCTCGCGGACCTTCGGGTCGTTGAAGGGGGCGCGGGAGTTGTTCAGGTGGAGCATCTCGGTACAACCCTGGGACTCGGCGAGGAGGCGGGCCTTGACGTCCGCCTTGGGCAGCACCTTGGGCGCGCTTTCGGGGCGCATGTTCGAGTACTCGATCGCGGACGCGTCCGGGCCCGTGCCGGCGATGATCCGGTCGTCGATCTGACCGCCCTTGAGGCCCATGACGACCACGAACTTGTCGGGGTAGGCCTTTCTGACGGTGTCGGTCTTGGCGTCCCAGTGCTCGTTGCGGACCAGGACGAGCTTCTTGTCGCGGTCGTACGACTCGATCTTGTACGGGCCCGAGGAGAACGGGCGGGCGTCGTACTGCGTGCCCTTCTCCTGGGACTGGGGGACGGGAGCGAAGGTGGGCAGGGTGGCGGTGGCGGAGAACTCGGCGACGGGGCGCTTGAGCTGGAAGACGATCGTGCGGTCGTCGGGGGTCTTGACGGAGTCGAGGTGCTGCCCCTGGAGCGGCCCCTTGTACCCCTCGGTGCCCGCGAGGTACTGGGCGGCGTAGTCGGGGCCGCCGGTGAGGTCGGGGGCGAAGGAGCGCTCGACGTTGTACTTGATGTCCTGGGCCTTGACGGGCGAGCCGTCCTCGTACTTCACGCCCTCCTTGAGGGTGAAGGTCCAGGTCTTGCCGCCGTCGGAGGGGGTGCCGAGGTCGGTGGCGAGGTCGGGGACGAGTTCGCTGCCCGCCTTGCCGGGCTCGGACTTGAAGGTGACGAGCGTGCGGTAGAGGAGCCGGGTGCCGAAGTCCATGGCCGGCATCACCCAGTTGCGGGCCGGGTCGAGGTGGGAGAAGTCCTGGTTGGACAGGACGGTGAGGGTGCCGCCCTTGACCGGGGTCCCGCCGAGGACCTTGCCGTCGTTGCCGGCGGCGGGGTTGGGGGCACCCGAGCCGCCGGCCGAGCCCTTCTTGGTGTCGGAGCAGCCCGAGGCGCCGAGGGCGAGGGCTGCCACCAAGGCGGTGGCGAGGGCGAGTTGGGTGCGCTTGGTCATGGTCACTCCAGTGAAGGGCCGCGCTCTATGATGTGACCGGTAACATAGTAATGTGAAATTGTACTGACAAGAGGTTGGCGCCGCCGTTATCCAGCCGTGTCCAAAAAGGGCCGCCGACAAGGGAGTTGGGATCCCCGTACGGCGGCCCTCGGGAGACGGACCTCAGACGCCCGAGCCCAGCCCGCCCGGGGGCCGGCCGACGGGCTCGTCCCGCCCCTGCGCCCACAGCGAGCGGACGTGACCGAGGTGGCGGACCATGCACGCCTCGGCCGCCGCCGAATCGCCGCTGATCATCAGGTCGAGCAGCTCGATGTGTTCCTCCGCCGAGGAGACCAGCTTGCCGGCTTCGTCCAGGCCCGTCAGGCCGTAGAGCCGGGAGCGCTTGCGCAGGTCGCCGACCGTCTCGACGAGCCGGTCGTTCCCCGAGAGCGCCAGCAGACTGAGGTGGAAACGGCGGTCCGCCTCCAGGTAGCCGATCAGGTTGTGCTCACGGGCGCTGGCGACGATCTCCTCCGCGATGGGGCGCAGGGCCTCCAACTGCTCGGGGGTCGCGACTTCGGTGATCCGGCCGATCGTCGGCACCTCGATCATCGTGCGCAGTTCGGTGTACTGGTCGAGGTCCCGCTCGCTGACCTCGGTGATCCGGAAGCCCTTGTTGCGGACGGGTTCGACCAGCCCTTCGCGGGCCAGGTCGAGCATGGCCTCTCGCACCGGGGTGGCCGACACGCCGAGTTCGGCCGCCAGACCGGGGGCCGAGTAGACGCTCCCGGGACGCAGCTCGCCCGCTATCAGGGCTGCTCGGAGGGCGTGACCGACCTGGTCACGGAGCCGTTCCTGGGCCTTGATGAGACTGTGCTGCTTCAGGTCACCCATTGCTGTTCCTCCGCGCATCGAGAGGGACAGCGTACAATGTCACGTTGCTCTGCCGGTCCCCGTCCTCTGGAACAGTGCGACCGCCACGGCCAGATCCTCCCAGGCCATGCCCACGCTCTTGAAGAGCCGCGGACCATTTTGTCTTCCCGGCGCCGGATGGCGGCCGGCGACGAGGTCGGCGAGGGTACCGGTGATGTGACCGGGGCCGATCGCCCCCTCCGCCTCCGGGATCAGCAGGTCCCCCGCCTCGCGCAGGGCCACCGCGCGCGACTCCACGTACACCGCCGAGCGGCGCACCAGAGCGGTGTCGGTCTCCCGGGCGTCCGGTTCGTGCGAGCCGACCGCGACGACCGTCGCCCCGGGTCGGACCAGCCGCCCGTCGAACAACGGGGTACGGGCCGTGGTGCAGCAGAGCACCACATCGGCCCCGGACACGTCCTCGGGGCCACCGGTCCGGGCGGCGAGTCCCAGGGCCCGCGCGTGCGCCGCGAGCCGTTCGGCGCGGTCCGGGGCCCGGGCGACGACCGTCACCCCGGCCAACTCCCGTTCCGCGAGCAGGGCTTCGAGGTGCCCGTACGCCTGCGGTCCCGCCCCGAAGACGACCAGCGCGAGCGGCCGGTCCCGCGGCGTCAGGTGGCGCAGGGCCAGGGCCGACACGGCCGGGGTGCGCAGGGCGGTGAGCGCGGCGCCGTCGAGCAGGGCGACGGGGCGCAGGGTGGGGCCGTCCAGCAGGAGGTAGGAGCCGGTGATCCGGGGCAGCCCGAGCGCGGCGTTGCCCGGCGCGACTCCCGCGATCTTCACCCCGGCGTACGCGCCCGCCGCGGCCGGCATCAGCAGCAGCTCCCCGCCGGGCACGGGCACCGCGGTGCGCTGCGGGCACCCCTCCGGGTCCAGGCCGGCGCGCAGGACCCCGGCCAGGGCGTCGGCTGCCTCGGCGGGGGTGAGCAGCCCCGCCATGTCCGCGCCGGAGAGCTGCGCGATCACAGCAGGAACCCGGCGCCGAGCTCGTCGTACGGGTCGACGGTGAAGGCGTGTTCACCGGTGCGGTAGGCCGTCCCCGTGACCTCCGTGACCAGGTCGTCCGCGTCCCCGCCCACGACCCGGCCGGTGAAGACCGTGCCGACGACCGACTCGTGCAGCAGGTCCTCCCCCGCACCCAGCCGCCCGTCCTGCGCGAGCAGTGCGAGCCGCGCGGAGGTACCGGAGCCGCAGGGCGAGCGGTCGGTCTGCCCGTCGGCGAAGACCGTCACGTTGCGCTGGTGCGGTCCGAAGGGGGTGTCGGGGAGTTCCTCGTAGAGGATCACCCCGTACACGCCGGAGAGCAGCGGGCCGCCAGGGTGCCAGGTACCCGGGTGCGTGGCCAGCGCCGCCCGGATCTCCTGGCCGGCGCGCACCAGCGAGGGCAGCGCGGCGGTGGAGACCTCCAGCCCGAGGTCCCGGGCCGGGACCGAGGCGTAGCAGGCCCCGGCGTGCGCGATGTCGGCTTCGGCCAGGCCGAGCGTGGTCGCGACCGGCACCTTGCGGGCGCCGACCCGGGCCGGGACGCCCCGGTAGGTCACCCCCGTGGAGCGGCCGCCGGAGCGGTGCACGGTGGCGGTGACCCGCCCGGACGGCACGTCGATGCGGACCTGGACGCTGCCGTCGTCCGGGGCCGGGACCCGGCCGGACTCCACGGCCCAGGCGCCGAGGGCCATGGTGCCGTGGCCGCAGGCGGTGGAGTAGCCGTCCTTGTGCCAGAACAGCACCCCGAAGTGGGCCCCGTCGTCGTCGGGCGGCACGACGAACCCGCCGTACATGCCGGCGTGCCCGCGGGGCTCCTGCACCAGGAGCCGCCGCAGGTCGTCCAGGGCGCCGCGGCGCGGGGCCGTCGGGGAGCCGCCGGGCCCGATGGCGGTGGCGCAGCGCTCGGCGACCGTGTCACCGGGTACGGCCGGCATCCCCGCGCAGGCGGTGTCGACGATGCGGAAGGGTTCGCCGGCCGCGTGGTAGTCGGTGGTGCGGACGGTGGTGGGGGCGGTCGCACGGACCGCGGCCGGGTCGGCGGTCACAGCGGGAAACCTCCGGGGGACGGGTCGGCGGTCACAGCAGGAAACCTCCGGGGAACGGGTCGGCGGGGTCCAGGAAGTACTGGGCCGTGCCGGTGATCCAGGCCCGCCCGGTGACCGTGGGGATCACCGCGGGGAGGCCGCCCACCGTGGTCTGCGCCACGAGCCGGCCGGTGAACTCGGTACCGATGAAGGACTCGTTGACGAAGTCGGTGCCGAGCGGCAGCAGCCCCCGGGCGTGCAGCTGGGCCATCCGCGCGCTGGTGCCCGTACCGCAGGGCGAGCGGTCGAACCAGCCGGGGTGGATCGCCATGGCGTGCCGGGAGCGGCGGGCGTCCGAGCCGGGGGCCGCGAGGTAGACGTGCTTGACCCCGGCGATGGCGGGGTCCTCGCGGTGGACGGGCCGGTCGGCGGAGGCGTTGACGGCCCCCATGACGGCGAGTCCGGCCGCCAGGAGGTCGTCCTTGCGGGCCCTGTCGAAGGGGAGGCCGAGGGCGTCGAGGTCGACGAAGGCGTAGAAGTTGCCGCCGTAGGCCAGGTCGTAGCTCACCGTGCCGTAGCCCGGGACCTCCACCTTCAGGTCGAGCCCCGCACAGTACGAGGCGACGTTGGTGAGCGTGACGGCGGTGGCCGATCCGCCCTCGACCCGGACGTCCACGCTCACCAGGCCGGCCGGGGTGTCGAGCCGGACCGTGGTCACCGGTTCCACGGCCGGGACCAGGCCGGTCTCGACCAGGACGGTGGCCACCCCGATGGTGCCGTGCCCGCACATGGGCAGCAGGCCCGACACCTCGATGTAGAGCACGCCGAAGTCGGCGTCGGGGCGGGTGGGGGGCTGGAGGACGGCGCCGCTCATCGCGGAGTGGCCGCGCGGTTCGTACATGAGCAGGGTCCGGACGTGGTCCATGTGCTCGATGAAGTGGAGCCGCTTGTCGGCCATGGTGTCGCCGGGGATGACCCCGATTCCCCCGGTGATCACGCGGGTCGGCATGCCCTCGGTGTGCGAATCCACCGCATGGTAGATGTGGCGCGTGCGCATGGGTCCCCCAACGGGTCCTAGTTGAGGCCCTCGGCGAGGGCCTTTTCGGTGGCGGCGCGGACGGCCGCCTCGATCTCGCCGGTGAGCGGGAAGCGCGGCGGGCGGGTGGCGCCGCCGGGACGGCCGGCCAGGTCCATGGAGAGCTTGATGGCCTGCACGAACTCGGTCTTGGAGTCCCAGCGCAGCAGCGAGTGCAGGGACTTGTAGAGCGGCAGCGCGGTGGCGAGGTCGCCGGCGACGGCGGCCCGGTACAGGGTGGCGCAGGACTGCGGGAGGGCGTTGGGGTAGCCGGCGATCCAGCCGACGGCGCCCGCGAGGGCGAGTTCGAGGAGTACGTCGTCCGCGCCGATCAGCAGGTCGAGTCCGGGCGCGAGCTCGGCGATCTCGTAGGCGCGCCGCACGTCTCCGCTGAACTCCTTGACGGCGACGATGCTGCCGTCGGAGTGCAGCCGGGCCAGGAGCCCGGGCGTCAGGTCCACCTTGGTGTCGATGGGGTTGTTGTACGCGACGACGGGCAGGCCCGCCCGCGCCACCTCGGCGTAGTGGGCGCGGACGGCGTCCTCGTCGGCGCGGAACGCGTTGGGGGGCAGCAGCAGGACGGATCCCGCTCCGGCCTCCGCCGCCTGTTCGGCCCAGCGGCGCGCTTCGGCGCTGCCGTAGGCGGCGACCCCGGGCATGACGCGGCTGCCGTCGCCGGCCGCCTCGACGGCGGTGCGGACGACCCGGGCCCGCTCCTCGTCGGTGAGGGTCTGGTACTCGCCGAGGGAGCCGTTGGGGACGACGCCGTCGCACCCGTTGGCGATCAGCCAGGCCACGTGCTCGGCGTAGGCGTCGTAGTCGACGGCGAGGTCTTCGCGCAGCGGCAGCGCGGTGGCGACCATGATGCCGTGCCAGGGGCGGTTGCGGGGCTGGGCGGGCGCGGGGGTGTGCGCGTGGGTCATGAAGGACTCCCTAGAGTGGTGTGTGACATTTTACTAAGGGACGTGAGGGGGCCACAAGGGCCCGGACGTGCCGGATCCGGATCGGATCAGTGAGGGTCCTGCGGCAGTTCGGCCAAGTGGCGCAGCGGTACTGGGCAGGAAAGGGGACGCCGGTCGGGGGCCGCTCCCGCGGCGGAGGAGGTTTCCCCCGCCAGGGCGGCGACGGCCGGGCCGCACATCCGGCCCTGGCACCAGCCCATCCCGGCCCGCGTGAGCAGTTTGACGGTACGGGCGTCCCGTGCGCCGAGATCACGGGTGGCCTGCCGGATCCGGCCCGCCGGGACCTCCTCGCAGCGGCACACGTCGGTGTCCTCGCGCAGCCAGCCGGTCCAGCCCTCGCCGGGGCGGTGTGCGGCGGCCATCGCCCCGGCGAAGGCCCGCAGCCGCGCGCGGCGGCGGACGAGCGCGGCCGGCGCGGGCCGGCCGGCGAGGGAGAAGGCCGCCAGTTCACCCTCGGTCAGCGCCAATTCGGCACCCCCGATGCCCCCGGTCTCGCCCGCGGACCAGATGCCGGGGACGGAGGTTCGCTGCCCGGCGTCCAGTTCCAGGGCGACGGTCCCGTCCGCGCCGGGGCGGGTGGCGCAGCCGAGTGCCGTCGCCAGCTCCAGCTGGGGCACGAGGCCGTGGCCGACGGCGACGGCGTCGCAGGGGATCCGCCGCCCGGTGCCGGGCAGCGGCCGCCAGTCGCCGTCCAGCCGGGCCACGGTGACGGCCTCGACCCGGCCCCGGCCGTGGGCTTCGGTGACGGCGTGCCGGGTCAGGAGGCGGACGCCGTGGCGCAGCAGCGCGCTGCCGTACGCGGCGCCTTCGGCGAGCTTGCCGGGGTTGCGCAGCAGGGCGGGCAGCCGGCCCGCGTACGCGGTGTACGAGGCCGCCTCCACGACGGCCGGGACGGTGGCTCCGGCGGCCGCGAGGGAGCCGGCCACGGCGAGCAGCAGCGGCCCGCTCCCGGCGACGACCACCCGCTTGCCCGGCAGCACCAGGCCGCCCTTGAGCATGGCCTGGGCCCCGCCGGCCCCGACGACCCCGGGCAGGGTCCAGCCGGGGAAGGGCAGTTGCCGCTCGTAGGCGCCGGTGGCCAGCAGGACGGAGGAGGCCCTGAGCGTGACGGACCGCTCCTCGGGGCCCGCGACGGCGTGCAGCGTCCAGCGCCCGCCGTCCGGGACCACCGTCCAGACGTGGTGCGCCGGGAGGTAGGTGATCCGGCCTGCCGATTCGTGGGCGCGCAGGGCGGCTTCGCGGGTGGCGAAGGCGGCCCATTGGTGGTGCAGCGCCTCGGGGCGTTCGGCGCCGAGGCCGGGCGCGGGCCGGCGGTAGAACTGGCCGCCGGGGCGCTCCCCCGCGTCCAGCAGCGCGACCCGCAGGCCGAGGCGGGCGGCGGTGACGGCGGCGGCCAGCCCGGCGGGCCCGGCACCGACGACGGCGAGGTCGGGCACGGCCGGGCCGGATACGGCGCGCTCCGGCGACGAGGGGTCAGACGGCGAGGTCGGCACGGCCGGTCCCTTCCTGGGTGGTGACGGTGTCCCCGGCCCGCGCCGGGACCAGGCAGGCCCGCTGGTTCGGCCGGCCGTTGACCGTGACGAGGCAGTCGTAGCAGCTGCCGATCCCGCAGAACGCCCCGCGCGGCGCGCCCCCCTCACGCGTGGTGCGCCAGGCGAGGATCCCGGCGTTCCACAGCACGGCGGCGATGCTCTGGCCGGACTCCGCGGTCAGTCCGCGGCCGTCGAAGCGCAGGACGTACGTCGCCCGGGGGGCTCCGCCCACGAGTGCGCGGGGCGAGCGGTCACCGGTGGGCCGGCTCATCGGACGTCTCCTTCTTCGGGCGCGGCTCGGTAGGGGACTTCGCAAGGGGCTTCGTACGGCCGGCTCACGGCTGCCCCTCCGGGTCGGGCTCCCGCGCGAAGGGCCGCTCCGGCCGGAAGGGCGCGGGGTCCAGCGGTGGTTCGGATCCGGTCAGCGCGGCCGTGATCAGCACGCCGGTGGCCGGGGCCAGGCCGATGCCCGCACCCTCGTGCCCGCAGGCGTGCAGCAGCCCGGGCACCCGGGGGTCGGGGCCGATGGCCGGAAGGTGGTCGGGGAGGTAGGGGCGGAAGCCGTGGTAGGTCCGCAGCACCCGCACGTCGGCCAGTACCGGGAACAGCGCGGCCGCCTGGGACGCGAGCCGGCGCAGGGCGTCCACCGACAGGGAGCGGTCGAAGCCGACCCGCTCCCGGGTGGCCCCGATGAGCACCGGGCCCGAGGGGGTGCCCTCGACCACCGCCGAGGACTGCAGGGCTGCGGAGCCGCTGGCCACGTCCGCGATGTAGTCGGCGGCGTAGACCTTGTGCCGCACGACCCTCGGCAGTGGCTCGGTCACCAGGACGAAGCCGCGGCGCGGGAGCACCGGCAGGGTGGTCCCGGCGAGTTCGGCGATCCGGCCGCCCCAGGTGCCGGCGGCGTTGACGACGGCCGGGGCGAGGAGTTCGCGGGTGCGGGTGCGCACCCCCCGTACGGCCCCGCGCTCCAGCACGAGGTCCGTCACCTCCTCGCCGAGGTGCACCGAGGCCCCGTCGGCGGCCGCCGCGGCCAGCAGCCGGGCAGCCGCCTGGGCGGGCTGGACCTGCGCGTCCTGCGGGTAGTGGAAGCCTCCCGCGAGCCCCGGAGCCAGATGGGGCTCCAGCTCGGGCAGGTCGGCGTCCCCCACCTCGACGGCGGTGACGCCCGCCGCGCGCTGGCCTTCCGCGAAGCTCCGCAGCGCCCTGAGCGAAGCCTCGTCCGGGGCGACGACCAGGCCGCCCTTGTCCTCGTACTCCATCTCCTGTCCGAGGAGGGCCGCCAGTTCGCGCCACAGGCCCGCGGACAGCAGGGCCAGGTCGAGCTCCGCTCCGGCTTCCTTGTCGGAGACGAGCAGGTTGCCCTCGCCCGCACCGGTGGTGCCGCCGGCGACGGATCCGCGGTCGACGACGGCCACGCGCAGGCCCGCGCGGGTGGCGTAGTACGCGCACGCGGCTCCGACGACACCGGCGCCGATGATGACGGCGTCCAGACCATTTCTGTTGGGCACGGCAGTAATATGTCACATTCTTTATCGAGTGCCTAGGGTCGGCCGGGGGCTCGCCGGCCCCGCCCGGGCCGGTCCCTCCCCCCGTTGCGGCAGGGACCGGCCCGGAGCCGTGATCAGCTGCGCAGCGGGCCCTCGCAGCTGTAGCCCGACGTCCCCGCCGTGTGGTTGCTCCAGATCTCCACGGGGCCGAAGGAGCAGTTCATGTCGGTGAAGTTGGTGGAGACGGGGGCCGTCCGGTCGAGGATGAAGTAGTCCACCGTCTCGGACATGTCCTTGAAGTTCTGGTCGTCGCTGCGCCAGTTCTTGAGGTTGGCCGTGATGCGGCCGGTACAGGTGAACCGGCGCTTGCCGGGGTCGCCGTTCTCCACGCAGTCGGGGGTGTTGTAGGTGGCTGCCGCGAACGAGGACTTCACGTTCGCGAGCGCGGAGTCGCGCAGCCGGTCGTTGGCCGTGAAGCTGGTGTTCGGCACGTAGAGCTGGTCGACCTTGGCGATCTGCGCGTCCAGGAACTTGTCGTAGTCGCGCTGGAGGTAGGTGTCGGCGCCCATCCGGTGGCGCCACGCGTCGTACCCGGCGACGTCGTTCTCGCGCAGGTGGGTGTACATCTCGCGCAGCAGGCTGGGCTTCTCGGTCCACAGGAACTCGAAGAACGTGCCCGCGTAGTTGTAGAAGCGGAAGCCGTCGCCGTCGTAGGTGGCGTTCAGCAGCTGTTCGACCGACATCCGGGGGCCGCCGCCGGCGGTGTCGTTGATGATGCCCTTGACCAGGGACTTGCGGACGGCGATGCCGTTGTCGCGGGTCGCGCCGTCGAAGAACTCGGCAGTGCCCTCGTCCATCGCGGTCGTGCGGTCGCCCTCGTACCAGGGGCCCTCGCCGAAGGAGCCGGGGACGGCGAAGCGGCCGTTGAGGTAGTGCGTGTACTCGTGGCGGAACAGCTCTTCGAGGGTGAGGGTGGAGTCCTGCGGGACGCGGCGCTGGTAGGTGTAGAAGGTGGCGCCGTTCTCGATGTACATGCCGCCGTTGTTGGTGCCGTAGCCGTTGAGCATCGTCTGGTAGGTGACGTAGTCGGCGCGGGAGGCGTACAGCACGATGTTCAACGTGGTGTTGGGGTCGCCGGCGAGCGGCTGGTCCGTGCCGAGCACGCGGTGGAACTGCGTCTTGACCTGCTTGCTCGCGTAGTAGAGCTGGTCGACGGTGGCCCGGTCGAGTGCGGTGCGGACCTTGATGCCGCCGTTGTCGTACGTGTAGGTGTTGGGGAAGAGCATCTTCTCGATGTCCTCCTTGCACACCCCGTACTGCTTGCACGCGTTGTAGCTGTTCAGCCAGCTGACGACCTTGGCCCAGGGCTCGCTTCCGTTGCCCCACGTCGTCTTGACCTGCGCGAGGAGCGTTCCGAGGTCGGCGGTGATCTGGTCCTGGAGGCCGTCGACCTGGCCGAAGCGGCCGTACTCACCCAGCCCGTCGCGGACGGCCCATTCGTTCGGGGTGCCCTTGAGGTGCGTGTATCCGGCGAAGGCCTTGAAGGCGGCCCGGTAGGAGGGGTCCGCCTTGACCGCGGCGTGGAAGTCGGAGTCCTCGTTGCCCGGGTACACGCCGAGGTAGTTGATGGTGAGGGCGGCGAGGGCGGCCCCGCCCCAGTTCGCGTCGCCGCTGGTCGCGGGGTGCGAGGCGTCCAGGGTGGCCAGGACCTTCTTGATGAGGCCGAGCTGGCGGTGGCGCATGCCGGGCCCGACGGAGTAGAGGGCCTCGCGCAGGGTCCGGGCGTTGGAGGCGGTGGCGTCGAAAGTGTGCGCGGCGTTGCCGAAGTCGGTGACGGCCCGGGTCATGGCGTCGACGGTCGCGGCGTCGGTGAGGTCGATCTCGTCGCGGGAGAAGTCGTGGTAGATCGCGGCGTGCAGGAAGGTGAACATCTCCTCCAGGTGGGAGGAGTTGCGGCCGTCGTGGGCGGCGGCCAGGGCGGATATCCGGCGGGAGACGGCCTGGACGTGCGCGTCGTCCATAACGGGTGCCAGGCGGGCGTCCCAGGTCCATATGAGGCCGCGCAGGCAGCCGTCCGCGAGGACGGCCGGGTCGGCGAGGAAGTCGGCGAACTGCTCGGGCGACAGCGCCTTGATCCCGTCGAGGGTGCAGGGCACGTTGACGGCCAGGCCCCGGGTGGTGGGAGCGCCCTGGGCGGGCTTGCCGCTCTTGTCCGTGCGCTGCGCGGAGGCGGCGGCGCCCGCGGCCGGGGCGGCGCCGGGAACCTTGCCGTCGGATATCGCCAGGCCGCCGGGGGCGGGGGCCGGTACCGCGGTGGTCGGCGCCAGGGCGTCGGCCCGGTGCTCGACCTCGTCGAACGGGTTCGGCGCGAGGGCGCCGGGGGCTCCGCCGGTGGTGCCGGCCGCGGAACCGGAGGTGAAGGTCGCCGGGACCGGAGCGCCCGCCTCGGCCGCGTGGGTCACGGCCTGGCCGGCGGAGGCGAGGAGCGTGACGGCGACGGCGGCGGAGAGGAGGGACGAACGCACAGCTCTGTGCTGGGACACCAAGGACTCCTGTGGGGAAGGGAGGGCCGCGGGTGCGGCGTGCGAGATGCATGAGGTGCGTAGTGCGTGAACTGCCCTGCTTCACGCGGCGTTTGACGGGGATTAACGCGGCGCGGTGTGAGCTGTAACATAGTAATGTGAAATTGCACTGACAACCCCTGTGCGCCCACCAGTTCGCTTCTCTTCCAGGGAGCCCCCGTGACCGATGCCTCCTCCCGCCTCCACATCGGCAGCCATGACCTGCCCGTCTCTCCGGAGCTGTCCCGTTTCATGGCGGGCGGCTGGGCCCCTTCACCGCTGAGCGGCTCGAGCGGGATTCCGGCGTCCGCCGTCACCCCCGCCCGCCGGGCCCGCCTGTCGGCGCTCTTCCCGGGCGAGCGGCTCATCTTCCCGGCCGGCGAACTCAAGGTCCGCTCCAACGACTGCGACTACCGCTTCCGTCCGCACAGCGCGTACGCCTGGCTGACGGGTCTGACCGGCGAGGACCAGGTGGGCCACGTCCTGGTGCTGGAGCCTTCGGGCCCGCACGGACACGAGGCCGTGCTGTACCTGCGCCCGCGCTCACCGCGCGCGGACGGCAACGAGGAGTTCTACCGGGACCGCCGGTACGGGGAGTTCTGGGTGGGCCGCCGCGCCGACCTGGCCGAGGCGCAGGCCCTGACCGGCATCCGCTGCGCCCACCTGGACTCCCTCGGCTCACCGACGGGCCGCGACGCCTCACGTGACGCCGGACTCGCCACCGCGCTCTCCGAGTTGCGCCTGGTGAAGGACGCCTGGGAGGTGGACCAGCTCCAGTCGGCGGTGGACCACACGGCGGCCGGGTTCGAGGACGTCGTACGGTCCCTGCCGCGCGCGCTGGAACACCCGCGCGGCGAGCGCTGGATCGAGGGGGTCTTCGGCCTGCGCGCCCGGGCGGAGGGCAACGGGACCGGGTACGACACGATCGCCGCCTCGGGCGCGCACGCGTGCGTGCTGCACTGGATCCGCAACGACGGCCGCCTGGACCGGGGCGATCTGCTCCTGCTGGACGCGGGAGTGGAGACCGACACCCTCTACACGGCGGACATCACCCGCACCCTCCCCCTGTCGGGACGGTTCTCCCCGGTCCAGCGGCAGGTGTACGAACTGGTCCTGGCCGCCCAGGAAGCGGGCATCGCCGCGCTGCGGCCGGGCGCGAGCTTCCGGGACTTCCACCGCGCGGGCATGCGGGTGATCGCGGAAGGGCTCGCGGAATGGGGGGTCCTCAAGGACGCGGAGGGTGACCTGCACCGGCGCTACACCTTGTGCAGCAGCGGCCACATGCTGGGGCTGGACGTCCACGACTGCGCGAAGGCGCGGGCGCAGACCTACCTGGACGGGGTGCTGGAGGAGGGCCAGGTCCTCACGGTGGAACCGGGCCTCTACCTCCAGCCCGACGACGAGACGCTGCCCGCCGAACTGCGCGGCATCGGGGTGCGCATCGAGGACGACCTGGTCATCACGGCGACGGGCGCCCGACTGATGTCGGGCGCCCTGCCGCGGACGGTCAGCGGGATCGAGGAGTGGATGGGAACCCTGCTGGAAGGCTGAAACCGCCGGCAGGCCGGTGTCGGGCGCACCCCGCGGAGCACCGGCTCACAGCCCGCCCGACGAGGCACCGCACTCGGTACAGACGGAGACGCCGGCCGTTGCCGACACGGCCGGCGCCCCTTCCCCCTCTCGTTTCGCCGCCGCCGAGTTGGCGGTCAGGACGTGCTTGAAGCGTTGCTGGCGACGCAGCTCGCGGACGTCCATGGAGTGCATACGGCCGACTCCGGATGAGGTCCAAGCGGCACATCCCGTGCCCAGGACAGCGCAGATCAGCGCGATTCTCAGGAGCATGTCTGGCACAGCGGTTCCTCTCCGGTGACTGGTGGCAGGGCGTCGGCCGTCTGGCCCGCTCACCCACGTCATAACGTCCCGGCATATGCGGGGTTGCGCCTTGTCAGCCGATTGCCACAACCGCAGAAATGATAAAAGACACTGGTCAAGCCCCGTTTACCGCACACTCGCCGTCACCTGAACGGCCCGCACCCTCCCCGGCTCCGGATCCGTTTATGGACTATGACAAATGCAAACCACGCAGAAATTTTTCTCCGGAGCGCGGGCGGTCTGGGGCTCGGCATGAGTGCCGGCACCACGAGGGCGGGGAAATGGACGTACACGAGCTGGACCCCCGACAAGGGCGCGACCCTGCGCAGCCAGCGGCGTGAGGTGGACCTCCACTACTCGTCCTCGATCTTCGAGGACTTCCTGGAGGCGATGAACCGGATCCAGGACGAGTTCAGCCGGCGCTCGCCGCTCACGGGGCCGGCCGAGACCGTCGTCAGCGAGTGCTCCGGCGAGATCCCCCGTGTTTGAGCAGTACGAGCGGCACGACGGCAGCGGATGGCACGTCGCCCACCAGCAACCGCTCCTGGGGCCTGACGAGGTGGACATCCCGTGGGATCCGGCCGAAGAACTGGCCCACCTCCTCCAGGAGGCCAGGCAGCCGAGGCCGGCGGAGACGTTCGACCACTACGGCTTCGACGAGACCGGCGAAACCGGCGCCGCCGTGGGCGCGGTCACCGAGCCGGCGCCGGGAGTCTTCGAAAGGCCGGTCCCGCCGGCCCGCACCGGGCACCGCCGGACCCCGGCGAAGACGTCCGTGGTGACCCTGTTCGGCACGGGCAGTTTCTTCACCGCCCTGCTGGTCGCCGTCATCGCCGCCGTCGTGAGCATCTTCAGCGGTCTGGCCATCTGCGAGGCCCTGCGTCACAGCGCCGGCCCGCGCACGGCGGACGACGTCGTCAACTGGTGGCCGCTGCTCATCTACGGGCCGTGGGTGACCGCTTCGCTGTCCATCCTCCGGGCCGCCCTACATCAGCGGCGCGCGGTCCATTCCTGGTCCATCGTCCTGTTGTTCTCCACCCTCGCCACGCTCCTGTGCGTCGCCCAGGCACCCAGCACGCTCGCCGCCCAGGCGGCGGCCACGCTCCCACCGATCGCCGCGCTGGCCTGCCTCCAGCAGCTCGTCCGCCAGATCACCCTGACACGACCGCCCCGGCAAGCCGTTCCACGACACCGCGGCCGCACGTTCTCCCTGCTCCGGCCACCGACCGTCGTGAGCAGCCCGGACAGCGCGATCCCCGACTACCCGGTGATGGACCAGAGGGCCGCCCGTGCCGCTACCCCTCCGAGATTCCGCTACGGATCGTGAACTCCCGCCCCTCCGACACTGCTTCCCTTCCCCCCGGCCGAGGAGCGTGATCACTTGCACTACGAGAACGAAGATCAAAACGCATTAGTCACGGGCTGCGCCCGGTCTCAGCCCTACGGGTGTGCGCCGTGACCGGCGGCCCTCCACGGGGCCCGGGCCGCGCCGGGGCCACGCCCCGCCGCCCGGGTGGCGCACGCCCTCACCCCCCACACGTTTCCCGACGTCTCCTGAGAGGACAGCACCATGCCCTACGAGCTCACCCACGCCGAGCGACTCCGGTACAAGCGGAGCCAGGACGCCGCATACCACGCGGGCGAGGAAGCCGTCACGAACCTCCAGGCCGCGCTCTCCCTCGCCGGCCTGACCCTGCCCTCGCTCTGCAACGACGGACCGGTCGGCTGCCGCGGTCTCGTCCGGCTCGGGGGGTGCAGCACGGACGTGGCGAACCGACTCGCCGAGGTCATCGCCGCGGGGGCCCACGCCCTGCAAGGCGAGCACCTGTGAACTGAGCTCCGCAGCCGGGCGCATTAGGCCGAACTGATGATGTTGGCCGCGCGGATGTCGCGCGTGTCGGGCGGCCTATGCACAATGCGTTTGCCGATGTAGGCCGTGGGGTGAGGTGACCTCTGCGTGATGTCTTGAGCTGGAGGTACACCGCCCATGTCGGGCAACGGCAATCCCACCGTCAGAAGGCGCCGCCTGGGCGCGGAACTCCGGCAGCTCCGCAAGGCCACGGGCATGACGTCCTCGCAGGTGGCGCAACGCCTGATGGTGTCCCAGCCCAAGATCAGTCTCATCGAGACCGGGCGGCGCCCCATCAACCCGCGCGACGGCCGCGACCTGTGCCGGATCTACGGGATCACCGACCAGGCCGTCGTCGACTCGTTGATGCGGATGGCGAAGGAATCGGGCCGCCAAGGCTGGTGGGTGTCCTGCGGCGACGTCCCCTACGGCGTCTACATCGGGCTGGAGACGGCGGCGGCCTCGATCCACTCCTACGACGCACTGCTGGTGCCCGGGCTGCTGCAGACTCCCCCTTACGCGGCGGCGGTCATCGCCGCGTCCTTCCCGTACCCCACGGAGGAACAGGCCGCCGTCAGCCTGGACGTGCGCCTGCGGCGCCAACACCGCGCGCACCATCCCGCCCGCCCGTTGCGCTTATGGACCATCCTGGACGAATCAGCACTGCACCGGACGGTGGGCGACCGCGAGGTCATGCGGGAGCAGCTGGAGCACCTGAACTCCCTTGGCGCCCAGCCGCACATCACCGTGCAGGTCCTGCCCCACAGCTCAGGGGCCCACCCCGGGGTCTTGGGGCAGTTCTCCCTCCTCACTTATCCGGAGTCCGAGTCGGGGGTCGTCTACCTGGAACGCTTCACCAGCGACCTGTACTTGGAGAAGCACGCCGACCGGTACCCGTACCAGATCATGTTCGACCACCTGCAGGCCCAGGCCCTGGGCGCCGACGACTCCCGGCATCTGATCAACGACGTGATCAAGACGTACGGCGGGGCCCGCTGACGGTGTCAACGGGCCCCGCCGGGCCACCTACCAGCGGCCTCCGTCGTCATGGCCGTAGCCCGACGAGTTGTCCCAACCACCGCCGTTCCAGTTGCCGTTGTCGTCGTTCCAGTTCCCGTGGTCGTCGTTCCAGTAGCCGTTGTCGTGGTCGTGGTTCCAGCCGGCGTTGCGCCAGTTGCCGCTGTCGTCGTCGTTCCAGCGGGAGGAGTTGCCGCAGTCGCGCGAGTCGTGGCCGCGCGAGTAGTTGGAGTGCTGCTGGCTGTGTTGCGGAAGGCTCGTGTGGGTGGCGGCGAACGCGCCGCTCACCGGCATGAGGCCGAGCGTCACCCCGGCGGCCCCCGCCACGACAGCTGCGATGATCCCACGGCGCATAACGATGCACCTCCGAGAATTTGGGGATGTTCCTTACGAAGAGGACATTTCCACCCTCTCTCTTCCCCCACCCGCTGTCAAAGGCACCCGCACCGCACCGTCAGTCCAGGACGGCGATGCCGTCGAGTTCGACGAGCGCCTGCTCGTCCCACAGCCTGACGGCCCCCACCACCGCCATCGCCGGATAGTCCCGGCCCGCCAGGGCCCGCCAGATACGGCCGAGTTCCGGAGCGTGACACCGGTACGACTCCACGTCCACCGGATACACCGTCACCCTGGCCAGCTGCGCCGGGGTCCCACCGGCCGCGGCGAGCGCCGTCAGCAGGTTGGACAGGGCGCGCTCGAACTGCTGCGGCAAGGTCTCCCCCACCACCTTGCCGGAGCCGTCCAGCGCGGTCTGGCCGGCCAGGAACACCAGGCGGGAGCCGGTCGCCGCGACGGCGTGCGAGAAGCCCGCGGGCGGGGCGAGTTCCGCCGGATTGATGCGTTCCACGCTCATCGCGCGGCCACCTCCCGGTAGAGCTCCTTCGCGATGATCGTGCGCTGGACCTCGCTGGCCCCCTCATAGATGCGCGGCGCACGCACCTCCCTGTACAGGTGTTCCAGCAGGTGGCCCCGTTGGAGGGCGACCGCGCCGTGCAGTTGCACCGCGTGGTCCACGACGTACTGGGCCGTCTCCGTCGCCAGGAGCTTCGCCATGGCCGCCCGCCTCGGCACCTCCGGGGAGCCGCTGTCATAGGCGCCTGCGGCCGCGTAGACCAGCAGCCGGGCGGCCTCGGTCCGCGTCGCCATCTCCGCCACCCGGTGCGCCACCGCCTGGAGGTCCGCCAGGACCCCGCCGAAGGCACCGCGGCCCGCGGTGTGCGCGAGCGTCGCGTCCAGTGCCGCCCGGGCCATGCCCACGGCGAAGGCGCCGACGCTGGGCCGGAACAGGTTCAGGGTGTCCATCGCGACGCGGAACCCGCGCCCCGGCTCGCCCAGTACGTCCTCGGGGCCGACCGGGACCCCGTCGAAGGAGAGCGAGCCGATGGGGTGGGGGGACAGCATGTCCAGCGCCTCGCCCGTCAGGCCCGGCCGGTCCGCCGGGACGAGGAAGGCGGTGATGCCCCTCGCCCCGGGACCCTCACCCGTACGGGCGAACACGGTGTAGAAATCCGCCTCCGGGGCGTTGGAGATCCACCGCTTCTCCCCGGTGAGCCGCCAGCCCCCGCCGTCCGCGCCGCTGCCGACGGCTGCGCCGGGCCCCCCGCCGTCCCGCTCCGCCGACAGCGCCAGCGCCGCCGCGTCCGAGCCGGCGCCCGGCTCGCTGAGGGCGAACGCGGCCACCAGCCGGCCCGCCCGCACCCCCGGCAGCCACCGCTCCCGCTGCGTCGGGCTGCCGGCGCGCAGCACCGGGTACGCCCCCAGCCCCTGGAGGGCCAGCGCCGTCTCGGCCTCCGTGCAGCCGTACGCCAGCGACTCCCGCAGCAGGCACAGCTCCAGCGCGCCCGAGACGAACACCCGCTCCAGCAGGCCCTCCTCCCCGAGAGCGGCCAGCAGAGGCCGGTTGACCCGGCCCGGCTCGCCCTTCTCGGCCAGCGGTCGCAGCCGCTGCGCCGCCAGCGCGCGCAGCCGCCCGCACCATTCCTCTTCATCCACCCCGAGCGCGAATCCGGTCATGCAAACAACCCCGCATCTATCGCGTCCTGTTGACTGCCGTCACCGTCACGATACGCTCGTCACGCGACCCGCGACCGTCCCGAGGGGGCGAACCAGCCTTGGAGCTCAAGCCTTCCGCGCACGTCGACACCTTTACCCGCGACCGTCTCCCGCCCGGCGAAACCTGGCCGCGCCTGCTGTTCGACCTGCCCGAGCTGGCCTATCCGGACCGGCTGAACTGCGGGTCGGAGCTGCTGGACGCCACCATCGACCGGTTCGGGCCGCACCGCCCCGCATTCCGGGGGGCGGACGGCGAGGTGTGGTCGTACGGGGAGCTGCGCGAGCGCGTCGACCGGCTCGCCCACGTCCTCACCGCCGATCTGGGTGTCGTACCCGGCAACCGGGTGCTGCTGCGGGGGCCGACCAGCCCGTGGCTGGCCGCCTGCTGGCTGGCGGTGATGAAGGCGGGGGCGGTGGCGGTCACCGTACTGGCCCAGCAGCGCGCGCAGGAGCTGGCCACGGTGTGCGCGATGGCCCGGGCGGGCCACGCCCTGTGTCACGTGGACGCGCTGGACGACCTGGTCAAGGCCGAGGTGCCGGGCCTGCGGATCACCCCGTACGGCGGCCGGGACCCGGGCGACCTCCTCCGGCTCGCCGCACGGCACTCGGGGCCGTTCCCCGCCGCCGCCACCTCCGCCGACGACGTGGCCCTGATCGCCTTCACCTCCGGTACCACCGGCCGCCCCAAGGGCTGCATGCACTTCCACCGCGACCTGCTGGCCGTCGCCGACACCTTCTCCCGCCATGTGCTGCGCCCCCGCCCCGACGACGTGTTCGCGGGCAGTCCCCCGCTCGGCTTCACCTTCGGGCTCGGCGGCCTGGTGGTGTTCCCGCTGCGGGCCGGGGCGTCCTCGCTGCTGCTGGAACAGGCGGCGCCGCGGCAGCTGCTGCCGGCGCTCGCCGAGCACCGGGTGACGGTCCTGTTCACCGCGCCCACCGCCTACCGGGCGATGCTGGACACCCTGGGCCCCTATGACGCGGGTGCCTACGACCTCGGCGCACTGCGCCGCTGCGTCTCGGCGGGCGAGAACCTGCCGGCCGCGACCTGGCAGGCCTGGTACGAGCGCACCGGACTGCGCATCATCAACGGCATCGGGGCCACCGAACTGCTGCACATCTTCATCTCGGCCGCCGACGAGGACATCCGGCCCGGCACCACCGGCCGCGCGGTGCCGGGCTGGGAGGCCCGTGTCGTGGATCCGGCGGGGCGGCCCGTGGCGGACGGGGAGCCGGGGCTGCTGGCCGTCCGGGGACCGGTGGGCTGCCGGTACCTGGCCGATCCGCGTCAGACGGAGTACGTGCGGGAAGGATGGAACCTGACCGGGGACACGTACGTGCGCGACGCGGACGGCTACTTCCGGTACGTCGCCCGCGCCGACGACATGATCATCTCCTCGGGCTACAACATCTCCGGTCCCGAGGTCGAGGAGGCCCTGCTGCGCCACCCGGACGTGGTGGAGGCCGCGGTGATCGGGCGCGCCGACGAACGCCGCGGTCAGATCGCGGTCGCGTACACCGTGCCGCGCGACGGGGTCACACTGACGGAGGAGACGCTGCGGGCCTTCATGCGCACCGAGCTGGCGCCGCACAAGTGCCCGCGCGCCTTCGTCTTCGTCTCCGCTCTCCCCCGGACGCCGACGGGGAAACTTCAACGCTTCCGCCTGCGCGATCTAGAGTGAACCCGTGGCCGAGCAGCACACCCCGCGATCCCTGATCGTCACGTTCTACGGTGCCTACGGGAGGGCCTTCGACGGCCCGGTCCCGGTGTCCGCGCTGATCCGCCTGCTGGGCGCGGCCGGCGTGGACGCACCTTCCGTCCGCTCGTCGGTGTCCCGGTTGAAGCGGCGGGGCTTCCTGCTGCCCGCCCGGGCGGCCGACGGGGCAGCCGCGTACGAGCTGTCCGAGGAGGCCCGGCAGCTGCTGGAGGACGGCGACCGGCGGATCTACGGGTCCCCCCGGCTGTCGCAGGAGTGGCTGGTCGCCGTCTTCTCCGTCCCGGAGCAGGAACGGCACAAGCGGCACCTGCTGCGCTCCCGGCTCGCCCGGCTGGGCTTCGGCGCGGTGGCGCCGGGCGTCTGGATCGCCCCGGCGCACCTGTACGAGGAGACCGGCCGCACCATGGAGCGGCTGCACCTGACGCCGTACGTGGAGCTGTTCCGCGGCGCGCACCTCGGTTTCGCGCCGACGGCCGAGGCGGTGGCCCGCTGGTGGGACCTGACGGCGCTGGCCAAGCAGCACGAGGAGTTCCTCGACCAGCAGGAACCGGAGCTGCGGGCCCTCCAGTCGGGCCCCGGTCCGACCCCCGAGCAGGCCTACCGCGGCTACCTGCTGGCCCTGGACAGCTGGCGCCGGCTCCCCTACGCCGACCCGGGGCTGCCGAGGGAGCTGCTGCCGGCGGACTGGCCGGGCGACCGCGCGGCGGCCGTGTTCGCCGAACTGCACGCCCGGTTGCGGGACGCCGGGGCCGCGTTCGTGCAGCCCTAGGGCCCGTCGTCCCTGTCGTCGGGGCGGTGCCGGCAGGGCCGGGACGGCCCCCGGCGGTGAAATGGGGTGCGGGCGGGCCGGGCGGTGGACAGGATGGGGCCGCATGACCTGGACTCTCACCACCGACTTCGCCGCCTTCGTGGCCGCCGCCCGCCCGGCCGTCGCCGCACGGCCCGTGGAGAACACCTCCCTGCTGACCGCCATGGACGCGCTGGAGCGGCGCGGCCCGACGGCCTACGGGCCGGACACCCCGTTCTTCGGCTGGTGGACCGGCGCCGACGGGGCCGTGTCCGGCGGGCTGCTGCGCACCCCGCCGCGCCCGCTGCTGCTGGGCGCGGTGCCGGCCGATGCGGTGGAGGCGCTGGGCGCCGCGCTGTCCGTGGAGCCGTTGCTGGCCGGGGTCGACGGCTTCAACGTCCGGCGCCGGGATGCGGCCGTGCTGGCCGCGTCCTGGGGCAAGCCGTCGCGGATCGAGGCGGAGGACCGGCTGTACCGGCTGGCCGGCCTGATCGCCCCGCACCCCGTCCCCGAGGGCCGGCCCCTGGTCGCGACCGAGGCGCACCTGCCGCTGCTGGTGGAGTGGGTCAACGCGTTCAAGCGCGAGTCCGGTGAGCCGGGAAGCGCTTCCGAGACGACCCTGCGGGACCGGCTCTCGTACGGCGGGATGCTGCTGTGGGAGCACGCCGGTACGCCCGTGTCGATGGCGGGCTTCTTCCGCCCGGTCGGCTCGGTCTCGCGGGTCGGCCCCGTCTACACCCCGCCGGAGCTGCGCGGCCGGGGCTATGCCGCCGGGGTCACGCACGCGGTGAGCGAAGCGGCGTACGGGGCCGGCGCCACGGAGGTGCTGCTCTACGCGGACCTGGCCAACCCCACCAGCAACGGCGTCTACCAGCGGCTCGGCTACACCCCGGTGGAGGACCGGGTCGAGCTGGCGGCCGTCTGATACGCCGCCCCTACCCGCGCCCGGTCGGCGGTTTGCGGCTGCCGGCCCGGTAGGGGGCCGGCCAGGGCGCGGCCGGGCCGGTGTAGGACTGGTCGGCGGCGGCGTGCAGGGTCCAGTGCGGGTCGTAGAGGTGCGGCCGGCCCACCGCGCACAGGTCGGCGCGCCCCGCCAGGAGCAGTGAGTTCACGTCGTCCCAGGAGGAGATCGCACCGACGGCGATCACCGGGACGCCGAGGGCGTTGCGGATCCGGTCGGCGTACGGCGTCTGGTACGAGCGCCCGTACTCGGGGGCCTCGTCCGCCACCACCTGGCCCGTGGAGACGTCGATGGCGTCCGCGCCGTGGGCGGCGAACGCGGCGGCGATGCGTTCGGCGTCCTCGGGGCCGGTGCCTCCGGGGGCCCAGTCGGTCGCCGAGAGCCGGACGGTCATGGGGCGGTCCTGCGGCCACGCCTCGCGCACCGCGTCGAACACCTCCAGCGGGAAGCGGAGCCGGTTGTCCAGGGAGCCGCCGTAGGCGTCGGTGCGGTGGTTGGTGAGCGGGGAGAGGAACCCGGACAGCAGGTATCCGTGGGCGCAGTGCAGTTCCAGCAGGTCGAAGCCGGCGTCGGCGGCCCGGCCGGCGGCCGCGACGAAATCCGCCCGGATCGCGGCCATCTCGGCGGTACCGACGGCGCGCGGGACGGCGGAGACGCCGGGCCGGTACGGCAGCGGGGAGGCCGCCACCACGGGCCAGTTCCCCTCGGGGAGGGGCTCGTCCATGCCCTCCCACATCACCCGGGTCGAGCCCTTGCGGCCGGAGTGGCCGAGCTGGACGCCGAGCGCGGCTCCGGGCGCGCTGGTGTGGACGAAGTCCGCGATCCGCTTCCAGGCGGCCGTCTGCTCCGCCGTGTACAGGCCCGCGCAGCCCGGGGTGATCCGCCCTTCGGCGCTCACGCACACCATCTCGGTCATGACCAGGCCGGCGCCGCCGAGGGCCCGGGCGCCGAGGTGCACCAGGTGGAAGTCGCCCGGCACCCCCTCGCGCGCCGAGTACATGTCCATCGGTGAGACCACGACCCGGTTGCGCAGGGTGAGTCCGCGCAGGGTGAAGGGGGTGAACATGGGCGGGGTTCCCCCGTCGTCGGGGCAGCCGAAGTCCCGTTCCACCGACCGGGTGAAGCGCGCGTCGCGCATCCGCAGGTTGTCGTGGGTCACCCGGCGGCTGCGGGTGAGGAGGTTGAACGCGAACTGCCGGGCGGGCTGGTCGACGTACCCCGCGATCTCCTCGAACCACCGCATGCTGGCGGCCGCCGCGCGCTGGGTGCTGGCCACCGCGGGCCGCCGGGCGGCCTCGTAGGCGGCCAGGGCGGCCGGTACGTCGTCGGGCTGCGCGGCGACGGCCCCGGCGAGCGCGAGGGCGTCCTCCACGGCCAGTTTGGTGCCGGAGCCGATGGAGAAGTGCGCGGTGTGCGCGGCGTCCCCGAGCAGGGCCACGTTTCCGTGGTACCAGTGCGCGTTGACGACGGTACGGAACCGGGTCCAGGCCGACTTGTTGCCGCGCAGGGGCCGTCCCCGCAGGGCCTCGGCGAAGGTCTTGGCGCAGCGGGCCGCCGATTCGTCCTCGTCGCACAGGTCGAGACCCGCGGCCCGCCACACCTCCTCCCGCATCTCGATGATCACCGTGGAGGCGTCGGGCGCGTACGGGTACCCGTGCAGCTGCATGACGCCGTGCTCGGTCTCGGCGATCTCGAAGCGGAAGGAGTCGAAGGCGAAGTCGGCGGCGAGCCAGATGTAGCGGCAGCGGCCGGTCGTCACGGTCGGCCGGAAGTGTCCGGCCCCGCCCTCCCGGGTCGCGCTGTGCACCCCGTCCGCCGCGACCACCAGGTCGTACGACGCGGCGAGCGCGTGCGCGTCCGGTGCCCCGGTGTGGAAGCGGAGCGTCACGCCGAGGTCGGTGCAGCGCCCGTGCAGGATCTCCAGCAGGCGTCGGCGCCCCAGGGCGGCGAAGCCGTGGCCGCCGGAGGTCAGCATCCGGCCCCGGTGCACCACGGTCACGTCGTCCCAGCGCGTGAACTCCGCGCTCAGGGCGGCGTGCACGACGGTGTCGGCGCGCTCGATGCCGCCCAGCGTCTCGTCGGAGAGGACCACCCCGAAGCCGAAGGTGTCGTCGGGGGCGTTGCGTTCGCGGACCTCGACCGTGTGGCCCTGCCCGGCCAGCAGCGCGGCGCAGTACAGTCCGCCGGGTCCCCCGCCCACCACGGCCACCCGCAGTTTCGTTCCGAGGGGCACGGCGCTACCTGCCCTTCCACTCCGGCGGCCGCTTCCCGGTGAAGGCGGCGTGGAACTCGGCGTAGTCCTTGCCGTGCATCAGCAGTGCCTGCGTGTTGGCGTCGAGTTCGACCGAGGCGGCCAGCGGCATGTCCAGCTCGGCGGTGAGCAGCGCCTTGGTCTGCGCGTAGGCGAGGGCGGGTCCGGCGGCCAGGTGCGCGGCCAGCTCGGCGGCCCGGGTGTGGGCCTTGCCCTCATCGGTGACCTCGCTGAGCAGGCCGATCCGCTCCGCCTCCGGCGCGCGTACGGGCTCCCCGAGCATCAGCAGCCGGGTGGCGTGCCCGAGGCCGACGACGCGGGGCAGCAGGTAGGCGGCGCCCATGTCGCCGCCGGAGAGGCCGACGCGGGTGAAGAGGAAGGCGAAGCGGGCGGTGGGGTCGGCGATGCGGAAGTCGGCGGCGAGCGCGAGGACGGCCCCGGCTCCGGCGGCGACGCCGTGGACCGCGGCGATGACGGGGAAGGGGCATTCGCGCACGGCGCGGACCACTTGGCCGGTCATCCGGTTGAAGTCGAGGAGTTGGGCGGTGTCCATGGCCAGGGTGGCGCCGATGATCTCGTCCACGTCTCCGCCGGAGCAGAAGCCGCGTCCCTCGCCGCCCAGGACGAGGGCGCGCACGGAACGTTCGCGGGAGAGTTCGGCGAGCAGATCGCGCAGGTCGGCGTAGGCGCCGAAGGTGAGAGCGTTCAGCTTCTCGGGCCGGTCGAGGGTGACGGTGGCCACGCCGTCCTGCCGGGTCACCCGGAGGTGGCGCCACCGTTCGGTCGCTGGGGTGGAACCGATGAAGGGGCTCACGGTCCGACGGTATCACCGAGTCGTGACTGCCGTCACAGAAACGCGACGACTCTCGGAGGGCCGGCCTGTGGGGGCCGGCCCCGGGTGAGTGCGCGTATGACTATGCGGGCAGCTGCGTACCCGGCGCCGCGAGGGTCGCCACGAGGACGGCCTTGATGGTGTGCAGCCGGTTCTCGGCCTCGTCGAAGACGACGGAGTGCGCCGACTCGAACACCTCGTCCGTCACCTCCAGGGACTCCAGGCCGTGCGTGGCGTGGATGTCGCGGGCCACCTGGGTGCCGAGGTCGTGGAAGGCGGGCAGGCAGTGCATGAACTTCACGTCCGGGTTGCCGGTCGCCCGCAGCACGTCCATGGTCACCGCGTACGGGGAAAGCAGCCGGATCCGCTCGTCCCAGACCTCCTTGGGCTCGCCCATGGACACCCAGATGTCCGTGACGACGAAGTCGGCCTGGGCGACGCCCTCGGCGATCTCCTCGGTGAGGGTGATCCGGGCGCCGCTCGCCCCGGCCAGCGCGCGGGCCGCCGTCACCACCGACTCGGCCGGCCAGTACGCCTTCGGCGCGACGATCCGTACGTCCATGCCCAGCAGCGCGCCGGTCACCAGGTAGGAGTTGCCCATGTTGAAGCGGGCGTCACCGAGGTAGGCGAAGGCGATCCGCTCCAGCGGCCGGCCCGCGTGCTCGGTCATGGTGAGCACGTCGGCCAGCATCTGGGTGGGGTGCCAGTCGTCGGTGAGGCCGTTGAAGACGGGCACGCCCGAGTACGCCGCCAGCTCCTCGACGGTGCCCTGGCTGTCGCCGCGGTACTCGATGCCGTCGAACATCCGGCCGAGGACGCGGGCGGTGTCGCGGACCGACTCCTTGTGGCCCATCTGGGAACCCGTGGGGTCGAGGTAGGTGGTGCTCGCGCCCTGGTCGGCGGCGGCCACCTCGAAGGCGCAGCGGGTGCGCGTGGAGGTCTTCTCGAAGATCAGCGCGATGTTGCGGCCCTTGAGGTACTGCTGCTCGGTGCCGTTCTTCTTGGCGGCCTTGAGGGCGGCGGCGAGCTCGAGCAGACCGCGGAACTCGGCGGCGGTGAAGTCGAGCTCCTTGAGGAAACTGCGGCCGACGAGGTCGGTGGCCATGGGGACGCTCCAAGGTGACGCTGACAGGGGATGTTGGAAGTCTATACGACCTTCCGTATTGATATACAGACCCCCCTGACGCGCTGCGGCCCTTCCGCCCCTGGGTCAGATGGCGTCCCGCTCCACGGGGCAGCTCATGCACCGCGGGCCGCCCCGGCCGCGGCCCAGCTCGCTGCCGGGGATCTCGATCACCTCGATGCCCTCCTTGCGCAGATGGGTGTTGGTGGTGACGTTCCGCTCGTACGCGACGACCACGCCCGGCTCCACCGCCAGCACGTTGCAGCCGTCGTCCCACTGCTCGCGTTCCGCCGAGTGCACGTCCTGGGTGGCGGTGAGCACCCGGATGCCACCGAGGCCGAGGGCCGCGGCGATGGCCCGGTGCATGTGCTCCGGCGGGTGGTCGGTCACTTTCAGCTCGCTCGCGCCGGCGCCCGGCTCGATCGTGTAGGAGCGCAGCATGCCCAGGCCCGCGTACTGGGTGAACGTATCCGCGTCCACCATCGTCATCACCGTGTCCAAGTGCATGAAGGCCCGCCGCTTGGGCATGTCCAGCGCCACGATGCTCGTCGCGGACCCCGCTGCGAACAGTCCGCGCGCCAGCATCTCCACCGCCTGCGGCGTCGTACGCTCGCTCATCCCGATCAGTACGGCGCCGTTGCCGATGACCAGCAGGTCACCGCCCTCGATGGTGGACGGGTAGTCGGCCAGGCCCTGCGACCAGTAGTGGAAGGCGCCGGAGGAGGTGAACACCGGGTGGTGCTTGTAGATCGCCTCGAAGTGCACGGTCTCGCGCTGGCGGGCGGGCCAGCGCATGGCGTTGATGGAGACGCCGTCGTAGATCCAGGCGGAGGTGTCCCGGGTGAACAGGTGGTTGGGCAGCGGCTGGAGGAGGAAGTCGTCCAGCTCCAGCGCGTGGAAGCGGACGGAGACCGGCTCGACGTGCCGCTCCAGGAACTCGCGCTTGGTCATGCCGCCGACCAGCGCCTGCGCCAGCCGGTCGGAGGTGAGGCCGTCGAAGATCTGCCGCAGGTGATCGGTGGCGAGGGGGCCGTACTCCTTCTCGTGGAAGACCCGGTCCAGGACGAGGTGTCTCGCCTCCGGGATCTCCAGGGCCTCGCGGAGCAGGTCGCCGAAGAGGTGTACCTCGACGCCCCGGTCGCGCAGCACGTCCGCGAAGCCGTCGTGCTCCTGGCGGGCGCGGCGCACCCACAGCACGTCATCGAAGAGGAGGGCGTCCTTGTTGCTCGGTGTGAGTCGCTTCAGCTCCAGGTCGGGCCGGTGGAGGATGACGCGGCGCAGCCGCCCGGTCTCGGAGTCGACATGGAATCCCATGCCCTACACGTTCCCAGACCGGACGGCCTTTTGACCCGGCGTCGGCCGGACCCTGTCCGCGGAACGCTCAGCGCAGGCCGAGAAGCGCCGCCGGGGTACCCACGAGCTCGGGGGCGGACAGTCCCAGCTTGGGGGTGATGACGTTCGGGATCCCGAAGTTGCTGCCGTCCGGCATCGACAGCGGGGCGCCCACGATCGCGCCGGGGGTCCGGGCGTGCAGCTTCGTCTCGGGGGCGTCCAGGGAACCCTCGCCGTCCGTCTCGGGGCGGCCCGCCAGGTTCGGCAGCGGGGAGCTGACGAGCGTGTGGCCGAGGTCCATGGTGACGGGGACCACCGGGAGCAGGGGGGTCGGGAGCAGGTCGCCGGTGTGCAGGCGCGGCGCCTCGGGCGCGCCCACCATCGGCACCGGCACCCCGGTGGCCACGCGCGGGGCGTCCACGCCCAGCGTGGTCTTCACGGCGTCCAGCGGGACACCCACCGGAACCGAGTCGGCCACGGCCGGGGTGGCCGCGCCGGCCGCGGCCATACAGGTCATGAGCGCCGCAATGCTTCCGCGCGCGGTCATCTTCATAGGTGACGTTCCGTCCTTCCAGGGTCGCGGACATTCCGCTGCCCTGGATGAACGATCCCGCCGGTGGGTTTCCCGGAGTTCTCGGGCAAAGTTCCCCCATACGACCTAATTAGCGGCCGTACGGGGGCGGCGCCTTTACGCGTGGGCGGCGCCGTTGCACGCGGGCCGGTGGTCACAGGCGCGGGCCGGTGGTCACAGGCGCGGGTCGACCGGCTCCGACTCCAGGGCGAGCACGGCGAACACCGCCTCGTGCACCCGCCACAGCGGCTCGCCGTCCGCCAGCCGGTCCAGCGCCTCCAGCCCCAGCGCGTACTCGCGCAGCGCGAGCGAGCGCTTGTGCCCGAGGAAGCGCCCGCGCAGCCGCTCCAGGTGGTCGGCGCGCGTGTACTCGGGGCCGTAGATGATCCGCAGGTACTCGCGGCCGCGCACCTTGAGCCCCGGCTGCACCAGCCGGCCCTTGGCGTCCCGGGCGTAGGCCTGGAGCGGCTTGACCACCATGCCCTCGCCGCCGGCCCCGGTGAGCTCCAGCCACCACTCGGCGCCCGCGCGTACGGAGTCCTCGTCGGCGGTGTCCACGTAGAACCGGCCGGTCCGGCGCAGCAGGCCGGTGCCGGCCGCCTCGTCGGCCGCCACGAGCCGGTCCAGCCAGGCCAGCTGCTCGTCGTGCGGCACCGCGGCCAGCGACCGCCCGGCCGCCGCGAGCAGCTGGAACGGCGCGAACCGTACGCCGTCCAGCCCGTCGGTGGTCCAGCAGTAGCGCCGGTAGGCCTCGGTGAAGGCGGCCGCGTCGGCGGCCCGGGCGTGCTGGCGCTCCAGCAGGGCGCCGGTGTCCACGCCCCGGGCGCCGGCCGCCGCGAGAGCGGCGAGGGCATCGGGGAAGACGGCCCCGGAGGCGGCGCCGACGGCGGCGTACTGGTTGCGGAGCAGGCCGGTGGACTTGAGCGACCAGGGCAGGAGTTCCCCGTCGATCAGCAGCCAGTCGGTGGCCAGTTCCTCCCAGAGTCCGGCGTCGGTGACCGCCGCCCGGATCCGGCCGAGGACCTCCTCGGTGACCTCGGGGTCGGTGAAGAACGGCCGGCCGGTGCGGGTGTGGACCGAGCCCGTGGGTCCTTGCGGCACCCCGAAGCGCTCGCGGGCGGCCGCCGCGTCACGGCAGACGAGGACGGTGGCCCGGGAGCCCATGTGCTTCTCCTCGCACACGACCCGCCCGATCCCGTCGGCGCGGTACTGGGCGAACGCCTCCGCCGGGTGCTCCAGGTAGCCGTCGGCGGCGGCCGAGGCGGGCGCCGGCGCCATGGTCGGCGGCAGGTACGGGAGCAGCCGGGGGTCCACCGCGAAGCGGCTCATCACTTCGAGGGCCGCGGCCGCGTTCTCCTCGCGCACGGTGACGTTGCCCAGGTGCCGGGTCTCCACGACGCGGCGCCCGTGGACGTCGGCCAGGTCGAGGGGCCGTCCCTCGTGTCCTCCGGGGGCCTCGGCGGCCAGCGGCTTGACCGGCTCGTACCAGACCTTCTCCGCCGGTACGTCGACCAGTTCGCGCTCCGGCCAGCGCAGGGCGGTCATCTTGCCGCCGAAGACGGCTCCCGTGTCCAGGCAGATGGTGTTGTTGATCCAGGAGGTGTCCGGGACCGGGGTGTGGCCGTAGACCACCGCCGCCTTGCCGCGGTAGTCCTCGGCCCACGGGTAGCGCACGGGCAGGCCGAACTCGTCCGTCTCGCCGGTGGTCTCCCCGTACAGCGCGTGCGAGCGGACCCGGCCGGAGGTGCGGCCGTGGTACTTCTCGGGCAGCCCGGCGTGACAGACCACCAGCCTGCCGCCGTCGAGCACGTAGTGGCTGACCAGGCCGGCGATGAACGTCCGGACTTCCCGGACGAACTCCTGCGGCTCGCGGCCGAGCTGTTCGACGGTCTCGGCGAGGCCGTGGGTCAGCCGCACCTTGGATCCCTTGAGGTAACGGCCGAGCTTGTTCTCGTGGTTCCCGGGCACGCACAGGGCGTTGCCGGAGGCGACCATGCCCATGACGCGGCGCAGTACGCCGGGGCTGTCCGGTCCGCGGTCGACGAGGTCGCCGACGAAGACGGCGGTGCGGCCCTCCGGGTGGAGCCCGTCCGTGTAGCCGAGCTTGGCGAGGAGGGTCTCCAGCTCGGAGGAGCAGCCGTGGACGTCGCCGATGATGTCGAAAGGGCCGGTGAGGTGGGTGAGGTCGTTGTACCGCTTCTCCCGGACCACCTCGGCGGTCTCGGCCTCCTCGACGGTGCGCAGGACGTGCACCTTGCGGAAACCCTCGCGCTCCAGGCCGCGCAGCGAGCGGCGCAGCTCGGAGCGGTGGCGCTGGATGACCCGGCGGGGCAGACCGGCCCGGTCGGGGCGGGCGGCGTTGCGTTCGGCGCAGACGGCTTCGGGCATGTCGAGGACGATCGCGATGGGCAGCACGTCGTGGTCGCGGGCCAGCTTCACGAGCTGACGCCGGGCCTCCGGCTGCACGCTGGTCGCGTCGACCACGGTGAGGCGGCCGGCGGCGAGCCGCTTGGCGGCGATGTAGTGGAGGACGTCGAAGGCGTCCTTGCTGACGCTCTGGTCGTTCTCGTCGTCGGCGACCAGGCCCCGGCAGTAGTCGGAGGAGATCACCTCGGTCGCCTTGAAGTGCCTGCGGGCGAAGGTGGACTTGCCCGACCCCGTTGCTCCGATCAGAACCACGAGGGACAGGTCGGTGACGGGGAGGACGCGGGTACGGGCGGCCCCGGTCTCAGTGGTGGGCTCGGTCCCGGTGGTGGTCCCGGTCTCGGTGGTGCTCCCGGTTTCGGTGGTGCTCCCGGTGGTGGTCATGCCGCCTCACCCTCCTTCGGGGTCTCGGTGTGGTCCTGGGCGCGGGTGAAGACGGCCATCTGGGTCGGCGGCCCCACCTCGGGGTCGTCGTCGCCGACGGGTGCGTGGGCGACGGCGTAGCCGAACCGGGCGGCGACCTGCTCCGCCCAGCCGCGGAACTCGGCGCGGGTCCACTCGAAGCGGTGGTCGCGGTGGCGGACCCGGCCGGCGGGCAGCGACTCCCAGCGGACGTTGTACTCGACGTTCGGCGTGGTCACGACGACGGTGCGCGGGCGGGCCGCGCCGAACACCGCGTACTCCAGGGCGGGCAGCCGCGGCAGGTCCACGTGCTCGATGACCTCGCTGAGCACCGCCGCGTCGTAGCCGGTCAGCCGCTTGTCGGTGTACGCGAGCGAGCCCTGGATCAGCGCGACACGGGAACTCTGACGCTCCCCCAGGCGATCCAGCCGCAGGCGCCGCGCGGCGATGCCGAGGGCGCGCACGGAGACGTCGACGCCGATGATCTCGGTGAAGGCCACGTCGTCGAGCAGGTCCCGTACGAGGTGTCCCTCCCCGCAGCCCAGATCGAGTACCCGCGCCGCCCCCGCGGCGCGCAGCGCGCCAAGGATCGCCGCACGGCGCCGCGCGGCGAGCGGAACGGGCCGCTGCGGGGCCTCTTCGCCGTCCACGGCTCCCTCGGGGACGGCGTCATGGGGCTCGGTGTCCTCGGGTACGGCGTCATCGGACTGGGTGTCATCGGGCTCCGTGTCATCGGGACCGGCGCCCTCCGCTTCCGTGAGGCGCAGGAGTTCCAGGCGCCCCAGCGCGTCCTGGGTGAGCCGCTTGTGCCGGGCCAGGTAACGGGCGGTGATCAGGGCGTGCTCGGGGTGTTCGGCCAGCCATCCGTCCCCCGCGCGGAGCAGCTTGTCGACCTCGTCCGGGGCGATCCAGTAGTGCTTGGCGTCGTCGAGGACGGGGAGCAGCACGTACAGCCCGCGCAGGGCGTCGGCGAGGCGGACCTCACCCTCCAGCACGAGCCGCACGTACCGGCTGTCGCCCCACTCCGGGAACCGCTCGTCGAGCGGTACCGGGGTGACGGTGACCTTCTCCCAGCCGAGCGGTCCGAAGAGCCGGTGCACGAGCTCGGCGCCGCCCCGGGCGGGGAGCGCCGGTATCTCGATGCGCAGCGGCCGTGCCCGCCCGGCGAGTTCGGGCCGGGCGGTGCAGTGTCCTGCCAGCGCGCTGCGGAACACTGCGCTGAGCGCGACGGCGAAGAGGGAGGACGCCGCGTAGGGGCGGTCGTTGACGTACTGCGCGAGCGCGGCGTCCGGCGCCCCTCCCCGGCCCTTGCCCCGGCCTTGCCGCACGAGCGCGAGCGGGTCCACCTCCAGCAGCAGCGCGGCCGTGCACCGTTCGGCCGAAGCCTCGGGGTAGAAGACGTGGGCGGTGCCGTGGGAAGTGCTGAACGCCTGCGCCCTCGCGGGGTGCTTGTGCAGCAGGAAGCCCAGGTCGGTAGCCGGTTCTTCGGCCGTGCCGGTGGTGGTGATCGTCAGGAACATGCGGTTCAGCATGACTGCCGGTTCGGGCCCGGGCCAACGGATTTCGCGGCGGAGCCCAGGGCCTCCGGGCGATCTCCCCGGGCCCGAGAGGATCGCCCGGACAGCCCTCAGGGGTTCCGGGTGCGGGGGTTGCCGTACTGCCGGTCGGTGACGGGCTCGGCCCAGGTGGTCTCGGGCGTGCCGTCGCCGGTGCTTTCCCACATGGCGAGGTGTTCCATGAACCGGTCGGGGGCGGCACCGTGCCAGTGCTCCTCGCCTGGCGGGCAGCTGACGGTCTCGCCGGGACGGGCTTCGAGGACGGTGCCGTCGCGGGTGCCGACGAGGGCGGTGCCGGATACCACGTGCAGGGTCTGGCCGACGGCGTGGGAGTGCCAGTTGGTGCGGGCACCGGGTGAGAAGCGCACCAGGTTGACCCGCATGCGGGAGGGTTCCTGTCCGGCGACGATGACGTCCCACCAGACGTCGCCGGTGAACCATTCGGCCGGCGCCTTGCTGGTGGGCTGCTGCGTGACGAATTCCATGCGGCTCCTCCTGAGGGTGGTGCGGCGGTTGACGGGCCGGCCCCGGGCGATCACGTCGCTGATCGTGCCGTGGCAGCCGGCATTGCTGCGGATGCCGCGCGGGGTGCGGCCACGGGCGGCGTCGGTGTGGGGGATCCGCAGCAATGCCGGCGTTGCGGGCCGGCTCGAGGCGGCCGGGCACTTCCACGGAGCGGTCTGCGCGGCGCGCGGCCCCTGTCCGGGCGGTCTTCGAGGTCCGGCCCGCGACGTCGGATGCGGTGCGTCCCGAGGCGGAGTTCCCTGCGTCGGCGAGCGCCCGATGACGTCCGGTACGAGGGTGACCGCTGTCTGCGCCGGGCGGGAACGGAGCGGCCTGGCCGGTCCGGTCCGCCGGCGCGGCGACGACCGTCGGCGGGGGCGCGCCGGGCTCCGCTGGGAAGCGGCCCTTCGACGAAGGGGCAGCTGGTCCACCCCGTGGGCCACAGCGGCACCCACGAGGACGTGGCCCTGCCCGGGCGAGCGTCTCGCTCCCGCGGCGGCAGCCACGGCACCTTGGGCAGCGGGGGGGAGGCGGGGGCGGCCACCGCCGGCCCTGCCGCAGGGGGCACCGAACGGGATGGAGCGGCCGACGCCCGCGGCGGCGAGTGCGGCGTCTCCACCGACCCCGCGGGCGGCAAGCCCGCAGGGGCCGCGGTCCGGAACGGGCCGTGGCGACGGGTCACATGACCGGCCGGGGAGGGGAAGCCGAGGGGACGCCGCCGACGCGGGCCGACGTCGAGCCGCCCCTCATGCGGGGGGGGCCGGGGCACGGCCGGTGGCGCGGCCGGGAGCCGGGAGGCCGGGAGCCCGGAGCCCGGGAGGCCGGGAGCCGGGAGCCCGGGACTCCGGCCGTGCGGCACTGCGGCCTGGCGGCCCGGCGCTGTCGGCGCGCCGTCGGTGGACCACCGGCCTGCGAGGGGGCGGCGGGGCCCTGCGCGGCAGCGCGGGCTACCCCGCGCGCAGGCGCGCGGCCAGGGCCTCGATGGCAGCGGGGTCGATGCGGCAGCAGCCGCCGAGGAGGCGGGCGCCGGTGGCTCGCCAGGCGGGGAGGTCCCAGGGGGGCGGGGTGGGCGGGGAGTGCCACCGGCCGGTGGCCGCGTCCCAGACCGAGCCGTCGTTCGGGTAGGCCAGCAGCGGCTTGCGGGTGACGGAGGCGGCCGCTTCGAGGGCGGGGCCCACGTCCTGGGGGTCGCAGCAGTTGACGCCGAGCGCGATGACCTTCGGGGTGTCGGCCGCCAGGGCGAAGGCTTCGGCGAGGGGCTGGCCGGCCCGGGTGCGGCCGCCGGCCACGGTGTAGCTGAGCCAGGCGGGTGCGCCCGTCCCCGCGAGCACGCCGAGCAGGGCCTCGGCCTCGGTGGTGTCCGGGACGGTCTCCAGGGCCAGCACGTCGGGCCCCGCCTCCAGCAGCGCCTCGATGCGGGGCCGGTGGAAGGCGGCCAGCTCCGCCACGCCGAGGCCGTACCGGCCGCGGTACTCGGAGCCGTCCGCGAGCACCGCCCCGTACGGGCCCACCGAGGCGGCCACCCAGACCTCGTGGTCCGCGGCCCGGGCCGCGCGGCCGGCCGCCTCGACGCTGCGGCGCAGCAGTACGCCGGCCTCCGGCGCCCGGTACCCGACCTGGTAGCTCGCGGTGATGAGCACCTCGGCGCCGGCCCGCGCGTACGCGGTGTGGGCGGCCTCCACCTGGTCCGGCCGCTCCGCGAGCACCCGGCCCGTCCAGAGGCCGCCGGACAGGTCGCAGCCCCGGGCGGTGAGCTGGTTGCTCAGTCCGCCGTCCAAGAGCACCACCCGCTCGGCGAGTGCCGCGGCGAGCGGGCCTGACGCACGGGGCACGGGCCGTGGCCTCCCCTCAGCCGATCTGGGAGAGCACCTGGGCGGAGATCAGCTCCAGGTGGTCGAGGTCGTGGAGGTCGAGAAGCTGGAGGTAGACGCGGGAGCAGCCGATGGCGCCGTACGCGCCGATCTTCTCGACCACCTCGGCCGGGGAGCCGGCCAGGCCGTTGGCCTTGAGTTCGTCCACGTCCCGGCCGATGACGGCGGCCCGGCGGGCCACCTCGGCGTCGTCCTTGCCGACGCACACCACCAGGGCGTTGGAGTAGACGAGGTCCCCGGGCCCGCGGCCGGCTTCCCGGGCGGCCTCCCGGACCCGGCCGAACTGCCGCTCGCTGTCCGCGATCGACGCGAACGGCATGTTGAACTCGTCCGCGTACCGGGCGGCGAGGCGCGGGGTGCGCTTCGCTCCGTGGCCGCCGATGAGGAGGGGCACCTTGGTCTGGGCGGGCTTGGGCAGCGCCGGGGAGTTCTCCAACTGGTAGTGGACGCCCTGGTAGTCGAAGGTGGCGCCGGGCTTGGTGGCCCACAGACCGGTGACGATGGCGAGCTGCTCCTCCAGCCTGGCCATCCGGTCCGCCGGGAAGGGGATCCCGTACGCCTTGTGCTCCTGCTCGAACCACCCGGCTCCGAGGCCGAGTTCGATGCGGCCGCCGGACATCTGGTCGACCTGGGCCACCTGGATGGCGAGCACTCCGGGCAGCCGGAACGTGCCGGCTGTCATCAGCGTGCCCAGCCGGATCCGCTTGGTCTCGCGGGCCAGGCCGGCGAGGGTGATCCACGCGTCGGTGGGGCCGGGCAGGCCGTCGGTGGACCCCATGCTCACGTAGTGGTCCGACCGGAAGAATGCGTCGAAACCGAGCTCCTCCGTGGCCCGGGCGACCCTGAGGAGGGTTTCGTAGCCGGCGCCCTGCTGCGGCTCGGTGAAAATGCGAAGATCCATGTTCCTATCCTGCCTCGGGCCCACCCCTGCGGGGTGAATCTCCGTCAACCGGACGGCCCGCGGCGCGCCGCGCCAGTGACCAGCGTGGAAGGTGGTCGTTGGCTCGGACGGAGCCGGACCGCCCGGCCCGCGTGCCGGCGGCTCCCGTCCGGTGCGTCCGTCCACCGCCCTTCCCTCGTGGAAGGGCCAGGGCCGAGGAGGCCGCCATGTCCCACGAGGCCGTGCCGGAGACCCGCCACCAGAACCCGCAGAGCTACCAGTCCGGGCAGGCCGGGCAGGCCGGGCAGGCCGGGCAGGCCGGGCAGAACGGGCGCGCCGGTCGGGCGGCGCACGACGAGGCCCCCGCCCCGGCAGACGACCAGGACCGGCGGGAGTCCGCCGCGCCCGCCCCGGCAGGCGGCGCGCCGAAGGGGCTGCTCCAGCAGATGGAGGAGCTGATGGCGGCGCTGAACGCCGACCTGTCCCGGCTCGACGCCGACCTCCAGTCCTCCACGGACCGCACGCCGCCGATCACCCCTCCGGCCCCGGGCGGCGCGGCACACAGCTGACACGGCGCAGGTCAGCGCGACGTAAGGCGGCGCCCCTTCCGGGCAGCGACGGCACTCGTACCGGTCCGCCTGACCGGTACCGCCGGTCCGGCGCCGTGCCGGCGTGCCGGTGGCCCGCACCCTGCCACGTCGGGGACCGTAGGGCGCCGCCGGGCGCCTCAGGTCACGCCGGAGGCGGAGCCGCGCTCGCGCACACTGATGCGGCGCAGGAGGGCCCGTACCCGGTCGCTCGACTCGTCAGCCGCGTCGATCGACTCTATGCACTGCCAGTACAGCGTCTCGTCGTCCGTGCCGCAGGCCACCCCGACCAGGGCTATGCCTACCTCGCCGAGCAGCGCCTGGAGTCCCAGCAACGCCTGCCGCGGATCGGACACTTCGGTCAGCTGCGCGGCCCGCGGCGGATAGTCGGGCACGCTGACCTCGCCCACGGCTGCTCTGTCGAGCAACCCGCAGCCTCTGCCTCCCGCCTCACCCAGTCCCCGTGCCTCCGCTCTCAGCTCCGGCGGCCCGGTGACCGCCAGCCAGCTCCCTATCCCCTGCGTCAGCGCCTGCGCCTGCCAGGCCTCACCGACGATGTCCCACGCAGCCCCGCTCTGTGCCAGCGCGTGCCGGCCGGCCGCGATGAGCCGTACCGCATCCATATGCCGTCCCCCGTCCGCACGACATCCCGCCGTTCCCTCACTACCCAGAGTGAGGGCAAGCAGCCAGTAAAGCCAGGGGTAATCGGAAATCTGTGGACACAAACAAGGTTGTGGCTGACGCCATCACTCCGAAGAGTGACGATTCGGGCCGGAACCCCCCTTCGGGGGGAAGCGGAGTTCGTTCTTCTCGATCTTCGCGGCGAGCGCATCCAGCACGTCCACCCCGAGGACCTCGCAGAACTGCAGCAAGTACGCCAGCACATCGGCCACCTCATCGGCCACCCGGTGCGCGCTTTCGGGCCGTTCCATGACCTTCGCCGACTGTTCCGGCGTCAGCCACTGGAAGATCTCGACGAGTTCAGAGGCCTCCACGCTCAGGGCCACGGCCAGGTTCTTCGGGGTGTGGTACTCGGCCCAGTCGCGGGCGGCCGCGAAGTCGGCCAGTCGCCGCTGGAGCCGGTAGAGCCGTTCGTCCGCCTTTCCGCCGGCCGTGTCGTGCATGTCCTGCGCGTCCTGCGCGTCCCGGGTGCCGTGCGCGTCGTGTGCGTCGTGCGTGTCGCTCATGGACCCAGGTCTACCACCGAGACGCCCGGCAGGACGCGGGCGGTTCCCGCCGTCTCCTCGCCGATCGCCCCGACCAGCCGGATGTGGCCGCGCGCGCAGGACATCAGGGCGAGGCGCAGCAGTTCGGCGCGCTGACGACCGTCCAGGCCCTGGTCGAAGCCGTCCGCGAGCACCGTGAGGGCCTGCTGCGCCGAGAGCAGTTCGGCGGCCGGGTCGACGGCCAGCACGCCCGGCCCCGTCAGCAGGACCAGCGCCAGGGCGAGGAAGCGGAGCTCGCCCGCTCCGAGGCGGCCCAGCTCCGTGGCCGGCGCGGCGGGGCCGCGGTCCAGCAGCGCCGCCACCGAGCCGTCGGGGTGCGGCCGTACGTCGAGCCCGGCCACCGGTCCCGCACAGCCGGTGCGGGCGGCTTCGGTGAGCAGCGCGTGGCGGGTGCCGCATTCGTGGCGGGTCCGGCGCAGTACGTCGGCCAGGTTCGCGCAGTCGACCCGCAGCCGCCCGGGTCCCGGCCGGACGGGTGCCCGCATCCGGTCCGGTCGGGGGTCGCAGGGGAACACCGAGCGCAGCGCGACCACCACCTGCTCGGCGGCGGCCAGCACGCGCCGTTGCCCGGCGGTGGCCCCGGCGACGCGCAGCGGGAGCAGGGCGGTGCCGAGCCGGTCGTCGGGGAGCGGGGCGCGGGTCATGCCGGTGGCTCCGCCGGTGAGCCAGGCCGCCTGGACGGAACGCCGGCCGGGGTCGCGCAGGGCGGTGGTGAGCAGGATCTCCCCGTCCAGGCTGAGCCGTTCGCCGACGAGGCGGAGCGCGGGCTCGGCCTGGACGGCGAGGTCGAGCCGGACCGGCCCGACGGGCCCGTCGACGGTGCAGCCGATCCGGAAGCCGCGCCGGCGTTCCGCGTCGGGCACGGCGCGTTCGGGCACCCGGGCGCGGGGATCGGGGAACGCCTCGGCCAGGGTGGCGCCGGAGGCGAGCTGGGACAGGGCCTCGTAGGCGGCCAGCACATGGGACTTGCCGCTGCCGCTGGGCCCGGTGAACAGCGTCACCGGCTCCAGGCGGAACACGGCCGACCGGTGCACCCCGAAGGCCGCCAGCCGTAACTCGGTCACGGAGGGCCGCTGATATCCCGCCCGCGCCGCGCCCCCTCCTCGGGGCCCCGCCTGCGGCCCGGGGCCGAGCCCCGCGGCCGGGCCGGCGGCCCGCACCGCGGGCGGCTGCGCGTCGTGTGCCGTGTCCCACTCACTGTCCGGCCGGGTGTCCAAGGTGGCGTCCATGCGCCGGACAGTACGGGCCGGCACGAACCGGGGCGCCCCGGCGAACCGTTCCGTCGCCGGGACCTTCCTACGATCGGGGGACGGCCGCGGCCGCGATGCCCTCCACCTCGGTGCCGACCGGCGCCAGCAGGAACACGTTGCGGTCCACCCGGTGCATCCCGCTGCCCAGTCCGAAGACCACGCCGCTGCTGAAGTCGAGGATCCGCTTCGCCACTTCGGTGTCCGCCCCCGTCAGGTCCAAGAGCACCGGGATCTGCGCGATCAGGTACTCCGCCACCTCACGGGCGTCCGCGAAGATCTGGACCCGGATCACCACGAAGCGGCGCTGCTGCTCGGCCGCCGAAGTCCCCTGTCCCGCCGGGATCGTGCGGTGGTCCACCCGGGAAGGCCACTCGTTGCGACTGCGCAGGGGGACCACCTGCGCGAGTCCCTCCCACTGTTCGTCCGTGACGTCGTACCTGCTCACCGGACCGCCTCGGCCGCGCGCTTCATGTGCATCCCGCCATCCTCTCGCGTTTCACCCGTTCAGCCCAACAGCGACACGACGCGCGCGGGGCCGGTCGGCCCGTGGGCCACCCCCGGGTTCGCGAGCGCATCCGGAACACCGGGATCCAGCCGAAAACAGACCAGAAACAGACCAATGCGGGGCTGCGGGAAACAGACTCCGCCCGGGTCCGTTGGGACGTACATGAAGGCAATCACATACAACGCGTACGGAACTCCCCCGGCCCTCTCGCTCGTCGACGTACCGCACCCCCGGGTCGGCCCCAGCGAGGTCCTCGTCCGGGTCAAGGCCGCCGGCGTCAACCCGGTGGACTGGAAGCTCGCCGCCGGTTTCCTCGACTCGACGCTCGAAGTCCGCTTCCCCGTCGTACCCGGCTGGGACGTCGCCGGGGTGGTCGAGGCGGTCGGCGACGACACCTTCGACTACGCCGTCGGCGACGAGGTGTACGGGTACGTCCGCAAGGAGTGGGTGGAGCTCGGCACTTACGCGGAGCTGGTCTCCGCCCCGGTGCGCACCATCGCCCACAAGCCCCGCAGCCTCGGCTTCGAGGAGGCCGCGGGCATACCGCTGGCCGGTCTCAGCGCCTACCAGTCGCTGACCCGCGTCGGAGCGAGCGCGGGCGAGACCGTCGTCATCCACTCGGCGGCGGGCGGCACCGGGTCCTTCGGCGTGCAGATCGCGGTGGCGCTCGGCCTGCGCGTCATCGGCACGGCCGGTGCGCACAACCACGACTACCTGCGCTCGCTCGGCGCCGAGCCCGTGCTCTACGGCGAGGGGCTGGCGGACCGCATCCGGGAGCTGGCGCCCGAGGGCGTCGACGCCGGCCTCGACTTCTACGGGGACGGGATAGAGCTCCTCCAGTCACTGGTCACCAAGCGCGACCGGGTGGCCTCCCTGGCCGACCCGGACGGCGCCGCCAAGGGCGCGCACCGCCCGTGGACCCGGCCCGACACCGCAGACCTGGCCTTCCTGGCCGACTTGGCCGACGCCGGGAAGTTGACGGTGAACGTGGCGCACGCCCTGCCGCTCGACGAGGCGGCCAGGGCGTGGGAGCTCAGTGCCACCGGCAAGATCCGGGGCAAGATCGTCCTCACCGTCTGAGGGAAGGGACGGCCCCGGACCCACAGCGCCCAAGCGGTCCGCTCAGGCGCTGCGGGCGCGGGGCGGGTTGCTCAGGCGGGGGACCCGGCGTACCGGTTCGCCGGGCGGGGCAGGCCGTAGTTCTCGCGCAGCGTGCGGCCGGTGTACTCGGTGCGGAACAGACCGCGGCGCTGGAGGATCGGCACGACGTGGTCCACGAAGTCGGTCAGGCCGGTGGGCAGCACGGGCGCCATGACGTTGAAGCCGTCGGCGGCGCCCCGCGTGAACCACTCCTCCAGCTGGTCGGCGATCTGCTCCGGGGTGCCGGCGAAGACCCGGTGTCCGCGACCGGCGCCGAGGCGGGCGATCAGCTCGCGCAGGGTGAGTCCGTCGCGCCGGGCGAGTTCGGCGACGAGGGTGAACCGGCTCTTGTTGCCGTTGATGTCCCGTTCCTCGGGGAGTTCGGGCAGCGGACCGTCGAGGGGGAGACCCGTGAGGTCGGTACCCAGCATTCCGGAGAGCTGCGCGAGACCGTACTCGGGCACCTGGAGCTCGGTGAGCTGCTGCTCCAGGGCCTTGGCCTCGGCTTCGGTGGAACCGATGACGGGCGCGATGCCGGGCAGGACCAGCAGGTCGCCCTCGGCGCGGCCGTACTTGGCGAGGCGGGACTTGAGGTCCTTGTAGAAGGTCTGGCCGTCGGCGAGGGTCTGCTGCGCGGTGAAGACTGCCTCGGCGTACTGCGCGGCGAACTCCTTGCCGTCCTCGGAGGAGCCGGCCTGCACGAGGAGCGGGTGCCCCTGGGGGGAACGCGGCACGTTGAGCGGCCCGGCGACGCCGAAGTACTCGCCGCGGTGGGCGGCGGGGTGCAGCTTGTCGGTGTCGGCGTAGACGCCGCGCTCCTTGTCGAGGACGATCGCGTCGTCCTCCCAGCTGTCCCAGAGCTTCGTGGCCACGTCGAGGAACTCGCGGGCGCGGTCGTAACGGAGGCGGTGCTCCAGGTGCTCGTCCCGGTTGAAGTTGCGGGCCTCGTCAACGGTGCCGGAGGTGACGATGTTCCAGCCGGCGCGGCCGTTGCTGATGTGGTCGAGGGAGGCGAACTTGCGGGCGGTGTGGAAGGGCTCGTTGAAGGTCGTCGAGACGGTGGCGATCAGGCCGATGTGCTCGGTGACGGCGGCGATGGCGGAGAGCAGGGTGAGCGGCTCGAAGCCGCCGAGGGCGTTGTAGCGGGCCTTGCCCCACAGGGCGAGGCCGTCGGCGAAGAAGATCGAGTCGAGCCGGCCGCGCTCGGCTGTGCGGGCCAGTTCCTGGAAGTACCGCAGGTCGGTGACGCGCTCGGGGCTGCTGCCGGGGTGGCGCCAGGCGGCGTCGTGGTGGCCCGCGTTCATCAGGAACGCGTTGAGGTGAAGGGTCCGGGGTGCGGTCATGGTGTGGTCCTCGGGGTGGGTGCGGGGTGCTCTGCAAAGGGGCGGCTGCGGGCGGGGTGCCCGGGCCCGGCCCGTCGGGTTCAGGCCGGGACGCGCCAGAGACTGAGGCGGCGTTCGACCGTGACGAGGAGCTGGTTGAAGGCCACCCCGATCGCGGAGATCGTCACGATGCCCGCGTACATCTGGGGAATGGCGAAGTTGAACTGCGAGGCGTTGATCAGATAGCCCAGTCCCGCCTTGGCGCCGATCATCTCGGCGGCGACGAGGACCAGGATCGACACCGCGCCGGCCAGCCGGATGCCCGTGAAGATCGCGGGCACCGAGGCGGGCAGGATCACCTTCTGGAACAGCCTCGGGGTGGACAGGTCCATCGAGCGGGCCAGTTTCACCAGCGTCGGGTCGGCGTTGCCCACCGCGCTGATGGTGTTCAGCAGGATCGGCCAGACGCAGGCGTAGACGACGATCGACACCTTCGACGTCTCCCCGATGCCCAGCAACAGGACGAACACCGGCAGCAGCGCCAGGGCCGCCGTGTTGCGGAACACCTCCAGCAGCGGCCCGAGCAGGACGGCGACCGGCCGGTACCAGCCGATCAGCAGGCCGAGCGGGACGGCGACGACGACGGCGATGGCGAAGCCGCCGAACGAACGGGTGAGGCTGGCCCGGGTGTGTTCGGCGAGCTGTCCGTCGCCGAGCAGCTCCCACCAGGCGCGGGCCACTTCGCTGACCGGGGGCAGGAAGGTCGCGTCGACCAGGCCGAGCCGCGGCGCCGTCTCCCAGACGACGAGCAGGGCGATGATCGCCGCCGAGCGGAGCAGCCCGGCACCCAGCCGGCGCAGCGCCGACGCGCCGATGGCGGCGGCGCGGCCTGGCGGGCGGGCCGCGGCCCGGGCTGCGGGCGGCGCCGGACGCGGGGGGTTCCGTACCGCCCCGGTCGCGGTGGCAGGCGCGCCGGCGGCGGCGTGCACGGCGGTGGCGGGCACGGCGGCGGCAGGCGGCGCGACGGCCGCCGCGGGGGCGTCGTCAGCCGCCTCCGGCGCGACGAGGGCGGTGGTGTCGGTTCCGGCGCTCATACGGTGGCCTCCTCCTTCTCCAGTTGCCGGGCGCGGACCACTTCGTCGTGGAGCAGCGCCCAGATCTCGTGGCGGTAGCGGGCGAACTCCGGGCTGGAGCGCAGGTCCTCGCCCGTCGCCCCGTCACCGCGGTCGCCGAACGACACCGGGACGACCGCCTTGACCCGCCCCGGGCGGGAGGTGATGACGGCGACCCGCTGACCGAGGTACACGGCCTCTTCGATGCCGTGCGTGATGAACACGATGGTTTTGCCGGTGCGCTGCCAGATGCGCCGCAGCTCGTCCTGGAGCGATTCGCGGGTCTGGGCGTCGAGGGCGGCGAACGGCTCGTCCATCAGCAGTACGTCCGGGTCGTAGGCGAGCGAGCGGGCGATGGCGACGCGCTGGCGCATGCCGCCGGACAGCTCGTGCGGATGCCGGTCCTCGAATCCGCTCAGGCCGACCAGGTCCAGGAACTCCCGCGCCCGGTCCCTGCGTTCACGACGGGGGACGCCCCGCGCCTCCAGGCCGAATTCGATGTTGCCGAGGGCGGTCCGCCAGGGCAGCAGCGCGTACTGCTGGAAGACGATGCCCCGGTCGAGCCCGGGCCCGGTGACGGGCTCGCCGTCGAGCAGGATCCGGCCGGAGGTGGGCCGGGTGAGACCGCCCAAGAGGTCCAGCAGGGTGGACTTGCCGCAGCCGCTGGGGCCGACGACCACGAGGAACTCGCCCGCCCGGATCTCCAGGTCGATGCCGTCGAGGGCGGTGAACTCCCCCTCGCCGTCCTCGCGCTTCTTCTCCTTGGTCGGGAAGGTCTTCGTCACGGAGTCGAACACGATCTTCGCCATGGCGGCCGTCAGCCCTTTCCGAGCCCGTTGAACTCGTTGGTGTAGAGATCGCCGGGCCTCAGCCGGCCCTTCTTGATCTCGCCGCGGCCGCCGAGCCAGTCGAGCCAGATCTGGAACTCCTTGTCGGCGATGCGGCCGCCGGGCTCGGCGACCCCGTAGGAGCGCCAGTACTGGAGCGTCGAGGTGTCCTCGTTGCGGCCGCGCTTCTTGATGATCTCCGTCATGCGGGCGATGACCTCCTCGCGCGGGGTGGTACGGGACCACTCGATGGCCTTGGCCACGCCGGTGGTGAAGGTCCGTACGGTGTCGGGGTTCTCCTTGATGAAGCGCCGCGTCATCACGTACGAGCCGGCGCTGAACGCGCCCAGCAGCTCGAAGTCCTTGAACAGCGGGCGTATCCCGCCGGCCGCCAGGGCCTTGTCGCGCAGGACACCGCTGAGCACACCGACCTCGATCTGCTTCTGCCTCAGGGCCTGTTCGGTGTTGACGGGCGGGACGACGAGGGATTCGACCTTGCCCGCGTCCGCTCGGGAGAGGCCGTTGCGCTCCAGGTAGATGTCGAGGAGGGCCTGGGCGTGGGCGCCCAGGGTGTTCATGCCGACCTTCTTGCCGATCAGGTCGCGGGCGGAGCGGATCGGGCTGTCCTCCAGGACGTAGTAGCCGAGGTAGGTGTCCTTGTCGGAGCCGTAGTAGGAGACGACGGCCTGGATCTGGGCCTTGCTCTCGGCGAGCTTGACGATCGCGCCGTTGAAGGCGCCGCCGAAGTGGGTCTGGCCGGTGGCGGCGGACTGGATGTCCTGGGGGCCGCTGATGGTGTTGCCGACCCATTCGAGGGTGAGTCCGCCGAGGTGGCCGAGGTCGGCGGCGAGCTCGGGGAGGGTGACCGAGCCGACCGCGCCCTGGTACTTGAGGGTGGTGACCTGCTTGCCGGAGCCGCCGTCGGCGGTGGCCGTGCCGCAGCTCACCGCGGCCGCCGAGATGCCGAGCAGGGTGAGGAACTGGCGCCGGGAGGTGGGGGTCGAGGTGAAGGCTGCGGGCATGGCGGGTCCTTGTCGCGGGATCTGGGAAAGGGTTACGGGGCGGGGGTCAGGACGGCGCCGGCCGTGGCGCGCAGGGCTTCGGCGAACTCGTCGACCGCCTGGAACAGGTCCAGCTCCGCCTCCGGCCGCAGCCGGTCGGGGCCGGAGCCGCGCTCGACGGAGGAGTCCAGGACGAACCGGCCGGCGGTGACGTGGCGGGCGCCGAGCGCGGCGAGGACCGGGCGCAGGGCGTAGTCGATGGTCAGGACGTGGGCGAGGCTGCCGCCGGTGGCGAGCGGCAGGACGGTCTTTCCGGCGAGACCGTCCTGCGGGAGCAGGTCGAGGAAGGCCTTGAGCAGACCGGTGTACGAGGCCTTGTAGACCGGGGTCGCGATGACCAGGCCGTCCGCTTCGGCCACGGCTTCCAGGGCCCGGCGGATCTCCGGCTCGCCGCGGCGGGCGGACAGGAGGTCGGCGGCGGGCAGCTCGCGCAGGGCGAGGTGCGCGGTCTCGAAGCCCGCGTGGGTGAGTCTGCGCAGGACGTGGTCGGCTACGACGGCGGTGCGGGAGTGGACGGAGGGGCTGCCGGTGAGGGCGAGCAGTCGGGGCACGGGGGTCTCCTGGTGCGGCGGGTCGCGGGGCGGGGAGGGTCAGTCGGTCGCCGTGGAGGCACCGGACGGGATCCCGAAGGCGGGGTCGGGCACGGCCTCCGGGCTGATCAGGCGGGACGGAACCCCGTCCGGGCCGACCGGGACGTCGCCGTCGACGGTGACGCGGCGCAGGGTGCGCTCGTGGTCGTCGGAGTCGTCGACGCCGTAGTGCTGGGTGGCGCGGTTGTCCCAGATCGCCACGTCGCCGGCCTGCCACCGGTGGCGGACGGTGTTCTCGGGGCTCTCCACGTGCGCCTGGAAGAGGTCGAGGAGGAGTCGGGAGTCCCGGCCGGTGAGGCCGCTGATCCGCTGGACGAAGTTGCCGAGCAGGAGGGTGCGTTCGCCGGTCTCGGGATGGACGCGGACGACCGGGTGCTCGGTGAGGAAGGTGGTGGAGGTGAACACCTCGCGGTACTGGGCGAGGGCCTCGGGGAGGGCGTCGGGACGCAGGGCCGCGTAGTCGTACTCGTTGGAGTGGACGGCGCGCAGGCGGTCGGCGAGGGCGCGGAGCGGCTCGGGGAGGTGGGCGTAGGCGCTGGCGGTGTTGGCCCAGAGGGTGTTGCCGCCGTACGGGGGGACGGTGACGGCGCGGAGGATGGAGAAGGCGGGGTAGGCGGGCACGAAGGTGACGTCGGTGTGCCACTGGTTGGCGCGGGCGCCGTGGTGCGAGTCGATGCCGAGGGCGTAACGGCCGTCGGCGGAGGGGACGGTGGGGTGCGCGACGGGCGTGCCGAGCAGGTGGGCGAAGGCTTCGTGGCCGGCTTCGTCGAGGTGCTCCTGGCCGCGGAAGAAGACGACCTTGTGGGCGAGGAGCGCGGCGCGGATGTCTGCGACGGTGGCGGCGTCGAGGTCGCCGCCGAGGCGGACGCCGTCGATGCGGGCGCCGATGCGCCCGCCGATCCTGGTCACGGTGACGGCGGTGGTGGCGGTGGTCATGGGGGCTCCCTGAATGTGCGCGCCGGACTCCACCGGCGCGGGGAAGGCGCCGGTGGGTGGCAGCGGTGGTGACGGGACCCGGCGCTCGGGCCGGGCGGGGGTACGGCGTTCAGGCCGACGGTGATACGGCGGTGGCGCGCACCCGGGCCGTTGGGGGTGCGGCGCTCCGACCTGCGGGGTGCGGCGATGGTGCGGCGCTCCGGCCCGCCGGGGTACGGCGTTCGGGCCGGGCGGACGCCTCGGGGGCGGCGCTCAGGCGCGGCGGGGGGCCGGACAGCGGCCCTGACACTCGCCCGGCGCGGTACAGCGGCCGGGGGTGTGGAGCCGCGGGGCGAGGAGCTCGTTCGCGGACATGTCCCGGAGCGTGGCAGCGGCCGGCTCGACGGTCAACCCCCGCCGAGCGACCCCGGAGCGGCCCGTCCCGCGCACCCCCATACCCCTGACCAGCACGTTCATCCCCCACCGCAGGGCACGCCGATCCCGCCGGAGCGGCCGGAAACGGTGGCCGGATTTCACACCTCTGCAACGCCCCCGCCACGCCGGCGCCCCGGACCCGGCGTGAACCAGGTGGTCCGGCCACTCGCCCCGGCCGCGCGGGCCGGCGGCGCGGGCCGGCGGCGCGGGCCGGCGGCGCGGGCCTGGGTGTCTGACCTGGGAGTGCGAGATCACATCCGGGGGTTATGGTCTCGATTGAGCGGCCCCCCTAGCATTCGAGCCATGACGGTCCTGCCTGACGACGGGCTCTCCCTGGCCGCCGAGTTTCCTGACGCGACACATGAGCAGTGGCAGCGCCTGGTTGAGGGCGTACTGCGCAAGTCGGGCAAGGAAGTCACCGGCGAGGCAGCTGAAGACGCTCTGTCCACGACGCTTGAGGACGGGCTCCGCACCCGCCCGCTGTACACCGCACGCCCCGGCGGGGACGCCACCGGTTTCCCCGGCTTCGCCCCCTTCGTACGCGGCGGCCGGCCCGAGGGCACCTCCGCCTCCGGCTGGGACGTGCGCCAGCGGCTCGCCGGGACCGATCCGGCGCGGGTCAACGAGGCCGCGCTGGCCGATCTGGAGAACGGCACCACCTCCCTGTGGCTGACCCTCGGCGAAGGCGGCTTCCCCGTCACCGGCCTCGGCCGCGCCCTTGAGGGGGTCTACCTCGACCTCGCCCCGGTCACCCTCGACGCCGGCGCCCAATACGCCGACGCCGCCCGCGCCTTGCTGGCCCTGTACGCCGAACGCGGGGTGGCCCCCGGGGCCGCCCGCGCCTGCCTGGGCGCCGACCCGCTGGGCCACGAGGCCCGTACCGGTGAACCGCTGGACCTCGCGGAAGCCGCCGCCCTCGCGGCCGGCACGGCCGACGCCTGGCCCCACGTACGGGCCCTGACCGTGGACGCCCTGCCCTACCACGAGGCCGGGGGCAGCGCCGCCGAGGAGCTGGGGCTGTCGCTGGCCACCGGCGTGGCGTACCTGCGCGCCCTCACGGAGGCCGGTCTCGGCCGGGCGGCGGCCCTCGGGCAGCTGGAGTTCCGCTACGCCGCCACCGCCGACCAGTTCCTGACCATCGCCAAGCTGCGCGCCGCGCGCCGCCTGTGGGCCCGCGTCGCCGAGGCCTGCGGGGCCCCGGAGGCGGGCACGCAGCACCAGCACGTGGTGACCTCGCCGGTGATGATGACCCGGCGCGACCCGTGGGTGAACATGCTGCGCACCACCGTCGCCTGCATGGCGGCGGGCGTGGCCGGCGCGGACGCCGTCACCGTGCTGCCCTTCGACCACGAGCTGGGCCTGCCGGACGCGTTCGCGCGCCGGATCGCCCGCAACACCTCCACCATCTTGCTGGAGGAGTCGTACCTGTCCCGGGTGATCGACCCGGCCGGCGGCTCGTACTACGTCGAGCAGCTCACCGATGAACTCGCCCACGCCGCCTGGGCCTTCTTCCAGACCATCGAGAAGGCCGGCGGCCAGGCGGCCGCCCTGCGCTCCGGTCTGGTCGCCGAACGGCTCGCCGCCACCTGGGCCGAGCGGTCCGAGAAGCTGGCCAAGCGCCGCGAACCCGTCACCGGCGTCAGCGAGTTCCCGCTGCTGTCGGAGAAGCCCGTCGTGCGGGAACCCGCACCCGCGGGACCCACGGGCGGTCTGCCGCGCGTGCGGCGCGACGAGGCGTACGAGGCGCTGCGCGCACGCAGCGACGCACACCTCGCCGCGACCGGCGCCCGGCCGAGGATCTTCCTCGCCGCGCTCGGCCCGGCGGCCGCGCACACCGCGCGCGCCACGTTCGCCGCGAACCTGTTCCAGGCGGGCGGCATCGAGCCGGTCCACGACCCGGTGTCCGTGGACCCGCAGACGGCGGCCGCGGCCTACGCCGCGAGCGGCGCGGACGGCATGGCGGTGCTGTGTTCCAGCGACGCGCTGTACGAGGAGCAGGCCGGGGCGGTGGCCGCGGCGCTGCGCTCGGCGGGCGCGACGACCGTGTTCCTCGCCGGGAAGCCCGGAACCGCCCAGGACGCAGTGGACGAGTACGTCTTCGCCGGCTGTGACGCCGTCGCCGTGCTGTCCTCCGTACTCGACCGGATGAAGGTGGCGTCTTGAGCACCGCGATCCCCGATTTCTCCGAACTCCCGCTGGACTCCGGGACGGCGCCGTCCGGTTCCGAGGAGCAGTGGCGGGCCGCCGTCAAGGAGTCCACCGGCACGGCGGCCGCGGACCTGCTGTGGGAGACGCCCGAGGGCATCGGCGTGAAGCCGCTGTACACCGGGGCCGACCTGGAGGGCCTGGACTTCCTGCGGACCTACCCGGGCGTGGCGCCGTACCTGCGCGGCCCGTACCCGACGATGTACGTCAACCAGCCCTGGACGATCCGCCAGTACGCCGGTTTCTCCACGGCGGAGGAGTCCAACGCCTTCTACCGGCGCAACCTCGCGGCCGGCCAGAAGGGCCTGTCGATCGCCTTCGACCTGCCCACGCACCGCGGCTACGACAGCGACCACCCGCGGGTGACGGGCGACGTCGGCATGGCGGGCGTGGCGATCGACTCGATCTACGACATGCGGCAGCTGTTCGACGGGATCCCGCTGGACAAGATGACGGTGTCGATGACGATGAACGGCGCGGTGCTGCCCGTCCTCGCGCTGTACATCGTGGCGGCGGAGGAGCAGGGCGTCTCCCCCGACAAGCTCGCCGGGACCATCCAGAACGACATCCTCAAAGAGTTCATGGTCCGCAACACCTACATCTATCCGCCGAAGCCCTCGATGCGGATCATCTCGGACATCTTCGCCTTCACCTCGCAGAACATGCCGAGGTACAACTCCATCTCGATCTCCGGCTACCACATCCAGGAAGCCGGGGCCACGGCCGACCTGGAGCTGGCGTACACCCTGGCGGACGGCGTGGAGTACCTGCGCGCCGGGCAGGCGGTGGGTCTGGACGTGGACGCGTTCGCACCGCGCCTGTCGTTCTTCTGGGCGATCGGCATGAACTTCTTCATGGAGGTCGCGAAGCTGCGCGCCGCGCGACTGCTGTGGGCGCGCCTGGTCAAGCAGTTCGACCCGAAGAACGCCAAGTCCCTGTCGCTGCGCACCCATTCGCAGACCTCCGGCTGGTCGCTGACCGCGCAGGACGTCTTCAACAACGTGACGCGCACCTGCGTCGAGGCAATGGCCGCGACCCAGGGGCACACCCAGTCGCTGCACACCAACGCCCTGGACGAGGCGCTCGCCCTGCCGACGGACTTCTCGGCGCGGATCGCGCGCAACACCCAGCTGCTGCTCCAGCAGGAGTCGGGTACCTGCCGGTCGATCGACCCGTGGGGCGGCAGCGCGTACGTCGAGAAGCTCACCTATGACCTCGCCCGGCGCGCCTGGCAGCACATCCAGGAGGTCGAGGCGGCCGGCGGTATGGCGCAGGCCATCGACGCGGGCATCCCGAAGCTGCGCGTGGAAGAGGCCGCGGCGCGCACGCAGGCGCGGATCGACTCGGGGCGGCAGCCGGTGATCGGCGTGAACAAGTACCGGGTGGAGAACGACGAGGCGATCGACGTCCTCAAGGTCGACAACTCCTCGGTGCGCAGCCAGCAGATCGAGAAGCTGCGGCGGCTGCGCGAGGAGCGGGACGAGGCGCGTACGCAGGACACGCTGCGGGCGCTGACGAACGCGGCCGGCAGCGGGGAGGGCAACCTGCTCGCGCTGGCGGTGGACGCGGCGCGCGCCAAGGCGACGGTCGGTGAGATCTCGGACGCACTGGAGAAGGTGTACGGGCGGCACGCGAGCCAGATCCGTACGATCTCGGGTGTGTACCGCACCGAAGCAGGCGAGTCCCCGTCCGTGGAGCGCACGCGTGCGCTCGTCGACCGGTTCGAGGAGGCCGAAGGCCGCCGTCCGCGCATCCTGGTCGCCAAGATGGGCCAGGACGGGCACGACCGCGGCCAGAAGGTGATCGCGACGGCCTTCGCCGACCTGGGCTTCGACGTGGACGTCGGCCCGCTGTTCCAGACCCCGGCGGAGGTGGCCCGCCAGGCCGTCGAGGCGGACGTCCACGTGGTGGGCGTATCGTCGCTGGCGGCCGGTCACCTGACCCTCGTACCGGCGCTGCGCGAGCAGTTGGCGGAGGAGGGCCGCGAGGACATCATGATCGTGGTGGGCGGGGTGATCCCGCCGGCGGACGTCCCGACGCTGCTGGAGATGGGCGCGACGGCGGTCTTCCCGCCGGGCACGGTGATCCCGGACGCGGCGCACGACCTGGTGACGCGGCTGGCCGCGGACCTCGGTCACGAGCTGTAGGGGCGGCGCGAGACGATGGCTCCGAAGATCGACGTCGAGGCCTACGCCAAGGGGGTGCTCGACGGGAAGCGCGCGTTCATCGCGCGTGCCATCACCCTCGTCGAGTCCACCCTGCCCGCCCACCGGGGCTTGGCACAGGCGCTGTCGACGGAGCTGCTGCCACACGCGGGGCGCGCCCGGCGGATCGGCATCAGCGGGGTGCCGGGCGTCGGCAAGTCGACGTTCATCGACGCGTTCGGGACGATGCTGACGGGCCTGGGCCACAAGGTGGCGGTCCTGGCCGTCGACCCCTCGTCGACGCGGACGGGCGGCTCGATCCTGGGCGACAAGACCCGGATGGAGCGGCTCGCCGTGGACCCGGCGGCCTTCGTGCGGCCCTCGCCGTCGGCGGGGACACTGGGCGGGGTCGCCAAGGCGACGCGCGAGTCGATGATCGTGATGGAGGCGGCGGGCTACGACGTGGTCCTCGTCGAGACCGTCGGCGTGGGCCAGTCGGAGACGACGGTCGCGGGGATGGTCGACTCGTTCCTGCTGCTGTCGCTGGCCCGTACGGGCGACCAGTTGCAGGGCATCAAGAAGGGCGTCCTGGAACTGGCGGACGTCCTGGCGGTCAACAAGGCGGACGGCCCGCACGAGCGCGACGCGAAGGCGGCGGCGCGCGAACTGTCGGGCGCGCTGCGGCTGATGCACCCGGCCGACGCGGCGTGGACCCCGCCGGTCCTGACGTGCAGCGCCCGCGAGTCGGCGGGCCTGGACGAGGTCTGGAACCGGCTCGAACAGCACCGCCGGCTGCTGGACGCGGGGGGCCGCCTCGCCGCCAAGCGGGCGGCGCAGCAGGTCGAGTGGACGTGGTCCATGGTCCGGGAGGAGCTGCTGGAGCGGCTGCGCGCCGACCCGGCGGTACGGGCCCTCGCGCCCGGCCTCGAAGCGGCGGTCCGGGAGGGCACCGTGACCCCCACGCTGGCGGCGGACCGGATCCTGGGCGCCTTCGGGGGGCTCTGAGCCGCAGGGCTCGGGGCCTGAGCCCGGATCCCGTGCGGGCCCGGGCCCCCGGCGGGTCAGGCTCCGACCAGGACCGGGTCGCCCGAGGACAGTGCCGCCCGCAGCACCCGGGACTGCTCGGCCGGGTCGTCGGTGGCGAGCAGAGCGGACAGGACCGCGATCCGGGCCTGTCCCGCGCGCAGGGTGCCCGTCGGCACGGCTCCGGCGGCGACGAGGTCGACCGCGCCGCCGTGCGTGTAGATCTCCGTGACCGGGCCTGCCGCCACGCGCGTGGTGAGCGCGACGAGGACCCCGCGGGCGACGGCGGCGGCGACGGCGTCCACGATTTCCGGCGTGGCGTTGCCGGCGCCCGTCCCGATCAGGACGATCCCGCGCGCCCCCGCCTCAACGGCGGCGTTCAGCAGCGTCGCGTCACCGTCGGCGTGGTGCATGACCATGTCCACGCGCGGCGGGAGTTCCGGCATCGCGGGCAGTGCGAGCGGGGCCGGTCGCTGCGGGGTGCGCAGTACGGTGACCTTCCCGAAGCCGACCTTGCCGAGCAGTTCCTTCGAGGGGTCCGCGAACGCGTCCAGGGCCACGGCCTGCGTCTTCACGGTGCCGCGGGCGGCGTGCACCCGGCCGGCGAAGGCGACAAGTACGCCGAGCCCGCGCGTGGTGGCGGCGGTCAGCAGCGCGTCGTAGAGGTTGCCGGGGCCGTCGCCGTCGGCGGAGCCCATGGGCAGCTGCGAGCCGGTGAAGACCACGGTGCGGGGGTCGTGGTGGTGCAGGTCGAGCAGGAAGGCCGACTCCTCCAGGGTGTCGGTGCCGTGCGTGACGACGACGCCCTCCACGTCCGGGTCGGCCAGCACCTCGTGGACCGTGCGCAGCAGGGTGAGCTGGTGGGCGGTGGTCAGCCGGGGGCTGTTCACGCTGAACAGGTCGACCACCTCGACGGTGACGCCCTCGGGCAGGGGCGCGGTGGCGATCACCTCGCTGCCGTCGGCGTCGGCGGCGAACCCGGAACCCTGCCAGCGGCTGGCTATCGTCCCGCCGGTGCTGATGACGACGACGCGTCCCATCCCTTGCCCCACCTTCTCTCGTACGACGTCCGCACAGATTTGCTACAACCGGCAATGATAGAGAGATCTACGCGCAATGCGATTGCCGATTGCGGCACGATGGTCGCGAACGCTTGGGTGATAATTGCGTGATGGACGCCATTGACCGGGAAATCTTGCGCGAGCTCCAGCGCGACGGCCGCCTCAGCAACCAGGAGCTGGCCCAGCGCGTGGGCCTGACCCCCTCCCCCTGCATGCGCCGGGTGCGGCAGCTGGAACAGGACGGGGTGATCCAGGGCTACCGCGCGGTGATCGACCCCGAGGCCGTCGGCCGGGGCTTCGAGGTGCTGGTCTCGGTCGAAGTCCGCCGCGACCGCGCCGCCGTGGAGGCCTTCGAAGCCGCGCTCCAGGACATCCCCGACGTCATCGAGGCCTACCGCCTCTTCGGCAGCCCCGGCTGCCTGCTGCGCATCGCGGTGGCGGACCTGCGGGCGTACGAGCGCCTGTGGATCGAGCAGCTCACGGCCCTGTCGGGGGTCACCGAGGTCAACTCGCAGATCATCATGAAGCGGATCAAGGAACCGACCGGCCTGCCGGTGTAGCAGGGACCGGCCCCCGTCCCGTCAGCCCGCGGCGGCCCCGTCCGCGTCAGCCCGCGGCGGCCCGCGTCCGCACCACCCCCACGTCCACCGCGTCCACCGGCACCCGCGGATCGGACCGCACCTGGGCCAGCACTCCGGCGAAGGACGCGGCGAGCGCCTCCACCGTGCTGCGCTCGTAGGAGTCGGAGCGGAAGTCGAGGGTGAACCGCGTACCGGCCCCGGCGACGCGCAGCGTCAGCGGGTACGGGGAACACCCCGTGGAGCGGACGCCCTTGAGGGTGATGCCCGCCGAGGTGGCGGCCCCGCACGAGCCGTCCGGACCGTACGGGCCGTCCGGGCACGCTTCGTGGACCACCAGCGAGTCGAACGGCCTCGCCGGGCCCTCGCCCGGGTGGCGGTCCAGCGCCCGCACGAGCTGCGCCACCGTGTCGCCCCGTGCGTAGCGGACCCGTACCGCGACGGTGCGGGCGAACAGGCCGACCGGTTCCCGGGCGCCGGGCGGTTCGGTCGGCCGACCGGTCTCGCTCACGCCGAACACCACGTCGCGGCGGCCGGCCAGCCGGGCGAGCAGGATCGCCCAGGCGCCCCGCACCAGCGTGTCCGGGGCGATCCCCAGCTCCGCGGCGCGCCGGGACAGCCCCAGCGCGTCGCCCGCCGCCACCTCGACCTCGACCCGGCCGGTCCCGGCCCCGTCCGCAGGCCCGGCGGCCAGGGGGGCGGCCTGGGCCGGGGCGTGCGCCTCCCCCCGCAGCGGCCCGAGCCCGTGCAGGTGGTCCCCGCGGCCCGGCGCGGCCGCGAGCAGCGAGGCGTCCCCGCCGACGCCGTAGAGCCGGGCCAGGTCCTTCATCAGCACCGCTGCCGACCGGTCGTCGAACAGCGCGGGGTGCGCGGTGACCACGAGGTGCGCGCGGTCCCCGAGGCCGATCAGGGCGAGCCGGACCAGTGGCGGGGCGAGCGGGTCGAAGCGGGCGGCGCGCTCGGCGGCGAGGAGCCGCCCGCTCTCCGCGTCACGGACGGCCTCGTCGGCTCCCGCCAGGTCGAGGTGCCGCCAGGGCAGCGGCACGTCCTCGGGGACGATCCGCACGAGGTCGCCGCCGGCGGCCGTGACGAACCCCGCCCGCAGGTTGGGGTGGCGGACCGCCAGGGCCTGCCCGGCGGCCCGCATCCGTACGGGGTCCACCCGGCCTTCCACCGGGATGACGAACTGCACGGGGTGGACGGCGGGCGGGGACCCGGCCGGGCCGGCGGGACGCAGGAGGGCCGACTGGGCGGCGGATACCGGCCACACCTCGGCCAGCCGCCCGTAGCGGGCCTCCCACTCCTCGATCTCCGCCTGCGCCACCGTCACCAGCGGCACGTCCGAGGGCGTCAGGCCACCGGCACCCGGCCGCCGGGCGTCGCGGGCCAGGCCGGTGAGCGCGGTGACCCAGAGGCCGGCCAGCTCCGACACCTCCGCCTCGGACAGCACGCCCGCCGGGAAGCCGAAGGAAGCGGTGAGTTCGCTGCCCGCCCCGCCTTCGGTCGCCCGGGCTTCGATCTCCAGCGCCGAGGGCGCCGGCGCCTGCCCGTCCGGCGCCGGAACCCGCTCCTGCCCGTCGGCGGCCGGTAGCCAGCCGAGGCCCCGCAGACCGACCGGCATGTCGCCCTCGCCGAAGCGGCGCAGGAACCCGAAGCCGATCTGCGGCTCCGGGTACGCCGCCAGTTCGGGGGCGGTCCCCGGGTTGAGGTGGCGCAGCAGCCCGTAGCCGAGTCCCTCGCCCGGGACGGCGCGCAGCTGCTCCTTGACGGTCTTGAGGGCGAGCCCGGCGGCGGGGCCCCCGGCGAGTGCCTCGTCCAGGTCGATGCCGCCGACGTCCAGGCGTACGGGGAACGCGGCGGCGAACGGGCCGAGGGTCCGGTCCGGATCGGCGCCCGCCGCCGCGTCGAGGTTGCGGCCGTGGCCTTCGAGGCGGATCAGGGAGGAGGTCTGCGCACCGCCCCGGCCCCGGCGCCATTGGGCCAGCGCCACGGTCAGGGCGGTGAGCAGTACGTCCTCGGCCCGGCAGCGGAAGGCGGCGGGGACGGTGGTCAGCACGGGTTCCCCCACCGCCGCCGGGACCCGTACCCGTACGGTCTCCATGGTGGCCGTCACGTCCACGGCGGGGTCGGGACGGCGGCTGCCGAGGACGGCGTCCGGAGCCGCGAGGACCTCCCGCCAGGCCGGCAGCTCGGCGACCTGCTCCGGACGGGCCGCCTGTCGTTGCCGTGCGTGCGCCCAGCGGCTCACGGAGGCTCCCGCCCGGGGCAGCGCGGCGCGCCCGCACCGGGCCCGGGCCCAGGCGTCGGCCAGGTCGGGCAGCAGGATCCGCCAGGACGCGGCGTCGGCGACGAGCCGGTGCAGGACGACCAGCAGCCGTCCGGTGCCGCCCCGCCCCACGGCGCTGCGATCGAACCACACGAACTGGGCCATCACCCCGGCGGCCGGGTCCAGCCGGCCGGCGGCCGCGTCCAGTTCGGCGGCGATGAGGTCTTCGTCCCACGGGCCGCCGCACGGGATCCGGCGCACCAGCGTGGCCGGGCCCACGAGATGGACGGGCTCGATCCGCAGCCCGGGTTCCGGGTACTGCACCAACCGGGTGCGCAGCACGTCGTGGCGGTCCAGGACCGCCCCGAGGGCCGCCATCAGGGTCGACCGGTCGGTCTCCAGGGGGAGTTCGAGCAACTGCGCCCGCGCGGACCGGTCCGTGACGCCGCCCCGGCCCAGCAGTTGCCGGGCCGCGGGGAGCAGCGGCATCCAGCCGGTGCCGTCGCCCTCCGGTTCGGCGGGCTCCGGGGTGTCGCGGGTCCGTCCGGCGGCGACCACCGCCAGGTCGGCCACGGTGCGGTGCTCGAATATGTCCTTCGGGGTCACGTCGGCGCCCCGGGAGCGGGCCCGGGCGGCGGCCTGGACGGAGCGGATGCTGTCACCGCCGGCCAGGAAGAAGTCCTCGTCCACGCCGACCCGTTGCAGGCCGAGCACCTCCCCGACCGCCTCTGCGAGCACCTCCTCCGTGGCGGTGCGCGGGGCGCGGTGGACGCGGTCGGCGAGGTCGGGTGCGGGCAGCGCCGCCCGGTCCAGCGTGCCGTCCGCCGTCAACGGCATCCGGTCGAGCACCGTGAAGGAGGCCGGCACCAGGTGGTCGGGCAGCCGCGCGCAGACGAAGCGCCGCAGCTCGGCCCCGTACCCGCCGCCGACGCCGTCCTCGCCGCCGCCGAGTACGACGTAGGCCACCGGGCAGGGGCTGCCGCCGCGGCCCTCACCGGCGACGACCACGGCCTGGGAGACGGCCGGATGGGCCGTCAGCGCGCCCTCCACCAGAGCCGCTTCGATGCGCAGCCCGCGCACGGTGACCTGCGCCGCGGCGGGGCCGAGGACCTCCAGCCGGCCGTCTGCGCCCCATCGCGCCAGGTCGCCCGTCCGGCACATCCGGCCACCGGCCGGGCCGAAGGGGTCCGCGACGAACCGCTGCGCCGTCGCGCCGGGCCGCCCGGCGTGGCCGCGGCCGACGTCGCCGGCGCCGGCGCCGGCAGCCGGCGCCGGCGCCGGCGACGTACAGTGCGCCGACCGCCCCCGGCGGCACGGGCGCCAGACCCGGCCCGAGTACGTAGGTCCGTACGCCGGTGGCGTCCGGGCCGTGCTCGGGGAACTCCGGGAGGCAGAAGGCGTCAGCCCGGCCGTAGGCGTCGACCACCCGTACACCGGGAACGGCCGCCCGGGCCCGGTCCGCGAGCCACGCGGGCAGCGGCTCTCCGGTGAAGACCAGCGCGCGTACGCCGGTCCCGGGCGGGATCCGGTCCGCCAGGGCGGCGAACGCGTACGGGGTCGTACTGATCACCTGCGCGGGGCGGCCACGGGACTGTGTCAACGCCTGCTCCGCATCGGTGAGTTCGACGCTGCCTCCGGCGCAGAGCGGGGTGAGGATCTCGTACGCCGACGCGTCGGAGCCGGACCGGGACCCGGCGAGCATCCGCCGGCCGGCGAGGACACCGAGGCGCCGGGTCAGCCTGCGGACGCCGTCGGCCAGGTTCCGGTGGGTGACGACGAGCCCACCGGGCTCTCGGGCTCCGTACAGCACGCAGGCCAGGTGGTCGGGGAGCGGGCCGGCGCCCCGGACCGGGCCTCCGGCAGCCCCGTCGCCGATGTCCTCCACGCACAGCAGCGGGACGTCGCCGCAGGGCAGGGTGGCCGCGGTGGCGGAGCCGGTCAGGATCAGCACCGGGCGCGCGTCGGCGAGTACGGCGTCGAGCGGCGGCGCGCCGGCCCGGTCGGGATCCAGCGGCAGGCAGCCCGCGCCGGACTTGAGGACGGCGAGCAGGCCGACGACGTGCGCGGCGCTCCGGGGCAGCGCGAGCCCGACGAGGCTCTCGGGACCGGCGCCCCGCCGGATCAGCTCCCGCGCCACCTGGTCGGCCCGGGCGTCCAGTTGCCCGTAGGTGAGGGAGCGGTCCGCATCGAGGACGGCCACGGCGTCCGGAGTGGCCCGCGCCTGACGCGCGAAGAGCGCGACGACCGTCTCCCCGGGCCCCGCGGCGGCCGTCTCCCCGGGCCCCGCGGCGGCCGTGCCGCCGGCCGGCCCCAGCAGCCGTTCGCGCTCGTCGTCGTCGAGGACGTCCACGGCGCCGACCCGGACGCCCGGGTCCGCCACGATCCGGCGCAGCACGCGCAGGAACCGGGCGGCGAGCCCCTCGATCGTGCCGCGGTCGAAGAGGTCGGTGGCGTAGGAGAGGCGGACCCGCGCTCCCCCGGCCGGGTCCGGGACGATGAGGAAGGACAGGTCGCAGGTGGCGGCGGCGGTGCAGGCGGGCTCGAAGGCGACCCGGAGGCCGGGGACCTCGATCTCGGGCGGGGCGGGCTGCCAGGCGCACCGCACCTGGAACAGCGGGTGGTAGGCGGTGGAACGCTCGGGGGCGATGAGCTCCACCAGCCGCTCGAACGGCACGTCGTGCAGGTCGTACGCGTTCAGCGCCTTGGTGGCGGCCGTCCCGAGGAGGTCCGAGAAGGAGGGGTTGCGGGTCAGGTCCAGCCGTAGCACCCAGGTGTTGACGAAGAAGCCGACGAGGTCGGCGAAGGCTTCCTCGGTGCGGTCGGTGACGGGGCAGCCGATCGTGAGGTCGTCGCCCGCGCCCAGCCGGTGCAGCAGCACGGCCAGGGCGGACTGCATCGTCACCGGCACCGTCGCGCCGTGGCCGGCGGCCAGCTCCTCGATCCCGGACAGCAGCTTCGGCTCGATCGTGAACTCGTACAGGTCACCGCGGTAACTCGCCGCCGGGGGACGCGGGCGGTCGGTGGGCAGCGCCGACGGCTGGGGGACGCCCGCCAGTTCCTCGCGCCAGCAGGACACCTGGGCCGCCGCGAGGCCGGCGGGGTCGTCCTCCTCGCCCAGCAGGTGGCGCTGCCACACCGTGTAGTCCTGGTACTGCACGGGCAGTTCCCCCTGCCCGGGTGCGCGTCCCGCGCGCCGCGCCCCGTAGGCGGCGAACAGGTCGCGCGCGAGGGGCCTGCCCGACTCGTCGTCGCAGGCGATGTGGTGGGCGACCAGCACCAGCAGGTGCTCCTCGGGTGAGCACCTGAGCACGCTCGCCCGTACGGGGATCTCCGCCGTGAGGTCGAACGGATAGGACACGGCGCGCGCCACGGCGGTCGGCACCTCCTCGGGCGCCACGTCGGTCACCGGCACGGACAGCGGCACGCCGGCCGGCGGCACGATGCGCTGGAACGCGTCGCCGTGCTCGTCCTCGACGAACAGCGTGCGCAGGCTCTCGTGCCGGGCCACCAGGTCCCGTACGGCCGCCTCCAGCGCGTCCGTGTCCAGTTCGCCCCGCAGGCGCAGGACGAAGGGCACGTTGTAGGTGGCCGAGGGGCCTTGGAGCCGGTGGAGGAACCACAGGCGGCGCTGGGCGAACGACAGGGGGATCATCTCCGACCCCGGGGGCGGCGTCCGGTGTGCGCTTGCCGGGTGACCGGATCGTTCGTGGTGCCGATGTCAGACATCCCGCCCCATCCCCACGGCCGACCGGCCGTGTCCGCGTGTCGTCGCGATGCCTCGCCGGTCGCCCGGGAGGTGCTCGGAACCTTCTGACGGGCAGGTTAGGGAAGGGCGCCGTATCGACCCGCTGAGCGGCGCTCGAACTTCGGACGAGGCCCACTGGGAAGTGCCTGCAAGGGGCGCGTCCCCGTCCGCGCGGCATGCGCGAGCGCGGCGTGGCCCGCCGCGAGCCAGGTGAGGGCGTACAGCCATCCCCCGAGGACGTCGCTGGGCCAGTGCACGCCGAGGTAGATCCGGCTGAGTCCGACGGCCACCGCCCAGCAGACGAGCAGTGCCGTGCCGGTGCGGGCGACAGCGGGGCGGGTGGTGCGGTACAGGGCCCAGGACAGCAGCCCGGCCACGAGGGCGGAGGTGGTGGTGTGGCCGGAGGGGAAGGCGTAACCGGCGGCGGTGGTCGCCCAGTCGGCCGTGGCGGGGCGCGGCCGGTGGACCAGGAAGAGCGCGGCGTAGCGGGTGGCCTGGGCGAGGAGGAGGAAGAGGAGCGCGGCGGGCACGGCCAGCCGCCGCTCCCGCGCGTCGCGGCCCGCGATCATTCCGGCCGCCACCGCGCCCAGGTAGGGCAGGGGCCAGGTACCGGTCGCGGTGAGGAGGCGGGCGCAGTCGGCGGCCCAGGGGGGCCGGTGGCGTACGGACCAGACGTGCAGGCTCCGGTCGAGGGGGAACGGGAGGCCGTGCCGGACGGCGACGGTGACGGCGAGCAGGGCGAAGAGCGCGGCGCACACGGCTGCCGTCCCCGCCGCCGCCACCGCTCGGGTCACCTCGGCGCGACCAACGGCCGCAGCCGGGTGGCGCGGGCCCGCTCCACCAGGGGGGCGCCGCGTCGGGCCGCGACGGTCAGGCACCAGCCCACGGCGGCGCCGACCACCAGGCCGAGCACCGCGTCGTGGGGGTAGTGGGCGCCGACCCAGACCCGGGACAGCGCCATCAGGAGGGCGGCCAGGGCGGCGAGGGCGCCGATGCCCCGGTCGACGAGCCAGAGCGCGGCCGCCGCGGCGGCCGCGAGGGCGGCGTGGTTGCTGGGGAAGGACCAGTCGTCCGGGCCGGGGCACGCCTCCAACGTGACGGTGTGCAGGGTCCGGCAGGGGCGCTGTTCCCGGACCAAGGCCTTGATCAGGGCGTTGGCCGCGTAGGCGAGGACGACGACCACCGGCGCGGCCAGTGCCATCGCCAGGCGCGGGGCGTCCCCGGGCCGGGCGCGCCACCAGGCGGCCAGCATGAGTACGGCGAACAGGCCCAGGCCGTACGCCGACCAGTGCGAGACCAGCGCGTCGAACCAACCCGGCGACCGGCCGGCGAGCCCGGTGACACGGGTGTACAGGCGGCCGTCGAGGGAGGCTCCGTCGAGGGCGGGAAGTGCGCTCGGGGCGGGGACGTGTGCGGGAAGGGTCATGGATCGCCGCTCCCTACTACGGGTGACGTAGACGGTTCACGTCACTGTAGGAGACGGCGGTCCGTTGCGCAGGCGAGGCGTAGGCCAGGCGGCGCACCGGGGGTCAGTGGGAGTGCTCCTCGGGCGCTTCGGGCTCCCGGGGCGCTTCCGGAGCGGCCGGAGTCGCCGGAGCGGGGGGAGCCGCCTGGCCGCCGGCCCGCACCGTGAAGGCGGCGGTGTGGACCTTGCCCTGGTGCTGGAAGTCCAGGAAGAGCCGGTAGGCGCCCGCGCTGGGGGCCGTGGCCGTGAACGAGACGTCCGGCCCGGGGCCGCCGGCGTTCGGGTGGACGTGGAGGTAGGCCAGGTCTCCGTCGCGCAGGGCGACGAGGTGGCCGTAGGCGCCGAGGTAGGGCTCCAGGTCGGTGACCGGCTTGCCCTCCTTGCTGACGGTGAGCCTCAGCTCCCCCGCCTTCCCCGGGTCCAGCGTGCCTGCCAGCGCCACCTGGTAGCCGTCCACCTCGGCGGTGGGCGCGACCGGGGGCAGCGGGGCGGGGGCGTACGGGCCGGGCACGGACACGTCCGCTCCGAGGGTGACGCCCTTGGCGCCGGCGGCGGGGGTGAAGTCCGCGAAGACCTTGTAGGCGCCGGGCGCCGGCAGGTCGACGGGGGTCGACCAGGTGCCGTCCTCGGCGCGTACCGGGTGCAGGTGCCGGTAGACCGTCAGGTCGCGCGAGGCGACGATGAAGTGCAGCTCCTTGCCGTGTTCCGTCTTGAACGCGGTGACCTTGCGGCCTTCGCGGTCCTTGACGGAGAACCTCAGCTCCCCCGCCCCGGGCGCGACCTGCCGGGTGTCGAGGGCGAGCGTGTAGCCGCCCTCCGAGATCTGCAGCCCTCCCGCCGCCGGCCCTTGGGCCGCCACCTCCTCATGGCCCGCGTGCCCGCCTCCGGCGGCGGGCGCAGCGGCCTGCGCCGCATGGGCGGCGTGCTCCGTGGACGCGGGGGCACTCACGGGACCGACCCCCTTGCCGACCCCGTACGCGGCTCCGAAGGCCGCGGCGAGCGCGGCGGCATAAGCGGTGATCCTCACTCCGGTGTTCATGGCTGATCTCCCGTACGACGTGGGCCCGCGTTCGGCGGTTCGATGCACTTCACCATACCCCTGGGGGGTATCAAGTCAAGTCGGATCGGACCTTGCGCCGGATACCCATGGGGGGTATACCTGGAAGCCGACAGGGATACCCCCACAGGGTATCTCCGACCGACGAAGGAGAGATCCATGTCTTCCTGCTGCACCCCCGAAGGCAGCTGCGGCACCGGCGCCGCGCAGACGGCCGTCGCCATCGCCGACAGCACCGCCACGACCTACCGCGTCTCCGGCATGACCTGCGGCCACTGCAAGAGCGCCATCACCGCCTCGGTGAGCGCGCTCGACGGCGTCCTGTCCGTAGAGGTCGACGTGGACGGCGGCCTGGTCACCGTGACCACGGCCGGCGAGCCCGACGACGCGGCGGTCTCCGCCGCGATCGACGACGCCGGCTACGAGCTCATGGGCCGGGCCGCCTGACACCCGCCCGGCCCGGCCGCCGGGGCCCGCCGCCGCACCCTGCGCCATCCGCCCGGCCCCGGGCCCCGGCCCCCACCCCGCTCGAACGAGGAGCAGTTCTCATGACCACCACCACAGCCGGCGCCGCCCAGGTCGAGCTCGCCATCGGCGGCATGACCTGCGCCTCGTGCGCGGCCCGCATCGAGAAGAAGCTCAACCGCATGGACGGGGTCGAGGCCACCGTCAACTACGCCACCGAGAAGGCGAAGGTCACCTTCGACGCCGACATCTCCGTGGCGGACCTGATCGCCGCCGTCGAAGCCACCGGCTACACCGCCCGGGAGCCCGTCAAGGCCCCCGAGAACGGCGGCCCCGAGGCGCCCGCGCAGGAGACCGACGAACTGCTCCCGCTGCGCCAACGACTGGTCGCCGCCGTCTGCCTGGCCGTGCCGGTCGTCGCGCTGGCCATGGTCCCGGCCTTCCAGTTCGAGTACTGGCAGTGGCTCTCCCTGACCCTGGCCGCGCCCGTGGTCACGTACGCCGCCTGGCCCTTCCACCGCGCCGCGTGGACCAACGCCCGGCACGGCGCCGCCACGATGGACACGCTGATCTCGGTGGGTACCACGGCCGCGTTCCTGTGGTCGCTGTGGGCGCTGTTCTTCGGCAGTGCCGGGACACCCGGCATGACGCACGCCTTCGAGTTCACCATCGCCCGCACCGACGGCGCCGGGAACATCTACCTGGAGGCGGCGGCCGGAGTCACCGCCTTCATCCTGGCCGGCCGGTACTTCGAGGCCCGCTCCAAGCGCAAGGCTGGCGCCGCGCTCAAGGCGCTGCTGGAACTGGGCGCCAAGGAGGTGACGGTGCTGCGCGGCGGCCGCGAGGTCACCGTCCCCACCGCCGAACTGCAGGCCGGCGACCGCTTCCTGGTCCGCCCCGGCGAGAAGATCGCCACCGACGGCACCGTGGTGGAGGGCTCCTCCGCCGTGGACGCCTCCATGCTCACCGGTGAGTCCGTGCCCGTCGAGGTCGGGGTCGGGGACCCCGTCACCGGCGCCACCCTCAACGCGGGCGGACGGCTGGTCGTCGAGGCCACCCGGGTCGGCGCCGACACCCAACTGGCCCGGATGGCCAAGCTGGTGGAGGACGCCCAGAACGGCAAGGCCGCCGCCCAGCGCCTCGCCGACAAGATCTCCGCCGTGTTCGTACCGGTCGTCATCGCCCTGGCGCTGGCCACCCTCGGCTTCTGGCTCGGCTCCGGCTCGGGGCTCACCGCCGCGTTCACCGCCGCCGTCGCCGTACTGATCATCGCCTGCCCGTGCGCCCTGGGCCTGGCCACCCCGACCGCGCTGATGGTCGGCACCGGCCGGGGCGCCCAGCTCGGCATCCTGATCAAGGGCCCCGAGGTCCTGGAGACCACCCGCAAGGTGGACACGATCGTCCTGGACAAGACCGGCACCGTCACCACCGGCAAGATGACCCTGCTCGCGGTGCACACCGCCGAGGGCACCGCCGAGAACGACGTACTGCGCCTGGCGGGCGCACTGGAGCACGCCTCCGAGCACCCGATCGCGCAGGCCGTGGCCTCCGGCGCGGCAGCCCGGGTGGGCGCCCTGCCCGCCCCCGAGGACTTCGCCAACATCCCCGGCCTCGGCGTCCAGGGCGTCGTGGACGGGCACGCCGTGCTCGTCGGCCGCGAGAAGCTGCTGACCGAGTGGGCGATGGTCCTGCCGGCCCACCTGGAGCGCGCCAAGGCCGCGGCCGAAGCCGCGGGCCGTACCGCGATCGCCGTCGCCTGGGACGGGGAGGCCCGCGCGGTCCTGGAGGTCGCCGACGCCGTCAAGGACACCAGCGCCGAGGCGATCAGGCGGCTGCGCGCCCTCGGGCTCACCCCGATCCTGCTCACCGGCGACAACGAGGCGGTGGCCGAAGCCGTCGCGGCGGAGGTCGGCATCGACGAGGTCATCGCGGAGGTCATGCCGCAGGACAAGGTCGACGTCGTCAAGCGGCTCCAGGCCGAGGGCCGCAGCGTGGCCATGGTCGGCGACGGCGTCAACGACGCGGCCGCCCTCGCCCAGGCCGACCTGGGCCTCGCGATGGGAACCGGCACGGACGCCGCGATCGAGGCGGGCGACCTGACCCTGGTGCGCGGGGACCTGCGGGCCGCCGCCGACGCCATCCGCCTCGCCCGCAAGACGCTCGGCACCATCCGCTCGAACCTGTTCTGGGCCTTCGCCTACAACGTGGCCGCCCTGCCGCTCGCCGCGGCCGGACTGCTCAATCCGATGATCGCCGGAGCGGCCATGGCCTTCTCCTCCGTCTTCGTCGTCGGCAACAGCCTGCGTCTGCGCGGCTTCCGGGCCGCCGACAACTGAGGAGTCCCCGTGGCCGGTTACTCAGCACACAAGGAAGACGTCATCAGACGCCTGCGGCGGATCGAGGGCCAGGTCCGCGGGGTGCAGCGGATGGTGGACGACGACGTCTACTGCATCGAGGTACTGACCCAGGTGTCCGCGATCAACGCCGCACTCCAGTCCTGCGCGGTGACGCTGCTGGACGAACACCTCGCCTGCTGCGTCACCGAGGCCATCGCGCAGGGCGGCGACGACGCGAAGGTCAAGGTCGGCGAGGCCACCAAGGCGATCGCCCGGCTGATCCGCACCTGATCCGGACACGACGAACTGCCCTTCCGTGGAGCCGACTTCACGGGAGGGCAGTTCGCCGTTCCCGCTCCCCCGCGACGCCCGCCTACCCGGTGGGGGTATGCCGCCCGGGGAGGGGCGGCCCGTACGATGAACCGCTCGCGAGGGGTGAGGGCCGAAAGGGGTGCGCGTGCGGCGACTGGGAGATCTGGAGGCCGAGATCATGGACCGGCTCTGGCTGTGGCAGCGGCCCGCTTCCGTCCGTGAAGTCGTCGACGACATCAACCTGGGGCGCCGGGTCGCCTACACCACCGTCATGACCGTGGCCGACATCCTGCACCGCAAGGGCTGGCTGCGCCGCGAGAAGTCCGGCCGCGCCTGGATCTACGAGGCGGTCCGCAGCCGGGAGGAGTACACGGCGGCGCTCATGCAGGACGCCCTGGGCGACAGCCAGGACCGCAAGGCCACCTTGCTGCGGTTCGTGGAGCGCATGTCCCACGAGGACGTCGAGGCACTGGACGCGGCCCTGCGCGCCGCCCGCCCCTGCCCCCGCCCCGAAGCCCGGGGCAGCGAGCGGTGAACCACCACGTCCTGCCGCCGCTCGGCCTGGCCCTGGTCACCGGGCTGGTCCTCCCCTGGCTGCTGGTCCGGGCCCGCTGGGCGCAGCAGGCGCCGCGCCTGGCGCTGGCCGTGTGGATCGCCTGCGGCACCGTGTTCGCGCTCGCGGCGGCGATGCTGCCGGCGCAGCTGCTGCTGCCGGCGCACACCAGCCACCGGCTCGTCGACCTGGCCCTGACGCTGCGCCTCCCGTCCCCGCGCCGGCTGGCGGCCGGCTCGGCCCGGGAGTTCCTCGCCGCGGGCGCGGCGCTCGCCGTCGCCGCGCTGCCCGCGACCGGATTCGTACGGGAGCTGGTGCGGGCGCGGCGGGCCCGGACGCGCCACGCCGAGCTGCTGCGGCTGGTCGGCCGACCCGACCCGCACCTCGGGGTGACCGTACTGGAGGACGCGCGGCCCGCCGTGTACTGCCTGCCGGGGCGCTCGCGCCGGGTGGTGGTGTCCTCGGGCGCGGTCGAGATGCTGACGCGGCCCCAACTGGCCGCGGCGCTCGCCCACGAGCGGGCCCACATCGACGGCCGGCACCACCTGCTGGTCGCCGCGGCCGGGGCGTACTCGGGGAGGGTGTTCCGCAGGCTGCCGCTGGCCCGGATCGGCGGGAGGGCGGTACCGCTCCTCCTGGAGATGGCCGCCGACGACCGTGCGCTGCGCGGCTGTTCCCGTGACGCGCTGGCCCACGCGCTGTACGCGCTGGCCGCCGGGCGGGCGCCGCACAGGGCGTTCGCGGCGGGCGGCCCCTCGGCCGCGCTGCGCATGAGCCGCATCCTGGCGCCGCCCGCCCCCGGCCGTCCGGTGCTGCGCGGGCTGCTCGCGGTGGCCTCGGTGGTGTCGGTGGTCGCGCCGCTGGTCTTCGCCTGCTGCTCGGTCCCGGGATAGCCGCCGCCCCGATCCCCGCATTTACTAAGCGAATTCGTAGATTTCTCGTCGCCACCGGCCACTTGAATTCCCCGCTATTGTGGGCGCGTACGGGCCGAGGACCGGGACGGCGAGGGGTGCGGGACGAATGCTGCTGGCTGACGTGCGATCGGCAGCGCCCGGTGACGCGACGGCGATATCCCGGCTGCTGGGAGCCTCGATTCGACAGGGGTACGGCGCCGCGCTCGGGGAAATCCGGACCGCGCGCCTGGTGTCGGACCAATGCTCCCTGCCCCTGATAAGAGCGGAAATTGAAATTCCCGGCGGTGCGCCCGGCCGGCTCGGCTGGCTGGTGGCGGCCGATGCCGACGGGCAGGTCGTGGGGGCCGTCTCGGGCGGTGTCCCCGTCGCCGCCGAAGGCGAGCTGTACTCCCTGTGCGTGGCCGCGGAGCGGCGCCGCGGCGGGATCGGGACGGCGTTGCTGGCGGCGGCGACGGAGCGCATGCGGCCGTACGGGGCGACCTCGCAGTGGATCGGCCTCCCCACCGGACTGCCCGCCGGAGCCGACCCCGCCCTCGCCTTCCTCACCCGGCACGGCTTCACCGGCGCCACCCCGCTGCGCCTGCGCCGCACGCTCTGACGCCCGCCGCTCCCGCGGCCCGTGGCAGATCCACGCCATCGCGTGTTCACGCAGCCCGTTCCCCTGGTCGGGGACCCCGCTCCCAGGACAGGATTTCCCCAGCGGCGCGGTCCCGGCGGCACGGGCGCCACGCCTCGGACGGCCGGACCGAGCGAGCCCCTGGAGGAGCGATGCACACACCGAGCGGCACTTCCCTGCCCGTCGTGCCCGCCGCGCTCGCACCGGTCCTGCCGTCCGCACGACTCGCGGGCGCCGGCGCCCCGGTGTTCGTCGGCGCCGGGATCCGTGACGCGGCGGAGTTCCTGCCCGGCCTGGAGTCGCTCTCGCCCGTGGGGGAGCACGCGGCCTGGCTGCACGGAGCGCTGCTCGGCCCGTACAGCGCCGACATCACCCGCTGCCTGGGGCTCGCCCGCGAGGTCGGCGGCCCCGTACTGGACCTGGGCTGCGGCGCCGGACGGCTCGCGGTGCCCTTCGCCCGCCACGGCTTCGAGGTCGAGGCCGTGGACCGCGACCCGGACTGTCTGGAGCGGCTGGGCGCCTGGGGCCGGCGCACGGGCCCCCAGGTGTCGGCCCGGCTGGCCACCACGCGGGCGGATCTGGCCTCGCTGCGCCTGCGGCGGGCGTACCGGCTGGCGCTGCTGGCCGGGGCGATGGTCTGCGCGGTGCCGCCCGCCGCGCGTCCGGGGCTGCTGGCCGAGGTCGCCGGGCACTTGGCCCCCGGCGGTGTCCTCGCCCTCGACTACACCGCCCACCGGCTCCGCGGCCTGGCCGAGGACCCCCGGCGGACCTGGGCCTTCCAGGTCCCGCGGTTCGACGGCGTCGAGGAATGGGCCGTCGCCCGGCAGGTCTTCGACCTGGAGGACATGAGCGAGCGGATCACGTACTACTCCGTGCGGACCGGGAAGCGGAGCAGCGAAAGGGTGGTCCTGACGACCGACAAGTGGATCGTCGACCCGGCCCGGCTCACGGCCGAACTGCACGCGGCGGGCCTGCGCGTCGAACGCCGTTCCCGCCATCGCCTCGACGAGCGGACCGAGAGCGTCTTCCTCGTCTGCCGGGCCGCCGGCTGACTCCCGCCTCCCCCGCCCGCACCCTCTCGCCGAGGAGGGGCAAGAGGTACGATGCACTCAAAGGTTTGGGTGGACCAACGGCGGAGTGGGTGGCGGAGGAATGGCTGTCGTGGAGGAGTCGACCGGCCGCGAGGCGGTGATCCAGCGCCTCCGCGACGTGGGCCTGCGCGTCACGGGACCGCGCCTGGAAGTACTGCAAGTCCTGACCGCCGGCGGCCACATGGACGTGGAGGCCATCACCGCGGCGGCCCGCGAACGGCTCGGCACGCTCACCAGCCAGGCCGTCTACGAGATGCTGCGCCACTTCCTGGAGACCGGCCTGGCGGCGAAGTTCGACCGCCCGGGACTTCCGGCCGTCTTCGAGATCGCCGGCCCCCCGCACCAGCACGCGCTCTGCCTGCGCTGCGGCCGGGTGGAGAACGTGCGGGCCGAAGTGCCCGAGCCGACCGACGAGGCGCTCCTCGACTGGCGCATGGGCGGCGGCGCGGAAGTGGTGTTCAAGGGTCTTTGCCCCGATTGCCTGCGGACGCAGGAGCGACCGTAGGAGGTCCCGCGGGAGCTGCCGAACGGCCTGCGTGTCGCCCGTCACATACGAATCGAGGCGGCGGGAGCTCCTCCAGCCACATGTGTCAAAGTGTGACTGTCGATTCGTAAGACGAGGGGGTCACTGCGCGATGGCAGCGGGCGATGGCAGGGACGGCATCCAGTCGGCCGACAGGGTGTTCGCTCTCTATCAGGAGCTGCGCCTGCGCGGGGTGTCCGACTTGGGCGACGTCTCCCGCGAACTCGGCCTGGCCCCCGAGGAGTACGAGCGGCGGCGGGCCGAACTGATCGAGCTCGGCCTGATCGTGCCGACCGGGACCACCCACGCCACGCGCGCCGACCTCCAGGCCGGTACCTGGGAGTCCGCGGCGGACGCCGTCGCCGTGGTGGACCCCGAGATCGCCCTGCTGCGCATGCTGAGACGGGAACGTGAGCGGCTGCGCGAGCACCTGGACGAGTCCGACCGGGCGTACGGCTCGCTCGAAACGCTGGTCGGCACGTTCCTGCGGCCCGGTTCGCTGAGCGGCTCCGAGGTCGAGGTGGAGATCCTCGACGACTACGGCCGGATCCAGCAGGTGCTGGAGGACATCACGGACGTCATCCAGTACGACCTGGCCTCGATGCACGTGACGGCCCTCGTCCGCGAGGTCGCCGACCGGGTCCTCAGCCGCGACCGGCGCCAGATCGACAACGGCGTGCGCATCCGCGCCATTTACCACCAGCGCATCACCACCTCGCCGGAGGCGACGGAGATGCTGCGCCGGCGGGTCGAGGCGGGCGTCGAGATCCGCATGTCCCCCGCCGTCCCCATGAACATGATCATCGCGGACCAGCAGTTCGCCGTGCTGCCCGTCCACCCGGAGGACCGGTCGGCCGGCGCGATCCTCGCCCGCGGCCCGGCACTCGTCCGCTCCTACCGGGCGCTGTACGAGCACTGCTGGCACGCGGCCACACCGTACGGCGACGACGCAGCCCCCGAGGTCGGCGGCGACGGGCTGTCCGAACAGCAGCGGGCCGCACTCAAGATGCTCGCTTCCGGCATGAAGGACGAGAAGGTCGCCCGGACGCTCGGCGTCTCGCTGCGCACGGTCAGCCGCATGCTGTCCGAACTGATGCAGGAGATGGGGGCGTCGAGCCGGTTCGAGGCCGGCGTGCGCGCCCAGCGCCTCGGCTGGCTGGACTGACGCGCCGCGCGACGCCGCACGACGCCGCACGACGGAAAAGCCCCGCTGCCGCCCGACCCGTTGGGGAAAGGCGTGCGCGGGGCTTTCAGCCGTGGACGGCCGGCGCGGCCGCAACCTAGTCCCAGCCGTTGTCGTCCGACGCGGAGCAGGCGGTGGGGGCGGTCGCGGTACAGGACGGGCGAGCGGACATGGTTCCTCCAGGAAGCCGGAATGGCGATCGACGAGCGACGTCTTCGCGACCCGTGCCGCCGGGATGCGTCGAAGACCCCTCCATTGTCGTACGGGATCCGGGGGCCGGCCGGATTCCTGTAGCGGGTCTGAGGCGGAACTGGAGCCGCCCGGACCGGAGTTCACATTGACGTTACGCTGACATACCTTTGGTCGGCTCAAAAGAGCTGTTAGGCTGGCGATCCGGCCTTCTCGACCCTCCAGGAGAGAGGCGTCGGCGAGGCAGGAGCGTGCCGCCGCTCCTGCCTCACTCGTTCCCGGTGCACGCCGATCGTCCGCGTCTCCCGCTCCTCGGCCAGCGCCCCCCGGTACACGTCCAGCGTCCGCGCGGCGGCGGCCCCCCAGCTCAGCGACCGCGCGTGGACCACCGCCGCCTCCCCCATCGCGGTACCCGCCCCGGGGCGCTCGACGAGGTGGCGCAGCCTCCGCGCGTACGCGGCCGGATCGTGGCCGTCCACGAGCATCCCCGTCACCCCGTCCCGGACCGCGGTCGGCAGACCGCCGACCGCCGCCGCCAGGACCGGGGTCCCGCAGGCCTGGGCCTCCAGGGCGACCAGCCCGAACGACTCGCTGCGCGAGGGCACCACGAGGACGTCCGCCGCCCGGTACCACTCGGCCAACTCCCGCTGCGGCACCGGCGGGCAGAGCCGCAGTACGTCCGCCACACCCAGCTCGCGCGCCAGCTCCCGGGCCGCGTCGCGGGGCCCGGCACCCGAATGCCCGCCCACCACGGGGACGACGATCCGCGAGCGCAGCCCCGGAACCGCCGACAGCAGCTCGGCGATCGCCCGCACCATGACGTCGGGGCCCTTGAGGGGCTGGATCCGGCCCGCGTACATCGGGACGAACGCGTCCACCGGCAGACCGAGCCGGGCCCGCGCCGCCGCCCGCCCCCGGCCCGGCCCGAAGGTGGCGAGGTCCACGCCCGGCCGGACGACCTCGGTCCGGCGGGCGCAGGCCCCGTACAGCTCCCGCAACGCCCGGGCCTCGTCGGCCGTGTTGGCGATGAGCCGGTCCGCCGAACCGGCCACTTGGTGCTCGCCCCGGATCCGCAGCTCGGGCTCGGGCGGGTCCCCGTCGGCGAGGGCGGCGTTCTTCACCCGGGCCAGGGTGTGGGCGGTGTGCACGAGGGGGATCCGCCGGCCGGCGGCGGCGATCCGGCCGGCCAGCCCGGAGAGCCAGTAGTGGGAGTGGACCAGGTCGTAGCGCCGGTCCTCTTTGAGCAGCGCCAGCGAGAACGGCAGCACCAGCCCCGGCATGGCCTCCTTGGGGAGCGCCGCGCGCGGACCGGCGGGCAGGTGGCGGACCTGTACGCCCGGGGCCAGGTCGACCCGGGCCGGTCCCTCCTCGCCACGGCACCGGGTGTACAGGTCGACTTCGACGCCGTGTTCCGCGAGGGCCCGGGACAGCTGGACCATGTAGACGTTCATGCCGCCCGCGTCCCCGGTGCCGGGCTGGTGCAGCGGCGAGGTGTGGACGCTGAGCATGGCGACGCGCAGGGACACGTGGATCTCCTAGCGGAAGGGGGGGTTCAGAAGCCGAACACCGGTCCCGAGGGCGGCGCCAGCCGGGTGCCGGGTGGGGGCGGTACGAGCGCCTCGGCCGAGACGGGCGGTCCCGGTACGGTTCCCAGGGCCGAGGCCAGCCGGTCAGCGCCCTCCGGCATCACCGGCCGCGCCCACGCGCTGAGCGCCCGGGCGACCGCCAGTTGCGCCGACAGCGCCGGCAGGTGGCGCCCGTCCGCGGCGGGGCGGAGTACGCCGTGTGCGTTGACATGGCCGAAGTCGCCGACCGCGCGGACCACTTCGTCGAGCAGGGCGACGGCCCGGCGCGGATCGAAGGCGTCCGGTCCGTACGCTTCGCGCAGGTCCTCCACGGCGCGCAGCAGCCGTCGTTCCAGGACCTGCCAGCCGGTGCCGCCGGGGAGCGCCGCCGGGGCCAGGCCGCCGCACTGCGCGCGGACGGCGGCGAACAGCCGCGAGAGCCAGCCGTTCCAGTTCTCGTCCAGCTCCCGGCGGGCCGCCGCCAGTCCGTCGGTGCGGAAGTGCGTGCGCCGGCCGAGGGGGCGGGCCGCCAGGACGTGGCGGCGCAGGGTGTCGGACCCGTACTCGGTGATCAGGTCCAGGGCCCACGCCCCGCGGCCGGCGCCGGGCCCGTCGTCCTCGATGACGAACGCCTCGTTGACGCAGAAGTCCTGCGCCGGCTTCACACCACGGGCGGACAGCAGGACCGGCAGCAGCACGGCGTGGCAGAAGGCGTGGCCGAACCCGCAGAAGTGGACGGCGCGTTCGGGCATCGAGCGGTCGTCGCCGTAGCCGAAGAGGTGCATCGCGGCGGTTTCGAAGCACCCGTCGATCCGGTGCTCGGGGAAGCCGTCGACGGGCACGGGCAGACCCCACTCCGCCGGGTTCGTCACCGCGACGTCCGGCAGGCCGTCCTCCAGCAGCGACTCGCACAGCGCGGCCAGCCTGGGCGGCAGGCCGGCATCGGCCCAGTAGGCGGCCAGGGCGTCGCGGAACGGCTCCAGCGGGATGTACAGGCGCCGGCAGCGCCGGAGTGCCGCGGGCGTGCCGCACCGGGCGCACCGCGCGCCGAGGAGGTCGCCGCCGTCGTTGGGCCGGGCGCACTCGTGGCACGTACCACCCTCACTCGGCGCCGCGCAGTGCGGACACGAACCCGTCACGTGCGCCCCGTACAGCCAGCGCCCGCACGGTTCGCAGTACGGCATCAGGCGCGTGCGGGCGGCGATGACGCCCTCCGCGTGGAGCCGGCGGAACAGCTCCGCCATCCGGCGGCCGTAGTGCGCGTCCTGGCGGGGCCGCACGATGCGGTCGAACTCGATCCCCGAGCGCAGCCAGTCCGCGGTGATCGCCTCCCGGAACCCCTCGGCGACCTCCTCCGGCTTGCGCCCCGCGCGCAGGGCCCGGACGTGGACGGAACTGCTGTGGTCGGCGGTGCCCGTGGTGAACAGGACCGGTTCGCCTTCGGCGCGCAGGTACCGCGACAGGACGTCGGCGGCGACGTACGGTCCCGCGAGGTGGCCGACGTGGAGTTCGCCGTGGGGGGCGGGCGGGGTCGCGGTGATCCAGACGGGGGTGCTCAATGGGACCTCCTTGACGCTGTGGTGCACAATGCTCAGCGAGGCTCGAAAGGGGTGGAGCTGGTTAAGGATTCCTGCGGATCGTCGAATGGCATTCTTCGCTCGGTCTCCCTGCGGCAAGTGGGACGCGCATACGGCCGAATTCACGACTCCGGACTTCCCGGTGACAATGCGGATGCCGGGTCCCGATAAGCCTGCCAGAGGAAACAAGCGGCGGGGCCGGGAAGTGCTTGCGCATTCACGCCGTTGCGCGGACACGCCAAAGGGGGTGCCTTGCGGCCCCTCCGGGCGCCCAACAGGCTGGTCCCATGGAACACTTCGCGACCGATCCCATAGACCGAAGCGCCCCGGAATCCCTGCTCGTGGTGGCCGCGCACCCGGACGACATCGAGTTCTGCGTCAGCGGCACGGTCATGCGGTGGATCGCCCAGGGCACGACCCGGGTGACGTACTGCATCGTGACGGACGGCGGCGCCGGCGGATACGACGAGCAGCTGCCCCGCCAGGCGATGGGGGACCTCCGCCGGGCCGAACAGGTGCATTCCGCCAAGCGCAGCGGGGTGGACGACGTCCGCTTCCTCGGATATCCCGACAGCTACGTCGAGGCCGGCGTCGAGCTGCGCCGCGACCTGTGCCGGGTGATCCGTCAGGTCCGTCCGCAGCGCGCCGTGATCCCCAGTCCCGAGATCAACTGGGCGCGCGTCGCCGACCTGCACCCCGACCACCGGGCGGTCGGTGACGCGGCCCTGCGGGCGATCTACCCGGAGGCGCGCAATCCGTTCGCCCACCCGTCCCTGCTCAAGGAGGAGGGGCTGGAGCCGTGGATCGTGCCGGAGCTGTGGCTGATGACGGGGCCCACCCCGAACCAGTACATCGATGTGACGTCGGTCTTCGACCGCAAGGTGGAGGCGCTGCGCATCCACACCTCGCAGACGGCGCACTTCGATGATCTGGCGGGGCTGCTGCGGCAGTGGCTGGGTGAGCACGCGACGGCCGCGGGGCTGCCCGCGGGACGCATGGCGGAGGCCTTCCAGGTCGTCAGGATCGACTGAGTCCCGGTCCCCGCGCCGCGTGGGCGACCGGGACCGGGACCGTGAGGCGTGCCGTGCGCCGCGCCGGTCCCCCCGGCGTCAGCGGTAGATGAGCAGTTCCTCTTCGACGGCGCCCGCCAGTTCGTAGCGGGTCCCGACCAGCGGGCGGCCCGAGTACAGGCGGATCAGCGTCGGCGCGTCGCCCCGGAACCGGGCGGCGGGACGGCCGTCCACCGCGTTGCCCAGTACCAGCGCCTCGTGCTGCCCGGCGACGTCCGCCAGCAGCCGGGGCGTTCCGCGCCTGCGGCTCGTCGTGCGGAGCAGGGGCAGGGAGAGCTCCAGGGCGGTCCCGCCGTAGGCCCCCGGCTCGCCGAGCGCCTCCCGTACGTCGCCCGCGTGGATCCACTCCCCCAGCGCCACCGCGTCCAGGGTGCCGTCACCGGCGGCTATGGCCGCACCGGCCTCGGTCAGGCCCCGCTCCAGCTCGTCCAGGATCCCGGCCACGGGCCGGTCGGCGCGTTCCGCGACGTCGGCGGCGTTGGCGGCGGGGAGGAAGACCCCCTCCTCCAGCCGGCCCTCCACGATGCGGACGAGGGCGGCCGCGCAGTGCGCGAGCACGTCCCGCACCGTCCACCCCGGGCAGGCGGTGCGCAGCGCGTACGCGGCCGTCGGCGTCCGGCGCAACAGCGGGAGCAGGGCGTCCCGTTCGGTGCGCAGGAGGCGGTCCGGGAGCCAGGGGTCGCGCATGTCCTCTACGACTGACATGGCATCAGTAGCGGTAGTGGTCGGGCTTGTACGGGCCTTCGACCTCCACGCCGATGTAGGCGGCCTGCTCCGGGCGCAGGGTGGTGAGCTTGACGCCCAGCGCGTCGAGGTGGAGGCGGGCGACCTTCTCGTCCAGGTGCTTGGGCAGCACGTACACGTCGGTCGGGTACTCCTCCGGCTTGGTGAACAGCTCGATCTGGGCCAGCGTCTGGTCCGCGAAGGAGTTCGACATCACGAAGGACGGGTGACCGGTCGCGTTGCCCAGGTTCAGCAGACGCCCCTCCGACAGCACGATCAGGACCTTGCCGTCGGGGAACTTCCACGTGTGGACCTGCGGCTTGACCTCGTCCTTGACGATGCCCTCGATCTGCGCCAGACCGGCCATGTCGATCTCGTTGTCGAAGTGGCCGATGTTGCCCACGATCGCCTGGTGCTTCATCCTGGCCATGTCCGAGGCCATGATGATGTCCTTGTTGCCGGTCGTGGTGATGAAGATGTCCGCGGTCTCCACCACGTCGTCCAGCGTCGCGACCTGGTAGCCATCCATCGCCGCCTGCAGCGCGCAGATCGGGTCGATCTCCGTCACGATCACCCGCGCGCCCTGGCCGCGCAGCGACTCCGCACAGCCCTTGCCGACGTCGCCGTAACCGCACACGACCGCGACCTTGCCGCCGATCAGCACGTCGGTGGCCCGGTTGATGCCGTCGATCAGCGAGTGCCGGCAGCCGTACTTGTTGTCGAACTTCGACTTCGTCACCGCGTCGTTCACGTTGATCGCCGGGAACAGCAGGTTGCCCTCGGCCATCATCTCGTACAGGCGGTGGACACCGGTCGTGGTCTCCTCCGTCACACCGCGGATCCCGGCGGCCAGAGCCGTCCAGTCGATGTCCGTCTTCGCCAGCAGGGCGAGGACGAGCGCCATCTCCTCGTTGCCGGCGGTCGAGGGGTCGGGCACCGCCCCGGCCTTCTGGTACTCGACGCCCTTGTGGACGAGGAGGGTGGCGTCACCGCCGTCGTCGAGGATCATGTTCGGGCCGGCGTGCCCCGGCCAGGTCAGGGCCTGCTCCGTGCACCACCAGTACTCCTCCAGGCTCTCGCCCTTCCACGCGAAGACCGGGATCCCGGCCGCCGCGACGGCGGCGGCCGCGTGGTCCTGCGTCGAGTAGATGTTGCACGACACCCAGCGGACCTCCGCGCCCAGGGCGACCAGCGTCTCGATCAGGACGGCGGTCTGCACGGTCATGTGCAGGGAGCCGGTGATGCGGGCGCCGGCCAGCGGCTGCGCCTCGGCGTACTCCGCGCGGATCGACATCAGGCCCGGCATCTCGTGCTCGGCCAGGGTGATCTCCTTGCGGCCGAAGGCGGCGAGGGAGAGGTCGGCGACCTTGAAGTCCGTGAATCCGGCTGTCATGGGGGACGCTCCTTGAACGTGGGGGAAGGCGGGGGTCACCGGGCTCAGACTCCGGCGGCCTTGCGCAGGGCGTCGGCGCGGTCGGTGCGTTCCCAGGTGAAGTCGGGCAGTTCGCGGCCGAAGTGGCCGTAGGCGGCGGTCTGGGCGTAGATGGGCCGCAGCAGGTCCAGGTCGCGGATGACGGCGGCCGGACGCAGGTCGAAGACGTGGGAGACCGCCTCCTGGATGCGCTCGTCGGGCAGGGCCCCGGTGCCGAAGGTCTCCACGAACAGGCCGACGGGCTCGGCCTTGCCGATGGCGTACGCGACCTGCACCTCGCAGCGCGAGGCCAGACCGGCGGCGACCACGTTCTTGGCGACCCAGCGCATCGCGTACGCGGCCGAGCGGTCCACCTTGGACGGGTCCTTGCCGGAGAACGCGCCGCCGCCGTGGCGGGCCATGCCGCCGTACGTGTCGATGATGATCTTGCGGCCGGTCAGGCCCGCGTCACCCATCGGGCCGCCGATCTCGAACCGGCCCGTCGGGTTGACCAGAAGCCGGTAGCCCTCGGTGTCCAGCTTGATCCCGTCCTGCGCCAGCTGTCCGAGGACGTGCTCCACGACGAACTCGCGGATGTCGGGGGTCAGGAGGGAATCGAGGTCGATGTCGGCGGCGTGCTGGGTGGACACGACCACGGTGTCGAGGCGGACGGCCTCGTCGCCGTCGTACTCGATGGTGACCTGGGTCTTGCCGTCGGGCCGCAGGTACGGGACGACCCCGTCCTTGCGGACGTCCGTCAGCCGCCGGGCCAGGCGGTGGGCCAGTGCGATGGGCAGGGGCATCAGCTCGGCGGTCTCGTCGCAGGCGTAGCCGAACATCAGGCCCTGGTCGCCGGCGCCCTGCCGGTCCAGCCCGTCGCCCTCGGCGCCGTCGGCTTCGCCCTCGACACGCTGCTCGTAGGCGGTGTCGACGCCCTGGGCGATGTCCGCGGACTGTTCTCCGATGGACACCGCTACCCCGCACGAGGCGCCGTCGAAGCCCTTCTTCGAGGAGTCGTAGCCGATCTCCAGGATCGCCGCGCGCACGAGTGCGGCGATCGGCGCGTACGCCGTGGTCGTCACCTCGCCGGCGATGTGGACCTGGCCGGTGGTGATGAGGGTCTCGACGGCCACCCGCGAAGCCGGGTCCTCACGGAGCAGCGCGTCGAGGACGGTGTCGCTGATCCGGTCGGCGATCTTGTCGGGATGGCCCTCGGTCACGGACTCCGAGGTGAAGAGCCGCTTGCTCATGCCCGGCCCACCTCCAGCGGGAAGAAGTGCTTCTCGATGGCGCCGAGGGTGCGGATCTCGTCGACCTCCAGGGTCTCCATCTGGATCGGCTTTCCGCTGTGCTGCTCCAGCAGGAAGACGAACTCCACGAAGGACAGGGAGTCGATCAGCCGGTGCTCGATGAGGTCCAGGTCGGGAGCGATGTCGTCGAGCTCCGAGTGGCGGGCGAGGAGCCAGTTCTTCAGCTGCTGCAGACCGTTCGACATGGTGGTTCTCCTTGGGGAAGTGGTGCCTGTGGAGGCTCGGGTTGCTTGTACGGGTCCGGCTGGGCCGGGCAGGGGCCGCGGCAGGGGCGAGCCGGGCTCCAGGACGGGGGCCGCGACGGCCACCGCGTAGTCCACGTCGTGGCTGATGGACACGGTGATCGCGATGATCCCCGAGTCCGCGGCCATGACGGCCGCCGCACGGTGGAGTTCGACGAGCGGCCAGCCGCCCTCGCAGCGCCTCACGACGATGTCCCGCCAGGGCAGGAACCTGCCGCCGACGCGGAGGGTCTTGAACGCCGCTTCCTTGGCGGCGATCCGGCCGCACAGGCTCAGCACGTCGAGCCTGGTGGAACAGCGGCAGTCGGCGAGTTCGCCGGGGGTGAGCATCCGCTCGAAGAAGTCCTCGCCGTACTCGGTGAGGAGCCGGCGGACGCGGGTGACGGACACGATGTCCATGCCGAGGTTCGCCCATCCCATCACGCCCGCCGGAGGGGAGACGGGTCGGGTCGGCACGTCAGATCGCCGGCCCGGCCGCGTTCGCCCGCAGGACCGCGGCCGTAGCCGCCTCCCAGCTGCCGTGGCGCCTGGTGAGTGCGGACAGCCAGCGTTCCAGGCCGAAGGCGACGCAGCTGGTGAACGCCGGGCCGCCGCCGGACGCGAGCGGGATGTCGCACCGGTCGCCGAAGAAGTTGCGGTGGGTGTTGACCGAGGCGATCGCGAGGTCCTCGTACAGGAACTCGTGCTTGACGGGTGTCAGCCGCTGGAGGACCGCCTTGGAGCTGCCCTTGTCGAAGAAGGGGTCACAGGCGGCCTCCTTGCGCAGCGGCACGTCCAGGGCCTCGGCGAAGGAGGTGATCCGCCCGGTGAAGGACGCGAGGTGCGCCTCGGCGTGTTCGCGGGTGCCGATGGCGACGATCTCACGCATCCGGAAGCCCAGTTGGCGGCGGAGCCCTTCGTAGTGCTCCTCCTTGCGGAAGCACCATCCGACCACGGTGACGAGTTCGTCGTCGGCGGCCTCGCGGCCCTGGTGGTCGATGTACACGGCGTAGCACGACGCCGAGGGGAGGCCGAGCGCGGCCGGCTGCAACGCGTCGCACGGGAAGCAGCCGGTGTCGGTACAGAAGTCGCTGGTCGCTCTGGCGTCCAGGTTCAGGGGGGCCGCGACGACGGCCTGGTGGGGGAAGTTGTCGTAGTAGTCGAGCCGCGCCAGATCGGCGGCCGGCAGCAGCGGGGGCATGGTCATCGGGCGGGCACCGGCCCGGACGCCCCAGCTCTCGAAGGTGTCGTCGAGGAGCCGCAGCAGGGCGGTTCCCTCGGGGCCGAGGGACGGCAGGCCCTGGGTCGGGGCGGGGGTCGCGGTGGTCGTGACGGTCATGGTGGGGTCACCTCTCGGACGGCGATGGGCCGTTCAGACGACGGGCAGCACGTCGTCGGTGAAGATCCCGGTCTTCAGGAAGAAGCCGAGGGGCTTGCGGATGGTCTTGCGCTCGAAGGGGCGGCGCCGCTCGTCGGCGACCAGTGCGTTGCGCAGGGCCAACGGGTCGGCGATCCCGGCGTCGCGGTAGACGTGGGGGTTGTAGAGGGAGTTGACGCTGTAGACCACGTAGCGCTTGAGGTAGGCCTCCACCTCGGCGAGCCGTGCGGCGGAGACGCTGTCGCGCATCCGGTGGAAGAGCAGGGACACGAGTTCGCGGCCGAAGGCGATGTGCCGGGACTCGTCCTGGTGGTGGATGCGGTTGACCTCGCGGATGGTGTGGCACAGCGAATCGTCCTGCGCCATACGGGTGTTGTAGTGGTCCACGAGCTCTTCGAAGAACAGGATCCGGGCGAAGACCAGGAAGTTCTCCACCTCCGGCTCCCAGGCGGAGTCGGCGCGCATGGCGGTGGATCCGTAGATCTTGTCGCCGTAGCGTCGGCAGAACTCGGCGAAGAACCACATGTGTTCGTTCTCTTCGCCGATGAAGTGGTGGAAGAAGTCGGACGGGACCTCGAAGCCGGGCATGTGGATCCGGCCGACCACCTCGATGAGCAGTTCGCGGATGCCGTGGACGTTGAGGCTGTAGAAGTTGATGCTCTCCCACTTGGACAGGCGGCGGATGGTCTCCTCGCCGAGCTCCTCGTAGAAGGGGGTGCCGTAGACCGTGAGCAGTTCGGGGGTCATCCACATCCGGCCTTCTTCGAGCTTCTCGGGCCAGTCGAACTGCTGGTAGGGGTTGTAGTACTCCTCGATGGAGCGGGAGCTGAGCCGGTCCAGGACTTCCAGGAACCGGTCGGTGACGGGCAGGGGGGCGCTGACGCCCATGGTGACTCCTCGGTGTGGTGGTGGGCGCCCGGGCCGCGTTCCGGTGCCTCGGGTCTCGGGGCGCAGGGCCTCCCGGCCTCGGGGCGTCAGGGCCTCAGGGCGTTAGGACCTCAGGGCCTCAGGGCCGGACTTCGTAGACGGCGTTGACCGGGGTCTCGGTCGCGCGGCGCCAGCGGGTGAAGCCGGCCTCCTCGGCGATGGCGCGGAAGGCCTGCTCACCGGAGTGGTTGCCGAGGGCGTGGGGTCCGCGCTGGGCGACGGCCACGGGCAGGCACATCACGGCGGACAGCGCCATGAACATGCGGGCGGCGGGGGTCTGGGTATCGATGTCCGCGGGCGAGACGTTGGACTCGACCAGCATCCAGGTGCCCTCGGCGTCCAGCGACTTGTGCACGTGCTGGGCGGCGGCGACGGGGTCGCCCATGTCGTGCAGGGCGTTGAAGAAGGTCACCAGGTCGTAGCCGCTGCCGGGGTAGTCGTCGGCGGAGGCGACCTCGAAGACGACGCGGTCGCCCAGCCCGGCCTCGTCGGCGAGCTGACGGGCGAGCGCGATGGCCTCTTCGGAGTAGTCGAAGCCGTGCACGGTGGCCCCGGGGAAGGCCTTGGCGATCAGCAGCGTGGTGTGTCCGACTCCGCAGCCGACGTCGGCGACGGTGCCGCCCGCGGCCAGCTTGGCGGTGACCCCCTCCAGCGCCGGGAGCCAGTCGGGGACGAGCCGGTGCTCGTAGGCGGGCTGGAAGAAGCTGCCCATGCCGGTGTCGAGGGCGGGGTCGTGTTCCGCCCAGCCGACTCCGTCGCCGGTGCGGTACGCGTCCACGAGCAGGTCCTCGGTGGCGTAGAGCGCCTTGAGGGCGGTGAAGAACCCGGCGGCGAAGGTGACGGATCCCGGGTCGGCCAGTACGGGGACGTGGGCGGCCGGCAGGGCGTACGTGCCGGTGTCCGGGTCGCGTTCGACGTACCCGGCGCTGAGCTGGGCGTGCAGCCACTCCTCGGCGTAGCGGGGGCTGATCCCGGTGCGTCCGGCGAGCGCGGCCGGGGTCAGCGGGCCGGTCTCGGCGAGCGCGCGGTAGAGGCCGAGGCGCTCGCCGAGGGCGACGGTCAGGCCGCGCACGGCAGCGCCGGCGTCGCTGATGACGCGCTGGTGGAACTCGTCGGTGGTGCTCATGCCGCTCTCACCCCGGTGGTCGGAAGGTCACAGGTGAACAGGAAGGAACGGGGGATCCGCGGGACGCTGCGCGCGGGCACCGGGTAGGGCCAGCGGCCGAAGTCGGCGCCCGGCTCACCGGGCTGGCGCACTTCGCGCACGGCCCAGCCGCAGTCGGCCAGCAGCTGCTCGGGGGTCTCGGTGCCGAACAGCCACGGGTTCCCGTCCTCGGCGAGGCAGTTGAGGAAGGGGCGGGAGAGCGGGTTCTCCAGCGCGGACTTGCTGATGACGTCGCCCAGCAGGACCGAGCCGGGCGCCGACTGCGTGCCGAGCGTGGAGATCAGGTTCCGTACGGCGGGCTCCGGAAGGAAGAAGAGCAGTCCCTCGACCACCCACAGCACCGGCTCGTCGCTGTGCCAGCCGGCCTCCTTGAGGGGGCCGGTCCAGTCCTGGGTGAGGTCGACCGGGACGGTGACGCGGGTGCGCCCGGCCGGATCGGGCTCGTCCGCCAGCATCTGCGCCTTGGCGTCCAGCAGGGCGGGGCGGTCGAGTTCGTAGACGGTGACGCCGTCGGGCCACGGCAGGCGGTAGAAGCGGGTGTCCATGCCGGCGGCGAGGAAGACGACCTGGCGGATGCCGCCTTCCTCGACGGCCGAGACGATGGCCCGGTCGAGGTACGTGGTGCGGATGGCGAGGAACGGCACGGTGCCGGCCCCCGCGTAGCGCTCCAGGAGTTCGAAGCCGATCGTGTCGGCGACGGTGCGCGCGTGGGGATCGGCGAACAGCCGGTCCTCGCGGTCGGTCTCCAGGGCCCGCGCTGCGGCGGTCCACTGGGCGGTGCGGGATACGGCCTCCACTGGAGGTCTCCCTTCACATGGGGTAGGGGGCTTCAGACGGCGGAGCGGGCCCGTACGACCGGGTCCTGCGCGGCTGCGGGGTCGGCGGCGCGGTCGGCGGGCCGGCGCCGGAAGATGCTGTGCAGCACCATGCTGAAGACGACGGTCCCGTCGCGGTCCACGAGCGTGCAGCGGGGCTGCACGACGCCGGTGCCCGGATTGAACGGGGAGGGGCGCGAGCCGAGGATCTCCACGCGGGCGGTGAGCACGTCACCGGGGCGCACCGGCCGCAGGTAGCGGACTTCGTCCACGCCGGGGGATCCGGTACAGGCGCTGTAGGCGAGCAGTCCGTCGACGTAGCGGCGCATGAACATCGAGGCGGTGTGCCAGCCGCTGGCGATCAGTCCGCCGAACGGCGATTCGGCCGCGAGCGCCGGGTCCGTGTGGAAGGGCTGCGGGTCGAAGCGCCGCCCGAAATCCAGCACCTCCTCGGCGGTGACGGTGACGGTGCCCAGCTCGTGGACGTCACCGGTCCGGAAGTCCTCGAAGTAGCGCATCACACGGCCCCTTTGACGGAGAGGAGTTTCTCTGGCGTGAACCAATCTACGAATCGCCCATTTATTTTGTCAACCCAAAAGAAGCGAATCAGGTTCCGGCCAGTGCCTGTTCGACGTCCCGCCACAGGTCATCGGGGTCCTCGATGCCGACCGACATCCGCACCAGCCCCGGACCGATACCGGCCCGGTCCAACGCCCGTTCGTCCAGCTCACGGTGGGAGGTGCTGGCGGGATGTGTCACCAGCGTCTCCACACCCCCCAGGGAGAGCGCCAGCCGCGCCAGCCGGACGCCCTCGACGAACACCCGTCCGGCCTCCCGGCCTCCGGCGAGCTCGAAGGAGAGCAGCCCGCCGCCGCCCGAGAGCACCTTGCGCGCCACGGCGTACGAAGGCCCTCCGGGGAGCCAGGGCCAGTGGACGGCGGTGACGGCCGGATGGGCTTCCAGCCGGGTGGCCAGCAGGCCGGCGTTGGCGCAGTGCTCGCGCATGCGCAGGGGCAGGGTGGCGATGCCGCGCAGGGTCAGCCAGGCCGCGAACGGGTCCGCGGCGGCGCCGAGTTCGACCGTACGCGGCCATATCCGGTGCCGGAGTGCGTCGTCGGCGAAGACGGCCGCCCCGCCGAGGACGTCGGAGTGGCCGGCGAGGTACTTGGTGGTGGAGTGCAGCACGATGTCCGCGCCGAGTTCGAGGGGCCGGCACAGGACGGGTGACGCCAGGGAGTTGTCCACCGCGCCGATCACCCCGTGGCGGCGGGCGGCGGCCAGCAGGCCGGGTAGGTCGGGGACCCGCCCGGTGGGGTTGGCGATGGTCTCCAGCAGGAGCAGCCTGGTGCGCGGGCCCACGTGCGACTCGAATTCGGCCACGTCGTCACCGCTGATGTAGCGGACCTCGACCGAGTAACGGTCGGCGAGGTCGGCCAGGGCCGCGTACGTCCCCCCGTACAGGCACCGTTGGGCGATCACCTGGTCGCCGGGGCGCAGGAGCGCGAGCAGGACTCCGCTGATGGCACCCATGCCGGAGGCGAAGGCGAGGGCGGACCTGCCGCCTTCGAGGTCGGCGAGGGTGTGCTCCAGCGCGCGGACGGTGGGGTTGCCCCGGCGGCCGTACACGTACTGCCCGTCCGGGCCGGCCATCGCCTCCGCGAGCTCGGCGGCCGAGTCGAAGGCGAAGGCGGACGACTGGACGAGGGGGACGGAGAGCGGACGGCTGCCGTTGCCGTGAGGTGCGTTGACGACGTGCACGGCGCGGGTCCGGATGTCCTTCATGACGTCTCCTCTTGATGTCTTGGGGGATGGAGGTACGGGGGGACGGGGGGATACGGAAAAGGGGCCGCCCGACGTCCGGAAGGACATCGGGCGACCCCTGGCCGAGCGCCGTCTCACACGCCGGCCGTCTCACCCTGCGGCGCGGGCGCGGCGGCGGGCGCGGCGGCGGGCTTGTCGCTCTTCATCGCGAGGAGCGTGACCAGGGCGCCCACGGCGGCGATGCCGGCGGCACCGAGGAACGCGGCGCCGAATCCGTCGGTGAGGGCGGGCAGGTTGCCCAGTTCACCGGCGCCCTGGGTGGTGGCGAGGGCGGTCAGTGCGGCGAGGCCGAGGGCCGAGCCCACGTTGTAGGTGGTGTTGACGATGCCCGAGGCCAGACCGGCCTGCTCCTGGGGGGCGCCGGACATCGCGGCCATCATCGCGGGGATGTACGCGAGCGCCATGCCGAGTGCGGCGACGAGGGAGGCGGGCAGGACGTCGACCAGGAAGGTGCCGGTCGGCTCGACCGCGGACAGCCACACCAGCCCGGCGGCGAGGGCGAGCAGACCTCCGGCGATCAGCGGCTTCGCCCCGAACCTGGCCATGAGACGGGCGGTGATGGCCGTCATGAAGATCATCAGCAGGACGGTCATGGGCAGCAGCGCGGCCCCGGAGGCGAAGGCGCCGTAGTGCAGCACCTGCTGGAGGTAGAGGTTGAGGAAGTACCACATCGGGATCCAGGCCGCGCCGAGCAGCGTCATCGCCAGGTTGGCCGAGCCCAGACGCGGGATCCGCCAGACGCCGAGCGGCATCAGCGGCTCCCGTACGGTGCGCTGGATCACGAAGAAGAGGGCGAGCAGGGCTGCCGCGGCGACCAGTTCGAGCACGGTGGCGGTGGCTCCCCAGCCCACTTCGGGGGCCCGGACCACGGCGAAGACGGCGAGCGCGAGACCGCCGGTGACGGCGACGGCGCCGAGCACGTCCACCGCACCGCGGCGGGCCTGGACGGCGGGCAGCAGCTTGGTGGCGGCGAGGGTCAGGACGCCGATCGGGATGTAGATGATGAACACCCAGGGCCAGCTGACCCACTGGGTGAAGACGCCGCCGAGGAAGACGCCCACGGTACCGCCGGCCGGGGCGGCGGCGCCGTAGAGGGCCATGGCCTTGCCGAGTTCCTTCGGGTTGTGGCCGAAGAGCATCATCAGCAGGGTCATGGCGGAGGGTGCGATGAGCGCGCCGCCGACGCCCTGGACGGCGCGGCCGACGATCTCGACCCAGGCGGTCTGCGCGGCGGCGGCGAGCACGGAGCCGACGATCATGGTCGCCCAGCCGGCGGCGAAGATCCTGCGCGCCCCGAAGAGGTCGGAGAGCCGGCCGCCCAGCAGGAGCAGCCCGCCGAAGACGATGACGTAGGCGTTGAAGACCCACTGCAGCTCGCCTTGTGAGAAGCCGAGGTCCTTCTGCATCTCGGGGAGTGCGACCCCGATGATCGAGGTGTCCATGATGACCATGAACTGGGCGGTGGCGAGCACGGCAAGTGCCCACCAGCGCCGGGGATTGACGGTTGACATTGCCCTGACCCCTCTCCTACACATACCCCTAGGGGGTACCTTCGCGGAGCAACGTAGCATACCCCCTGGGGGTATGTAAGAGCGGAACCTGGGATGCGGCTCGAGCCGCGACCCGAGCCGAGGGGCGATCATGGGGGCCATGAAGCACCCGGCACTCCCCACCACCGAGTCGGCCGTGACCGCCGTACGCGAGATCGCCGACGCGTACCGCCTGACGATGACCGTCGACCACGACATCGGCGCGGACCGGACCTCGCGCCGCTCATCGGCGGAACTCTTCAAGGCGACCGACCCCGACGGCACCCTCCCCCACGAGGCGTTCATCGACCTCCTGGGGCGCCCCGCGGTGTCGGTCCGTCTCTTCCCCGAGGAGGACGCCCTCATCACCGTCGAGGGCGTGGAGTTCCACGACGTCCCCCGCGACTCCGTCCCGGCGTTCCTCCGCTCGGTCTACGGCGGCCTGGCCCACGTGACGGCCCGTTTCTTCCCGCCGGGCTACCGCCTCACCGTCCCCCTGCCGGGCGACGAGACCTACCGCGAGCGCCTGTCCACCCCCACCCTCACCCCCTGGCTCTCCTCGGTCCTGCGCCCCTGACGCTCATGCGCTGCGCACCGCCGACGGTGAGCGTCGCCGCAGCCGAGCGACTGCTGACGGAGAACGGCAGTAACCTCGGCGGTACCGGGGGCTGCGCCGGGCCCCGGAGGTACCCAGGGAGCGCGAGGACAGGAACGTGACCGACCCCTTGCACGACCCCCTCTTCTTCCGGGACCCCTACTCCACCTACGACCGCTTGCGCAGTGCGTCGCCGGTCCAGAAGATCCCCACCGGGTCCCGCGGCCACCATGCGTACCTGGTCACCGGTCACGCGGAGGCCCGGCAGGCATTCACCGACCCCCGCCTGTCCAAAGACGCCGCCCGCTTCTTCGCCGGCCGGCCGTCCGGGCGCGACCTCCATCCGGCCGTCGCCAGGAACATGCTGGCGAGCGACCCTCCCGGGCACACCCGGCAGAGGGCGGCGGCCGCGCCGCTGTTCACCACCGGCCCCGTCGGGGGTATGCGCCCGTACATCTCCCAGGTGGTCGACCGCCTGCTGGACGGGTGGGCGCAGGGCGCCGAGGTCGACCTGGTGAAGGGGCTGGCGGTGCCCCTGCCGGTCACCGTCATCTGCCAGTTGCTCGGAGTGCCCGAGTCCGATCGCGACATGGTCTCCCGCTGGTCCAACGACCTGTTCGACGCGGATGACCCGGACATCATCGACGCCGCGTCACACGCCGTCGGCGAGTACATGACCGACCTCGTGGGGGCGGCCCGGGACACACCGGGGGAGGGCGTGCTCCCCGCGCTTTTCCAGCGCGGCGAGGCAGGGCTCCTCGACGAGGACGACGTCACGTCCCTCGCCGTCCTCCTCCTGGTGGCCGGGCACGAGACCACCACCCACTTCATCGGGAACTCGGTCCTGGCCCTGCTCCAGCACCCGTCCTCACTCGCCCGGCTGCGGCGGGACCCCGGCCTGATCGCCGGATCGCTGGACGAACTGCTGCGCTACGACTCGCCCGTGGGGATCGCCACCTTCCGGTACAGCACGGAGGCCCTCGAACTCGGCGGGGTCGAGATCCCGGCCGGCTTTCCCGTGCTCATCGCTCCCGGAGCGGCGAACCGTGACCCTCTCCCCTTCGCCGATCCGCAGCGACTCGACCTCGACCGGAACGCCGGCGGCCACCTGGCATTCGGTCACGGGATCCACCGGTGCCTCGGCGCACCCCTGGCCCGGGCGGAAGCGGAGATCGCCCTCCGGGCGCTCGTGACCCGCTTCCCCGGCTTGCGTCTGGCCGTCCCCGAGGAAGAGCTCGAATGGCGCCGCACGCGCCTGACCCGCGGCCTCAGGTCCCTGCCGGTCGTGCTCTGAGCGGCCGTCACCCGCTCCGGTGGACGGCGGCCGGCCCGGGCCGGAGTCACTCCTTGCTCAGCCGCACCGTGTCGCCCGCCGCTCCGCCCGCGAGGACGTCGATGCGCACGCCGGTCGCGGGGTCGGTGAAGCTCTGTCCCGGTGCGTACGCGGCCCGGTCCAGCGGAGTGCAGCCGGCGGCAGGGGTCGTGGCCGGGTTCGCGTTCATGATCTGCACCGGGCCCTCGCCGGTCCGGGCGGCGGAGTCGACGGCGTAGATGAGGACTCCGGTGGAGCAGGCCGCCGCGTCGCTGCCCTGGGCACGGCGGGATTCCGCCACGTATGCCGTCGTCCCACCGGTCCGCAGCACGGCGATCTTGGTTCCCCCGGGCCGTTCCACCGGGGTCAGCCGTACCATTCGGCGACCGGACGCGGGCAGACAGGCGACCTGGTCGTCGCGGGTCCACCCGAGCTTCCAGGAGTGCCAGCCGAGGTACTGCGGGGCGGGGCCGGCGATGTCCCCCATGACGTCCCAGCCACCCACGTACCGGTGGGTGGCGCCGGTGAACGCGTACAGGTCGGGCAGCCCGAAGGTATGGGCGCTCTCGTGGGCCGCGACCTTGTGGCCCCAGTGCCACATGTCCTGTCCGAAGGTGACGGCCCACTTGAGGCGGGTGCCGTCGGCGGTGACGCCCGGCGTCGCCGGGTCGTACAGGTAGGTCGGTGAGAAGGGGATGGCCGTCGCCGTCCTGGTGGGGACGACGTAGACCATGTCGTAGCGGGAGAAGTCCGCGTAGGGATCGGCGGCCGTGACCGCGTCTTGGAGGTACTTCTCGTGGGCCTCGAAGGTGAGCCCTCGCGCGAATCCGTAGGAGGTGGAGTCGGCGGGCATCCGGACCCATCGCCGCAGCGGGGTGTTCTCCAGGCGCAGACGGCCGTAACTGGCGCTGCCCATCCAGTCCGCGGCGGGGGCGAGTTGGGCGGTGTAGGGCTCGGTGGAGTCGGTGGCCGGGGCGTCGGGGAAGTCCACGTACAGCGTCAGGACGCGGCGGGTTCCGGTGGCGGGCTGGAACCGGATCCGGTCGGTGTCGTGGCCTTCGTCCGTCCAGCCGGTCCGGCCCGGGAGGGCGCAGCCGGCGGCGGGGGCCAGCGAGCCGGGGGCAGCGGCCGCGGTGGGGGCGGCGACCGCGGTGGGGGCGGACAGGCAGGAGACGAGGGTGACGGCCGCGGCGAGCGGCCGCAGGCGGTGGATCGGGATGGTCATGTCTCTCCCGTCGGAGGCGGATTGAGGGGACGCGAGGGAGGTGGGAGACAGGTGGGGCGGAGCCGCGAGGGTCCTACGCACGCCCCCCGGCCAGGTCCATCAGGCGGGAGAGCACGCGACCACCGGATGCGGTGACGCCGTCGTGCTCCCATTCGTTGGTGACCCACACCCGGGTGGCGCCGACCTCGCGCGCCGTGCACAGCGAGAGCCCGGCGTCCACGTACATGTCGTCGTGGTAGACGAGTGCGGCGAGCGGGACCCGGTTGGCGGCGAGGCGGTCACGGTCGTACAGCGGTGGCCAGTCGGGGCGTTCGGCGAGCAGGTCGGCGGCGTCGGCGAAGGGGCGCAGGCCTTTGATCTCGCGGAACATCCAGGGGTAGATCATTTCTCCGGTGAGCAGGAGGGGGTCGGCGTCCTCGGCGAACTCGGGGAACGCCGCCATGGCCCTGGCCGCCGCCCAGCCGCTCGGCCCCGCTCCCTGGCCGTACAGGGTCTCCTGCATGACGGCGAAGAGCGGGTTGTCGGTGAAGCCGGTCAGCGTCATCACCTGGTGCAGGAAGGTGTCGGTCGGCCTCCCGTCCTCGTCGAGGGATTCGTCGAGGAGCCAGTGGATCCGCTCGAAGCCGTCGCCCATGCCGAGGGCGAGGCCGAGCGTGCGCAGGCGGCGCGGGGTGAGCCGGTCCCCGTCGGGCAGGCGCACATCGGTGGCGGCCAGGAGCCGGGCTATCTCGCGCAGCCGGGCGGCGTCCCCGGGGTAGCGGGCGTAGAAGTCGCGGACGCGGTCCCGTACCCGGGGGTAGGTGCGGGCGTAGACCTCGTCGGCGGTGGCCGAGAGGCCGGGCAGGCCGCCGGTCACGTAGCACGCACGCAGACCTTCGGGGGCCCGGGAGAGATACGTGAGGGTGAGGAAGCCGCCGTAGCTCTGGCCGAGGGTCTCCCACGGCTCGTCGCCGCACAGCTGTCGGCGGATCAGTTCGGCGTCGGAGACGATCGAGTCGGCGCGGAAGTGGCCCAGGTGGCCGGCCAGCCGGTCGGGTGAGGCGAAGCGGGAGGCCGCCCGGGCGGTGACGGGGCTGGAGCGGCCCGTTCCGCGCTGATCGAGGAGGAGGACCCGGTGGGTCTTGAGCGCCTGGGGGAGCCAGCCGGGTGAACCGGCCGACGGCCTCGGCGACTTGCCGCCAGGACCGCCCTGCAGATAGAGCAGCCAGGGTAGTTGGCGGCCCGCGTGGCGCGCATCGGCGACCTCCCGGGCGAAGATCCGGATGGTCGGGCCGTGCGGGGCCGCGTGGTCCAGGGGGACGGTGAAGACGTGGTCGACGGTGGCGTACGCAGGGTTCATGGGTCCCCTTCGCGGCCTCGTGACCGCACGGTGAGGTAGGGCGTCGCCTGACAGCTTGGCGCGACCACCGCTCGGCGTGGAGCTCCCACTTGCCCATAACCCCGCGCTATGGAGGCGCGACAATTGTGAGTGCCATTTCACATAACTATGTTATCGGTCACATTCCAGCCGTCCGGGCTGCCCGACCGTTCACGGAGTGACCACTGATGAAGAAGCGCACTCTCCACGCCATAGCCACCGGCCTGGCGGCGACCGTCGCACTCGGCATGGCCGGCTGCTCCCACGGCGGCCGCTCCGGCAGCGGTCAACAGGACGAGGAGGCGAAGAACGCCGCGAAGAACCCCGCACTCGCCAACGCGGGGGCCACGGTCGGCGGCACTCCGCAGAAGGGCGGCACGCTGACCGTTCTGTCGAACCAGGACTTCACCCACCTCGACCCGGCCCGCAACTGGGTGATCGGCGACATGGACTTCGGCACCCGGTTGCTCTACCGCACGCTGGTGACGTACAAGGCGGAACCGGGCGCGAAGGGCGGAGAGCTGGCCCCCGACCTCGCCGAGGACCTCGGCGTCTCCTCCAACGGCGCCAGGACCTGGACCTTCAAGCTCAAGAAGGGCCTCACGTACGAGGACGGCACCCCGATCACCGCCCAGGACGTCAAGTACAACGTGGAGCGGTCCTTCTCCCCCGACCTGCCGGGCGGCCCCGACTACGCCGCCCGCTACCTGGCCGGCGCCGAGGGCTACCGGGGCCCCGCCCAGGGGCAGCACCTCGACTCGGTCAAGACCCCCGACGACCACACGATCGTCTTCGAACTCCGCAAACCCTTCGCGGAGTTCCCCAACGCCACCGTCCTGCCCACCTTCGCCCCCGTGCCGAAGTCCCGGGACAAGGGCCCCCAGTACGACAACCGCCCGTTCTCCTCGGGCCCCTACAAGATCGAGTCGTACGACCGGGACAAGCGGCTGGTACTGGTCCGCAACCCCCACTGGGACCCGACGACGGACACCGTGCGCAAGGCCTACCCGGACAAGCTGGTCGTGGTGATGGGGCTGAGGGCCAACCAGGTCGACGACCGGCTCATCGCCTCGGAGGGCGTGGACGCCTCCGCCGTCTCCTGGGGCAAGCTGCGCCCCGAGAGCACCCCCAAGGTGCTCACCAAGGCCGACGTCAGGGCGCGGCTGCTGGCCGAGTCCACCAACTGCACCGAGATGGTGCAGATGCACACGGGCCGCGCCCCCTTCGACGACGTCAAGGTCCGCCAGGCCCTGCTGTACGCCCTGGACCGCGAGGCGGTGCTGACCGCCTCGGGCGGGCCGGCCCTCAACGACCTTTCCACCGCCCTCATGCCCGGCTCGCTCTTCGGCGGCAAGCAGCCCGACACCCTGGGGATCCCGGCCACGGGTGACGTGGAGCGGGCCAAGCAGCTCCTGCGAGAGGCCGGCAAACCGGACGGGATCACCACCCGTATCACCGTCTCCAACGGCGACAAGGCGGTGGCCGAGGCGATCCAGCACTCCCTCGGCCGGGCGGGAATCAAGGTCACGATCGATGCCGTCGACCCATCGGCCTTCTACGACACCATCGGTGACACCAAGAACCGCACCGACCTCGTCTACACCGGCTGGTGCCCCGACTACCCCTCCGGCTCCACCTTCCTGCCCTTCGTCTTCGACGGCCGCTACATCAAGGAGAAGGGGAACTCCGGCAATCACTCGCTCTTCCGCGACGAGGCGACGATGAAGCGGATGGACGAGATCGCCGACATGACCGACGCCGCGCAGGCCAACGCGGCGTGGCGGCAGCTGGACGGGGAGATCCTCGCCAAGGCCCCGACGGCGCCCGCCGTCATCGAGCGCATGCCACTGCTGCTCGGCACCAACATCGCCGGCGCCTTCGGCCACACGTCCTTCGGCGGCCAGCTCGACTACGCCACGATCGGGCTCAAGAACCCGGCGAAGAGCGGCAACTGATGCGGCAACCGAAGCGGCAACGGAACAACTCTGTGTGACATTTCACATACCACTCACGGGGACATGCTCCTGTCCGAAACCCGTCACCGCTCCATAACATGCGCGACATGGAACTGGAGGTACGGCACCTGCGCGTGGTGTGCGCGATCGCCGAGGCCGGCAGCCTCACCCGGGCCGCCGCCGCGTTGTCCATGACGCAGCCGGGCCTCAGCACGCAGTTGCGCCGCATCGAGTCGATGCTCGGCGGTGTCCTGTTCGACCGGCGGCGGGCCGGAGCCACGCCCACGGCCTTCGGTGAGCTGGTGCTGGCCCGGGCGCACGCCGTCCTGCCGGGCATCGACGCGCTCCTCGCCGACACCGCCCGCGCCGCCCGCCACCTGGCGTCCCCGGACCGGATCCGCGTCGGATCGGTCGGCGCTCCCCTCATCGGCCACCTCGTCCTGGCCATACGGACGTTGCTCCCCCGGGCCGAGGTGACGTCCCGGTGCCACTACTCCCCCGTCACGCTCCTGGACGACCTCGCCGCCGGCCGCCTGGAGGCGGCGGTCCTCGGCGACCACCCGGAGCAGGTCCTGCCACCGCGCGACGGGGTCGTTCTCACCCCCGTCGTCACCGAACCCGTCTTCGCCCTGCTGCCCGCGACCCACCCCCTGGCCGGTCAGGAGGCCGTGTCCCTGACCGAACTCGCCGGTCACGACTGGGCGATGCCCCGGCCCGACGGCGACCGCACCCGCGAGTACTGGTCCTCCGTGTGCGCGCTGACCGGCCGCCGCCCCAGCGCCCCGCACGAGGCCGAGGGGCGCCAACTGCTCGAACTGGTCCGCGCGGGGCTGGCCGTCAGCCTCTGCCAGGCGACGTTCGCCGAAACCCCCGGCGTCGCCGTCCGCCCCCTGGCGGGCAACCCGCTCTGGTACCGCCACGTCCTGGCCTGGCACCGCGACGGCCCGCTGTCCTGCCACGGGGACGCCCTCCTGCGCGCGGTGGCGGCCGGCTACCTGGACACCTCCGCCGCCAGCCCGGTCTACACGGCCTGGCGCCACCGCCACCCCACCCTGGCCCAACCCCCGCCCGCTCTACCTGCGCCCGCCACCCCGTAGTCCCCCGCCCCGACCACCAGGCCGTACCCGCCACGCTCATGGCACCCGCCGGCAGAACGCCAGGTCAGGCGCCCTTTGCGATCGGTCGGAGGATCGCCAAGCACTCCATGTGATGAGTCATCGGGAACGCGTCACGCAACTCGACCTCGGGAGGCCATACAGGTCAGACCCCTTTTCGGCTCCTGGGGCAGGCCGCCAGGTACCGGAAGCGTCTCAGGGGCATCGCGCGTCACCTCCGGTCTTTCGACGGTCGGCCACGACGGCGCACCGCTGACCGAACCTGCGACCATTCGACGAGCCGTCCCACGGTCGGCTCACGCAAGGCAACCAGAGCCTTGCTTGACCGTGCCTGCGCGCGTGTCCGATCCAGTTGAATGTGTGCCATGAGGAACACGCTTGGTTTCACCGAGGACGAGCTGCGCCGGCTGGCGGGATCCCGGTCCTTCGAGCGAGGTCTCGGCTACCTGTCCTCCGTGTCCACGCTGGAGATCGGAGAGAGGACGATCACCGCAACCGTCGAGGGCACCGACGCATACGAGGTCGAGCTGACGGAGCACGAGGACGGCCTCACCGGATGGTGCTCCTGCCCGTACGGGCAGGAGGGCAACTTCTGCAAGCACTGCGTGGCGGTCGGCCTGGCCGTACTGCGGCAGGCGAAGTCGGTCCCCGTGCAACGGGCTGCCGCAGCGTCCCGCGGCCGACAGCTCGACGCCTGGCTTGAGTCCCGCAACCGGGACGAACTCCTCACTCTGGTACGGGAGCACCTCGCCGGCGACCGCGACCTGCGCCACCGGCTGGAACTGCGGGCTGCCGCCGCCGGGGACGACTTCGGCGCCGTACGCGAGCGTGTCCTGGGCCTGCTCGACACCCGTCCCTTCGCCCGGTACGGCTACGTCGAGTACGCGGACGCCCGTGCCTACGGGCTCCAGGCCACCGAGGCCCTATCCGCGCTGCGCACCCTGACGGAGACCGGCCACGCACCGGAGGTGGTGGAGGTGGCCCGGGAGGCCATCGCAGCCCTCGGCCGGACGTACGGCGAGATCGACGACTCGGACGGCGTCATCGGCGACGTGGCCGGCAGACTGGCCGAGGTACATCTGGCCGCCTGCAGGGCGGCTCACCCCGACCCGGCACAGACTGCCGACTGGCTGGTGGACCACCTCTTGGGCGACCTGAACGACGCCACCGACATCGCCCTGTCCGACTACGAGGACGTACTGGGCGAGGCGGGCCTGGCACGGGCGCGCGAGCTGGTGGTGGCGGCCTGGCGCGGCAATCCGAGGGGCTGGGCGGAGAAGCACCTCATGGAGCAGCTGATGAAGGCGGAGGGCGGCAGTGTGGACGCGCTGATCGCCGTCCACGCGGTGGATCTGGCCCCGTCGGGCGCCACCCACCTGATGATCGCCCGGGAACTGGAGCGGGCGGGCCGCCCGGCAGAAGCCCTGGACTGGGCCGAACGCGGCCTGTGGGAGGCCGATCCAGACCGCGGCCCCGACCACCACCTGGTGGACTTCGTCTGCGAGCGCTACACCCGGGGCGGCCGCCCGGCGGACGCGGTCGAGGTCCGCCGCAACGTACTACGGCGCCGCCGCACCCTGGCCGCGTACCAGGACCTGCGGACGGCAGCCCGGGCGGCCGACTGCTGGGACGAACCCGAGCGGACACGGGCCCTGAACGTACTGCGCACCGACGCCCGGCCCCGCAAGAGCCTCGGCTCCGCAGGCTCGGCTCTGGTAGATGCCCTGCTGGACGACGGCGACCACGACGCGGCGTGGGAAGCAGCCGCTGAGGGATACGCCGACGGTCGCCAGTGGCTCGCCCTCGCCGACCGCACCCGGGACCGCCGCCCCGCCGACGCCCTGGACGTGTACCTGCGCCTGATCGGCCCCCTCCTGACGCGAACCGGCGACGCCACGTACGAGCACCTGACCGAACTGCTGCTCAGCGCCCGCACGTGCCACCGCACCCTGAACACGGAGGCCGCCTTCACCGCCTATATGACCACCCTGCGCACCGACCAGAAACGCAAGCGCAAGCTGATGGCACTACTCGACCGGCATGGGCTGTAGCGCCCTCCAGGCGCGTTCGCCAATGGCGACGATCGCACCAAGGAGACACGAACGCTGTCACGAAAGATGTGCAACTGTGCCCGCGACCATACGTCGAGACAATTCCCGAATTTCCGCCAGCAGTGCCACCGGCTGCCGGTCCAGGTCCAGAGCGTGCTGGTGCAGGACTGTCCCAGCACGGCGCACTCGGTGACTGGTATGCGTCCTGTTCCCCTTCGCATACACCAGATGGCCCCCGGGCAGCCCGAGGACGGTGCAGTAGGCCAGCATCTGGTAGAGGTCCCCGTTGGGATAGCCGCGCCGCTTGCCGGACTTGTACTTGGCGTCGGGTCCGGACGGACACCGTGCAGGACCGCGAGCGCCGGGAGCTGCTCGCCGAGCGGCGCAGTGCCGGGGACCTGCTTCGTGAGCTGAGCCAGTCGAGTGCCCACGGCACCCTCGTGGAGCTGGGCCTGCTGCCGAACTACAGCCTCACCGACACCACCACCCAGCTGGAAGCCACCCTTTACTGGACGGAGACGCCGGACGACGAGGAGGGTGTGCGGGCAGCAACCCCCGGTGCGGGATGCGACCGGCCGCGTGTACCGCAGCGAGACCCGCGACTACGAGCGTTCCCGCAAACTGGCCCTCACCGAGCTCGCTCCCGGCAACAGCTTCTACGTCAACGGCTACCGCCACGTCGTGCGCGCGCTCGATGTCGGCACCCCCGACCGCCGGGCCTGGCAGGCGTGGCGGCTCTGCCCGTCGTGCGGTTACGCCCGTACACACAACGCGAAAGACGACACGAGTCCGTGCTCCCGCTGCGGCGGGCGGGCGATCGCCGATGCGGGGTGCGTGCAGTACGTGCTACAGCCGAGGCGGGTCGTCTCCCGTGACAAGCGGGACGATGCCCGCGTACGAGACGACCGTGATGAGCGGGACCGGCGGCACTATGCGGTACTGACCACGGTCGACATCGACCCCGAGCGGATCGCCCCCGGTTCCTGGCGGCACGAGACAGCTGTGTTCGGGGTGGACTTCACCCGCCAGGCGAAGATCCGGACGTTCAATCTGGGGCTCGACCGCGAGGAGGGGAGCAGTACGGCACCCCTGGCCGGCGCTGACGTTCGCATCAATCCCTTCTACGTCTGCACCAGTTGCGGAGGAGCGACCGCAGAGGGACATCCTGTGGTGGACGTAGCGCAGCACGCGCTGACGGAATCGGTGCGCGACAAGCACCCAGGCAGCACGCACCACCTGCTGTGGTGTCCACGCCGTCGGGTCAAGGGAACGTCCGCCACTGGCGCAGGCGAGCAACAGGGCAATGGCCAGGACGTCCCGCTGCTCCTTGCCCACGAGCTGACCACCGAGGCGGTGCGTGTCCTGCTGCCCGCCTCCATGGCGCGGGCCAAGGAGCGGCTGGCGTCGTTCACCGCCGCGTTGTTCGCGGGGATCGCAGCGCAGTACGGGGGCGACCCGGACCACATCGACATCGCCGAGGCGACGATGCCCGACCATGCGGGTGCCGACGGCTCGGACTGGCCGCGACGGTTCCTCGCGGTCTACGACCGCCTTCCCGGTGGCACCGGCTACCTGCACCGTGTCGCATCCGCCGACGGTTCCGGGACGTACTCCTCAAGGCCCGCGACGTCATCGAGAAGTGCGAATGCCGCGAAAAGGGACTCGACGGCTGCCACCAGTGCCTGCTCCGTCGAGTTCCGGCGGCCGACTGCGACAAGGTCAGCCCCAACGAGGTGCGGCAGATGCTGGACGATCTGCTGGGTGCTGACGGGGAGCGCTGGTACACCTCGCCCGTGGAGACGACCCGGCACATTCCGCTCGAACGGCAGGCGGAGAGCGACCTCGAAATCCTGTTCATCGAAACGCTCCAGGGCTGGGCCAGACTGTCCGAATCCCTGGCATCAGCCGACGCGTACACCACGTCTGCGGGTACGTATGCCCTGGACTTGCCGCACTGCACGGTGACGCGCTCCAGATACGCAGAGCACCGCGCCTGCCCACCCGCTCGCGATGGCCTGCGAAGTGCCGGCGGCCAGTGACGCTGAGATACCGCTATGGGGACCGCCATCCAGTGAATGCGTCGTCAGCCATGGGACAGGCATGCCATTCGGAATGCCATAGGGCAGCGGTTTGCGGGTTGGGGACCAAGCCGTCGGCCGGGTCGCGTCCGTGGACGCGACCCGGCCGACGCGGGGGTGCTTCAGAACAGGTCAAACGGCTGACGAGTTCCAAGAACCCGCAGGTCAGGCGCCCTTCGCGGTCGGTTCAAGGATGGCGACGCACTCCACGTGGTGGGTCATCGGGAAGAGGTCGAAGACGCGGAGCGTGCGGACCTTGTAGCCGTTGTCCGCGAAGTACGCCAGGTCGCGGGCCAGGGCCGCCGGGTCGCAGGCCACGTAGGCGATGCGGCGGGCCGAGAGGGAGGCGATGTGGCGGACCGTCTGCTTGCCGGCGCCCGCGCGCGGGGGGTCGAGGACGACGAGGTCGCACTCGGTGATGCCGGTCTTCGGGAGGGCCTGGTCCACCTTGCCCTGCTCGATGCGGACCCGGGGGAAGTCCGCCAGGTTGTGCCGGGCGTCCTCCACCGCGCGCTTGCCGGACTCGATGCCCAGCACCGCGCCCGTCTCGCCGAGCCGCTCCGCGAGCGCGCCCGCGAAGATGCCGACGCCGCAGTAGAGGTCGAGCGCCATCTCGCCCTTGCGCGGCATCAGCCCCTGCATGACGGCCTTGATGAGCGTGTCGGCGGCCTGCGGGTGGACCTGCCAGAATCCGCCCATGCCGACGCGGTAGGTGCGGCCGTCCGCGCGCTCGCGCACGAAGGGGCGGCCGTGCACCCGGTGGATCCCGCCGTCCTTCTCCTCGACGCGCAGGACCGAGACGGGCTTGTCCAGTTCGACCAGGGGCAGCCGGCCGCCGGGACGCGGGGTCAGGACGACCTGGCGGTCGCCGGAGCCGGAGGCGGCGATGGCCTCGACCGTCGCCATCTGGGGCCAGTCCTGCTGCTCGATGCCCAGCTCGCTGACGCCCTGAGCGGCGATCATGCAGTGGTCGATCGGCTCGATGTCGTGCGAGCGGTGCTTGCGCAGGCCGACGCGGCCGTCCTCGTCGATCGCGTACTGGACCCGGGTGCGCCACTGCGGCACCTGCCCGGCCGGTAGCTTGTCGCCCTCGGCCGGCATGACCGTGCCGTCCCAGCCGGCCTCCTCCGGGGTGAGCCCCGCGAGCCGCTTGAGCTGCTCGGCGACGACCTCGCCCTTGAGCCGGCGCTGGGCGCCCGGCTTGGCGTGCTGCCAGTCGCAGCCGCCGCACTTGCCCGGACCGGCGTACTTGCACGGCGCCTCGACGCGGTCCTTGGAGGCGTCCAGGACGGTGATCGCGTCGGCGCGCAGGAAGCGGGAGTCGACGTCGCCCTCGGTGACCCGGGCGATGACCTTCTCGCCGGGAAGGGTGTGCCGGACGAACAGGACGCGGCCCTCGGCGGTACGGGCGATGCAGTGGCCGCCGTGCGCGACGGGACCGACCTCGACCTCGTACTCCTCCCCGACCAGTGACTGCTTCTCGATCTGCTCGGTCATGGTGGGGAGACTCCAAAACATAAAAACGGGAACGGCCGGACGACCGACCCACCAGTTTACGTGGATCTCGTCCGGCCGTTCGCCACACCGACCGCCCGGCGGCTACTTCCCCGCGCGGTCCTTCGACCGCGGGGTGTCCACCGGTCCGCGGCGCACGGCGCCGGGGGCGTTCCACTCCTGCCGCTTCTTCGCCCGCTTCTTCGCGAGCTCCGAGGACTCCAGCTGGTACGGCACCGAGGTCACCATGACACCGGGCGTGAACAGCAGCCGCCCCTTGAGCCGCAGCGCGCTCTGGTTGTGCAGCAGGTGTTCGTACCAGCGGCCGACGACGTACTCCGGGATGTAGACGCTGACCGCGTCGCGCGGGTTCTCGCTGCGCAGGCCCTTGACGTACTCCACCACCGGCCGGGTGATCTCGCGGTACGGGGAGTCGAGGATCTTGAGCGGCACGTTGATCCCGCGCCGCTCCCACTCCGCCTTGAGCGCCTTGGTCTCGGCCGCGTCGACGCTGATGCTGAGCGCCTCCAGGGTGTCGGAGCGGGTCAGCTTGGCGAAGGCCAGGGCGCGCAGCGTGGGCTTGTGCACCTTGGAGACCAGCACGATCGAGTGGACCCGCGAGGGCCGCACGCTGTCGTCGCTCGGCCCCTCGTCGGCGGCGATCTCGTCGGCGACGCGGTCGTAGTGCTTGCGGATGGCGGTCATGGTGCCGTAGAAGATCAGCATTCCCAGCAGGGCGACCCAGGCCCCGTGGGTGAACTTGGTGGCGAGGACCACGACCAGCACCAGGCCGGTGAAGAAGGCGCCGAAGGCGTTGATCGCGCGGGAGCGGAACATCCGGCGCCGCACGGCCTGGTCCTTCTCGGCCCTCAGGTGCCGGTTCCAGTGCCGGACCATACCGGTCTGGCTGAGGGTGAAGGAGACGAAGACGCCGACGATGTAGAGCTGGATCAGCTTGGTCGAGTCCGCGCCGTAGATCCAGATCAGCAGGACGGCGGCGCCCGCGAGCAGCACGATGCCGTTGGAGAAGGCGAGCCGGTCGCCGCGGGTGTGCAGCTGACGGGGCAGATAGCGGTCCTGGGCGAGGATCGAGCCCAGCAGCGGGAAGCCGTTGTAGGCCGTGTTGGCGGCCAGGAACAGGACGAGCGCGGTGGCGGCGGCGAGCACGATGAACAGGAAGCTGCCGTCGCCGAAGACGGCCTCGGCGACCTGGGAGATCACCGGGTTCTGCACGTACTCCGGTCCGACCGCCATGCCGTTGTGGAGCAGGTCCGTCGCGGGCTTCTCGGCCATCCTCACGTCGGTCGCCATCGCCAGGGCGATGATTCCGCAGAACATCGTCACGGCCAGCGCGCCCATCAGGGCGAGGGTGGTCGCGGCGTTCTTGCTCTTGGGCTTGCGGAACGCGGGCACGCCGTTGCTGATCGCCTCGACGCCGGTCAGTGCGGCACAGCCCGAGGAGAAGGCGCGCAGCAGCAGGAAGACCAATGCGAAACCGGCGAGTCCCTGGTGCTCCGCCTTGATCTCGAAATCGGCGGTGGGCGCCTTCATGGTCTCGTCGAGGACGAGGCCCCGCCAGGCACCCCACGCGATCATGATGAATACGCCCGCGACGAAGACATAGGTGGGAATCGCGAAGAGTCGCCCCGATTCCTTCATGCCGCGCAGATTCATCAACGTGAGGAGCAAGATCATCCCGATCGCGCAGAGCACTTTGTGCTCGACGACGAAGGGGATGGCGGAGCCGAGATTCTCCACTCCGGAGGCGATCGACACGGCGACGGTCAGGACGTAGTCGACCAGCAGCGCGCTCGCCACGGTGAGACCGGCCTTGGGCCCGAGGTTGGTGTTGGCCACCTCGTAGTCGCCGCCACCGCTCGGGTAGGCGTGGACGTTCTGCCGGTAGGACGCGACCACGGTGAACATCAGCACCACGACCGCCAGCGCGATCCAGGGACTGTAGCGGTACGCCGACACGCCCGCGATCGACAGGACCAGCAGCACCTCGCCCGGGGCGTACGCCACCGAGGAGAGCGGGTCCGAGGCGAAAACAGGTAGGGCGATCCGCTTGGGGAGGAGCGTTTCTCCGAGGCGGTCGCTGCGGAGCGCCCGGCCGATCAGGATCCGTTTGGGCACGTCGGTCAGTTTGGACACGCCAAGGATCGTAAGCGTTCGAAAACCGGCTGACGAACCCCCCGCCCCTATCAGCGGGCAATCACGCTCCAATGAGCCCCCGCTCGCAGCCCAAATGGTCACACTGGTGACCGCCCGTGTGTAGCTTGGGCCATGGTCTGAGACCCTGTTTAGCCAGAGCATGCAATGAGGCTGGTAACCAGCGAGCCGCTGTCAGCCGGAAGGACGGCCGTGCACATCGTCATCATGGGCTGCGGAAGGGTGGGCTCCGCCCTCGCGCAGACCCTGGAACAGCAGGGTCATACGGTCGCAGTCGTCGACCAGGACCCCACCGCATTCCGTCGACTGGGGGCATCGTTCGGCGGCCGCCGCGTGACCGGGGTCGGCTTCGATCAGGACACGCTGCGGGAGGCGGGCATCGAGGAGGCCGGCGCCTTCGCCGCCGTCAGCAGTGGTGACAATTCCAACATCATCGCCGCCCGCGTGGCCCGCGAGATGTTCGGCGTCGAGAACGTCGCCGCCCGCATCTACGACCCCAAGCGCGCCGAGGTCTACCAGCGCCTGGGCATCCCGACCGTGGCGACCGTGCGGTGGACGGCCGACCAGATGCTGCGCCGGCTGCTGCCCTCGGGCGCGGAGCCGCTGTGGCGCGACCCGAGCGGTGGTGTGCAGCTCGCCGAGGTGCACACCTCGGCGAGCTGGATCGGTCACAAGGTCAGCACGCTGCAGGACGAGACGGGCGTCCGCGTGGCGTTCCTCACCCGGCTGGGCGAGGCCATGCTGCCGACGTCGCAGACGGTCCTCCAAGAGGGCGACCTCGTCCACGTGATGATGCGCACGGACGAGATCGAGAAGGTCGAGGCGGTCTTCGCCCAGGGGCCCGAGGAGGCACACGCATGAGGGTCGCGATCGCCGGAGCCGGCGCCGTCGGCCGCTCCATCGCGGGCGAGCTGCTGGAGAACGGCCACGAGGTGCTGCTCGTCGACAAGGCGCCGACCGCCATCTCCGTGGAGCGCGTGCCGCAGGCCGAATGGCTGCTGGCCGACGCCTGCGAGATCACCTCGCTGGACGAGGCCGCGCTCCAGCGCTGCAACGTGGTCATCGCCGCCACGGGTGACGACAAGGTCAACCTGGTCGTCTCCCTGCTCGCCAAGACCGAGTACGGGGTGCCCCGCGTCGTGGCGCGGGTCAACAACCCGAAGAACGAGTGGCTCTTCAACGAGTCCTGGGGCGTCGACGTCGCGGTCTCCACGCCCCGCCTGATGTCGGCCCTGGTGGAGGAGGCCGTCAGCGTCGGCGACCTGGTGCGGCTGCTCCGGTTCAGCCACGGCGACGCCAACCTCGTCGAGTTGACCCTGCCGCCCGACTCCTCGGTCGCGGGCACGCAGATCAGCGAGATCAGCTGGCCCGAGGACACCTCGCTGGTCACGATCATCCGGGGCAACCGGGTGCTCACCCCGCACGGCGAGGAGACCCTGGAACCGGGCGACGAGCTGCTGTTCGTGGCCGCCCAGGCCCGCGAGGAGCAGCTGGAGGACCTCCTCCAGGCCCGTCACTGACGCCCCGCACACGCGCGAAGGGGCCGCCGACCACATGTGTGGCCGGCGGCCCCTTCGCCGTCTCGGCGAGACTTCGCCGTCTCGGCGCACCCGTTGCGGGCTCGGTGGCCCAGGCTCCGTCCCGGGAGTCCGGCCCCGGCGGTTACGCCCGTCGCTCGCGCGCCGCGGCCTTCGCCGCCTTCTCGGCGGCCTCCTCGGCCTCGTACTCGGCGATGACGTCGATCGGCGGGGGCGCCTTCGCCAGGAACACCCAGGTGAAGTACACCGCGAGCACCATCGGCGGCAGCTTGAGCGCGATCAGCACCCACCCGAGCTGGGTCGCGTCCCCCCACCAGTACAGCGGGAAGAGGATCGCGTACTTGGCGAGGAAGATGATCCCCCACGCCAGGCTGGCCTTGGTGTACGCCTTCTTGCGCCCGGGGTTGCGCGTGCGCCAGGACAGGTTCTCCTTGAACACCGGCCCGAGGATGACTCCGAGCAGCGGGAAGCCGATCAGCGCCGAGAGCGTGAAGGCCACCCCCAGCCCCGCCCCGTAGATCATGCCGGGCAGGTAGAAGCCCTTGGCGGTGCCGGTGAAGAGGGCGAAGGCCACACCCACGCCGACGCCGAAGACGCCGCTGAACGCGTGCTTGACGGTGTCCTTGCGCAGCAGCCGCACGATCACCAGCACGACCGCGACGACGGCCGCCGCGATGGCGGACATCACCACGTTCTTGTTGATCGTGTAGATCATCACGAAGAGCAGGCCGGGGAGCATCGTCTCCACGGTGCCCCGGATGCCGCCGAAGGCGTCGAAGAGCGCTGCCTGCGTCGCCGCCTTCTGGTCGTCGGCGGGGTCGGCCTGGCCGCCCGGGCCGGCGCCGTCCGGGGCGGGGGTGTTCGGTTTGTCGAGTGACGTCACCGGCTAGTGCTCCTGTCCGAGCGGTCGGAGTTCGTACTTCGGGTTGAAGAGGACCCGGCGCCCGTGACTCATCGCGATCCGTCCGGAGGCGATCATGCGCCGCCCGGGCTCGATTCCCACGATCGAGCGACGCCCGAGCCACACCACGTCCAGCGCGGCGGAGCCGTCGAACAGCTCCGCCTCCAGGGCGGGCACGCCGGCCCGCGGGCGCAGGGTGACCGTCCGCAGGGTACCGGTCACCTTGACTATCTCGCGGTCGTAGGAGTCGCAGATCCGCGTGCATCCCGCGGCTTCTGCGTCCTGCTGCAGCTCCGCCGAATGCAGCTCCTCCTGGGAGGTGGAAAGACGCTCGATCATCCGGCGGAACCGGCCCGCCGGCCTGGCCGGTTTCGCGGGCTTCTCGGGACGCGGTTCAGCACTCATACAGGAAGCGTACCGGCGTGCCCGCCACCTCTCGAAGCAGTACCCCGTGCCCGGTCCGGTGAGGAAGTGCCGCGGGTGCGGGGGTCCGCCCCGAGCTTGCGGCGCGGCTGCCCCCGGGAGACCCGCGGGTGGTTGCTCCCGGCCCCCGGGGTCCCGGTCCGCTGCCGGCCGTGGTGCGCGACGCAGCCGACGACGCGGTCACCCGCCCCCGCGGGCCCGGAAGGCCCCCGGGGCGCGCGTAGGCCCGCCAAGACGCGCGAAGGCACGCCGGGACGCGCGAAGGCACGCCGGGACGCGCGAAGGCCGGTGGGCCGCACCCGCGAGGGATACGGCCCACCGGCCCGAAAGCGAGGAGCAGGAGGAGCGGAGGGTCAGCGGACCTCGGTGATCTCCGGCCCGCGCTCCAGCTGGCCCATGTCACCGCCGAAGCGGGAGCCCTCCGCCTCACCGGTCTGCTGCACGCCGTCCGGCACCATCTGGGCGTCGTTCGGCAGCTTGAGGACGATCGGGTCGCGGGGCGCCATCGGGCCCTCACCGCGCACGACGACGGTGTCCCGGAAGATCTGCTCCAGCACACCGCCGGCCTCGGGGCGCACCGCCGCCTGGCCGGAGATGACGCCGCGCAGGAACCAGCGCGGGCCGTCGACGCCGACGAACCGCACCAGCTGCGCACCGGTCTGCCCGTCGGGCAGCGGTACGGGCACCTGCGCGCGCAGCTCCCAGCCCAGGGGGCCCTCGACCTCGTCGATGATGCCGCCCTGCTGGGTGATGCCCGCGGCGATCTCCTCGCGGACCTCGCCCCAGATGCCTTCCTTCTTGGGCGCGGCGAAGGCCTGCAGCTGCACGGCGCTGTCGCCCAGGACGACGGTCGCGGCGACGATGGCGTCACCCGCGACCTCCACGCGCAGCTCCATGCCCTCGACACCGGGTACGAGGATGCCGCCGAGGTCGACCCGGCCGTCTTCCGGCTTGCCGGGCACTTCGGAAACGTCCCAGGGGCCGTCGGGCCGGGGCGCCGGCGGCAGGTTCACTCGGCGGGGCGTGGCGTCGTCGAGCTGGTCGGCGTCGTTCTGCTCATCGCCGTGCTCGTTCTCGACGACCTGCTCGGCCGCGCCGCCGTCGTTGACGGAGTCGTTCTTCTTGCGACGTCCGAACACGTCACTGTCCTTCCCGGTCGGTTACGACCGAAGCGTAGCCATTCCCACCCTGCTGACCAGCTCCGGATCCGGCCACGGCCGCATGACCGCCGGTGGAGCCGAAACCCCCCTCGGCCCGGGCCGAGCCGGGAAGTTCCGCCACCTCGTGGAAGCGCACCTTCTCGACCCGCTGGACAACCAGCTGGGCAATGCGGTCGAAACGCTCGAACCTGACGCTCTCGCGCGGGTCGAGATTGACCACGATCACCTTGATTTCCCCACGGTACCCGGCATCCACCGTCCCCGGGGCATTCACCAGCGCGAGCCCGCAGCGGGCGGCCAGGCCCGAGCGGGGGTGCACGAAGGCGGCGTACCCGTCGGGCAGGGCGATCGAGACGCCGGTGGGCAGTACGGTCCGCTCACCGGGCGCCAGCTCGGCGGCCTCGGTGGTCACCAGGTCGCAGCCCGCGTCGCCGGGATGGCCGTAGGAGGGCAGCGGCACCTCGGGGTCGACGCGGCGGATCAGCACGTCGACCGGTGCGCGGTCGTTCTGAGTCATCAGGGGTTCACCTCGAAGGCGCGCGAGCGCCTGACCTGGTCCGGGTCTGCCATTGCCGCCCGGATCTCCTCGGGCCTTCCGTTGTCGATGAAGTGGTCGACCTTCACCTCGATGAAGAGGGCGTCGGCGCGCACGGCGACGGGGCCCTGCGGGCCTCCTATTCGGCCGACCGCGGTGGAGTAGATCTTCCGCCCGGCGACGGCGGTGACCTCGGCCTCCAGGTACAGCACGGTGCCCAGGGGGACCGGCCGGACGAAGTCGGTCTCCAGCCGCCCGGTCACCGCGATGACGCGCAGCAGCCAGTTCAGCGAGCCCAGCGTCTCGTCGAGCGCGGTGGCCAGTACGCCTCCGTGCGCGAGACCGGGCGCGCCCTGGTGGGCGGGCTTGACGGTGAACTCGGCGGTGACGCTCACGCCCTCGCCCGCCCTGGCCTCCAGGTGGAGCCCGTGCGGCTGGCCCCCGCCACAGCCGAAACAGTGCTCGTAGTGCGCACCGAGGAGTTCGCCGGGTGCCGGCGCGTCGGGGTGCCGGACTGGCGCCGTGGCGTCGGCCGGGGGCGTCAACGCTGTGTTTCGTCCACTCACAGCCGCTGACCTTACCCGCGCGGCTACCCGCGGGTCGCCCCGTGGCAGGCTTGAGGCCATGCAGCTCTCCCCCGCGCACCACGACGAACGCCTGACCGCCCCGCGCTCCTGGTGGGCCATCGCCGTACTCACCGGCCTGGCGTGCGCCCTGATGCTGCTCCCGCTGGGCACGCTGCCGCTGCTGGCCGGGCTGGTCGGAGGTACGGCGCTGACGGGGATGCTGGTGAGTTCGTACGGCTCCGCGCGCGTGCGCGTGGTGAACGGTGCGCTGGCGGCGGGCGAGGCCCGGATCCCGGTGGCGGCGCTGGGCGAGCCGGAGGTCCTGGACGCGGAGGAGGCCCGGGCCTGGCGCACCTACAAGGCCGACACCCGCGCGTTCATGCTGCTGCGCAGCTACGTCCCGACGGCGGTCCGCGTCGAGGTCACGGACCCGGCGGATCCGACCCCGTACGTCTACCTCTCCACCCGTGAGCCCGAGGCACTGGCGGCGGCGATCCGCTCGGCGCGGACGCAGGCCGGCTGACGGCTCTCCCGGGTCCGGCGGCCGGCTAGCGGCGCTCTTCGGGGTCCGTCCCCTCGATGGCGGCCCTGGCGGCCTCGGGAAGGGGCCCTGGCGCCCGCTCAAGGGGCGGCAGCGCGGAGAGGGCGTCCCAGGACACGGCGCGCGCCCGCAGGTCGTCCCGGACCTTGTGGGCGAGTTTGCGGGTGTCGCGGCGGTTCATGACGGCGCCGACGGCCGCGCCCACCATGAAGGGAATCAGGTTCGGCATGTTGCGGACCATCCGCTTGGTGATCTGCTGCCGCAGTTCGCGCTTCATCTGACCGCCCAGCGCCGCGTTCAGCGTCGTCGGCTTGGTCAGGTCCACGCCGCGCTCCTCCGTCCAGGACGTGAGGTAGGCGAAGGTGCGCTCCATGAGGTTCCCGGGGGGCCGCAGCCCGTAGACCTCGTGGAGTTCGGCGATCAGTTTCAGCTCGATCGCGGCGACCCCGGTGACCTCCGCCGCCAGTTCCGCCGGCATCGCGGGCGGCACGGGCAGCATCGCCGCGGCGCCGACACCGGCTCCGACGGCGGACGTGGCGTGGGCGGCGCCGGCGATCAGCTTGTCGGCGAGCCGGTCGGGGTCGAGGCCCGGGAACTGCGCGCGCAGGGTCGCGAGGTCCCGAACCGGAACGCGCGGTGCGTTCTCGATGACGCGTTCGGCGATGTACAGGGCGACCGCCCTGGAACCTGCGCCGCCCTTGCGCACACCGTTCTTGACGGCTTGCATCCGACGGGTCCCGGACGTGCGGGGCCCGTCGTCGGCCACCGTGGCCGGCGGCACCGCGGGGGCGGTGTCGGAGGGCACGGCGGGATCGCCGGAGGTCACGCGGCCCGCCTCCGAGCCCGTTTCCACCCGCGTCTCCGCTGGATCACCAGACTTCCGGAAGCGGTGCTTCCGGAAGGGCGACGACCCCTTCACGGCCGAGGCCTCTCAGTCGCAGTCGCGACAGATCGGCTGGCCGTTCTTCTCGCGCGCCAGCTGGCTGCGGTGGTGCACCAGGAAGCAGCTCATGCAGGTGAACTCGTCGGCCTGCTTGGGCAGGACCCGGACGGCCAGCTCCTCGTTGGAGAGGTCGGCACCGGGAAGCTCCATGCCCTCCGCCGCGTCGAAGTCGTCCACGTCCACATTCGAGTGGGACTTCTCGTTGCGTCGAGCCTTCAGCTCTTCGATGCTGTCGTTGTCTACGTCGTCGTCGGTCTTGCGCGGAGTGTCGTAGTCCGTTGCCATGGTTCGCTCTCCCCCTCTGGGATTTAGCGGTGTCTCAGCGCACGTAACGCGCGAGAGGCCGGACTTGTGCCCGACCTGAGGCGGAGATTTTGCCTCACATCAAGGTCTGTTACTCAATCGACACCCAGCCGGGCCCCCGAAGGAGCTTGTGGCTGGGATGACGACCGGGACCGTACACGGTCCGGAGGCCGCCTTGCACAAACGCCACCCCGTGTATTTCCCGCCATTTGGGGGGCCGGAAACCCGGACTTCCCGGGCTTTCCGGCCCCCTTGGGGTCACGGAACGCGCACGGCCGGACACTCGCCCATGTGATCGATCACACAGCGACCATCTGACCGGTGGGCCAAGAATTCAGCCGATAGCGAACGCAGGCGCGTCCTGGTCACAAGGGCAACGTGACACGCATCACGAGGCCACCGCCCTCCCGGGGCGTCGCCTGGATGCGGCCGCCGTGTGCGCGCGCCACGGAGCGCGCGATGGACAGACCGAGCCCCACACCCTTGTCGCTGCCCGTTCGCTCCGTACGCAGCCGCCTGAACGGCTCGAAGAGGTTGTCCACCTCGTACGCGGGAACCACGGGACCCGTGTTCGATACGAGCAGCACCGCCTGGCCGTGCTGGACCTCGGTCGTGACCTCCACCCAACCGCCCTCCGGCACGTTGTAGCGGACGGCGTTCTGCACCAGGTTCAAGGCGATCCGCTCCAGCAGCACGCCGTTGCCCTGGACGACGGCGAGCGACCGCTCGCCGCGGATCTCCACGCCCTTCGCCGCGGCCTCCGCCCGCGCCTGGTCGATGGCGCGCGAGGCGACCTCAGCCAGGTCCACGGGCTTGCGCTCGACGATCTGGTTCTCGCTGCGGGCCAGCAGCAGCAGCCCCTCGACCAGCTGCTCGCTGCGCTCGTTGGTGGCCAGGAGCGTCTTGCCGAGCTGCTGGAGTTCCACCGGCGCCCCGGGGTCGGAGAGGTGCACCTCCAGCAGCGTCCGGTTGATCGCGAGCGGTGTGCGCAGCTCGTGCGAGGCGTTCGCGACGAACCTCTGCTGGGCGGTGAAGGCCCGCTCCAGCCGGTCGAGCATCTCGTCGAAGGTGTCGGCGAGCTCCTTGAGCTCGTCGTCCGGCCCGTCCAGCTCGATCCGCCGGGTCAGGTCGGTGCCCACCACCCGGCGGGCGGTGCGGGTGATCTTGCCCAGCGGCGAGAGGACCCGGCCGGCCATCGCGTAGCCGAAGGCGAAGGCGATGATGCTCAGGCCCAGCAGCGCCATCAGCGACCGGCTCAGCAGGTCGTCGAGGGCGTGCCGGCGCTGGTCGAAGATGCACTGGCTGATCGCCGAGTAGAACTGGTCGAAGGACATGTCGGCGCCCACGCCGGAGCAGGTCGTACTGGTGACCTCGATCTTCGTACCGCCGACGATCTTGAAGGGCAGGGCGTTGCCCTCCCGCAGGGCCTGCGCCGCCAGCAGGTAGATGATCGACAGCAGCAGGATGCCCGCGATCAGGAACATCCCGCCGTAGAGCAGGGTGAGGCGTATGCGGATGGTCGGCCGCAGCCACGGGAAAGGACCCTCGGGCTGGCCGGGGTCCCAGGTCGGTTTCGGGGGTGCCGCTGGTGGCGCCGGAGTCGCTGCCATGGCGTCAGATCCGGTATCCGGAACCCGGCACGGTCACGATGACGGGCGGCTCCCCGAGCTTGCGGCGCAAGGTCATGACCGTCACGCGCACCACGTTCGTGAACGGGTCGGTGTTCTCGTCCCAGGCCTTCTCCAGCAGCTGCTCGGCGGAGACCACGGTCCCCTCGCTGCGCATCAGGACCTCCAGCACCGCGAACTCCTTCGGCGCCAGCTGCACCTCCCGGCCCTCGCGGAACACCTCGCGCCGGTTCGGGTCCAGCTTGATCCCGGCGCGCTCCAGCACGGGCGGCAGGGCGACCGTCGTACGCCGGCCCAGGGCGCGCACGCGGGCGGTCAGCTCGGTGAAGGCGAACGGCTTGGGCAGGTAGTCGTCCGCCCCGAGCTCCAGCCCCTCGACCCGGTCACTGACGTCCCCGGAGGCGGTCAGCATGAGCACGCGCGTCGGCATGCCGAGCTCCACGATCTTGCGGCAGACGTCGTCGCCGTGCACCAGCGGGAGGTCCCGGTCGAGTACGACCACGTCGTAGTCGTTCACTCCGACGCGCTCCAGGGCCGCGGCGCCGTCGTACACGACGTCCACGGCCATGGCCTCCCGGCGCAGGCCGGTGGCCACCGCATCGGCGAGCAGCTGCTCGTCCTCGACGACGAGTACGCGCACGTCGTTTCCTTCCTTCGAGCCCAGAAGGGCACACGTGTATTGCGTCGCCCATCCTGCCCGTTTCGGCGGTAAACCGGCTGTAAGGCGCCATGGGCCCCCCGCAGCGGCCGATTCCGTACGGACGGTTGCGACGATTCGATGGACTCACGAGGTTTCTGCGCCCAGGGTGCCGGGGAGGACGAGGGAACACCCCATCCACTCCTGACGGCGGACTGCCACGGGCAGCACCGCCGCGACCCACGAAGAGGGGGCGCACCCACCATGGACGCATTCACCGCGGGTCTCCTGCAGCGCATCAGGGCCACGCAGTCGGACCTCAGCAAGGCCCGTGCGACGGGCGACGACTACCTCGCGGACGTGGAACAGGCCGAGCTGGAGGACCTCCAGCGCCTCGCGGCCGAGCACGGCGTTCCGGTCACCGCTGCCTGACCGGGAGCTGCCCGACCGTAGGCACCTGACGGAGAGCCGCCCGACCGAAGGCACCTGACGCAGAGCCGCCCGACCGAAGGCCCGACCGACACTTCTCGAACCCCGGTACTCCTTCCTGGATCCCGGCCGCCCCAGGGCGGCCGGGATCCACTCACGTCCGGGACCGTCCGCGGTCAGTCGTGCCAGGCCCCGGCTTCCTCCAGCAGCGGCTGCAGCGAGGCGAACACGGCGGGGGTGGCGGCCAGCGCCAGCTCCCCCGAGGCCGGCTCGTCCGGCCGGCCACCCGTCAAGGCGCCGGCCTCCCGGGCGATGAGCGCGCCCGCGGCGAGGTCCCAGGGGTTCAGCCCCCGCTCGTAGTACCCGTCCAGCCGCCCGGCGGCGACGTCGCAGAGGTCCAGGGCCGCCGATCCGGCGCGGCGGATGTCCCGCACCCGCGGCAGGATCCGCCGCACCACCTCCGCCTGCTGCTCCTTGCGGTCCTGGAGGTAGGCGAACCCGGTGGCCACCAGTGCCTGGTCCAGCGGCGCGGCCGCGCGGCACCGCAGCCGGACGTCCCCCTGCCAGGCCCCTGCGCCGAGCACGGCGTGGTACGTCTGGGCGCGCATCGGCGCCGCCACCACCCCGACCACCGTCTCGCCGCGGTACTCGGCGGCGATCGACACGCTCCAGCTGGGCAGCCCGTACAGGTAGTTCACGGTGCCGTCCAACGGGTCCACGACCCACCGCACGCCGCTCGTCCCGGGGCTGTCGGCGCCCTCCTCGCCGAGCAGCCCGTCATGGGGCCGGCGCTCCGCGAGGATGCCCGTGATCAGCTTCTCCGCCGCGATGTCCATCTCGGTCACCACGTCGATCGGGCTGGACTTGGTCGCCGCCACCGCAAGGTCCGCCGGCCGCCCGTCGCGCAGCAGCTCGCCCGCCTTCCGGGCGGCGTCGAGGCCCACCGCCAGCAGTTCCGCTTTCAGTGCGGCCGGGTCCTGTTCGTCGCTAACCATGCTCGTCCCACTCCCTACGCGTACGGACTGTCGACGCCCGCGGCCGCCGGCCGGGGTGCTCGCGCGGGACAGCAGCCCACCGCGCAGAGGTCGTGGCTGGGGCCGAGCGCCCCGAGCGCGCACCGCTCCACCGCTTCGCCGCGTTCGGCGGCGGCCCGTTCCAGCACGAGGTCCCGTACCGCCGCCGCGAACCGCGGGTCGGCGCCTACCGTCGCCGACCGGGCGACGGGCAGGTGCAGTTCGGCGGCCTTGGCCGTCGCCTCGGTGTCGAGGTCGTACAGGACCTCCATGTGGTCCGAGACGAAGCCGATCGGCACCATCACCACCGCCGGGGCGCCAGCCTCGTGCAGGGCCTCCAGGTGGTCGCAGATGTCGGGCTCCAGCCAGGGGATGTGCGGGGCGCCGCTGCGCGACTGGTAGACCAGCTCCCAGGGCAGTTCGGTGCCCGTCTCGGCGCGCACCGCGTCCGCGATGAGCCCCGCGACCTCCAGGTGCTGCCTGACGTACGCGCCGCCGTCGCCGTGCTCCTCGACGGGGCCGGAGGTGTCGGCGGCCGCGGTCGGGATGGAGTGGGTGGTGAACGCCAGGTGCGCGCCGGCGCGCACGTCCTGCGGCAGGGCGGCCAGCGAGGCGAGCACGCCCTCGACCATCGGCTGTACGAAGCCCGGGTGGTTGAAGTAGTGCCGCAGCTTGTCCACCCGGGGCAGCTCGGCCACGCCCTCCTCGGCCAGGGTGGCGAGCGCGTCGGCGAGGTTCTCCCGGTACTGGCGGCAGCCGGAGTACGAGGCGTACGCGCTGGTGGCGAGCACCGCGATGCGGCGGCGGCCGTCGGCGGCCATCTCCCGCAGCACGTCGGTGAGGTACGGCGCCCAGTTCCGGTTGCCCCAGTACACGGGCAGGTCCGGGCCGTGCTCGGCGAATTCCTTGCGCAGGGCGTCCAGGAGCTCGCGGTTCTGGCCGTTGATGGGGCTGACGCCGCCGAAGCGGAAGTAGTGCTGCCCGACCTCCTTGAGCCGTTCGCGCGGGATGCCGCGCCCGCGCGTGACGTTCTCCAGGAACGGCACGACGTCTTCGGGGCCCTCGGGGCCGCCGAAGGAGAGCAGCAGAAGGGCGTCGTAGGGGGCGGCGTCGGGGGCGCGGAGCTGGTCGGACATGCGTCGAATCCTGCCACCCAGGCGGCCGCGGCGGGAAACGGACCCGGCGGCCGACATGACGCGGCCCACGGGTAAGGTCACCCTTAGTAAGTCCGTTTCCTCGCCATGCGGGTGCCTTGTCGGCGGTCGTAACCTGTTCAGGCCTTTGACATCCCCTACGGAGGGCCCGTGCCCAGTCCCTACCGCGCGATCTTCGCCGCCCCAGGCACCAAGGGGTTCAGCGCAGCCGGGTTCATCGGCCGCATGCCGCTCTCCATGGTGGGCGTCGGCATCCTGACCATGATCTCGGAGATCACCGGCCGCTACGGGCTGGCGAGCGCGCTCACCGGAGCCCTGGCCCTCTCCGCCGCGGCGGTCGGCCCCCAGATCTCCAAGCTGGTCGACCGCTACGGGCAGCGGCGGGTGCTGCGCCCCGCGACCCTCTTCGCCGTCGCGTCGGTGGCCGGGCTCCTGATCGCCGCGGCGAACGGCTGGCCGGACTGGACCCTTTTCGTCTTCTCCGTCCTCGCGGGGTGCGTACCGAGCGTCGGCTCGATGGTCCGCGCCCGGTGGACGGCGATCTACCGGGACACCCCCAGCCTGCACACCGCGTACTCCTTCGAATCCGTGGTCGACGAGGTCTGCTTCATCTTCGGGCCGATCGTCGCCATCTCCCTGTCCACGACCTGGTTCCCGGAGGCCGGGCCGCTGGTCGCCGCGCTGTGCCTGCTGGTGGGCGTGTGGTGGCTGACGGCGCAGCGCGCCACGGAACCGGAGCCGCATCCGCACGACGAGCACGGGAACCGGTCGTCGGCCCTGCGCTCCCCGGGACTCCAGGTGCTCGTGGCCACGTTCGTGGCGACCGGGGCGATCTTCGGCTCGATCGACGTCGCCACGCTCGCCTTCGCCGACGAGCGCGGCCACAAACCGCTCGCGAGCGTGATCCTCGCCGTGTGGGCCCTCGGCTCCTGCCTCGCCGGGATCGTCTTCGGCCTGCTGCACCCCAAGGGGACGGCCGAACGTCGATGGGTACTGGGCATCTGTGCGATGGCCGTGAGTATGATCCCCCTCCTACTGGCCGGGAACTTGCCGTTTCTGGCCGTGGCGCTCTTCGTCTCGGGCCTCGCCATCGCTCCCACGATGATCACCACGATGGCCCTGATCGAGGCGCACGTACCCCGCGCGAAGCTGACCGAGGGCATGACCTGGATCAGCACCGGCCTCGCGGTCGGTGTCGCGGTCGGCTCCTCCGTGGCCGGCCTGGTCATCGACGCGGCCGGCGCCAGGAGCGGGTACGTCGTCTCCATATCGGCGGGAGCGGCCGCGGCCGCGGTGGCGTTCGCGGGTTACCGCCGGCTGACGAGGCCGGCGCAAGGGGAGGAGCCAGCTACCGATGGGGACGGCGACAGCAGGGCGGAACGGGCGGGCAGGGGCGGCGGGGACGCCGGCCGCGTGGCGTAACTGGGCGGGGAACGTCAGCGCGACGCCCGTGCGGGTGGTGACCCCGGCCTCGGTCGGGGAACTCCAGGAGGCGGTCCGCAGGGCCGCCGGGGACGGGCTGCGGGTGAAGGCGGTCGGCACCGGCCACTCCTTCACCGCGGCCGCCGCGACCGACGGGGTGCTCATCCGCCCCCAGGCGCTGCGGGGCATCACGGCGGTCGACCGGGCCGCCGGAACCGTCACGGTGGCGGCGGGCACGGTCCTCAAGGACCTGAACGCGGCCCTCGCCCGGGAAGGCCTGTCGCTCACCAACATGGGCGACATCATGGAACAGACGGTCGCGGGTGCGATCAGCACCGGCACCCACGGCACCGGCCGCGACTCGGCCTCCATCGCCGCCCAGATCCGCGCGCTGGAACTGGTCACCGCGGACGGCAGGCTGCTGACGTGCTCCGAGAAGGAGAACCCCGAGGTCTTCGCGGCGGCGCGGCTCGGCATCGGGGCGCTCGGCATCGTCACCTCGGTGACCTTCGCCGTCGAGCCGCTCTTCTTCCTGACCGCCCGTGAGGAGCCGATGGGCTTCGACCGGGTGACGGCCGAGTTCGACGAGCACGTCGCGGAGAACGAGCACTTCGAGTTCTACTGGTTCCCGCACACCGGCAACTGCAACACCAAGCGCAACAACCGCAGCCAGGGCCCGGCCGCCCCGCCCGGAGCGGTCAGCGCGTGGGTCGAGGACGAACTGCTGTCCAACGGCCTGTTCCAGGCGGTCAACTCGCTGGGCCGAGCCGTTCCCGCGGCCATCCCCTCCATCGCCCGCGTCGCGAGCCGCGCACTGTCGGCGCGGACCTACACCGACATCCCGTACAAGGTGTTCACCAGCCCGCGCCGGGTGCGTTTCGTGGAGATGGAGTACGCCCTTCCGCGCGAGCGCGCCGTCGGGGCCCTGCGGGAGCTCAAGGCGATGGTCGACCGTTCCGACCTGCGGATCAGCTTCCCCGTGGAGGTGCGGACGGCTCCGGCGGACGACATCACCCTGTCCACGGCCTCGGGGCGCGAGACGGCGTACATCGCGGTGCACATGTACAAGGGCACGCCGTACCAGGCGTACTTCACCGCGGCCGAGCGGATCTTCACCGCGCACGAGGGGCGGCCGCACTGGGGCAAGGTGCACACCCGGGACGCCGAGTACTTCGCCCGGCTCTACCCGCGCTTCGGCGAGTTCACCGCCCTGCGCGACCGGCTGGATCCGGACCGGCTGTTCGGCAACGACTACCTGAGGCGGGTCCTGGGCGCCTGACGGCGGTTCAGGAGGAGCTCGGCTCCGGGGTGGGCGTCGGTGTCGGCGCGGGCGTCGAGGACGGGGTGGGTGCGGGCTGCGGGGTGCGCTCCGGGTCCGGTCCCGGCCGGCTCGGGGCCGGCGACGGCGCCCGGTCCGCGGAGCGGGAGGGGGCCGGACCGGGCTCCGGGCTCCGGCCGCCGCGGGAGCGCCCGGGACCCGGGGAGGTCCCGCCGCCCCCGCCGTCCTCGGGCGCGGGGCGCCGGCGGTGGCCGGCGGCCTTGCGGGTACCGCCGGACAGGAGGGTGCCGCCGCCGTCGCTGACCGAGGTGCCGGCCGCGGCCTCGTAGACGCCGAGCCCTCCGATGGCCATCGCGAAGGCGGCCCCCGACGCCACCGCCGTGCGCTTCCAGCCCCGTACGCGGGTGCCGTGGACGGTGGCCTCGCCGAACTCCCCGGCCGCCGGGGGCCTCGGCGGGCCGGACCCGGGCCGGGCGTCGGCGCCGGGCCGGGCGCCGGTGCGGAGGCGGTCGCCGGTGCGGAGGCGGTCGCCGGTGCGGAGGCGGTCGCCGGTGCTGCGGAACACGTGCTGGATGACGGGGCCGCCGGCGGTGGCGACCACGCTCACCACCCCGGCGCCCAGGATGGTCCCGTACACCCCCAGCTTCGAGGCGAGCAGCGCCGCCGCGACGGTGGCGAGGGAGGAGCCGGCGATCTGAGCGACGCTCAGGTCGAGCTTCTGCTTCTCCGGTGCGGTGCCGTCCTGTGCCATCCCGTGTCTGCCTGCCTCTCGCGCCTCTCCTGCCTCTCCTCTTCCGGTAGTTACAGACACCTGGACGAAAGGGATAGTTCCGCTTCTGCGGATTCTGTGAAGCAAGACACCCGAAAACGGACCGCGCCGCAGGTGGGCCATGCCCGGGCCCCGTTCCGGGGCAGGCCAACTCCCGCCGCCCGGGACAACTTCGGCGGCGCGGCGGTCCACCCAGGTGGCCCGAATGGAGTACTGTGGCGAGCCCTGGGGCCGTCCTTCCTTTCGGATGTCCGGACCCGGGAGAGGGGGCCGACGATGGAGAAACGGCACTCAAGACCGGCGATGCCGCGGTGTTGCACGGGTTTCCGATGCGCACAGTAATCGTTCGGTCACTGTGTGTGCCCAACAGGTAACCGTGCCATAACGGCGATCAAGGGCGCATGCCCGACACGCCGGTTTAACTCGGCAAGGTTGTGGCAGGCTGCACCCGGGCAGGCCACACTCGACTAGCGGAAGCAGCGACGCACGTGACGTCGGCAGGCACCACCCGGGAGGTCCCCATGCCCGAACTGCGTGTCGTGGCCGTCTCCAATGACGGCACACGACTGGTGCTCAAAGCTGCCGACAGCACGGAGTACACGCTTCCGATCGACGAGCGTCTACGGGCTGCCGTGCGCAACGACCGCGCGCGCCTGAACCAGATCGAGATCGAGGTGGAGAGCCACCTCCGCCCCCGCGACATCCAGGCCCGCATACGGGCCGGTGCCTCCGCTGAGGAGGTCGCCCAACTCGCGGGCATCCCCGTCGACCGGGTACGCCGCTTCGAGGGTCCGGTCCTCGCGGAGCGTGCGTTCATGGCCGAGCGGGCCCGCAAGACACCCGTGCGCCGCCCCGGCGAGAACACCGGGCCGCAGCTCGGCGAGGCGGTGCAGGAGCGGCTGACGCTGCGCGGGGCCGACAAGGAGTCCGTGCAGTGGGACTCGTGGCGCCGCGACGACGGCACGTGGGAGGTCCTGCTGGTCTACCGGGTCGCGGGCGAGCCGCACTCCGCCAGTTGGACGTACGACCCGCCGCGCCGGCTGGTCGTGGCCGTGGACGACGAAGCCCGCTCGCTGATCGGTGAGTCCGACGACCTGCCGGCGACGCCCGAGCCCAGCTTCCCCTTCGTGCCCCGCATCGCGCGGCTGCCGCGCGACCGGCCGCTGGACCGCACGCTCGACCGCCAGCCGGAGCGCAGCGCCGTGCCGGCTGCGGACCCGGAGGAGGAGCGGGACTCGCTGACCAGCCTGCTGGAGGCGGTCCCGAGCTTCCGGGGCGACATGGTGGTCCCGGAACGGCCCGACGCCCCGGCGGAGGAACCGGAGGCGGAGGAGCCCCCGGCCGCTTCGGCGGGCGCCGGTACCGCGTACGCCGATGTCCTGATGCCCCGCACCGTCGCGGGCCACCGTGAACGCCTCACCGGCACCACCGACCGCCAGGCGGAGGCCGACGGCGTCCGCCCGGGCCGCCGCGCGGCGGTCCCGAGCTGGGACGAGATCGTCTTCGGCACCCGCCGCAAGAAGCAGGAGTAGCCGACTGGGGCCCGGAACGCCCACGGCGGGCCGGGCCACCTCGCGCAGCCCCCGCACCCCGCGCCGCTCAGCCGGCGGAGCCCCCGGTCGCGACCGGGCGGTCCGGGTCCGAGGACCAGTCCGACCAGCTGCCCGCGTACAGGGCCGCCGGGATCCCGGCCACCTCCAGCGCCAGCACCTCGTGCGCCCCGGACACCCCCGACCCGCAGTACACGCCGACCGGCGCTCCTTCCGCCGCGCCCAGCGCCTCGAACCGCGCCCGCAGCGCCTGCGCCGCGAGGAAACGCCCGTCCGGTCCCACGTTCTGCGTGGTCGGCGCCGACAACGCCCCCGGCACGTGGCCGCCGACCCGGTCGATCGGCTCGACCTCGCCCCGGTACCGCTCCCCCGCCCGCGCGTCCAGCAGGATCCCGGCGCGGGCCAGTGCGGCCGCCCCGTCCGCGTCCAGCACCTCCATCGCTCCCGGGTTCGGCTTGAAATCGCCCTCCCTGGGGGACGGCTCCTCGGTCGTCAGTTCCCCTCCCGCCGCCGTCCAGGCGGGCAGACCCCCGTCGAGGACCCGTACCCGCTCGTGCCCCGTCCAGCGCAAGAGCCACCACGCGCGGGCCGCGGCCCACCCCAGTCCCCCGTCGTAGACCACCACCGGAGCGCCCGCCGAGACCCCGGCCCGTCGCATCGCCGCCCCGAAGTCCTCCGGGTCGGGCAGCGGATGGCGGCCGCCCAGCCCCGTCGCGCTGACCGGACCGGCCAGTTCGCGGTCGAGGTCGACGTACACCGCGCCCCGCAGGTGCCCCGCCTCGTACGCGGGCCGCTGGTCGGGGCCGCCCAGCTGCCAGCGGACGTCCAGGAGCACCGGCGCATGGGTTCCGGCCAGCTCGTCCATCAGTTCGGGAGCCGAGATAATCGCAGTCATGGGCCCATCTTCCTCCCCACGGCCCGACCTCGCGTAACAAGCCGGACATCAACGCGCTGCAGCACACCGCAACGCGCCGCACCGATTCGGTCATCTCTCGCCCACCCGCCATCCGTCCGGCCCGGTCGAGCCGCGCCGGAGCGCGCGAAGTGGAAGCATCAGAGCGCGACACGGGGGCAGGGCTACGACGGAGGAGACGGCTGACATGAGCGAGGCACCGGAAACGACCAGGCGCCCTCCCGGCGCGCCCTGCTGGGTGAGCCTGATGGTCCACGGCCTCGGCACCACCGAGGACTTCTACGCCGACCTCTTCGGCTGGGAGTACGTCCCGGGCCCCGTCCCCTTCGGCCCCTACGTCCGTGCCCTCCTCGACGGCCAGGAAGTGGCGGGCATCGGCGAGATGCCGCCGGACCGGCTCCTGCCGGTCGCCTGGACCACGTACTTCGCCACGGATGACGCCGACTGCACGGCCGAGTCGATCAGGGCGTGCGGCGGCACGGTCGCGGTCGGCCCGCTGGACGCGGGCAACGCCGGCCGCCTGGCCATCTGCTCGGACCCGCTCGGGGCGATCTTCGGGATCTGGCAGGCCGGTGCCCACCTCGGCGGCGCACTGCACGGCCACCCGGGGACGCCGGTCTGGAACGAGCTGCTGACCCAGGACACCTCGACCGTCGGGAAGTTCTACGAGCACGTCTTCGGCCACGAGGCCCGGGAACACCACGACGCCTCGGCCGACTTCGACTACCTCGTCCTGCGCCTCCAGGGCCGTCCGGTCGCCGCCGTGCACGGTGTGGGCCGCGCCCTGCCGCACGACCGGGGCTCGCACTGGATGACGTACTTCGAGGTGAGGGACCCCGACGCGGCCGCCGCCCGGGTGAGGGAACTCGGAGGACGCGTCATCCAGCCTCCGCGTGACCGGCTCAGCGGCCGCGTGGCGACGGTCGCGGACCCGGAGGGCGCGGTGTTCACCCTCGTACGGTCTTGGCCGCGGCCCTCTCAGAGCGCGTAGCCCGCCCGCCCCCACGGGCGCAGCTTCTCCGGGTTGCGGACCGCCCAGATCCGGGCGACGCGCCCGTCGCGGACGTCGAAGGCGGCCACGGTCATGACGACGCCGGCGCGCCGGGCCACCAGGCCCGGCGCGCCGTTGACCGACCGCTCCAGGAGTTCGAGTCCGGGGGCCTTGTCGGCGATCGCGACCATGTACTGGGCGATGCGGGCGCCGCCCTCCAGCGGGCGCAGGGCGGCGCCGGCCAGGCCCCCGCCGTCGGCGGTCATCACGGCGGCCGGGTCGAGGAGACCGACGAGGGCTGCGATGTCCTTGGTCTGCCACGCCTCTTTGACGTGCCTCACCACGCCGGCCCGGTCGGCCGTCGTCACCGGGGGCCTCGCGGCCCCCGCGCGCCGCCGGGCGGAGGCCGCCAGCTGCTTGCAGGCCGCGGGGGTGCGGCCGAGAACGCCGGCGATCTCGGCGAACGGGTACCGGAAGACGTCGTGCAGCACGAACGCCACCCGCTCCGCCGGCGTCATCGACTCCAGGACGACGAGGAAGGCCATGGTCACCGACTCGTCCAGGACGATCTGGTCGGCGGGGTCCGCGGGGCCGGTGGGGCCGGCGCCGCCCGTGTGGTCCCCTTCGGTGCGGTCGGGCAGCGGCTCGGGCAGCCACGCGCCGACGTAGCGTTCTCGGCGGGCCCGCGCCGAGCCGAGCAGGTCCAGGCAGATGCGGCCGGTCACCGTCGTCAGCCAGGCGCTGGGGGACAGGATCTCCTCCCGCCGGCTTCGTGGCAGCCCGTACCAGCGGGCGTAGGCGTCCTGTACGGCGTCCTCTGCCTCGGTCACCGAACCCAGCAACCGGTAGGCGACGTTGATCAGTTGGCGTCGCTCGCCGACTGTCCCGTCCGTGCCGGTCCCGACACTCCCCATGCTTGCGGCCGCCCCCTCGCCTTACCTTTCGCAGGCCCGTTTCGTCGGGCTGGTGAGACCTTATCGATCTACTGCCCGAGGGCGGGAAAAGGGGTTGTGACATGGCTACTCAGGTGACGGCGACGTCGGGCGCGCGGCGAGGCGCCTCGTTCCTGCGGATCGCGATCGCCCTGCAGACCCTGACCATCTTCCTCCAGGCGGTCTCCGCCGGACTGCTGCTGACCTCGTCCTACGGGGAGACGTTGCACGGTGTCGGAGCACGCGTGATGTACGGGGCGTCGATGCTGTACGTGCTCGCGGCGGTGCTGGCCTGGAAGCCGGGCGGCGGCCCGTCCCGGCCGGTCCGGCACGCGTCGGGTTTCCTCGTCCTCGCCTCTGTACAGGTCGTGCTCGGCGTCGCGCACGTCCCGTCAGTCCATCTCCCTCTGGGCGTGCTGATGTTCGGTCTGAGCGTCCTGGCGCTGGCCCGGCGCTGAGGTCCGGGAGTGCTCAGCGGCCGAGCGCGAGGCGCAGGGTGATCCCGTACCGCGTCCGCAGCCGGCGCAGTTCCCAGACCGACAGCGCGGTCACCGAGGCGGGCGGCCCGATGAGGAAGAGGATCCGCACGGGCAACGGCGCGAGCACCGGCACGTCGTCGAACAGTTGCAGCACGAACATCGCCCACACCAGCACCGGTGTGATCAGCGGCGGCAGCACCTCGTGGACGTCGCCGGTGCGGAAGGCGTGGTGGACGCAGAGCACCGCCGAGGCCATGCCGAACGGCAGCAGGAACAGCGCCATCAGCCCGGACCCGAAGCCCAGCAGGCTCATCGAGCCGGCCGTCCCCCGGGTCACGGCGAGCCACAGCAGCAGCGCCGTACCGAAGAGGGTGCCCAGGGCGGTCAGCGGCCCGCGCAGGCGCCCGCGGTAGAACGCGGGGCCCGGGGGCCTGGCGCTCATCACGAAGACGGCGAGGGCGATCGGGCCCAGCACCAGCAACAGGGCGGCGCTGATGACGACTTCACCGACCTTGTCGTTGAGGATCGACCCCGCCGACTCGCGCAGCGGATAGGCGAAGAGCAGCCAGCAGGTGGCCACGATCCCGATGGCGGTACGGGCGATCTGGGCCCGTTCGATGGACTCGTCGATGATCCGGTCCGGCCGCCCGGGCCGGTAGATCCGCGCCGCCAGCACGAACGGGAGCAACAGGAAGGTGACGCACCCGTTCCTGTCCCGATCGCGCGGCGCCGTCCCCGGTCTGTCCGTGTAGATGCTCAACTCTCCGGCCCCCATGACGATGATGATCACCGCATGATAGGACGAGCCGTCATTTCAGGCGGAGTTGACCGGGAGGACGTCCGGGGAGAGGGCGCCCGCGTGGGCCGCGGAGGAGGTCATGCGGCGGCGGTGGTGACGGCGGCACAGGACCTCGTAGCCGATCTCCTCCGCCGGGCGGTTCACGTCCCCGACGACGACCTGGGCGCCCTCGACCACCATCTCGCCGCCCACCGTACGGGCGTTGTGGGTGGCACGGGCCCCGCACCAGCACAGTGCCTCGACCTGGAGCTGTTCTATCCGGTCGGCGAGCTCGATCAGGCGCTGCGAGCCGGGGAAGAGCTTGGTGCGGAAATCCGTGGTGATGCCGAACGCGAAGACGTCCATGTCGAGGTCGTCGACGATACGGGCCAGCTGGTCGATCTGGGCGGGGGCCAGGAACTGGGCCTCGTCCACGATCACGTAGTCGGCCTTGCCGCCCTTGGAGAGCTGGTCCACGAGGTACGCGTACAGGTCCATGCCCTCCCCCGCCTCGACCGCCTCGGTGACGAGCCCGAGGCGCGAGGAGAGCTTGCCCTGGCCCGCCCGGTCGTCACGCGTGAAGATCACGCCCACCAGACCGCGCGCCGAGCGGTTGTGGGTGATTTGCAGAGCCAGGGTGCTCTTTCCGCAGTCCATCGTTCCGGAGAAGAACACCAGCTCGGGCATGGGAAGTACGGACCTTTCGGGTCGTGGTCTGATCTGGGCGGGGGGCGGGGGCGGGGGCGGGGCGGGGTCAGGTGCGGACTTCGAGGAGGGGGACCAGCTGCTCGGCCGCCGTCATCGAGCCGTGCATGCCGACGAGCGCCGACTCGTTCGGCTCGTTGCGGCTCGCGGTGATCGCGACATCGGCGTGGGCGGCGGCGATCACGTCGCCGATCCGGCCGAGCACGCGCTCGTCGCACTCCCCCGCAGGCCCGAACCAGCCCAGCTCCAGGGCCTCTTCGCGGCTCGCGACCCAGAAGCGGTCGCCGAGCACCTCGCGCCAGACGGTCAGCACGTCGGCCTCCGCGCCCGGTACGGCGTACACGTGGCGCGCCCTGCCCTCGCCGCCGAGGAGGGCCACGCCGGCGCCCAGCTCCCAGTCGTCGTCGAAGTCGACCCGGGACTCCTCGTCGAAGGGGACGTCCACCATGCCGTGGTCGGAGGTGACGTACAGCGCAGTGCGCGGCGGAAGCTGCTCGACCAGCCGCTGCACGAGCCGGTCCACGTACATGAGTTGACCGCGCCAGGCGTCGGAGTCCACGCCGTGCCGGTGGCCCGCGCCGTCGAGTTCGCTGTAGTACGTGTACACGAGCGAGCGCTCGCCGGCGGCGAGCTGGATCGCCGCGAGGTCCATCCGCTCCTCGCCCGTCATCCGGCCGTGGAAGGTGCCGCCGCTGAGGGCGATCTTCGTGAGCGGGGTGGACTGGAACGCGGGCGCGGACACCTGCGCGGTGTGCACCCCCGCCGCGTCCGCGAGCTGGAAGACGGTGGGGTAAGGCTGCCAGGCCTTCGGCTGGGTCCACGGCTGCCAGCGGAGCTGGTTCATCAGCTCGCCGGAGGCGGGGTTGCGCACGGCGTAGCCGGGCAGGCCGTGCCGGGCGGGGGGCAGTCCGGTGCCGACGGAGGCCAGCGAGGTGGCGGTGGTCGCCGGGAACCCGGCGGTGATCGGAAGGCCGGTGCCGCCGCGCGAGCCGGCGAGGAGGGAAGCCAGGTACGGGGCCTCCTGCGGGTGGGCCTTGATCTGCTCCCAGCCCATGCCGTCGACCAGGAAGACGCAGTTGCGGTCGGCCGGGGTCAGCTCGGCGATCCCGGCGGTGAGGCCGGGGACGCCCTGGCCGGCCGCGAGGGTCGGCAGGAGGTCGGCGAGGGAGCCGGTGCCGTACTGCGGTACGGGGGCACCGGCGACGTCCAGCAGCTCCGGCTCGTCCCAGTTCGGCGGTGCGGAGTAGGACATCAGCGGGCGGCGGCCGTGGCCGCGGTCGCCTCGGACAGCGCCTGGGCGAAGACGAGGGTCTGGCGGACCGTCTCCGGGCCGTCACCCGCCTCGCTGACCCGCAGGCTGAGGTCGTCGGCGGTGGAGTTGCCGGTGTATCCGTGGTCGGAGTCGCAGTTCGGGTCGCCGCAGGCGGCGGGCTCCAGGTCGATGCGCGAGACGGCGCCCCAGCCGATGGTCAGAACGACCTCACGGGGCAGGGTGCCGGGGGTGTAGGACTCCGGGTTCGCGACGACGCGGCTGAGCACCACCGAGGAGATGCTGCCGAGCTTGACCGATTCGGTGGAGGTGGTCGCGTACGGGGACGGGGAGCCGGCATCGGCCGCCTGCTCGTCGGTGTGGCTGACGATGAAGCGGTTGTGGGTGAGCACGAGGACCGTGACGTGGCGGCGCACCTCGTTGGAGTCGAAGGTCGTCTCCTGGTGCACCAGGTACGACGAGATCGGCTCGCCGCCCACCGCGGCCTCCACGGCCTCGGCCACGAGGGCCGGGTAGTAGCCGCTGCGCTCGATCGCCGCGCGCAGCCCCTGGGTCGTCGTACCGGATTTCGCCATGAGGTCCATCCTAAGGCCCGTCCGGGGGACCTGGACCGCGCCGGGACCCGTCCTAGTAGCCGGGGTAGCTGGGCAGCGTGCGCGGTCCCAGGTCGGTGCGGGCGGGGGGACGGGCCACGCGGACGGTGGCGCTCAGCACCGAGAGCCCCTCGGTGGCCACCACGACCGGCTCCAGGGACACGCCGGCCACCTCCGGGTGATCGTCGACCAGCCGGGACACCCGCAGCAGGAGCTCTTCGAGGGCCGGGGTGTCGACGGGGTCGCTTCCGCGCCAGCCGAAGAGGAGGGGCGCGGCGCGCAGGGAGCGGATCAGGCCGGCGACGTCACGGTCGGTGGCCGGGACGAGCCGGTGGGAGGTGTCGCCGAGCAGTTCGGAGGCGACGCCGGCGAGCCCGAAGGAGAGGACGGCTCCGGCGGCGGGGTCGATGACGCAGCGCACGACGGTGTCGACGCCGCGGGGCACCATCGCCTGGACGACCGGGAGCAGCTCCTGGGGCTTGCCGAGCAGTTCGGTGAGTTCCTCGTAGCTGCGGCGCAGTTCGGCCTCGGTGGTGAGGTCGAGGCGCACGCCGCCGAGGTCCGCGCGGTGGCGCAGGTGCGGGGCGGTGGTCTTGAGGGCGACGGGGTAGCCCAGCACCCGGGCGGCCCGGGCGGCGGCGTCGGCGCTCGGCGCGGGGAGGGTGGCGTGGAGGCGGATCCCGTAGCGGGCGAGGAGGGTGCGGGCGTCGGCCTCGGAGAGGGTGAGGACGGCGTCGTGGGAGACGCCCGCGAGGAGGGCGGCGAGCTGGGCGGCGGCTCCGGCCTCGTCGATGTCCTCGAACTCGGGGACCTGGCCGGCGTCCGCATTGGCCTGCCGCCACTGCCCGTGGCGTACGGCCTCGGCGATGGCCCTGACGGCCCGCTCGGCGGCGGGATACGCGGGGATGCCCGCGCGCGCCGCGGCGAGCGCCGGCACGCCCGGCGACGACGACGCCGCAGCCGCCTGCGGCGCGGGTTCCGGCCCGGCCGGCGTCGGGGGCGAGGGGGCCGCCGGGTGGGCGCGGCCCGGGGACAGGGCGTCGGCCAGTGCGCCCAGTTCCACGTGGACCACCGCCACCGGCTTGCCGGGAGCCGCCGCCACCGCCTCCCACAGCGCACCCGCCAGATCGCCGGCCAGCTCCTGCTCCCGCACCCACGGGATCGCCGTCACCACCACCGCGTCGTTGTCCGGCGAGGCCAGCGCCACGGCCAGGGCCGCCCGGAAGTCCTCAGGCGAGGCGGCCGTCGTCAGGTCCAGCGGCGCCAGCGGCCGCAGCCCTTCCGTCAGGCAGGCGTCGTACGTGAGCACCCCCAGCGACTCGGAGTTTCCGAGGATCGCCACCCTCGGCCCGGCCGGCAGCGGCTGTCCGGCCAGCAGCAGGCCGACGTCGACCAGCTCGGTGACCGTGTCGACCCGGATGACGCCCGCCTGCCGCAGCAGCGCCGAGACCGTCGCCTCGGGCAGCCGGGTCCCGGGTACGACGTGCCCGGCCGGGGTGTGGCGGCCGCCGCGGGCCACGACCACCGGCTTGACGGCTGCCGTCCGCCGGGCGAGACGGGTGAACTTGCGCGGGTTGCCCAGGGTTTCGAGGTACATCAGCGCCACATCGGTGGCTTCGTCGTCGTACCAGTACTGGAGGATGTCGTTGCCCGAGACGTCCGCGCGGTTGCCCGCCGAGACGAACGAGGACAGCCCCGCGCCCCGCCGCAGCAGCCCCGACAGCAGGGCGATGCCGATCGCGCCGGACTGGGTGAACAGGCCGATCCGGCCCCGCTCGGTGGCCGGTGCCGGGGCCAGCGAGGCGTTGAGCTCGATGTCGGGCGCGGTGTTGATCACCCCGAAGGCGTTCGGTCCGATCAGCCGCATCCCGTAGGACCGCACCTGCCTCAGCAGGTCGCGCTGGCGCTCCTGTCCCGCCGGCCCGCTCTCCCCGTATCCGGCGGAGAGCACCACCAGTCCCTGTACGCCGTGCTCCCCGCACGCCGCGACCGCGTCCGGCACCCGCTGCGCCGGGACGGCGATCACCGCGAGGTCGACCGGGGCCGTGATGCCGGCGAGCGAGCGGTAGGCCCGTACGCCGTCCAGCAGGTCGGTGTCGGTCGCCTCGTTGACCGCGTAGAGGTGCCCGTGGAAGCCGGCGTCCCGCAGGTTGCGCAAGACCGTCGCGCCGACGCCCGCGCCGGAGCGGCTGACTCCGATCACCGCCACGGAGCCGGGTGCCAGCAGCCGCTGGACGGAGCGGGCCTCGGCGCGCTGTTCACGGGCGCGCTGCACGGCGAGCGACTCGGCGGTGGGTTCGAGGTCGAGGGTGAGGTGGACGGACCCGTCCTCGAAGCTGCGCTTCTGCTGGTAGCCGGCGTCCGTGAACACCTTGATCATCTTGCTGTTGGCGGGCAGCACTTCGGCGGCGAACCTCCGGATGCCGCGCTCGCGGGCCACCGCGCCGATGTGTTCGAGGAGCGCGGAGGCCACCCCGCGGCCCTGGTGGGCGTCCTGGACCAGGAAGGCGACCTCGGCCTCGTCTGCGGGGGCGGACGCGGGCCGGCCGTCGGGGCCGATCCGGTCGTAGCGGACGGTGGCGATGAACTCTCCGCCGATGGTCGCGGCGAGGCCGACCCGGTCCACGTAGTCGTGGTGCGTGAAGCGGCGCACGTCGCGGTCGGAGAGCCGGGGGTACGGCGCGAAGAAGCGGTAGTACTTCGACTCGTCGGAGACCTGTTCGTAGAAGCTGACCAGCCGTCCCGCGTCATCGGTGGTGATGGGCCGGATCCGGGCGGTGCCGCCGTCGCGCAGGACGACGTCCGCTTCCCAGTGGGCCGGGTACGAGAGGTCCGACTCGGTGGTCATGGGCACACCCTAAGGGGCGCATCCCCCTGTCGGCGCGTGCGCGGCGCATGAGGCACATCAGGGCGAACCGGTGCAAGCTGGGGAAGGTCGAGCGGCGGTGGATACGGGACGAAGGTCGGTCCGAGCATTCCGGGTGTCGTGAGAGACTGGTCTAGACAACCGAAAGAACCTGAAGGGCATCACCATGGCAGAGCGCCGCGTCAACGTCGGCTGGGCCGAGGGCCTGCACGCTCGTCCCGCCTCGATCTTCGTCCGCGCGACGACCGCTTCCGGCGTCCCGGTGACCATCGCGAAGGCGGGCGGCGACCCCGTCAACGCCGCTTCCATGCTGGCGGTTCTGGGCCTGGGCGCCCAGGGCGGCGAGGAGATCGTCCTCACGTCCGAGGCCGAGGGCGCCGAAGCCGCGCTGGACCGCCTGGCGAAGCTCGTCGCCGAGGGCCTCGAGGAGCTCCCGGAGACGGTCTGACCCCGTCCCCGGCCCTTCGGGTCGTCCTGCGCGGTGGAGCCGCGGCCCCCGGACCACCGGGCGCCGCGGCTCCGCTGCTTTCCGGCCGCAATTCCCGCGCGTCCTTCGGCCCGCATTTCAGCCACGGGAAATAACCGGCCACTCGCGCATTCACGTCACCGGGGCAGGGAAATTCCCATTCCGCGCAGCCGGGGCCGGGGCCGAGAATGACCGGATACCTTTGTATACGGCCACTGTTAATGTCGGCCGCTCCCCGTGTTTACGGCAGGTTGCGAAGTCCTCACGCGCGTATCGCGCAGCCGGTAGCATCCGGCCGCACGTTCCACGTGCAGCCCGGTCAGCGTCCGGGCGCGCTCGGCGTCGCCCCGCACCACCGCGTCCACGATCGCGCCGTGCTCCGCCCAGGAGTCGGCCGGCCGGGCCGGGGGCCGCACCACGTACATCCAGGCGATCTTGTGCCGGGTCTGGGTCAGCACGGAGATCAGCCCGGGGCTGGCCGAGGCCTGCGCGAGCGTTTCGTGGAACCAGCCGCCCAGGGCGCGCAGGTCCTCTCCCCGCCCGTTCCTGGCCCGTTCGCGGCCCAGCCGGACCAGCCCGCGCAGCACCTTGAGGTGCCCTTCGGTCCGTCTGCGGGCGGCCCTCGCCGCGGCGAGCGGTTCCAGCAGCGCCCGCAGCTCCAGCAGGTCCGCCGCCTCCTGCTCGGTCGGCTCGGCGACACAGGCTCCCGCGTGCCGGCGGGTGGTGACGAACCCCTCCGCCTCCAGGGTGCGCAGCGCCTCGCGGACGGGGACGCGCGAGACTCCGTACCGGCGGGCGAGGACCTCCTCGGTCAGCCTGCCGCCCGGTTCGAAGACCCCGGAGACGATGTCGTCACGAATTGCGGTGCATACCGCGTGCGCGGGAATACGCAAGACCGGACTCCGCTCTCATTCCGACTGCCGGCTACCGGCGTTACCGCCACGACCGTACTGCGACTCTATTGCAACACACGACGATTTCCGAGAACGGCCGGAAATACGAAACATTTGCCGGGCGGCCGGAGAAGCGGGGCAGGAGGCGCAGGACGCGCGAGGCGGTGAGACGCGCAAGGCCCCGGCTCGGTGAGCCGGGGCCTTGGACGGAAGCGGTGCGGTGCGGTGCGGTGCGGTCAGACGCTGACGCCGTGCGAGCGCAGGTACGCCACCGGGTCGATGTCCGTGCCGTACGTGGCACCGGTACGGGCCTCGAAGTGCAGGTGCGGGCCGCTGGAGTTGCCCGTGGAGCCCGAGAGGCCGATCTGCTGACCGGGGGTGACCTGCTCGCCGACGGAGACGCTCAGCGAGGACATGTGTCCGTACTGGGTGTAGGTGCCGTCGTTGTGCTTGATGACCACGTTGTTGCCGTAGGCGCCACCCCAGCCGGCCTCGACGACGGTGCCCGCGCCCACGGCGTGGACGGTAGTGCCGGAGGCGGCGTGGAAGTCGATGCCCGTGTGGCTGCCGGAGGACCACATGCCGCCGCCCGCCTTGTACTGCGTGCTGACGTACGAGCCGTCGACCGGGGCCACGAAGGTGTTGAGGCGCTTGCGCTCCTCCTCGCGGGCCGCCCGCTCGGCGGCGTCACGCTCGGCCTTGGCCTTGGCCTCGGCGAGGCGCTTGGCCTCGGCGGCGCGGGTCTTGGCCTCGGCTTCGGCCTGCGCCTTGGCGGCGGCGACCTCGGCGGCACGGTTCTGGGACTCGGCCTGGGTGTGGATCTCGTTCTGGAGGTCCTCGGCGACGACCACGGCACCGAGGCCGGTGTCCTCGATCGAGGGGGCCACGGCCTTGTCCGCGGCGAACGCGGGACCGGCCAGGGTGCCGACGACGCCAGTGGTGGCGAGGGCGGCTATGCCGGCGTAACCGGCGGTCTTGCGGCTCAGACGACTGGAACCACGGTGCTTACCGGCGGCACGACTGCCAAACGCCATGAAGGGTTTGATCCTTTCCTTCCCTCTCGCCTACCGGGTTAGCTGACGGGTTCGGAGCAGGAAGGTCTCCTACGGGCCCCTCTTGCGAGGTGGTCCGATTCACCCCAGGGACGCATGTGGGTCCCCGGCTCCCCAGGCTCGCGCCTGACGGGGACTCGGCGATCGCTGTCCGGTGCCGCGGGTGCGGCGGGCACAACTGACGGACAGCACGGCCGACGCTAGGCGGATCCTCAGTCAATCTCCAAACAGACACGCCTTTTTGTTACCTACGCCACACCACATTCGATCAACCACACCACCAAACAGACAAAAAGGGACTCCGGCGGACAAGCCGCCGGAGTCCCCTGCACCAATCGGGCACGTGCTCCCGTCAGTTGGTGACGACGGTGACCTCACCGATCCCGAGGGCCCGGACGGACTCCTCGATCTGCGCCGCGTCACCGACCAGGACCGTGACCAGCCGCTCCACCGGGAACGCGGCGACGGCCGCCGAGGTCGCCTCCACCGTGCCGGTCGCGGCGAGCTGCGCGTACAACCGCGCCTGGTAGTCGTCCGGGAGCTCCTGCTCGACCTGGTCGGCCAGGGTTCCCGCGACCGAGGCCGCCGTCTCGAACTTCAACGGGGCCACCCCCACCAGGTTCTGCACCGCGACGTCCCGTTCGGCGTCGGTCAGGCCGCCCTCCGCGAGGGTGCGCAGCACCGTCCAGAGGTCGTCCAGCGCCGGGCCGGTGTTGGGCGTGTCCACCGAGCCGCTGATGGCGAGCATCGAGGCGCCCTTGCCGTCGGCGGTCGAACGCAGCACCTGGGCGAAGGCGCGCACGCCGTAGGTGTACCCCTTCTCCTCGCGCAGCACCTTGTCCAGGCGGGAGGTGAGGGTGCCGCCCAGGCAGTACGTGCCGAGCACCTGGGCCGCCCAGACGCGGTCGTGCCGGTCCGGGCCGATGCGGCCGATGAGCAGCTGCGTCTGGACCGCGCCGGGCCGGTCCACGATGACCACGCGGCCGGTGTCGTCGGCGGTCACCGGGGGCACGGGCAGCGGCGCGGCGCTGTCGCCGGTCCAGCCGCCCAGGGTGTCCGCGAGGACCGCGTCGAGGTCGATGCCGGTCAGGTCGCCGACGACCACCGCGGTGGCGGTGGAGGGGCGCACGTGGGCCTCGTAGAAGGCGCGTACGGCCGCGGAGTCGATCCGGGCCACCGTCTCCTCGGTGCCCTGGCGGGGCCGGGACATCCGCAGGGCAGCCGGGAAGAGCTCCTTGGAGAGCTCCTTCGCGGCGCGGCGCTGCGGGTTGGCCAGCTCGTGCGGGATCTCGTCGAGCCGGTTGCGCACCAGCCGGTCGACCTCGCCGTCCGCGAAGGCGGGGGCGCGCAGCGCCTCGGCGACCAGGCCGAGGGCCTTGGCCAGGCGGGAGGCCGGGACCTCCAGGGAGACCCGGATGCCCGGGTGGTCGGCGTGTGCGTCGAGCGTGGCGCCGCAGCGCTCCAGCTCGGCGGCGAACTCCTCGGCGGAGTGCTTGTCGGTGCCCTCCGACAGGGCGCGGGCCATGATGGTGGCCACGCCGTCCAGGCCCTCGGGCTCCGCGTCCAGCGGGGCGGCGAGGTTGATCTCGACGGCGATCACCTGCTGGCCCGGGCGGTGGCACCGCAGCAGGGTCAGGCCGTTGGGCAGCGAACCGCGCTCGGGGGCCGGGAAGGCCCAGGGCTTGGCCTCGCCGGCCTGCGGCTGCGGGTGGAGGGTCATCGTGACGGCTGCGGTGTCGCTCACTGCTCCGCCCCTTCGTTCTCGGTCTCGTCGGTCTCGTCGGACTCCGCAGAGAGCGGCTCGTACACGAGCACCGCGCGGTTGTCGGGGCGCAGCCGGGCCGCGGCCACGGCCTGTACTTCCTCGGCGGTGACGTCGAGGACGCGCTGGACGGCGGTCAGGGCGAGCTGCGGGTCGCCGAACAGGACCGCGTAGCGGCACAGTTCGTCGGCGCGGCCGGCCACCGTGCTCAGCCGGTCCAGCCACTCGCGCTCCAGCTGCGCCTGTGCGCGCTCCATCTCCTCGGCCGTCGGGCCCTCGGCGGCGAACCGCGCGAGTTCCTCGTCGACCGCCGCCTCGATGGCGGGCACCTCGATCCCGCTGGAGGTCTTCACGTCCAGCCAGCCCAGGGAGGGCGCGCCCGCGAGCCGCAGCAGGCCGAAGCCGGCCGCGACGGCGCTCTGGTCGCGCCGGACCAGGCGGTTGTGGAGGCGGGAGGACTCGCCGCCGCCCAGGATGGTCAGCGCCACGTCGGCGGCGTCGCACTCGCGGGAGCCGTCGTGCGGGAGCCGGTAGGCGGCCATCAGCGCGCGGGCCGGGACCTCCTCGACGATCTCCTCGCGGAGCTGGCCGCCCATGACCTCGGGCAGCGCGCCGTCGCGCGGCGGCTGCTTGCCGTCGTGCGCGGGAATGGTGCCGAAGTACTTCTCGATCCAGGCGAGCGTCTGCTCGGGGTCGATGTCGCCGACCACCGACAGGACGGCGTTGTTGGGCGCGTAGTACGTGCGGAAGAAGGTGCGGGCGTCCTCGAGGGAGGCCGCGTCCAGGTCGGCCATCGAGCCGATGGGCGTGTGGTGGTAGGGGTGGCCCTCCGGGTAGGCGAGGGCGGTCAGCTTCTCGAACGCGGTGCCGTAGGGGACGTTGTCGTACCGCTGGCGGCGCTCGTTCTTGACGACGTCGCGCTGGTTCTCCATGGACTCCTCGTCCAGGGCGGCCAGCAGCGAGCCCATGCGGTCCGCCTCCAGCCACAGCGCGAGCTCCAGCTGGTGGGCGGGCATCGTCTCGAAGTAGTTGGTGCGCTCGAAGCTGGTGGTGCCGTTGAGCGAACCGCCGGCGCCCTGGACGAGCTCGAAGTGCCCGTTGCCCGGTACGCTCGCCGAGCCCTGGAACATCAGGTGCTCGAAGAGGTGAGCCAGACCGGTCCGCCCCTTGACTTCGTGGCGGGAGCCGACGTCGTACCAGAGGCAGACGGCGGCGACCGGAGTCAGGTGATCCTCGGAAAGCACCACGCGCAGGCCGTTGGCCAGCCGGTGCTCGGTCGCTGTCAGGCCGCCGGAGCCGGCCTGAGCTGTGGCCGTGTGACCCATGGGCATGTGGTCCCTTCGATCGCGATGCAGAGATTTCTGTCAGACCTGCCACTGTATGCAAGCGCGTCGGCAACCGGAGAAGTTCCCGGGTTCCCCCGCCCGGGGCTCCGTCCGGGGGGACCCCAGGGCCGGAGTCGGCGTTGTCGGTGCCACGGGCCACAATGGTCCGCGTCGACGTCGACACCGGGCGAAACCGGTCGGATCCCCGGCCGGAGCGTCGGCCGGACCGGCAGACTCCGTACGAACCCGCCAGACCAGACCGCCTGACCTACCCGCCAGACCAGACCGCCAGACCCCGAGTACACCCTTTCTTGGTTAAGGAGCCGCGCAGCGATGGCCCGCCGCAGCACGAAGACCCCGCCGCCGGAGGATTTCGAGGAGAAGATCCTCGACATCGACGTCGTCGACGAAATGCAGGGCTCCTTCCTCGAGTACGCGTACTCGGTGATCTACTCCCGTGCCCTGCCGGACGCCCGCGACGGCATGAAGCCGGTGCACCGGCGCATCGTCTACCAGATGAACGAGATGGGCCTGCGCCCCGACCGCGGGTACGTCAAGTGCGCCCGCGTCGTCGGCGAGGTCATGGGCAAGCTGCACCCGCACGGCGACGCGTCGATCTACGACGCCCTCGTACGCATGGCGCAGCCCTTCTCGATGCGGCTGCCGCTCGTGGACGGCCACGGCAACTTCGGTTCGCTCGGCAACGACGACCCGCCGGCCGCCATGCGTTACACCGAGTGCAAGATGGCCGACGCCACGTCACTGATGACGGAGTCGATCGACGAGAACACCGTCGACTTCGCCGCCAACTACGACGGCCAGGAGCGCGAGCCGGTGGCGCTGCCCGCCGCCTACCCGAACCTGCTGGTCAACGGCGCCTCCGGGATCGCGGTCGGCATGGCCACCAACATGCCGCCGCACAACCTCGGCGAGGTCATCGCCGCCGCCCGGCACTTGATCCGGTACCCGCAGGCGGACCTGGAGGCGCTGATGCGCTTCGTGCCGGGCCCCGACCTGCCGACCGGCGGACGGATCGTGGGACTGTCCGGCATCAAGGACGCCTACGAGAACGGCCGCGGGACGTTCAAGATCCGCGCGACGGTGGCCGTGGAGAACGTGACCGCCCGCCGCAAGGGCCTGGTCGTCACCGAACTGCCCTTCACGGTCGGCCCCGAGAAGGTCATCGCGAAGATCAAGGACCTCGTCGGTTCGAAGAAGCTCCAGGGCATCGCCGACGTCAAGGACCTCACCGACCGCTCGCACGGCCTGCGCCTGGTCATCGAGATCAAGAACGGCTTCCACCCGGAGGCCGTACTGGAGCAGCTCTACAAGCTGACGCCGATGGAGGAGTCCTTCGGCATCAACAACGTCGCGCTGGTCGACGGACAGCCGCTGACGCTGGGCCTCAAGGAGCTGCTGGAGGTCTACCTCGACCACCGCTTCGAGGTCGTACGGCGGCGCAGCGAGTTCCGCCGGGGCAAGCGGCGCGACCGCCTGCACCTGGTCGAGGGCCTGCTGGTGGCCCTCATCGACATCGACGAGGTCATCCGGATCATCCGGGACAGCGACAACTCGGCTCAGGCCAAGGAACGGCTGATCGAGCGGTTCTCCCTGAGCGAGATCCAGACCCAGTACATCCTGGACACCCCGCTGCGCCGGCTCACCCGCTTCGACCGGATCGAGCTGGAGTCCGAGCGCGACCGGCTGACGGGCGAGATCGACGAGCTGACCGGGATCCTGGAGTCCGACAGCGAGCTGCGCAAGCTGGTCTCCTCCGAACTGGCCGCCGTCGCGAAGAAGTTCTCCACCGAACGGCGTACGGTCCTGCTGGAGTCGGGTGCCGCGCCGGTCGGGGCGGTTCCGCTGGAGGTCGCGGACGACCCCTGCCGGGTGCTGCTGTCCTCGACGGGGCTGCTGGCGCGTACGGTGACCGCCGAACCGCTGCCGTTGGAGGAGGGCGGCCCCCGCGCCAAGCACGACCTGATCGTCTCGCAGGTCACCGCCACGGCCCGGGCCGAGGTCGGCGTGGTCACCTCCTACGGGCGGCTGCTGCGGCTGTCGGTGATCGACCTGCCGCAGCTGCCGGACACCCACACCGCGCCCAACCTGGCGGGGGGCGCCCCGGTCGCCGAGTTCCTGTCGGGCCTGGAGGCGGACGAGCAGGTGATCTGCCTGCTCTCGCTGGACGAGTCCTCGCAGGGCCTGGCGCTGGGCACCGAACAGGGCGTGGTCAAGCGGGTCGTGCCGGACTACCCGGCGAACAAGGACGAGCTGGAGGTCATCACCCTCAAGGAGGGTGACCGGATCGTCGGCGCGGTCGAGCTGAGCACGGGTGAGGAGGACCTCGTCTTCATCACCGACGACGCCCAGCTGCTGCGCTACCCGGCGGGTCAGGTGCGTCCGCAGGGCCGCCCGGCGGGCGGTATGGCCGGCATCAAGCTCTCCGAGGGCGCCAAGGTGATCCACTTCTCGGCGGTGGACCCGGGACGCGAAGCCATGGTGTTCACGGTGGCGGGCTCCCACGGGACGCTGGACGACTCGGTGCTGTCCGGGAAGCTGACCCCGTTCGACCAGTACCCGCGCAAGGGCAGGGCCACCGGCGGCGTGCGCTGCCAGCGGTTCCTCAAGGGTGAGGACGTGCTGACGCTGGCCTGGGCGGGCAACGCTCCCGTCCGTGCGGCGGCGGCCGGTGGGGCCCCGGCCGAGCTGCCGGCGGTCGACCCGCGCCGGGACGGCTCGGGCACGTCTCTGCCGGCCGTCGTCGCGGCGTTGGCGGGTGGCGCGCTGTAGGACGCAGGACGGCATTCGGGTGGTGCGACCCTGGGGACGTACCACCCGAATGCCGACTAGTGTTTTCCCTTCGGGTGCGGGTGGGGGGAGCTACAGCTGATGAGCCGTCGAGCGAGCAGCGGACTGATCGGGGTCTGGGCGGAGGCGCAGCGCCAGCAGCAGCGCAGTCAGGTGATCCGGCAACGCGAGGCCGAGCGCCGGCAGCGGGCCTACGAACGCGAGGCCGCCCGGGGTCAGCGGGAGCAGCAGGCCGCCTACAAGCAGCGCCGTGAGGCCGAGGCGCGACGCCTGACCGAGGCCCTCGACGCGCAAGTGGCCTCCCTGCAAGGGCTACTGGCCGCCGGCTGCCGCGCACCGGCGTTCCGTATGGCCGCCCTGGTACGCCCGGAGCAGCTCGAACCCTTCAATCCGGGCGCGCTGGCGCAGCCCCTGCCGATGCCGCAGCTCCAGCAGTTCCAGCACCAGAGCAGCGGATGGACGCTCGGCTCGGGCCGCCGCGCACAGGCGGAACGTGAGGCACACGACCGGTACACCCAGGCGTGGCAGGCCGCGCACGCTGCGGAGCAGCAGCGGCAGCGGCAACTGGCCGCTTACCGGCAGCAGTACGACCAGTGGGCGGCCGCGCAGCTCGCCGGCATCCGCGCGCACAACAACGGCCTCGGTGAACTGGCCACCGCCCTGCGGGCCGGGGACGCCGAAGCGGCGGTCGAGTACTTCTCGGCCGCGCTGTACGCCTCCTCGGCCTGGCCGGAGAACCTGCCGCGGCAGGTGTCCGCCGCGTACGACCGGGCTGCCCGGCAGTTGGTGCTGGACTGGGAGCTGCCGCGCTTCGAGGTGGTGCCGCAGACCAAGGCGGTCCGCTACGTGCCCAGCACGGACCTGGACAAGGAGACCGCCCGCCCCGTCACGCAGCGCCGGACGCTGTACCGGGACCTGCTGGCCCAGTGCGTGCTGCTGGTGCTGCGCGAGCTGTACGCGGCGGACGAGTTCGGCGCGCTGGACTCGGTGGTCGTCAACGGGTTCGTGGACGACCACGATCCGGTGACGGGGCAGGAAGCGCAGATGGTCCTGGCCACCGTGCGAGCCGATCGCGAGGCCTTCGCCGGGCTGCGCCTGGAGCAGGTGAGCGCGGTGGACTGCCTGCTCGACGGGCTGGGCGGACAGCTGTCGGCCCGGCCGGACCAGTCGGCGGCGGTGCGGCCCGGGCGCCGGCCCGGCGAGGTCGGTGGCGTCGTCAGCCACGGCGGGCACGCGGGCGGCGGCGAGGAGGAGCCCGACCTGTTCACGATGGACCCCATCGCCTTCGAGAACCTGGTCGCCGAGCTGTTCCGGGCGATGGGCATGGAAGCGGTGACCACGCAGCGGTCGGGTGACGGCGGCGTCGACGTGGAGGCACTGGACCCGGCGCCGATCCGGGGCGGGCGGATCGTCGTCCAGGTCAAGCGCTACCGCAACACGGTCCCGCCGACGGCGGTGCGGGACCTGTACGGCACGGTCCAGGACAGGGGGGCGAACAAGGGGGTGCTGGTCACCACCGCGTCCTTCGGGCCGGGGTCGTACACCTTTGCCAACGGCAAGCCCCTGGAGTTGGTTCCCGGGACCGAACTGGTGGCGCTGCTGCACCAGCACGGGCTCCGGGGACGCCTCGGCGACGGCGGCCGCCCGGCGGCGGCGCGCGCTGCGGCGCCGGCGCCCACGCCCACGACCACGCCGGCATCCCCGCCCGCGACGGACCCGGCCTCGTACAACGTGCTCGGCATGTCGTGGTCGGGCAGCGTCGCTCTGGACGTCTGCGCGCTGGTCTGCGAGGGCAGCCGGGTGCTGAGCGAGGACCACTTCGTCTTCTTCAACAACCTCCGGACACCGGACGGTTCCGTGCGGTCCGGGACGCACACGGCGCCCGACAAGGCGGCCGTGGAGGTGGACTTCGACGCCCTGCCCGAGCGTGCCGACCGCCTGGTGCTCGTGGCCGCCATCGATCCGGAGGTCAATCCGGACGCCGATCTCGCGGGCTTCACCGAAGCCCGGATCCGGCTCCTCGACTCCGCCGGGCAGGAACTCGACCAGCTGGAGGTCTCCGACGGACGGCACGGCGAGACGGCGCTGGTGCTCGGCTCCTTCCGTCGCCGCCCGGGCGGCGACTGGAAGTTCGTGATCGGCGGCAAGGGCTACCGCGGAGGTCTGGGGGACCTCCTCGGCGACTTCGGCATCGAGGTCGCCTGAGCCCCGGCTAGGTCTGCTCCGGCTCGTCGAGCGAGGTGTCGTCGGGCGCGGCTTCCTCTTCCCGGACGGGCCGGGCGAGGTACCGCAGCACGCCCCACATGCTCTCGGGGCTCACCTGACGCGGCTGCGGCTCGCGGCAGGCCTCCAGTTCGCGCAGCAGACCGGCGCCTTCCATGGCGGAGCCGATCAGGACCAGCTGCGTCAGCCGTGCCTCGCCCCGCCCCCAGGGGGCGGTGGCGAAGCGGAGGAAGCGGCCCACCGCCTGGACCTCGTAGCGTTCCTCGTGCCCGGGGACGCCGAAGTAGACGTAGCCCTTGATCCGGTAGAGACCGGCCGGCCGGCGGTCGAGGAAGTCGATGAACCGGCGCGGGTGCATCGCCTGCTCCGATACGAATTCCACGCTTTCGTACCCGGTGTGGACGTGCCCGGCGTGGCCCTCCTCGCCGTCCGCGGCCTCCCCGGCCAGCAGGTCCTCGAAGGACAGCTGGCCCTGTGGCTGGGTCCAGGGCCGGCGGTCGAAGAGCAGTTCGGGGTCGACCCGCCCGTGGTCGACGGCCACCACCGGCGTGCCGGGCGCGCACAGTGCGGCGATTTCCGCCTCGGTGCGGGCCCGCTCGGCGGCGTCGATCCGGTCGGTCTTGTTCAGGACCACCAGGTCGGCGACCGCAAGATGGCGGTCGGTCTCCGGGTGCTTGGCCCGCGTCGCGTCGAACTCCGCGGCGTCCACGACCTCCACCGTCCCGCCGTACCGGATCGCGGGGTTCTCGCTGGCCATCAGCATCCGGATCAGTTCCTGCGGTTCGGCCAGGCCGCTCGCCTCGATGACGATGACGTCGATCCGGTGCGCGGGGGCGGAGAGCTTCTCCAGGTACGCGTCGAGTTCGCTTCCGTCGACCGCGCAGCACAGGCAGCCCCCGCCGAGCGAGACCATCGAGTCGCCGAGCTGCCCGGCCACCGCCATCGCGTCGATCTCGATCGCGCCGAAGTCGTTGACGACGACTCCGATGCGCGTGCCGCCGCGGTGGGCGAGGAGGTGGTTGAGCAGGGTGGTCTTACCGGATCCGAGGAACCCGGCGAGGACCACGACGGGGATGGTGCGAGCGCTCCGGTCGGGCTGCCTGGGGGTGGGTGATGTCGGGTGCACCCGGCCGATCGTAGTCAGCCGAGCGCGGGAACCGGCTGGGGCGGGGTGGGGCCGCTGTAGCGGGCGGCGGGGCGGATGATCTTCGAGTCGGCGGCCTGTTCCAGGATGTTGGCGCTCCAGCCGACCACGCGGGCCGCGCAGAACGTCGGGGTGAACATCTCGCGCGGCAGTCCGCACAGCTCCATGACGACGCCGGCGTAGAACTCCACGTTGGTGTGCAGCTCACGGTGCGGTTTGAGCTCGGCGAGGATTTCCTCGACGTGCTGTTCGACCTCGACCGCGAAGTCCACCAGCGGGCCGCCGAACTGCCGGGCGACGTCGCGCAGCATCCGCGAGCGCGGGTCCTCGGTGCGGTAGACGGGGTGGCCGAAGCCCATGATCCGGTCGCCGGCGAGCACGCGTTCGCGGATCCACGCGTCGATCCGGTCCGCCGTGCCGATCGCGTCGAGGGTGTCCAGGGCCCGGCTCGGGGCGCCTCCGTGCAGCGGCCCGGAAAGTGCCCCGATCGCCCCGGTCAGACAGGCGGCGATGTCGGCACCGGTGGAGGCGATGACGCGGGCGGTGAAGGTGGAGGCGTTGAAGCCGTGGTCGATCGTGGAGATCAGGTACTGCTCGACCGCGCGGGCCTTGGCCGGCTCGGGCTCCTGACCGGTCAGCATGTACAGGTAGTTGGCGGCGTACGGAAGGTCGTCGCGCGGGTCCACCGGTTCCAGGCCCTGCCCGAGCCGGTGCAGCGCGGTGAGCAGGGTCGGCACGGCGGCGCAGGCGGCGAGCGCGTCGGCCGCCCGGCGGTCGGGGCTCAGGTCGTAGACGGGGCGGAAGCCGGCGGATGCGCCGAGCAGGGACAGCGCCGTGCGCAGACCGGCGAGCGGGCCGGACAGGGAGGTGGCCCGGGCGAGGGCCGGCAGGGCGTCGCGCACCTCGGCGGGCAGGTGGCGCAGCGGCACGGTCTCGGCGGTGAAGGCGGCTCGCTCGGCTGCGTCCACGGGCAGGGCGCCCCGGAACATCAGCTGCCACACGTCCTCGAAGCTGCGGCTCGCTGCGAGCTCGACGGCCGAGTACTGGCGGTAGTGGTAGAAGCCTTCGCGGCCCCGTACGTCCCCGAGTTGCGTCTCGGTGACCACGACGCCCGCGAGTCCGCGGGGTACTTCGACGGTGAGGTTCATGGATCGACCATCCATCATGGATTCAATCCTTGTCAATATTGATTGAATCCATCTATGTAGGGTGGTGGTCATGAACGAGCAGGCGGATGGCCGGCGGCGGCTCACCACCCGGCAAGCGGCGGAAGCGCTCGGAGTGAAGCCCGCGACCGTGTACGCGTACGTGAGCCGCGGGCAGCTCACCAGCCGGCGGGACCCGGTCGGGCGCGGCAGCAGCTTCGACGCGCACGAAGTCGAGGCACTGGCCCGGCGCAACCGGCGCGAGGCGGCCGGTCCGGCGGCCGCCTCGGGAGAACTTTCGGTCCGGACCTCCCTCACCCTGATCGAGGACGACCGGTACTACTTCCGCGGCGTGGACGCGGTCGAGCTGGCCTCGCGGCACCGCTACGAGGAGGTCGCCGAGTGGCTCTGGACCGGGAAGCCGGCTCCCGGCGCCCGGTTCACCGCGCCGCCGGAGCCCCTTGCCGCCGCGCGCCGTTCGGTGGCGGCGCTGCCCGAGCACAGCGGCCCCGTCGACCGGCTCCGGGTGGCGGTCGCGGCGGCTGCCGTGGCGGATCCGCTGCGGTTCGACCTGTCCGAGACCGCCGTACTGGGCTCCGCGCGCTGCCTGATCCCGACGCTGGTCGGCGCGCTGCCCGAGGTGGGTCCCGCCCAATGGGGCGGTGACGTCCGACTGGCCCGGCGGCTGTGGTCCCGGCTCACGCCGCAGGAGCCGGACCCGGACGCCCTGGCCGTGCTGGACCTCGCCCTGGCCCTCCTGGCCGACCACGACCTGGCCGCCTCCACCCTGGCCGTCCGCGTGGCGGCGTCGGCGCGGGCCCACCCGTACGCGGCCGTCTCGGCCGGACTCGGGGCCCTCGAAGGGCCACTCCACGGAGCCGCCGGGCGACTGGCGCACACGATGCTGGTGGAGGTCCTGGAGCGGGGCGCGGCCGCGCCGGTGGTGGCGGAGTACCTGCGGGCGGGACGCCGGGTGCCGGGGCTCGGCCACCGGCTCTACCGGGGGCAGGACCCGCGCGCCGGGGCGCTGTTCGCCCGGCTGGAACAGTTGCCGCAGGCCTCCCGGGCGCTGGGGGCGGCCCGGGACGTGGCCGAGGTGATGGCCCGCCACGGCGGCGGCCTCTACCCCAACGTCGACTTGGCGGTGGCGGTGCTGACGGTGTCGTACGCCATGCCGGCCGAGGCGGGCGAGACGGTGTTCGCGGTGTCCCGGACGGCGGGCTGGATCGCCCACGCCCTGGAGGAGTACCAGGAGCGCCCCCTCCGCATGCGCCCCAGCGGCCACTACACCGGCCCCCGCCCACCGCAGCCCCTCCCCTGACGGCTCGGCCCGGCTCCGGGGCCGGCGGAGTGCGACCTCCCTCACTCCGGCCGGCTCGGTGGGAGCAGAGGGACCAGCCCGCGGGCCGGCCCGCACCCCTGGTGGGCCGGCAGGCCCTGCGCCCCGCCGGGGGCCTCCAGTTCCCGCCCCCGCCCGGTGCAGCGGGCGACGCGACCCCCGCGGCAGCGGCGTCCGCAGGGGCGCCTGCCCACCCCGGGCGGCCCGCCCGCGGCGTGGACCGGGATTCCGCTTGTGCCGAAGCCGACCTACGGTGCTACCCATGCGGTTCCTCCTCACCAGCGCTCGGCGCCTCGGGCTGCCCAGACGGGCCGTCTCCCAGATCCTGCTGACGCAGCTGGCCATCGCGGCCGGGGTCGCGGTTCTGGCCACCGGGCTGTTCCTGGCGCCGCTCAGCTCGCAGCTCGACGACCAGGCCATGCGGCGGGCCCTCGCGATCGCCCAGAGCGCGGCGGCCGACCCGGCGCTGGCCACCGGCCTGCTGGACTCCGCCCCCGTCCCGGACAGCCCGGTGCAGGCGGCTGCCGAGCGGATCCGCCGGGCGACGGGTGCCGAGTACGTGGTCGTCGTGGACCTGAACGGGATCCGCCGCTCCCACCCCAGCCCCGACCGCATCGGAAAGCCGGTCTCCACCGACCCGGGCGACGCCCTTGCCGGCCGCGAGGTGATGGAGATCGACGAGGGCACCCTGGGCCGCTCGGCCCGCGGCAAGGTCCCGCTGCTGGCCGCCGACGGGGAGATCGTCGGCGCCGTTTCGGTCGGCATCGCCTACGACAGCGTCCGGGACCGGCTGATCGGGGCCGTCCCGGGCCTGCTCGCCTACGCGGGCGGCGCCCTGGCAGCCGGGGCGCTCGCCGCGTACCTGCTCTCGCGCAGGATCCAGCGGCAGACCCGCGACCTGGCCTTCTCGGACATCTCCGCCCTGCTCGCGGAGCGGGAGGCGATGCTGCACTCCATCCGCGAAGGCGTGATCGCCCTCGACCGCGGCGGGCGCGTCCGCCTGGTCAACGACGAAGCCGCCCGGCTGCTGGGCCTCGCGCCGCACTCCGCCGACGCGCTCGCGGGGCGCGCGCTGGACGACGTACTCGGCGCGGGCCGCACCGCCGACGTCCTCTCGGGCCGCGTAACCGGCCGCGACCTGCTGACCGTCCAGGGCGCCCGGGTACTGGTGGCCAACCGGATGCCGACCGAGGACGGCGGCGCCGTCGCCACCCTGCGCGACCGCACCGAGCTGGAGCGCCTGGCCCGGGAGCTGGACTCCACCCGCGGTCTGATCGAGGCCCTGCGCGCCCAGGACCACGAGCACGCCAACCGGCTCCACACCCTCCTCGGCCTCTTGGAGCTCGGTCTCCACGACGAGGCGGCGGAGTTCGTGACCGAGGTCGCCGGAGTGCACCGCAGCACCGCCGAGCAGGTCACCGAGAAGGTGCGCGACCCGCTGCTGGCCGCTCTCCTCGTGGGCAAGGGCGCGGTCGCCGCGGAGCGGGGCGTCTGCCTGCGCCTCGCCGACCGGACCCTGCTCCCGGACGGCCTCGTCGATCCGGGCGGCCTCGTGACCATCACGGGCAACCTGGTGGACAACGCCCTGGACGCGGCCGCGGCCTCGGCGGCGCCGTGGGTCGAAGTGGAGCTCCGCGCCGAAGGGCGCTCGGCGCTGCTCCACGTCCGGGACAGCGGCCCGGGCATCCCCGCCGGCCGGAGCGAGGAGATCTTCACCGAGGGCTGGTCGACCAAGCAGCCCTCGGCCCACCGCGAGCGCGGGCTGGGGCTCGCTCTGGTGCGCCGTCTGGCCGAGCGGCAGGGCGGTACGGTCCGGGCCGGTGGGACAGCGGACGGAGGGGCGGAGTTCTCCGTCGTACTCCCGGAGGCCCTGCGATGAACGAGACCCCGATACACGTATTGGTCGTCGACGACGACATGCGTGTTGCCCGGATCAACGCGGCGTACGTGGCGAAGGTTCCCGGCTTCCGGGTTTCCGCCGAAGTCCATTCGGCGGCCGCGGCCATGGAGTTCCTGGAGTCCCATCCGGTCGACCTGATCCTCCTGGACCACTACCTCCCCGACGAGAACGGCCTGGACCTGGTGCGCCGCCTGCGCCAGAACGGCCACCGCACCGACGTCATCATGGTCACCGCAGCCCGGGACCTCACCACCGTCCAGGCCGCCATGCGCCTCGGCGCCCTCCAGTACCTCGTCAAGCCGTTCACCTTCACCGGGCTCCGCACCCGGCTGGAGGCCTACCGGACCCTGCGGCACGCCCTGGAAGCCGGCGGCGAGGCCGAACAGGCGGAGGTGGACCGCCTGTTCGGTGCACTGGCGGCGGCCGAAAGCCCCAACGACCTGCCCAAGGGCCACTCGCCGACCACCGCCGAACTCGTCCGCCAGGTCCTGCGCACCGCAGCCGGGCCCCTGTCGACCCAGCAGATCGCCGACCTCGCGGGCATCAGCCGCCAGACCGCCCAGCGCTACCTCAAGCTGCTGGACCGCTCCGGCCGGGTCACGCTCGCCCTGCGCTACGGCGAGACCGGCCGCCCGGAACACCGCTACAGCTGGCGGCCCCAGGACCACGGCCCGGCGTAGCCCCTGTCCGGGCGCCGGAGAAGAGCGCCCGGCCAGGGACCCGCCGCGTCACACCGCACCCGTCCCGGCCAGGGACCGGCCGCGTCCCAGCGAGCCCCGCGTCACACCGCGCCCGCCCCGGTCAGCGACCGGACCTCCGTCTCCGCGTGCTTCGCCGCGTCCGGTTCCTCGGCCGAGGTGAGCGTGCCGAGCCAGCCCGCGAGGAACCCGAGCGGGATCGACACGATCCCGGGGTTCTGGAGCGGGAAGTACTGGAAGTCCACTCCCGGGAACAGGGACTCCGGGCTGCCGGAAACCACCGGGGACAGCACGACCAGCACCACCGCCGGCACCAGCCCCCCGTACACGGCCCAGACCGCCCCCCGCGTGGTGAACTCCCGCCAGAACAGCGAGTACAGCAGCACGGGCAGGTTCGCCGAAGCGGCTACCGCGAAGGCCAGTCCGACCAGGAACGCCACGTTGAGGTCCTGGGCCAGCAGCCCCAGGGCGATCGCCACCGCTCCGATCCCGACGGCCGCCGTCTTGGCCACGGCAACCTCGCTGCGCTGCCGGCCGTGACGGCGCCCCAGCGACGCGTACAGGTCGTGCGCGACGGAGGCCGAGGACGCGAGGGTGATCCCGGCGACCACCGCGAGGATGGTCGCGAAGGCGATGGCGGCGACGAAGGCGAACAGCACCGCGCCCCCGGTGGAATCGATGCCCCCGCCCAGGAAGCCCGCGAGCAGCGGAACCGCCGTGTTCCCGGAGGCGTTGGACGCCCGTACCTCGTCGGGCCCGAGCAGCGCGGCCGCTCCGAACCCGAGCACGATGGTCATCAGGTAGAACCCGCCGATCAGCGCGATGGCCCAGACGACGGACCGGCGAGCCGCGCGCGCCGTCGGCACGGTGTAGAAGCGGGACAGGATGTGCGGGAGGCCGGCCGTGCCCAGGACGAGGGCGAGGCCCAGGCTGATGAAGTCGAAGCGAGCGGTCCAGTCGGCCCCGTACTTGAGGCCGGGGCTCAGGAACCGGGCTCCGTGTCCGCTGCGCTCGGCGGCGCTGGTCAGAAGCTGGTTGACGTCGCCGTGGAAGCGCAGCAGCACCAGTACGGTCAGGGTGACCGCGCCGCCCATCAGCAGCACGGCCTTGACGATCTGGATCCAGGTGGTGGCCCGCATGCCGCCGAACGACACGTAGACCACCATGAGCGCGCCGACCCCGATCACGGTCAGGGTCTTGGCGCCGGTGCCCGAACCGCCGATCAGCAGCCCGACCAGGCTGCCCGCGCCGACCATCTGCGCGACGAGGTACAGCACGGAGACCACGACCGAGGAGGTGCCGGCGGCGATCCTGACCGGCCGCTGGCTCATCCGGGCCGCGACCACGTCGGCGAGGGTGAACCGGCCGCAGTTGCGGACCAGTTCGGCGACGAGGAAGAGGACCACCAGCCACGCGACGAGGAAACCCACCGAATACAGCATGCCGTCGTAGCCGAAGAGGGCGATGAGGCCGGAGATGCCGAGGAAGGAGGCGGCCGACATGTAGTCGCCGGCGATGGCGAACCCGTTCTCCAGCGGGGAGAAGAGGCGGCCGCCGGCGTAGAACTCCTCTGCCGAGCCGTGCCGGTTGCGGCTCACCCATGTGGTGATGCCCAGGGTGATCGCGATGAAGACGCTGAACAGGACCAGCGCGAGGGCTTGGTGCTCGGTGCTCAACGGCCCTCCTCCCGGGCCTGTTCCCGCTGCCGGCCCCGTTCCTGTTCGAAGACCGTCCAGCGCAGGTCGAGCGCCGGCCGGTCGCGGCGCAGCCGCGCGTGCCGGGCGTAGGCCCAGGTCAGGAGGAAAGTGGTGAGGAACTGGCCGAGGCCCGCGAGCAGGGCCACGTTGACCGCGCCCACGACGGGCCGGGCCATCAGACCGGGCGCCGCGGTCGCGGCGATCACGTAGGCGACGTACCAGAGGAAGAAGCCGGCGGTCGCGGGGATGACGAACCCGCGGTAGCGGCTCCGCACTTCCCGGAAGGCCTCGCTGCGCTGCACTTCGAGGTAGATCTCGGACGCGCCGGGTGCGGGCCGGCCGTCGGCCTCCGGGCCCGCGGGATCCGTCGCGGCGCCCTCACCCCAGCCGACTGCCGGCGCGTCGTACCAGGGGTCGTCCAGCCGGATCGTTCCGGCATCACGACCTTCGTGCTTGTCCACCGAACTCTCCTTGTCCGCGACCGCATTGGCCGCGCGCCACAAGGATGGGGCAATGGGGTCTTTCCGGACGGCCGTACCGGCGCTCTTCACCCGTTCAGGTGAGGGAAGGAGAGGGAGGAGCGCCGGCGTGCCGAGATCCGCCGGGAGCCGGGCCGGCTCAGGCGTCGATGCGCGAGCGGTCCAGGGTCGCGGCGGAGCCGGTGATGAACTCCTTGCGGGGAGCCACCTCGTTGCCCATGAGGAGGTCGAAGACCGACTCGGCGGAGTCCAGGTCGCCGATGTTGATCCGGCGCAGCGTCCGGTGGCGCGGGTCCATGGTGGTCTCCGCGAGCTGGTCGGCGTCCATCTCGCCCAGGCCCTTGTAGCGCTGGATGGCGTCCTTGTAGCGGATGTTCTTGCGCTGGTACTCGAGCAGCGTCTGGCGCAGCTCGTTGTCCGAGTACGTGTAGACGTACTTGTCCTGGCCCTTCTTCGGCTGGACGAGTTCGATCCGGTGCAGCGGCGGCACGGCGGCGAAGACCCGGCCCGCCTCGACCATCGGCCGCATGTACCGCTGGAAGAGCGTGAGCAGCAGACACCTGATGTGCGCGCCGTCCACATCGGCGTCGACGAGCAGGACGATCTTGCCGTAGCGGGCGGCGTCGAGGTCGAAGGTCCGGCCCGAGCCGGCTCCTATGACCTGGATGATCGCGCCGCACTCGGCGTTCTTGAGCATGTCCGAGACCGAGGACTTCTGAACGTTGAGGATCTTGCCGCGGATCGGCAGCAGCGCCTGGAACTCGGAGTTCCGGGCGAGCTTCGCCGTACCGAGCGCCGAGTCGCCCTCGACGATGAAGAGCTCGCTGCGCTCCACGTCGTCGCTGCGGCAGTCGGCCAGCTTGGCGGGCAGCGAGGAGGTCTCCAGCGCGGTCTTGCGGCGCTGGGCCTCCTTGTGCTGGCGGGCCGCGATACGGGTCCGGGCGGCCGCGACGATCTTCTCCATCACGGCGCGGGCCTGCTGCTTGTCGTCGCGCTTGGTGGAGGTCAGGAACGCCTTGAGCTCCTTGGCGACCACTGCGGCGACGATGCGGGTGGCCGCGGAGGTCCCGAGGACCTCCTTGGTCTGGCCTTCGAACTGCGGCTCGGCGAGACGGACGGTGACCACCGCCGTCATGCCCTCCATCGCGTCGTCCTTGACCACGTCGTCCTCGGCGACGCGCAGCAGCTTCGCCGAGCGCAGCACCTCGTTGACGGTCTTGGCGACCGAACGCTCGAAGCCGGAGACGTGGGTGCCGCCCTTGGGCGTGGCGATGATGTTCACGAAGGACTTGACGTTGGTCTCGTACCCCGTGCCCCAGCGCAGGGCGATGTCGACGCCGAGCTCGCGCGTGACCTCGGTGGGGGTCATGTGACCGCGCTCGTCCAGGACGGGGACGGTCTCCTTGAAGGTCCCGGTGCCGCTCAGCCGCAGCACGTCACAGACGGCCTTGTCCTGGGCGAGGTACTCGCAGAACTCGCTGATGCCCCCGTCGAAGCGGAAGACCTCCTCGGTCTTGCCGGCGCCGTCCACGGCCCGCTCGTCGCGGACGACGAGCGTCAGCCCGGGGACGAGGAAGGCCGTCTGGCGGGCGCGCTGGTAGAGCGTCTCCAGATTGAGCCGGGCGTCCTTGAGGAAGATCTGGCGGTCGGCCCAGTAACGGATCCGGGTGCCCGTCTTGCCCTTGGCGATCCGCTTGGTCTTGCGCAGGCCGTTGGCGGGGTCGAAGGGACTGTCGGGGCCCTGCTCGGTGAACATCCCGGGCACGCCGCGCCGGAAGCTGATGGCGTGCGTCGAGCTGCCGCGGTCGACCTCGACGTCGAGCCGGGCGGAGAGCGCGTTGACGACGGAGGCGCCGACGCCGTGCAGGCCGCCGGAGGCCGCGTAGGAGCCGCCGCCGAACTTGCCGCCGGCGTGCAGCTTGGTCATGACGACCTCGACGCCGGAGAGGCCGGTCTTGGGCTCGACGTCGACGGGGATGCCGCGGCCGTTGTCGCGGACCTCGACGGAGGAGTCCTCGTGGAGGATCACCTCGATGTGGTCGCAGTAGCCGCCCAGGGCCTCGTCGACGGAATTGTCGATGATCTCCCAGAGGCAGTGCATCAGGCCCCGGCTGTCGGTCGAGCCGATATACATGCCGGGGCGCTTGCGGACGGCCTCAAGACCTTCGAGGACGAGCAGGTGCCGCGCGGTGTAGTTGGAACCGTCCCGGTCTGCTCCGGACAGCAGCGCGCTGGAAGGCACGGACGTGTCGGCGGTCACGCAGTTCGCTCCTCGCTGAATTTCTTTTCTGGCCCGGTTGGGCGCAGGGGTGGCTCGGTCGCCCGTCAGAGGGTACCGAGGCCTGGTAGAGCGGATGCAACGCCACCCTCGTCGCTTCCCCAGCCTAGTGCAGATCCGCACGGATGTTCGATCCCCCGTGGGGGTGACGCAAACATCACGTTCCCTTCGACGCATGAACCATTTAGGGTTCGGGCACGTCCTCATGAACAACCGGCGCTCATGCCGGCGAGGACGGAACTGCAACAAGCGAACGACTGACAACGCGAAACCGTAAAGCAACGCAATACGGCTCCTTCGCCGCCAACCGGCAACAGCCGGCCAGCTTCGGAAGGAAGTTTCGAAAGAAAGCCGCGAGCGGGAACGTTTTCGGCCTGGTTGGATGTTGACCCTGGTACGACAGCTCGTCGAGCTAGAGAAGAGGCGACGTGACTACTGTTCTGACACCCGCGACCCCGCTGACGGCCGCTGACCGATGCGACCGTTGCGGCGCCCAGGCATATCTGCGCGTCGTCCTGCTGAGCGGTGGTGAACTGCTCTTCTGCGCCCACCACGGGCGTAAGTTCGAGCCGGAACTCAAGAAGATCGCCGCGGAAATACAGGATGAGACCGAGCGGCTCACGTCCGCTCCGGCTGCCAATGCCGCCGACACCGAGGACCGCTGACACAGGCCTACCCTCGCATCCGACGAGCCAGGACCGGCCAGGCCGGTCGACGGGCGGCTCCCCCTGTGACCCAGGAGGAGCCGCCCGTCCTCATTTCCGCCGGTACGCCCAGGGACCGGAGTGCAGGCCCTACAGCCCTTCGAGAGGGGCTGGACGGCGCGCTGAGCCCCTCGGGGCGCCCGCTGTGGGCAGCGGCCGGTCGGCCCGCTGCACGGCCCTCTCGGGGCTGCTCACGAAGCCGGACATCGCGGAGATCCGGGTGTACACCCCCGGGCTGTCGGGGCGCCCGCAGCCCCGCCCCCAGGACACCAGGCCGATGAGCCGCCCCTGGGCGACGAGCGGACCGCCGCTGTCGCCCTGGCAGGCGTCCTTGCCGCCCTCCTGCTCCCCCGCGCACACCATGGACTCCGGCAGGTACTGCCCGTCCGAGTCGCCCGGGTACGCCTTCGCGCAGACCTCGTCCGACAGCACCGTGACGTGCGCGGCGCGCAGCCCGTACGCGTAGTCGCCGAACCCGCTCGTGTCGCCCCAGCCGTACACCGCGGCCTGTGTGCCGGGCTCGTAGGCCGGGTGCCCGGCACCGGCCATGGGCAGGACGTACTGGGCCGGGACGGCCTCGGCGAGTTCCAGCACCGCGATGTCCCCCGCGTTGCTCTTGGGGTCGTACTCCGGGTTCACCCGGGCCGAGCGCACCGCGATCTCGCGCCCGTCGGACGCCCGCAGCTCCGTACGCCCCGTGATCACCCGCAGGTCGGGCACCGCCTCGACCGGGCCGCCCAGCACCTGCCGCCCCAGGCAGTGCGCGGCGGTCACCACCTTGGCGGGGGCCACGAGGACGCCTCCGCAGAACTGGCCGCCCCGCGTACCTCCGAACCGGTCACGGCTGGCCAGGGCCACGACCCACGGACTGTCCGCCACCTTCACGGGCTGGCCGCCGATCACCACCCCGTCCGCGGCCGCCCGGGGCAGCTGGGCCGGATGCGCCGCGGCCGCTCCCGCCACCAGCGTCAGCACGCCCGCCAGGGCACGGGCAAAGAAACGACGCATGAGGCCTCCTGACTCTGGGTGTGCATGACTCCACCCAGAGTGGGATGCCCGGTGGCCGTGCGCACCCGCGCGGCCACCGGCGCCGCCCTGCCGCCATCTGTGGGCGGGCCGGTCAGTCGAGGTAGTCGCGCAGGACCTGCGAACGCGACGGGTGGCGCAGCTTCGACATGGTCTTGGACTCGATCTGGCGGATCCGCTCGCGGGTGACCCCGTAGACCTTGCCGATCTCGTCCAGCGTCTTGGGCTGCCCGTCGGTCAGGCCGAAGCGCATCGACACCACGCCCGCCTCGCGCTCGCTGAGCGTGTCGAGCACCGAGTGCAGCTGCTCCTGCAGGAGCGTGAAGCTGACGGCGTCGGCCGGGACCACGGCCTCGGAGTCCTCGATGAGGTCACCGAACTCGCTGTCGCCGTCCTCGCCGAGCGGGGTGTGCAGGGAGATCGGCTCCCGGCCGTACTTCTGGACCTCGATGACCTTCTCGGGGGTCATGTCGAGTTCCTTGGCCAGCTCCTCCGGGGTGGGCTCGCGGCCCAAGTCCTGGAGCATCTGGCGCTGCACACGCGCCAGCTTGTTGATCACTTCGACCATGTGCACGGGGATGCGGATGGTGCGGGCCTGGTCGGCCATGGCGCGGGTGATCGCCTGCCGGATCCACCAGGTCGCGTAGGTGGAGAACTTGTAACCCTTGGTGTAGTCGAACTTCTCGACGGCACGGATCAGGCCCAGGTTCCCCTCCTGGATCAGGTCCAGGAAGAGCATGCCGCGACCGGTGTAGCGCTTGGCGAGCGAGACCACGAGACGGAGGTTGGCCTCCAGCAGGTGGTTCTTGGCCCGGCGGCCGTCCTCCGCGATGATCTCCAGCTCGCGCTTGAGCTTGGGCGCCAGCTTGTCGGAGTTGGCCAGCTTGTCCTCGGCGAAGAGGCCTGCCTCGATCCGCTTGGCGAGCTCGACCTCCTGCTCGGCGTTGAGGAGGGGGACCTTGCCGATCTGCTTGAGGTAGTCCTTGACGGGGTCGGCGGTGGCGCCGGCCACGGCGACCTGCTGGGCCGGGGCGTCGTCCTCGTCGTCGGAGATGACGAAGCCCTTGTTCTCGCCGCCGTCCTCTTCCTCCTCCGACTCGGCCTTGACGGCGGGCCCCTCCTCGGGGGTCTCCTCGTCGGCTTCGTCCGCGTCCTTCTTGGCCGCGGTCTTCTTCGCCGCCGTCTTCTTGGCGGTGGCCTTCTTGGCAGGCGCGGTCTTCTTGGCCGCCGCCTTCTTCGCCGCGGTCTTCTTCGCGACGGGTTCGGTTCCGGGCTCCTCCACCAGGGCGTCGGCGGCGTCCGGCTCCGCCGTCGCGGGCTCCGGTGCCGCGGGCTCGGCGGCCGGCGCGGCCTCCGTCTTCGCCGCCACGGTCTTGGTCGCCGTCCGCTTGGCCGGGCTCTTCGCTGCGACGCTCTTGCGGGGGGTGCGCTTGGGCGACTCCGCGGCACTGACCATCAGCGTCACACCCTCTTCCTCGAGGATCTGGTTGAGGCTGCGCAGAACATTCTTCCACTGGGTCGCAGGAATCTGGTCAGCCTCGAAGGCCCGACGCACGTCATCGCCGGCGATCTGCCCCTCGGCCTTGCCCCGCTCGATGAGCGCCATCACAGACTCGGAATCGGCGATCTCCGGCGGGAGCGTACGGGATGTGCTGGCCGACACGAACAACCTCTCGGAACGATGGGAACGGCTTCCGACCCCGGCCTGGTGGTGCTGGACCGTGGCCGACGACCACCGACTGGGAATGGGCCGGGGGCGCGGGCAGGGGCCGGGGAGCTGCACAGCACCCGCAAGGGGCTGTCTTCCCTCCGTCGGCCATCACCTCTTGAGTCATCGCGTGACGTCGCGGAGCGTTACGCCCAATCTTCGTGGCCCGAGTCACACCACTTTTCCGCCAATGCCGGTCATACGGTCATACGCGCACTTCGTGAGGCTGTTCGTCAGGTTGCGCGGACCCCCCACACCGGTGTCGCCGGGTCCCAAGGGGGCCCGGCGACACGTGGTGGAACCCCGCGTGGTGAAAGCCGCCCGGTGCACCCCCGGCGCGCCCGCGGGTCGGCCTCCCAGTGCTCGCGCGTCGGCCTCTCAGTGCTCGCGCGGGGCCGGGACCACGCGCTCGACCTCCGGGTGCACGGTGAGCAGCTGACGCATGGCGTTCTCGGCGCCGACCGCGTCCCCGGCCGCGAGCGCCTCGACCATGCGGGCGTGGTGCGCGACGCAGGTCTCGCTGGGACGGTCGCAGGCAGTGACCGGGCTGCCGGAGACCTGGAGGGCGGCGCCGACGATGCCGGAGAGGTGCTCCAGCATGCGGTTGCCCGCGACCTGGATGAGCAGCGCGTGGAACTCGTTGTCGGCGCGGGCGAAGGTGATCGCGTCCCCCTGGCCGAGGGCGTGGCCCATGATCTCGACCATGTCGGCGAGCCGCTGCTGGATGTCGGGGCGGCCGTGACCGGCGGCGAGGCGGGCGGCCAGCGGTTCGATGGTCCAGCGGAGCTCGTTGAGCTCGCGGCGCTGGTCGTCGCGCTGGGGGCCGAACGCCCGCCACTCGATGATGTCGGGGTCGAGCAGGTTCCAGTCGGCGACCGGGCGGACCCGGGTACCCACGTTCGGGCGGGCGCTGACGAGGCCCTTGGCCTCCAGGACGCGCAGTGACTCGCGGACGACCGTCCGCGAGACCTCGAAACGCTGGCCGATCTCCTCGGGGACCAGGGGACGGTCCGCTCCGAGGTCGCCGGAGACGATCATCTGGCCGAGCTGCTGGACGAGTTGGCCGTGCAGTCCGCGGCCCCGGCTGCCTGCCGCTCGGCGGCCGACGCGGCTCAACTCGACGTCGGCGCCGTCCCAGTGGGGTGGCCCGACCCGGTCGGACCCGGGGGTCTCCGCGAAGGGGTAGCGGTCGAGTTCGCCCGGGCCTGCGAGACCGGAGTCGGCGTGGCGGGCGGCGGTCATCATGGTGTGCGCAAGGGTACTCACGAATCCTTTGTCGGCTGTGCCCCCACCACCCTTGAGGTCTTTGGTGAAAAGCACACGAAAGGGTGATCGGTGCCACCTACTCAATTGACGACTTATCGTAAAGAACCGGGCCTATTGCGGGGAGTTGCGATCCCTTTCGCGTGATGCGGACTCCAACGATCCCGATCGCGCCCGTCCCGCTCCGGAACGGTCAGCATCGGTCTCTCACCAGCGCACTCGGCCACGCAGTCCTGTGAACCCATAGGCGCACAACAGGACGATCAACGACAACACCAGAGCCGTCCCGACGGGTTGGGCCATCATCCGCAGGACGCCCAGTACCAGACGGTCCGCCTCGGGGGGCCAGTGCGCCGCGGACATCCCCCGCAGCCGCGGGACGATCCCGTCCGCCGGGTACGCGGACGGCCCGGCCAGCACCTTGCGCACCAGGGGGACGACCGCCACCGGCACTGCGAGCACCGCGGCCAGGCCGGCCGCCGTGGAACGGAAGACGGCGGAGGCCAGGACCCCGGCCCAGGCGCAGCCCGTGAGCAGGCCGGCCCAGCTCACGGCCGGGATGATCCACTGCGCCGGCGAGCGCAGGGGGGCCGCTCCGAAGACCAGCTGGACGGCGCAGGCGTCGGCGAGGAGGGCGAGGGCGCCGATCAGGAGGGCGAGGGCGGAGCAGACGCCGAGTTTCGCGGTGAGCAGCCCCAGCCTGCGCGGCACGGTGCCCCGGGCCGCCGCCAGCGCGGGGTAGCGGTACTCCTCGCCGAAGGCCAGGGCGCCGAGGAGTCCCGCGCCGAGGGCGGCGGGCGGCAGCGGAAGCAGCTCGGGCCAGGCAGCGAGCATCCGGTCGCGGGGGGCGGCGCCGGTCCGGGCGAGCAGTACGGCGGTGATCACGGAGGCGGCGATCACCACGGCCGCGGTGAGCCAGGGGGTGGCGGTGCCGAAGACGCGGAGCAGCTCGTAGCGCAGGGGACGCAGCGGGCCGCCGACCCTGCGGACCGCCGAAACCACGAGATCTGCGCCGCGGGTGCGTTCCAGGGCGGCCGGGACGTCCGGGAGCGCGGCATGAGCATCGCCGCCGTCCTGGGCGGGCCCGGTCGCAGACCAGCTGCCGGCCCAGGATTCGGCGGGCAGTCCGGGGCCGCCGGGGAAGCCCGACACGGCGTGCACGTCGGGGGTGACCTGAGACCCGGCCTGATGCCCGGTCTCCCCTCGCGTCTCCGCACAGGCGTCGATGCGCACCTCGGCGCGGGCGTCGGTGGCGCGGGCCTCGGTGCGGGCCTGCGGGACGGGCCGGGTGGGTGTCCCCGCGTCGCCCGCATCACCGGCGTCCCCGGTTTCGTCGGCGAGCTGGTGGACCAGGACCCCGTTGCGGAAGGCCGCTTCGCCGACCTCCGCGCAGTTGCTGCCGTACACGGACAGGCGGGTACCGCTCTCCGCGACGATCTCGACGGCGCGCTGGGCCGCCCGGGCCTCGCGCCCCAGTACGTCGGCCAGCCGGGCCGCGTGCGGGGTGCGTACGGCGACCCTCGGCCGGAGCCGGGTCCGGGCGAAGTCGGCGGCGTCCTGGTCGGCGACGAGCCGGCCCGCCTCGATGGAGACGACCCGGTCGGCGCCTCGCGCGGCTTCCTTGGCGTCGTCGGTGGTGAAGAGCACCGCGCCACCGAGGGAGGCGTGTCTGCGCAACAGCCCGTACAGCCAGCTGCGTTCGCGTGGGGACAGGTCGGCGGCGGGCTCGTCGAGCAGTAGTGTGCAGGGGTCGGCGAGGAGCGCCGCGGCGAGTGCGAACCGGCGCTCCATCGCGCGCGAGAGGGAGCCGAGCCGGTGGTCGCGCAGGCCGGCGATGCCGACGACCTCCAGCATGGTGTCGGCCCGGGCGGCCGGCACACCGGCGGCCGCGCAGAGCATCCGCAGCTGGTTGCGCACGGTACGCGACGGGTTGCCGGGCACGTCCCCGAGCAGGACTCCGACCTCACGGCCGGGCTGCGGGACCTGGTGCAGCGGGCGGCCCCGGAAGTAGGTGACGCCGCGGCCCGGTTCGAGTTCGAGCATGAGCCGCAGGGCGGTGGTCTTGCCCGAACCCGGCTCGCCGAGCAGGGCGGTCACGCACCCGGGGCGGGCCTCGAAGGTGAGGTCGTCCACGGCGGGCGGAAGGTCTCGGCGGGGTGTGCTGGTGAGTCCGATGGCCTGGAGCATCGCTTCTCTCGCGGGGGGTGAGACCGCTCTGCGGCAGGATGAGTACCGCAAGCAAGATAACGCGATATGTCCGATTTTCGGGGCAGGCGAGCCGTGGACTCGGCCGTGTCGCCCCGCGAGCACGCCCCGTCGGGGGTGAGCCCGGCGATCCGGGGTGGGGCGGTGGCTCGCCCCGGAAGGGGCCGGGTCGGGAGGAGCCGGGCCGGGAGGAGCCGGGCCGGGGTCGCGGGGCGTCAGACCTCGGGGCGTCAGACCTCGGGGCGCAGCATCGGCGGGTTGAGCAAGGTGGCCCCGCCGGCCCGGAACAGCTGGGCGGGGCGACCCCCCTGACGGGTCGTGGTCCCTCCGGCCGGCACCAGGAACCCGGGGGTCCCGGTGACCTTGCGGTGGAAGTTGCGCGGGTCGAGCGCCACGCCCCACACGGCTTCGTAGACCCGCCGCAGTTCACCGACCGTGAATTCCGGCGGGCAGAAGGCCGTGGCCAGGGAGGAGTACTCGATCTTGGAGCGGGCCCGCTCCACACCGTCCGCGAGGATCCGCTCGTGGTCGAAGGCCAGCCCCGCGGAGGCCTGTTCCCCGGCCGCGAGGAGTTCGTCGACGGGAGCCCAGCGCGCGCTGTTGGCGTCACCGCCCGCCCTGGGCGCCGGCAGGTCCGGCGCGAGGACCAGGTGCGCCACGCTGACCACCCGCATCCGGGGGTCCCGCTTCGGGTCTCCGTAGGTGGCGAGCTGTTCGAGGTGAGCGCCGTTGCCCACGCCCGGAACCTCCGGATCGTGCGCGCACAGGCCGGTCTCCTCGGAGAGTTCCCTGGCCGCGGCTGCCGCCAGATCCTCCTCGTCGCGCACGAAGCCGCCGGGCAGGGCCCAGCGTCCCTGGAACGGCTGCTCACCTCGCCGGACGACCAGCGCGCAGAGCGCGTGGCGCCGTACGGTGAGCACGACCAGGTCGACGGTGACGGCGAAGGGCGGAAAGGCCGACGGGTCGTAGGGCGACATGCCGCGATCATAGTCGTCTGCCTGACGATAAACAGAGCTTTGGTGAGCCCGGAGACGGTGATCCGGAGCTCAGCCTCCAAGTTGCAGCGCATCGGCCGCCTCCTCCACCATGCCGAGCCCCAGACGGCTGACGCGTACGGCGAAGGGTTCCCCGGCCACCCGCAGCCCCGAAAGCCGCAGGGCGCCGAGCGGGGCGCCCGCGAGCGGTGCGAGCGCGACCGTTCCGGCCGGGGCGTCCGGGCGGATCCCGGCGAGCGCCGTCAGGACGTGGATGCCGGCCGCTGCCGCGACCGCGGCGGGGCGGCAGGCCGCGGGGTGCGGGAAGGGGGCGCTGCCCGCGGTGCGCTGCTCCGCCGCGTACATCTCCGGCAGCCGGTACCCGAACCTCTCCGCCGCGTCGAGCAGGCCCCTCAGCAGCCCGGCGGCCTCCTTCTCGAAGCCGGCCTGGGCCAGGGCCGCCACCGCGACCGCGCTCTCGTGTGCCCGCACCGCGCCGGAGCGGTGGCCGAAGGGATTGTGGCCCGGTTCGCGGGCGGCCATGCTCCGCAGGCCCCAGCCGCAGTCCATGGCGGGGGCTCCGAGCAGCCGGGCGAGCTGTTCGGTACGTACCCGGTCGAGCAGGCCGGGGGCGAGCCGCGCGCCGCCCAGCAGTCCGGTGTCCAGCAGGTGGGCGGCGGCGCCCGTCAGCCGGGGCAGCGGCCGCCCGTCGGGGTGCAGGGCCGCGGCCGGGCGCCCGCCGTCGGGGCCGTCGACCCAGAACGCGGTCCGGAACCTGGCCCGCAGTTCGCCCGCCCACTCCCGCCACTCCCCGGCCCCGTCCCGCCCGAACCCGGCGAGCAGGTCGGCCCCGAGCAACGCGGCCCGGTGCGCGTGGGCCTGGGTTTCGCAGCGCCGGGGTCCCGGGTCGGGGTCGGGCAGGAAGCCGTCTTCGCCCATGGCACCGCGCAACCACCCGAGGCAGCGCTCGGCGGCCGGCAACAGCCGGGCCACCTCCGCCTCGGGCAGCCCCCAGCGCCACGCTTCGGCCAGCACCGCCGGGAAGGCGAGGGTGGCCTCCGTACCGGTGCAGCCCGGCGGCAGCTGCGGACCGGCCCCGCGCAGCGGCCCGGGGATCTTCCCCGCGTCGGGCCCCCGTCCGGTCTGGGTCCGGGCCAGGATGCGCAGGGTGGCTCCGGCCAGGCCGGTGCCGAGCGGCAGCGCCATCCGGGCGGCCCACAGCGATTCCGCCGGGGCGAGGCCGAGCCGCCAGGGCACCCCGGCCGCGGCGAAGGCGTCACCCGGATCGGCGGGGTCCCGCAGGAGCAGGGCGCCCAGATCCTCGGCGCTGGTCCGGAACCAGGCCTGCGCCCTCGGGTCGTCGCCCTCGGCCCGGGCTCCGGACAGCGGGTTGGCCACCTGCCCGGCCGGGGCCCGCGCGGTGCGGTCCCCGGTGGTGCGCAGCTCGATGGTGCGGGATGCGCCCGGCCCCAGTTCGAGCTGCCAGCGGAGCAGGCCCGAGGAGGCGAGCACGTCGTCGGGAGCCGGCTCGGCGACGGTGACGGCATGCGCCTCACCGGTGCTCCAGCGCAAGCCGGCGGCGTGCACCCCCGCGGGCAGCTCCGCTCCGGCACGGCCGGCCGCCACCGCGGCGAGTTCCGCCAGGTCGGAGCCGAGCGCGAGCTCCACGGGCAGGCGCACCGGCCGAGCCGCGTAGCTGTGCAGGGTGATCCGTTCGGTGCCGTCCGCGTGGCGGACCCGCTCGACCCCGATGTCGGGGTCGGGGCCGGACTCGGCTCCGGTGCGGACGGTGGCGGTGAAGGCCGCCCGGTCCGCCCCGAGGCTGCGCCCCTGGACGGCGACCGGATCCCGGCCGCCGACGCGCAGGACGCACCGGGAGAGCAGCCGGCGCCCCGCGCGGTAGATCCCGTCGAGCCCCCGACCGGTCAGTTGACCGTGCTCGGGCGAGATGACCAGGCAGGGCGCGGCGACGCAGATGACGGCCCCGTGCACGGGCGGCAACTCGGGCCTGCGGGCCGGGGGTACGGGCTGAGCCATGCGTCGCCTTGTCTGCGCTCCGGTCGGTTTCGCTGGTCGGCGGGGCCGGTCACCCACCACCCCCCAGCTGAACGTCCCTACCCCTGCCCGGGTCACGGGCCCCGCCGACGCCCGAGCTTTGCGCCCGTCCGACGAGCCGCCCCCGGCGCTCCCCCACCCGAGCCGTAAGCCGCCCAACGCCAGGTCGATCCCCCGTCCGGCTCGCGAGCAGCCGGGGGCCCCACGCTGCCGGTTCACCGGTCGCTCCCCGCGCCCCGGCGGGAGGGGCGGCGGTCCGTCCTCGGGCGACGGCCGGCCGGGCCGGTGCCGGCGGCGGGCCGCTTGCGGCGCGGCTCACGGCGCCTGCGTTCCTGCCGCAGGCACTCCCTGAGCCCCTCCGGGTCGATGCCTTCGTTGCAGGCGTGGTGGAGGAGCTGGGCGAACCTGTAGTCGGCGTCCGCCTGCAGGGCGAGCCCGAGCGCGATCCGTGCGGTCGGCTCGTCCCCGGTGGACCAGGACACCCAGCCCGCCAAGGTCAGCGGGGCGGCGGCGTGTTCCCCGTACGCCCCGACGCAGCGCCGGGCCAGGGCACGCCACAGCCGCAGGGCCACGCCCGCCTCCTCGTCCTCCATCCATTCGGCGGCGATGTCGCGGACCTCCCGGTCCTGGAGGCCGATGATCACCGCGGCGGCCTCGTCGTGGCCGAGCAGGGCGTCGTCCCAGCCGTCGGCGCCGGGGCCTGTCCCGGCGGGCGGCGCGAGGGTCATGCGCCGCATCAGGGTCCGGGCCATCGCGAGGGTCTGCGCCCCGACCTCCTCCCGGCTCGTCCCGTCGAGGATCTTCGGGACCAGGGCGACGGCGGCGCGTTCCAAGGCCTTCTCCTGCTCGACGGCTTCCGCCCCTCCGAGAGGTGCCAGGCGGGCCTCGATCTCCTTGAGGGATCCGCGGACCTGGATCCCGGCGAAGGTGGCTGCGGCGGCCATGACCGAGGTGCCCGGCAGGGCCATCGGGTTGCCTTCCGCCGGACAGCAGCGCTCGTCGGGACAGGTGTAGGACCAGTAGCGGCCGCCGGAGAGGCACAGGGCTTCCAGGACGGGCACGTCGAGCGCCCCACAGGCGAGCCGCAGCCGGTGGGCGAGCGGCCGCAGCCGGGTCATCACCCGCTGCGCGCTCTCCCCGGCGAGCGGGTCCCGGCAGAGGAAGACGACGATGCCGTCGGGCTTGCCGCCCCGGCGCTCGCTGCCCCGGATCAGGGTTTCGGCGGCCTGCCGGGCGGTGTCCTCCCATTCCGGGGGCGCCGCCGGGATGCCCACCCGGAGACGGCCGCCGAAGCGCCCGCCGTCGCCGTGGACGGCGACCAGTACCAGCGAGTCCGTCGGGTGGAAGCCGAGCATGTAGGGCAGTGCGTCGGCCAGCTCGGCCGGGCTGCGCAAGGTGATCTGGGAGGGCGTGGGTGATCCGGACGGGCTGGTGGACCGCCGTCCGGACGGACTGGGTGATTCGTTGTTCTTCGTCATGCGTCGACGGTCCCGCGCCTGATCATTTCGCGAAAGGCCTGTGGATAACTCCCCGACCCGTTCAGATTTCAACATCCACAGGCCGGGTGCGGCATTGGCGCGATGTCAGAGGCATCGGGTTGCATGGGGGGCATGAACGCAGACCTGAGGTCCTCGGCCGATTCCGTACTCGCCCGTCTGGTGGGCGACGCCACGGGCACCGCGCGGCTGCGCGAGGACCAGTGGCGGGCGATCGAAGCCCTCGTCGCGGACAAGCGGCGTGCGCTGGTGGTCCAGCGCACGGGCTGGGGCAAGTCGGCGGTCTACTTCGTCGCCACCTCGCTGCTGCGGGCGAGCGGAGCCGGTCCGACCGTGATCGTCTCCCCGCTGCTCGCGCTGATGCGCAATCAGGTCGAGGCGGCAGCCCGGGCGGGGATCCACGCCCGCACCATCAATTCCGCCAATCCCGAGGAGTGGGAAGGGATCCAGGCCGAGGTCGCGGCCGGCGAGGTCGATGTCCTCCTGGTGAGCCCGGAACGGCTCAACAACCCGGACTTCCGGGACCAGGTGCTTCCCAAGCTGTCCGCCGCCACGGGCCTCCTCGTGGTCGACGAGGCGCACTGCATCTCCGACTGGGGGCACGACTTCCGCCCCGATTACCGCCGGCTGCGCACCATGCTGGCCGATCTCCCGCCGGGCGTCCCCGTGCTGGCCACCACCGCCACGGCGAACGCCCGGGTCACCGCCGACGTCGCCGAGCAGCTGGGCACCGGCGCCGGAACGGACGCCCTGGTGCTGCGCGGGCCGCTCGACCGGGAGAGCCTGAGCCTGTCGGTACTGTCCCTTCCCGACGCCGCGCACCGGCTCGCGTGGCTCGCCGACCACCTCGGCGAGCTCCCCGGGTCCGGGATCATCTACACGCTGACCGTGGCGGCCGCCGAGGAGGTCACCGCCTACCTGCGCCACCGGGGCCACACGGTCTCCTCGTACACGGGCAAGACCGAGAACGCCGACCGGGAGCAGGCCGAGAACGACCTGCAGGCCAACCGCGTCAAGGCCCTCGTCGCCACGTCCGCCCTCGGCATGGGCTTCGACAAGCCCGACCTGGGTTTCGTGGTGCACCTGGGATCGCCCTCCTCCCCCATCGCCTATTACCAGCAGGTGGGTCGCGCGGGCCGTGGCGTGGAGCACGCGGAGGTGCTGCTCCTGCCGGGCCGTGAAGACGAGGCCATCTGGCAGTACTTCGCCTCCGTGGCCTTCCCGCCGGAGGAGCAGGTGCGCCGGACGCTGGACGTACTGGCCCAGGCGGGGCGGCCGTTGTCGCTCCCCGCGCTGGAGCCGCTGGTCGACCTGCGGCGCACCCGCCTGGAGACGATGCTCAAGGTCCTGGACGTGGACGGCGCCGTACACCGGGTGAAGGGCGGTTGGACCTCGACGGGTGAAGCGTGGACCTACGACGCCGAGCGCTACGCGTGGGTGGCCCGGCAGCGGGCGGCCGAACAGCAGGCGATGCGCGACTACGCGTCGACCACCGCGTGCCGGATGGAATTCCTGCGCCGCCAGCTCGACGACGAGGAAGCCGTGCCCTGCGGCCGCTGCGACAACTGCGCGGGAGCCCGCTTCACCGCGGAGGTCTCCAGCACCGCCCTGGACACCGCCCGAGGTGAACTGGGGCGCCCCGGCGTCGAACTGGAGCCCCGCAAGATGTGGCCGACGGGCCTCACGGCCGTGGGCGTGGACCTCAAGGGCCGTATCCCGGCCGGGGAGCAGGCTTCCACAGGGCGTGCGCTCGGCCGGCTCTCCGACATCGGCTGGGGCAACCGGCTGCGCCCGATGCTCGCCCGGCAGTCGCCCGATCAGCCGGTTCCGGACGATGTCGCGCAGGCGGTGGTCGCAGTGCTCGCCGACTGGGCCCGGGGCCCGGGCGGTTGGGCTTCGGGGGCTCCTGCCGCCCCCGCACGACCGGTCGGGGTCGTCGCGTTGCCCTCGCGCAGCCGTCCGCAGCTGGTCGGCTCCCTGGCGGCGCGGATCGCCGAGGTCGGGAGGATGCCGCTGCTCGGAGCGCTCTCCTACACGGACGCGGCACCGGAGTTCGGCCTTCCCTCCTCCAACAGCGCCCAGCGCGTCCGAGGGCTCCATCTGGCCTTGACCGTACCTCCTGCCCTGGCTGCGACACTGGCGCAGGCGGACGGTCCGGTGCTGCTCGTGGATGACCGCGCGGAGAGCGGCTGGACGCTCGCGGTGGCCGCCCGGCTGCTCCGCCGGGCGGGCGCGAAGGAGGTGTTCCCCCTGGTGCTGGCGCTCCAGCCATAACGAATGCGTCATGCACGGCGTGGCGGGGCAAGGATATGAACGGCATACCGGCGAATTCCGGTCGGTGGCCCCAAATGCTCATTGCCCCACGCTCGCGGGCCACGCGAGAATCGGAGAGCTCCCGCTCGGCTCGTCGGCACTCCCCAGGGCCGTGCCGCGGCGCGCCCACATCCCAGCCGTGCCCGTCCGCGGGCGTGTACCCGAAGGGAGGACCGTGACCATCGGATTCGCCCCGCCCTCGACCACGTCCCTGATCACGGCCACCGGCGGCGCCAGCCGGCACGGCAGACTGCTCGAACCCGCCGAATGGTCGGCGGCGGGGGTGCCCCTGCTGAGCAATCCGCGCGAGGTCGTCAGCGGGCTGCACTCCAGGCACCACCCCGTACCGTCCACCGCCGTGATCGCCGTGCTCGACCCGGAGGAACGGCTGGTGGCGAGCGCCTCGTTCGTGCAACGGTCGGCCTCGGCCGACGGCTGGGAGTACCGCAACGCCCTTCTGTCCCGGCTGCGTCGCGTCCTGCCGCACGACCTGCGGCGCCGGACCCCCGTGCGCACGGCGGTGCTCTTGTACTGCCGTGAGGGCGACGAGCGGTGGACCGAGGAGGACGGCGCCTGGATGTGGGGGCTGCGGGACGCGTGCACCCTGCACGGGTTGCGCTGCGGTGCGTACATCACGCTGACGCACGGGGGCTGGCACGTGCTCGGCGAAGGCCGCGGCGGCCGCAGACCCAGTTCGGACTCCCGCCCCGAGTTCCTCGGCGCCACGTCGGCCGAACCGGCCCGGGCGCCCCTGCGCACCGGCGGCGGCTCGGCCGAGGCGTTGCGTCACACCGCCGCACGCTGAGCCCGTCGCCGGCCCGGTGCGGCTGTAGCACTCCGCCCGGGCCCGGCCCGGCGGCGCGGGGCTGCAGCGGGGCCGACTCCCGGCCCGCCCCGCTCTCCCCGCCCGTACCGGAGTACGGGCCGTCAGACCCCCGCGCCGAGCACGGAGTTGATCTGCTGCGCGTCGCCGCACACGATCAGCAGCGCACCAGCCCGGGCGAGCGCGACCGGCAGCGCGCCGGCCACCGCGTCGAGCGGACCGCCGTTGGCCGCGAAGACCACGACCGGACGGCCCGCGGCGCGTTCGGCCTGCGCCGCGTCCGCGTAGAAGACGTCGTCCCGGGCATCGTGCTGCGCCCAGTACTCGGCCTCGCCGAAGGACAGTTCGTGGGCGGCCCACGGGTGCGGGTCGCCGGTGGTGAGCACCAGGATGTCACCGGGCGCGCGCCCGGTGTCGAGCAGTAGGTCGACGGCCTCTTCGGCCGCGTCCAGCGCACCCTCGGCCGAGGCCGGGATCAGCTGGACCTGGGGCACCGCCGCCGAGACGGACGGCGTGGTGGGGGCTGCGGCAACGGGTCCGGGGGTGGTGGCCTGCGCCGCACGCTGCACGGGCGGGGCGGGCCTGGGGACGCCTCCCGCGCGGCCGGCCGCTGCGGGGGAGGGACCGGGGCGCCCGGGCCGGGGTACGGCTGCGGGACGCGGACCAGGTACGGGGCGGGGGGTCTGCGCGGTGCGGCTCGCGGCCGGCGTGACGCGGGGACCCTGGGCACTCTCGTGAATCTGAGGCTCCTCGGGGGTGAGAGGCATGAGTTGACATCTATCAAACACCGGTACGAAACGTACCGGCGTATGGCACGTGGACGCGATCAGAAATCGAAGCCGAGTTGGCCTCCGTTTTCCAGCTCCGTCGATTCCTCGCTGCGGCGCACCTTCTTGAGGTGCCGCCACCGGGGCAGCGCGTCGAGGTACGACCACGAGAGCCGGTGGTACGGGGTGGGGCCCAGCTCCTCCAGGGCCGCCCGGTGCACGGGCGAGGGGTAGCCGGCGTTCGCGCCGAACGCGAACTCCCTTATCGCGTCGACCTGTTCACCGAGTTCGGCCATCATCCGGTCGCGCCGGACCTTGGCGATCACCGAGGCCGCGGCGACCGCGACACAGGACTGGTCCCCCTTGATCACCGTACGGACCCGCCAGGGCGACCCGAGGTAGTCGTGCTTGCCGTCGAGGATCACCGCGTCCGGCCGCACCGGCAGGGCCTCCAGGGCGCGCACCGCCGCGAGCCGCAGGGCGGCGGTCATGCCCAGCTCGTCGATCTCCTCCGGCGAGGCGTGCCCGAGGCCGTGGGCGGTGACCCAGCCCTCCAGGATGTCGAGCATCGCGTCCCGGCGCTTGGGGGTGAGCAGTTTGGAGTCGGTGAGTCCCGCGGGCGGCCGGCGCAGGCCGGTGATCGCCGCGCACACGGTGACCGGACCGGCCCAGGCCCCTCGTCCGACCTCGTCGACCCCGGCGATGACCTTGGCGCCGGTGGTGGCACGGAGGGAGCGCTCGACGGTGTGGGTGGGTGCTTCGTACGGCATGGCGCCAGCAAGGGTACGCCGCCCCGCGCCGCCTGCACACCCCGCCCCGGGACGGGGACACGGGCCGGGTTGCCCGCGGGGTCACACCCGGAGCATCGGCACCATCACCTGGTCGATCAGCTGAGCGACGTCCTGGTCTCCCCATTCGCTTCCGTACATCTTTGCGCGGTACATCAGCATGGCGGGAATGACGTCGACAATGAACGGAATGTTCGCGTCCGCTCGCACTTCCCCCCGCTCGATGCCGCGCCGCACAAGGGCTTGGATCACTCCCTGGGCGGGTTGGTGCAGCCCGTTCCAGATCACGCCGCGGAACCGGTCCGCATTGTCGGGGTCGCATTCGTGAAGTACCGCACGCAGGGCAACGCCGGCGCGTGAGCGCATCACGTCACACATCCGCACACACAACCCGTAGAGGTCATCGCGGATCGACCCGGTGTCCGGGATCCGGCCCAGCGGCGGCAGTCCGGCGCCGAGCACCTCGGCCACGAGCGCGGCCTTCGACGGCCAGCGCCGGTACAGCGCCGCCTTCCCCGTCCGCGCGGCGGCCGCGACGCCCTCCATCGTGAGCGCGTTCCAGCCAACGGTGCTCAGCTGCTCCAGCGCCGCGTCCAGGATGGCCCGTTCGAGCTCCGGGCCCCTCCTGCGCCCCGCAGGCGCCTGCGACCAGGGGGAACCCGTCATGCTCCATACCTCCGACCGGCCAGCGCGCCCAGCGCACGCATTTTCGGCCTTAGTGAACGCTTGCGTTCACTAAATGTAGCTCCTACGGTGGTGCGCGAGTGAACGGATGCGTTCACTATTTCACTTCGGGGGGATCCTCAGTGACAAGCGTTCAACTCGACAAGCCGCGGATATCGGGAGCCGCCCGCCACCCGGGCCGACCCGGTGTGGCGCTCGCGGTGATCGCCGCGTGCCAGCTCATGGTCGTGCTCGACGCGACGATCGTGAACATCGCGCTGCCCCACATCCAGACCGCGCTCGCCTTCTCCACCACCGACCTGTCCTGGGTGCTCAGCTCCTACACCCTCACGTTCGGCGGCCTGCTCCTGCTCGGCGGCCGGGCCGGCGACATCCTGGGCCGGCGCCGGGTCTTCATGACCGGAATCCTGCTCTTCACCCTTGCCTCCCTCCTCGGCGGATTCGCCCAGGAACCCTGGCAGCTCCTGGCCGCCCGCGCCCTCCAGGGAGTCGGCGGCGCCATCGCCTCGCCGACCTCGCTGGCGCTGATCACCACGACGTTCGCGGAAGGTCCCGAACGCAACCGGGCCTTCGGCGTGTTCGCCGCCGTCTCGGCCGGCGGCGGCGCGATCGGCCTGCTGGCCGGCGGCATGCTGACCGAATGGCTCGACTGGCGCTGGGTCCTGTTCGTCAACGTGCCGATCGGCGTCCTGATCGCCGTCCTCGCGCCGCTGTTCATCAGCGAGTCGGAACGCCACCCGGGCCGTTTCGACATCGCCGGGGCGCTCACCTCCACCGGTGGCATGGCCTCGCTGGTCTACGGATTCATCCGCGCGTCCGAGGACGGGTGGCGCGACTCGCTCACGATCGGCTCCTTCGCCGCCGCGCTGGTGCTGCTCGCGCTGTTCGTCGTCATCGAGTCCAGGGCGCGCGAACCCATCATCCCGCTGCGGATGTTCGCCGACCGCAACCGCGCCGGCACCTACGTGATCATGCTCGGCCTGGCCGCGGCGATGTTCGGCATGTTCTTCTTCATCGTCCAGTTCGTGCAGAACGTGCTCGGCTTCTCACCGATCCAGTCCGGTCTCGGCTTCCTGCCCGTGACCGTCGCCATCGTCACGGCCGCCGGGCTCTCGCAGCGGTTCCTGCCCCGCTTCGGCCCCAAGCCGTTCATGGTCGCCGGGTCCGCGCTCACCGGTTCGGGCCTGGCCTGGCTGAGCTTCATCGAGACGGACAGCTCGTACGTGTCCGGGGTGCTCGGGCCGATGGTGCTGTTCGGCTTCGGCATGGGCCTGAACTTCGTGACCCTCACCCTCACCGCCGTCTCCGGGGTTGCACCCCGCGAGGCGGGCGCGGCCTCCGGGCTGCTCAACGCCAGCCAGCAGGTCGGCGGCTCGCTCGGCCTGTCCATCCTGGTCACCGTCTTCGGCACCGCGAGCCGTGACGAGGCCACCAAGCAGGTCCCGGCCTTCATGGCGAAGGCGGACCCCGGTCAGCTGGCCGCGTTCAAGGAGACCCATCGGCTGCCCGACCCGTGGGGCGACCTCGTCCTCACGCAGGGCATCTCCACCGCCTTCCTGGCGGCCGTCGCGATGGCGGGGCTCGCCCTGGCGACCGCGCTCCTGGTGATCCGGGTACGCAAGAGCGACCTGGAGGCCCTCAGCGGAACCGCCGCCGAGGCCGGTCCGACGGCCTGAGGGGGCAAAACCGTACGCAGGCCCGGGCGCCCCGGAACATCCGGCGCGCCCGGGCCGCATTGCGCGTCGCCGCCTTACCCGCCCGGCCGCGTTGCACGCCCGGGGCTCCTCCTCACGCGTCGCCGCACTATGCGCCGGGCGCCCCGGCCCTCAGCGCGGCGCGTCCGGCAGCCACGCCGGGAGGGGCTCGGTCCGCGCCAGCCACGCCTGCGGCAGCACCGCGTCGCCGCGCGCGCCCAGGACACCGCCGACGATGGCGCACGTCGTGTCCACGTCCCCGCCCACCTGTGCGGTGGTCCAGAACGCCCGCTCGTAGTCGTCCAGCGAACGCGCCGCCGACCACAGGGCGAACGGCACCGTGTCGTGGGCGCTGGTGCGCCGGCCGCAGCCCAGGACCGCCGCGACCGTGGTGGCGTCGCCGTAGTCCAGCATGTCCCGCGCCCGCCGCAGCCCCGCGCCCACGGCGCTGCGCGGCACCAGCGCGATCACGCCGTCCAGCAGGTCGGCGGCCTTCGGCGGCCCGGCGTCGTCCGCCGCGAGCGCGGCCGCGGCGGCTACGGCCATCGCCCCGCACACCGCCTCGCGGTGCTGGTGGGTGGTGTACGCGGAGATCTCCGCCTGGTGCGTGGCCTGCTCGGGATCGTCCGCGTACCAGGCGCCGAGCGGTGCGATGCGCATGGCGGCGCCGTTGCCCCAGGAGCCCTGCCCGTTGAAGAGCTCGGCCGCCAGGGTGCGCCAGTCCTCGCCCTCCCGGATGAGCCGCAGCATCCGGTTGACGGCGGGCCCGTAGCCGCGGTCGAAGTCGTGGTGGTGGGCGAAGGAGGCGGCCAGCGCGTCCTGGTCGATGCGCCCGTGGTCGGCGAGGACGGCCATCACCGAGCAGGCCATCTCGGTGTCGTCGGTCCACTGCCAGGTCTCGCTGCCCGCGGGCAGCTCGCGCCGCTTGAGCAGTGGGTAGTTCACGGGGACGAAGTACTGGGAACCCAGGGCGTCCCCCAGGGCCAGCCCGCGAAGGCTGGACATGGCGCGTGCGTAGCGCCTCTCGGGAGTGGAGTCAGCGGTCATCGCACGTCACTTTAGTCGTCGAGGTCGTAAGGCTCCGGTGTGGTCCACCGCTCAAACGGGCGGTCCAGGCGGTACCGGCCGTCCGGACCGAGCACGAGTGTCCTGAATTCACCGTTCCCCGGGTTGCTCAGGGCCTCGAACTCGGCCACCGACCAATGGAACCAGCGCATGCAGAACAGCCGCATCGTCAGGCCGTGCGTCACAAGCAGCACGTTCTCGGGATGGTCGGGAGCCTCGAAGCTGCGGTACAGGCTCTCCAGGAAGGACCCGACCCGGTCGTACACGTCGGCGCCCGACTCGCCCTGCGCGAAGCGGTAGAAGAAATGCCCGTACGCGTCCCGGTACGCCTTCTGCAGGCGCACGTCGTCGTGGTCCTGCCAGTTCCCCCAGTCCTGTTCGCGCAGCCGCGGTTCCTCCCGCATGCGGACCCGCGTCGGGTCCAGCCCCAGTTCGCGGAAGGTCTGCAGGGTCCGGCGGTAGGGGGAGACGTAGGCGCTGATGCGCTCGTCTCCGAACAGGTCGCGCAGCCGTGCGCCGGCCTGCCGGGCCTGCTCGCGCCCGGTCGGCGTCAGCCGCAGGGCGTGGTCGGGCTCCCGCTCGTACACCGTGTCATCGGCATTGCCCTGGGATTCCCCGTGCCGGACGAGGACGATGCGCCGTGGTCGTACCATTCCACGACCTTATTCGGCCACCGGCGCGTGATTCGAACGGGCACGCCGGTCAGAGCGCCGCTCGTCCTACGGTCATACCGTCCACGAGGGTTCGAGGTCGACGACGTCACCGGTCAGCGCCTCCACGTCGGCCTCGGTCTGCGCGCGCAACGAGAGCCGCTCGACCCGCTCCTGCCGGTACTTGCCGTGTTCGGCGGCCGCCCGCCACATCGACAGCACCAGGAACTCCCGCCCCGGGGCTTCCCCGAAGAGGCCGCGGATCATGCCCGGCGACCCTGCCATGGCCGGGTTCCAGACCTTCTCCTGCATCAGTGCGAAGTGCTCCACCCGCCCCTCACGCACCCGGGTGTGGGCGACCCGGACCACGTCGGCGTCGGAGAAACGCGGCTCGAAACCGGTCTTCACGTCGAAGCGGTAGTCGAAGAGCGTGACCCGCGCGTCGGTGAAGGTGCCGTTCTGGGAGGCGGCCAGCCGGTCGTGCGACCGTGCCATGAAGGAGTCGTAGAAGGACCGGCTCTCCCAGAACGCGAAGACGTGCGCCACCCCCTGCCGGCCCCGGCTCCATCCGCCGCCCTGCCCCCGGAATCCGGGCTCGCCCGGCAGCCCCGCCCATTTGCGCTGCCCACGCTCGAACCCGCGTCGGTCCGTCACCGTGCAGCGAATCCACTTGACCAGCACCGCGCCATCGTACGGGCCCGGCGCGGCCCGGGTCAGTCCTCGGCGCGGAAGATCCCCACGAGATCAGCCGCGTCCCGCTCGGACAGCCGAAGGCCGAACTCCCGGGCGAGCGAAGGGATCACCTCATCGGCAGTCACGGTCCGGCTCTCCACCCGCCCGTCCGGGTACCAGCGGGTCAGCTCGCGGCCCAGGAGAGCCACCCGCACGTCCTCGCCGGGCAGTTGGACGATGACCTTGCCGAGGAAGGCCGAGCGCGGGTGCGAGGAGCTGTAGTGGTTCAGCACCACGTAGTCGACGGGGTGGTAGGGCTGCGGGGTGAAGGCGTAGAGGTCGCGCCAGGTGCCCTCGCGCAGCCAGCGCAGGACGAGGAGCCCGTCCTCCTCCTGGTGGACGGCGTACGTCCACTCCCCCTGCCGCACTTCGGCACCGGGCCGCCCGAGCGGGACGGGCTCGAACGGTCCGGGATACCCGTATCCCGCGTCGCACAGCCAGGGTTCACCCTCGACGGTGACGACGAGGACGGCGTGCGTCACCGGCAGCAGGGTGTCCCCGCGGGCCCTGTTGCGGGCGCCGCGCCCGGCCACCTCGAAGCCGATCCGCTGGAGGGCTGCGGCCAGCAGCGAGTTCTGCTCGTAGCAGTAGCCGCCGCGGCGGCGGTGCACGAGCTTGTCCTGCAGCGAGGTGACGTCCAGCTCGACGGGGCGGCCGAGCGTGACGTCCAGGCTCTCGAAGGGTATGGCGGCGGTGTGCGCCCGGTGCACTGCGTACAACGTCTCCAGGTCGGGCCGCAGTTCCCCTCGCGCGCCTTCGCCTTCGCCGCCCTCCCCGATGCCGATCCGCGCCAGATACGCGTCGAGGTCCAGCTCGTCACCGCTCCACATGGCTCTCCCACTCCCCCGTGTGAAATCCGGGAGCCGCGGCGATCACCACGCCCCCGCACCATGATCGTCCCGCGGCCCCGCACCCGCCACCCCCTTCCCCCCGGCCCCGCGCCGCCCTCCGGCCCCCGCGCCCCCGGTCGTGCGCTCAGAGGTCGAGCAACTCCGCGAGGGTGCCGCCGAGGACGCGATCGCGCAGCGCTCCCGGGCTGGTCACTCGTTCCACGGTGGCGCGGGCGAGGAACGGGTCACCATAGGGCGCGTCCGAACCGAACAGCGTGCGGTCAGGCACCTCGCCGATGGCCAGCCGCACCGCGAAGATGATGTTCGCCGTCGACAGTTCCAGGTACATGTTCGGGGTGTCCCGGGCCAGCTCGATGGCCGTCAGCCAGTTCGTTCCGCCGAGTTGGCTGATCACCAGGGGAACGCTCGGGTGGCGGCGCGCGAGAGCGGCGAGGGCGGCCAGGTCTGACGCCGTGGTCGGCGCGAACCCGTGCACGACCACCGGCAGCCCACCGTGATCGGCGGCCGCCCGCAGGACCGGCTCGATCAGACCGGCCCCGCCCGGTGGCGGAGTCAGCTCACCGACCCCCCGAAAGCCCCGGCCGACGACCTCCCGCTCGACCTCCGCCGCGATCTGCTGAGCCGGCAGCTCCAGGCGGACCTTCCCGAAGCCGATGAAACGGTCGGGATGCGCCGCGCATGCCGAGGCGTGTTCCTCCCGTGCCGCCTCGTAGCCGTCCGGCCCGTCCGAGCGGCCGCTGATCGTCTCGTCCAGCACACTCATCTCGTGCCGGAACGAGGCCAGATCGGTGGCCCGCTCCGGATGCGGCCGGGTGCCGAAGAGCACGGCACGGTCGACTCCTGCCTCGTCCAGCAGGGCGATGTGGCTGTCCACGGGATCGTGGACGTGGCTGTGCGCATCGATGATCAACGGATGCTCCTGGTCGGGGCCCATGACGGTGACGGAATGCCGCCGCCCGTCCCATCGTTGAAGGCTGACACCATGACAAGGTCAAGCCGGCGGAGATGGCGATGTTGATCGGGCAGTTGGCCAAACGGACCGGGACGAGCGAGCGCCTGCTCCGCTACTACGAACGCGTCGGCCTCCTCACCTCGGTTCGCCAGGCCAACGGATACCGCGACTACGACGATGCGGCCGAGCAGAGGGTCAGGCAGATCCGCTCCCTGCTGGCGGCCGGGCTGCCCACCAGCTTGATCCGGCAGGTGCTGCCCTGTGCACTCGCCGACGGCTCCCTCCGTCCGTGCCCGGGAGTGCTGGACAAGCTCCGCGCCCAACTCGACCGCCTCGACCAGCGCGCGCAGGACTTGGCACGAGCCCGCCGAACCCTGCACCTGGCCATTACGGAAGCAGAACGAGCCGCATAGCAGCACGGTGCGCCGGGGCAAGGCCGCACTCGGCAGGACAGCCGCGTCGGCAAAACGCAGGTGGGGTGTCCGCGTTGTGCGGACACCCCACCCGAGCTGCTGATTCACGCCCTACGAGGGCTCACGATCAGCTGCAACCGCTGGTCGAGCCGCAGCCCTCGCAGATGTAGCAGGAGCCGGCGCGCTGCATCTTCGTACCGCAGGAGAAGCACAGCGGGGCGTCGGCCGAGACGCCGAGCTGCATCTCGACGAGTTCGGCGCTGGAGTGCGCCGTCTTCGGGGCCGGGACCGTGACCGGGGCGGCAACGGCAGGCTTCGGCTGCTCCGAGGGGACGGCCGCGAGCGGGGCCGACTGGGCCAGCGACTCGGTGTCCAGTTCCTCCTCGTCCATCGGCTCGTACGAGCCGGTGTCGAGGTGGCGCTGACGCTCTTCGGCGGTGTGGATGCCGAGCGCCGAGCGGGTCTCGAACGGCAGGAAGTCCAGCGCCAGGCGGCGGAAGATGTAGTCGACGATCGACTGCGCCATCCGCACGTCCGGGTCGTCCGTCATGCCGGCCGGCTCGAAGCGCATGTTCGTGAACTTCGAGACGTAGGTCTCCAGCGGCACGCCGTACTGGAGGCCGACGGATACGGCGATCGAGAAGGCGTCCATCATGCCCGCGAGGGTGGAACCCTGCTTGGACATCTTGAGGAAGACCTCGCCCAGGCCGTCGTCCGGGTAGGAGTTCGCGGTCATGTAGCCCTCGGCGCCGCCGACCGTGAACGAGGTCGTGATCCCCGGGCGGCCCTTCGGCAGGCGCTTGCGGACCGGGCGGTACTCGATGACCTTCTCGACCGCTGCCCGGATGGTGTCCTCCGCCTTGGCGGTGACCTCCTCCTTCTCCTCTTCCTTCTTCTTGGCGGAGAGGGGCTGGCCGACCTTGCAGTTGTCGCGGTAGATCGCGAGCGCCTTGACGCCCATCTTCCACGCCTCGAAGTAGATCTCCTCGATCTCCTCGACGGTCGCCGACTCCGGCATGTTGACCGTCTTGGAGATCGCGCCGGAGATCCACGGCTGGATCGCGGCCATCATGCGCACGTGGCCCATCGGGGAGATGGAGCGCTCGCCCATGGCGCAGTCGAAGATCGAGTAGTGCTCGGTCTTGAGGCCCGGGGCGTCGACGACCACACCGTGCTCGGCGATGTGGGAGACGATCGCCTCGATCTGCTCCTCCTGGTAGCCCAGGCGGCGCAGGGCCTGCGGGACGGTGCCGTTGACGATCTGCATCGAGCCGCCGCCGACGAGCTTCTTGAACTTGACCAGGGCCAGGTCCGGCTCGACACCGGTGGTGTCGCAGGACATCGCCAGACCGATGGTGCCGGTCGGGGCGAGGACGGAGGCCTGGGAGTTGCGGAAGCCGTTCTTCTCGCCGAGGCGCAGGACGTCCTGCCAGGTCTCGGTGGCCGCCGCCCAGATCGCGTTGTCCAGGTCGTCGGTGCGCGGTGCGACGGCGTTCGCGTCGGCGTGCTGCTTCATCACGCGCTTGTGCGACTCGGCGTTGCGGGCGTAGCCGTCGTACGGGCCGACGATCGCGGCCAGCTCGGCGGAGCGCCGGTACGCCGTACCGGTCATCAGCGAGGTGATCGAGGCGGCGAGGGTGCGGCCGCCGTCCGAGTCGTAGGCGTGGCCCGTGGCCATCAGCAGGGCGCCGAGGTTGGCGTAGCCGATGCCGAGCTGGCGGAAGGCGCGGGTGTTCTCGCCGATCTTCTGCGTCGGGAAGTCCGCGAAGCAGATCGAGATGTCCATCGCGGTGATGACCAGCTCGACGACCTTGGCGAAGCGCTCCGCGTCGAAGGACTGGTTGCCCTTGCCGTCGTCGTGGAGGAACTTCATGAGGTTCAGCGAGGCGAGGTTGCAGGACGTGTTGTCCAGGTGCATGTACTCGCTGCACGGGTTGGACGCGGTGATGCGGCCGGACTCGGGGCAGGTGTGCCAGTTGTTGATCACACCGTCGTACTGGATGCCCGGGTCGGCACAGGCCCACGCCGCCTCGGCGAGCTTGCGGAAGAGCGCCTTGGCGTCGACCTTCTCGATGACCTCGCCGGTCATGCGGGCACGCAGGCCGAACTCGGTGCCGTTCTCGACGGCCGTCATGAACTCGTCGTTCACGCGGACGGAGTTGTTGGCGTTCTGGTACTGGACGGACGTGATGTCGTCGCCGCCCAGGTCCATGTCGAAGCCCGCGTCGCGCAGGGCGCGGATCTTCTCCTCTTCCTTCACCTTGGTGGCGATGAAGTCCTCGACGTCCGGGTGGTCGACGTCCAGGACGACCATCTTGGCCGCCCGGCGCGTGGCGCCGCCCGACTTGATCGTTCCTGCGGACGCGTCGGCGCCCCGCATGAAGGAGACCGGGCCGGAGGCGTTGCCACCGGAGGAGAGGAGCTCCTTGGAGGAGCGGATGCGGGAGAGGTTCAGGCCGGCGCCGGAGCCGCCCTTGAAGATCATTCCCTCTTCCTTGTACCAGTCGAGGATCGACTCCATGGAGTCGTCGACGGCCAGGATGAAGCAGGCGGAGACCTGCTGCGGCTGGGGCGTTCCGACGTTGAACCACACCGGGGAGTTGAAGCTGAAGATCTGGTGCAGGAGGGCGTACGTCAGCTCGTGCTCGAAGATCTCGGCATCCGCGGGCGAGGCGAAGTAGTCGTAGTCCTCGCCGGCCTTCGTGTAGGTCTTCACGATCCGGTCGATGAGCTGCTTCAAACCGGTCTCGCGCTGCGAGGTGCCGACCGCGCCGCGGAAGTACTTGCTGGTGACGATGTTGACCGCGTTCACCGACCAGAAGTCGGGGAACTCGACGCCACGCTGCTCGAAGTTGACCGAGCCGTCGCGCCAGTTGGTCATGACGACGTCACGGCGCTCCCAGCTCACCTCGTCATACGGGTGCACGCCCGGGGTGGTGTGGATGCGCTCGATCCGCAGGCCGCTCTTGGCAGCCTTGGTTCCCTTGGCGCGGGAACCTCGTGCCGAGCCGCTCGCCGTCTCTGTCATGCCGCCTCCCATATGCGGGCAAAAACGCCCTGATGTGCCAGCGATATTCCGCAGCACGGTGCCGTGTGTCTGTATCTACGTATCTACGAATCTCGCCTGACCGACCGGGCCGGGGCCGCGCTGCGGCCCGTCCGGTCAGTCGGCGGCGGAGGCGGGCACGGGGACGACCGCGGGGGTCCCCCCCGGCTCGCACTCATGGGGATGAGACTGCCGTTCACGGAGCTCCGCGATGGCGGTCTCGAAGTCTTCAAGGGTGTCGAACGCTTTGTACACGGACGCGAACCGCAGGTACGCGACCAGATCGAGCTCCTGCAGCGGGCCGAGTATGGCCAGGCCCACGTCGTGCGTGGTCAGCTCGGCACTCCCGGTGGCGCGCAGCGCCTCCTCGACCCGCTGGCCGAGCTTGGCGAGGGCGTCCTCGGTGACCGGGCGCCCCTGGCACGCCTTGCGGACGCCGGAGATGACCTTGGAGCGACTGAAGGGTTCGGTCACACCGCTGCGCTTGATCACCATCAGCGAGGCCGTTTCCACCGTGGTGAAACGACGGGAGCAGTCGGGGCACTGACGGCGTCGGCGGATCGACGTGCCGTCATCGGTGGTGCGGCTGTCGACGACCCGGCTGTCGGGGTGCCTGCAGAAGGGGCAGTGCATGGTTCCCTCACCCTCCCTCTTAGGCACGACTGATCACCCCACCGGGCCCCTGAGCGGCAAGGAACGAGGCTCTGCCGGGGGCTGGTGAAGCAGCCACCAGCATATGCGATGCCGGGAGCCCGAGCGGACCCGGGACCACAACTTCTGGGTGGCAGCGCTCATCCAACCACTAGATCTTGGGTTGTGGTGGATTTACTGCCCGCCGCGTGTCGCGGGCTCCGATGCAGGGTTCCCGGGGCCGGCGGTGCCACACTGGGCGCGGCCCGCCCGGTGACGATCCGACCCGGAAGGGTACCGTAGGCGGCATGGGAGCGGCCGAACCCGCGTTCGGTCTGACTGTCGGTCCATACACCTCTCGATGTGCTCCAGGTGGACGATCTGCGATATTTCACTCGAACGTGTGTTTGGCGCAACCTTTCGAAAGCAACTACCGTTGTCCAGCTAGGGAGAACATTTCGAGAGGGGCCGACGTGACCACGACCGCAGACAGTGCCACCATCACTGCCCAGAACCGCTCCCAGAGCCGACTTGAGCCGGTGCATGCCATGAACGACGCACGTCAGAACCCGGAGGCGGAGTCCGTGCGCCCCGCACGCTCGCTGCCAGGGCGACCTCCAGGCATTCGCGCCGACAGCTCCGGGCTCACGGACCGGCAGCGCAGGGTCATCGAGGTCATTCGCGATTCGGTGCAGCGCCGGGGCTACCCGCCGTCGATGCGCGAGATCGGCCAGGCGGTCGGCCTGTCGAGCACGTCGTCGGTCGCCCACCAGCTGATGGCCCTCGAGCGCAAGGGGTTCCTGCGGCGCGACCCGCACCGCCCGCGGGCCTACGAGGTGCGCGGCTCGGACCAGCCCAGCTCGCAGCCCACCGACACCACCGGCAAGCCCGCCGCCTCCTACGTTCCCCTGGTCGGACGGATCGCCGCCGGCGGCCCGATCCTCGCCGAGGAGTCGGTGGAGGACGTCTTCCCGCTCCCCCGCCAGCTGGTCGGCGACGGCGAACTCTTCGTCCTCAAGGTCGTCGGTGACTCGATGATCGAGGCGGCCATCTGCGACGGCGACTGGGTCACCGTCCGCCGTCAGCCCGTCGCGGAGAACGGCGACATCGTCGCCGCGATGCTGGACGGCGAGGCCACCGTCAAGCGGTTCAAGCGCGAGGACGGCCACGTCTGGCTGCTTCCGCACAACGCCGCGTACCAGCCCATCCCCGGCGACGAAGCCACCATCCTCGGCAAGGTCGTCGCCGTTCTGCGCCGGGTCTGACACCCGTCGCCCCCATCCAGCTCCGGGACCTCTGCGCCGGTCCCGGAGCTGCTTCGTGCCGTGAGGCCGGGGGCCGCCGGCCGTCGGGCTGCCTATCGTGCCCGTCGAACTGCTTCGGGACCGCCGAACCCCTTCATGCCCGTCGGACTACTTGCCGTCCGCCTGCGCCGAAGCGTCGATCGCGGCCAGCGAGCGGCGGACCTGGTTGCGGTCCGTGGTGTACCAGAAGTCCGGCAGGGTGGCGCGCAGGAAGGTTCCGTAGCGAGCCGTGGCCAACCGCGGGTCGAGGACCGCGACGACACCCCGGTCCCCGGTAGCCCGTACGAGCCGGCCCGCGCCCTGGGCCATCAGCAGGGCGGCATGCGTGGCCGCGACCGCCATGAAGCCGTTGCCCCCGTGCTCCTCGACCGATTTCTGCCGGGCGCTCATCAGCGGGTCGTCGGGACGGGGGAACGGGATCCGGTCCATGATCACCAGCTGGCAGCTGGGCCCGGGCACGTCCACTCCCTGCCACAGCGACAGCGTGCCGAACAGACAGGTCTTCGGATCCGCGGCGAACGCCTTGATCAGCTCACCGAGCGTCTCCTCCCCCTGGAGGAGGATCGGGTTCGACAGCCGTCCGCGCAGCTCCTCGGCGGCCGCCTTGGCGCCGCGCATGGAGGAGAACAGCCCGAGGGTCCGGCCACCGGCCGCCTCGATCAGCTCCGCCAGCTCGTCCATCATGTCGCCGCGGGTTCCCTCGCGGCCGGGGGTGGCCAGGTGCTTGGCGACGTAGAGGATGCCCTGCTTGGGGTAGTCGAAGGGTGAGCCGACATCCAGCCCCTTCCAGACGGGCACGTCGTCGCCGCCCACGCCTTCCGGCGACAGGCCGAGCGAGCCGGCGACGCCGTTGAAGTCGCCGCCGAGTTTGAGCGTGGCGGAGGTGAGGACCACCGACCGCTCTTCGAACAGCTTCTCGCGCAGCAGGCCGGACACCGAGAGGGGAGCGACCCGCAGGGTGGCCCCGAAACGGTCATGGCGTTCGTACCAGACGACGTCGTACTCCGAGCCGAGGACGATCCGCTCCGCCACCGCGTGGACGCTTTCCACCGCGGCCAGGGCCTGCTTGCGGACGGCGTCCTCGTCCTGGACGGACTTGTCGCGGGTGGAACCGATCGCGGAGATCACGTTGCGCGCGGCGTCGCGCAGGGACATCAGCGCGTACGCGAGGTCTTCGGGAATCTGCTCCAGCCGGCCGGGCAGGGCCAGCTCCATGACGCGTTCGAAGGACTCCGATGCGGTCTGCAGGGAGTCGGCGGTCTTCTCGTCGACGAGCTTGGCCGCGCGCTTGACGGCCCGGTTCACCTGGCCCGGGGTGAGCTCACCGGTGGCGACGCCGGTGACGCGGGAGACGAGTTCATGGGCCTCGTCCACGATCAGCACCTCGTGCGGGGGCAGCACGGGGGCGCCCTCGATGGCATCGATCGCGAGGAGGGCGTGGTTGGTGACGACGACGTCCGCGAGCTTCGCCCGCTCGCGGGCGGCCTCGGCGAAGCACTCGGCTCCGTAGGCGCACTTCGTCGCGCCCAGGCACTCACGGGACGAGACGGAGATCTGCGCCCACGCCTTGTCGGACACGCCGGGCGTCAGGTCGTCGCGGTCGCCGGTCTCGGTTTCGTCCGCCCAGTCCCGCAGGCGCAGCAGGTCCTGGCCCAGCTTGCTGGTGGGAGCGGCCGCTTCGAACTGGTCGAAGAGGCCCTCCTCCTCGTCCTGCGGCGCACCCTCATGGAGCCGGTGCAGACACAGGTAGTTGGAACGTCCCTTGAGCATGGCGAACTGCGGCCGGCGGCGGAGCTGGGGATGCAGCGCCTCCACCGTCCGGGGCAGGTCGCGCTCGACGAGCTGCCGCTGGAGGGCCAGCGTCGCCGTGGCGACGACGACGCGCTCGCCGTGCGCGAGGGCCGGCACCAGGTAGCCGAGGGACTTACCGGTGCCGGTGCCGGCCTGGATCAGCCGGTGGGAGTTCTCGTCGATCGCTTCGGCGACGGCTTCGGCCATGGCCACCTGGCCGGGCCGCTCCGTGCCGCCGACGGCGGAGACGGCGGCGTGCAGCAGGTCGGGGAGGGAGGGCTTCGTCATAGCAATGCCAACCCTACGGGGCCGCACTGACAGCAGCCGCATCGCAGACGTCCCCGCCGTCGGTTCACGGCCGGTGGAGGGGGTTGGGAACGGTCCCGTGGGTGACCGCGTGCGGGCGGTCCGGGCGGTCGCGGTAGCCGTCCTCGTGCAGCCGGTTCCGGTTGAGGCACAGCCGGTCGATCCGCTCCGTGAGCAGGTCGAAGAGCTCGTAGCGGTCCTTGAGCTCGGGGAAACGGGCCTGGTGGCGGAGGATCTCCGCCCGTACGAGGGACCAGAACTCGCTCTCGGGCACTCCCATCCGGTCCTCGCAGATCGCGGACAGGTAGCGGAAGACGCCGACGAACAGTCCGGAGTGGATGAACTGCGTCAGGTAGGCGGGCGGCTCCGTCAGCAGCGCGGCACGCACCTGGGCGGGCATCGCCTCGTGCTCGGGCAGCGGCTCCCGGCTGATGTTGACGTCGTCCACGAAGTCCTTGACCGCGAGCCGGACGGGGACGTCACCCTCGTCGAAGATCACGATGGTGTTCTCGCCGTGGGGCGAGAAGACGGTGCCGTACCGGTAGAGGAAGTGGAGCAGCGGGGGCAGCAGGGCGGCGAAGAGCCTCTGGAGCCAGACGGTGGGGGACAGTCCCGAGCGGGCGACGAGCTCGGCGGTGAAGGAGCGTCCGCGCGGGTCGGTGTGCAGGAGGGAGGCGAGGGTGCGGGCCCGCTCGCCGGGGGCGAGCCGGCCGGTCAGGGGCTCGCGCCAGATCGCGCCGAGAAGTTCCTTGTACTGGTACGGGACCTCGGGGAGCCGGTCGTAGACGGGATGCCGGACGGTCACGGAGGCCACCTCGCCGAGGAGGAGGACCCGGCACTCGTCGCGCAGGAACGGGTCCTCGTCGCGCAGGGAGTGGATCCAGGCGGTGACTGCGGGCGCGGCGAGGGTCAGGTCGCAGGGCAGCCCGCGCCAGACCATGGTGTTCAGGACGGAGAGCGGCAGCTTGACGCTGTGCCGATCGGGACGGGTCAGGTTGAGGAAGGTACGGATCGACTGCTGGGGCAGTCGTACGTCGGGATCCGCGGGCAGCGGTACCAGCGCGCCCGAGGCGAGGGCGGGCGCGAAGAGCGGGAGCACTATCTCGTCCCACTGCCAGGGGTGCACCGGGAGGTAGAGGTAACCGCGGGGGTCGAGGCCGCGGTCGCGCAGCGTCCGGTCGAAGGCGGCGCGGGTGACGGCGTCGAGCTCCGCGGAGTACAGGCGCGCGGGGTCCTCCATCGCGCCGGTTCCCCGGTACTCGGCCAGGGAGGTGTGGGCGGCGAGCCAGGGCAGCCGTTGGCGGGTGCGGGATTCGGGGGCCCAGGCGGCGGTGTCGGCCGCGGACATCCCGACGCGGCCCTTGTTGAGCACGAGCCAGGGGTGGCCGGTCTGGTGCCCTTCGAGCGCGGCGTAGTCGAGGTCTGCGAGGACGTCGGCGGTGAGGGCGTGGTGGTCGAGGCGGGCGTCGGCGGAGAGGGTGGCGCTGAGCTCGCGGACGAGGTGGCCGAGGGTGCCGCCGTCGAGACCGAGGAGGGTACGGGCGCGGACCAGGAACTCGAACGGGTCCCCGAAGGGGGTCGGGGGCTGGGGGGTCGGGGGCTCTAACGAAGGGGGCTGTGGGGAAAGCGGCGGTGGGGTGAGGGTGATGGTGCCGGCGTTGACGTCCCAGCTGCCGTAGGAGCGGCGGCGGGCGCGGAAGCCGAGGGTGCTGCCGTCGTCCAGGGCGAGGCTCCAGGCGTCGCCTGCTGCGGCGGGGGCCGGAACGGGACTGATGATCTCCTCGTACGCGAATTCCCCGAGCATCTTGGCGAGCAGCCGGCGGGTGGCGGTTTCCCAGGTCACGCCGTTGATCTCGGGTGGTGTGCTCGGGTGCTGGGGCGACGGTGCCACCGCCTCCGGGAAGTGGGGGCCGGTGGAACCTGACGCGGCGGAGAAATTCGACACGGGACTCCTCGGGTATCGGGAACTTCGGTCCACGGCGCGGAGTTTTCAATTGCAGACGCGTTGAGTGCGAGGTGTTGAGTGCACACGCGTTGAATGCAGAAGCGTCGAGCGATGACGGTGCGAGGACTGCGGGGCGGCATTCAGAGGAGATTGCGCAGCGCCCGTTCCCGGATCATCAGCGCGGCACGCTTCTCGGGGAGGTCGATTTCCGCGGAACAGCGGAAACCGGAATTCAGGAAGGCTGATACGGAGGGGGTGTTACGGATGTCCGGTTCGGCGATCACGCGAGCACAGCGTGGCCGGTTGTCGAACACCAGGTCTGCGACCGCGCGGAGCAGGGTGGTGCCCAGACCCCGGCCGCGGTTCGTGCCGTCACCGATCAGCAGGTGGATACCCGTGTCGTGGGGGCGCGCCGGGTAGTGCCGGGCGAGCGGGTCGAGGTCGGCCCGGTAGAGCTCCCAGTAGCTCATCGGTGTGCCGTCGAGCAGACCCAGGCAGGGGATGCTGCGGCCGTCGCTGTCCAGCTGTGCCCTTAGGTGGGCGGCCGTGACGGTTGCGGGGCCGGCGAGTTCCCAATAGGTGGCCACGTCGGGGTCGTTCATCCAGCGGGTGAGGAGTTCCAGGTCGTGGCGCGGTCGTACGGGTTCCAGGCGGAACGCCCCGACCGGGGTGGCGACGGCGCTCCATGCGGCCGGTGAGTCGAGCAGGTCTGCCTCGGCGAGCAACGGCAACCGTTGGGCGTTGAGCCGTGGTGAGGCGGGTTCCCCGATGACCGAGGCGGTGGCGGCGGCCGTGCGGGTGGGACCGATGGGGGTGCGGGTGGAAGGCATCGGCTCTTCTCCGGGTCGATGGGGCGCGTCGGTCGGTCAGTCGGTCGGTCGTCGAGTCGCTGGGTCGTCGTGCGGTCAGCCGCTGCGCCGTCGAGTCGTCGGGTCGTTGGGTCGTTCGCTCGTTCAGTCGTGAAGGGGGTTGGTGATGGTGACGTAGACGGACTGGGTGTCGACCGGGCCGACGAGTTCGTCCAGGCCGCCCAGGCGGGTGAGCAGATTCGCCTTGCAGCGGAGGGTGGGCGAATCGAGCAGCAGCGCGGGGAGCGGACCGAGGCGGGAGGCTTTGCCCAGGAACCGGCGGAAGGCGGCGAGCAGGACGCGTTCATCCGCGAGGTGCTGCGATCCGAAGGCTCCGATCAGCCCGAAGACGTTGTTGATGCCGAGGTAGTAGGCGAAGCGTTCGTCGGTGACGGCGTCGGCGACGAAGGTGTCGCTGGTGGTGCCGATGCCGGGCAGCCTGGCTTCGAGTTCCGCGCGGTGGGAGTCGCGGAAGTAGTAGCCCTGGTTGTCGCGGTAGCGGCCACCGATGGGCCAGCCGGCCGGGTCGAGGAGCACCAGGGTGTTCTGCTGGTGGGCTTCGAGGGCGATGCCTGCGAGCGCGTCGAAGGCGAGGACCGGGAGGACGACGTGGTCGAGGTAGCGCAGGAACCACTCGGCGGCTACCGCCGGGGTGGGCCGGCCGGTGGACGCGGCGAGCCGGGAGACCGTCTCGGCGAGCCGTGAGCGCATCGTGGTCCGGCCGGGCCAGGGGCGGGGAGCGGTGAGTGCGGCGATGCAGACGGCGTCGTCACCGGAGCGGAAGGGGTTGTGGCGTAGCAAGGCGTCGAGTCCTTGGACGGGTGTGCCGTCGGGGGTGTCGACGGCGACCCAGGCGGGGTCGCGGACGATGTCGAAGCCGGGGTGGGCCGCCTGCCACTGATCGGCGAGGCCGGTGCGCAGCAGCCGGTGCACCTCGACTCCGCGGTGGAGTTCCTTGCGGAGGTTCTCGCGGCGGGAGTTGGTGATGCGAAGGCCTAGGGACAGCTTGAGCATCGCGGGGGCGCCGGGGCGGTGGACGGTCCGGACGGAGGAGGTGGGGTACCACGGGTCGCCGTACGGGCCCAGGTCGGTCAGGAGTCCCGCGTCGCGGAGGGCGGCGACGGCGGGGCGGGCCAGCAGGTCGCGGGCCTGCCAGGGGTGGAGGGGCAAGGGGGTGGTTCCGGCAGGCGTCGCCAGCCCGGGGGCGAGTCGGGAGAGGAGCTGGGCGGCGGGGACGAGCCGGCCGCGTTCGGTCCAGGCGGAGTCGGTGGCGAGCACGGAGGGGTCGATGGCGAACCAGTGGAGGGGGAAGGAGCCGTGGAGTTCGGGTGAGTAGTGGCGTACATCGGCTTCGGAGAGTCCCTCCCGGCTCTTGGGGTCGGGCTGGAGGGGGTGACCGAGGAGGAGGGACTGTTCGGCGGTGAGGAAGCGGTCCGCGGCGATGGGGGCCGGTGGGGTGGGTCGTTGACGCCGGTCGGCGATGAACTCGGCGGTGCGGCGCACCGAGTCGGCTACCCGTCCGACGAGGTCGGCGGCGCGGCCGGTGCCCTCGCGGGCGATCAGGGCGGCAAGGGTGACTGCGTCCAGGGCGGGGGCGTCGGCGGGGGCGCCTTCGAGCCGGGCGGGGGCGAAGCGGTGCCAGCCCGACGGGGACCAGTGCCGGACGGCGACGAGCAGCGCCACGCCGGATGCGGGGAGGGGGATGCGCAGCAGGGTGCCGACGGGCCCGTCGGGGCGGCCGATGCCGCTTTCGCGGACCCAGCACCGCAGCAGGTTCTCCACCGTCGCGGCCTCGGCGGCGATCCCGGGGTCGGGGTGGTCCAGCAGATCGGGCAGCGCCGTCGGATCGGGGCCGAGGAGCCCGGCCCCCGCCGGCCGGGGCCGCATGGTCGGCCGCTTCTGCCTCGGCACGCCGACCGCCGCGGGGGCAGCGGGCCGGCCCCGCTCACCCGGCAGCGCCTCGTGGGCGCCCGTGGTGGGCCCGGCCTCAGACGTGCCGCCTGCGTGGACGTGCCCGGCTTCGGGTCCCGGGGGCGGGGTGGCACCGCCGGGGCTGGGGTGGTGCGCCGCGGCTCCGCCGGAGGGCGGTGCGCCCACCGGGTCGTGCCCGAGGCTTTCCACACCCGCCTGGGCGGTCCCGAAGGCCGGGGCCGGGTCGACCGCCTCGGCCCCGGGTGCCGGGTCACCGCCCAGACTCCGGCTCGGGGCAGCGCCCTGCACCGCGGCCGGGCCGGACGGTGGCGCCGCGTGGGCGCCGACGGCTCCCTCGGCGCCGGGTGCCGGGGACGGGCCGACGGCCTGCCCCGGGCCGGGGTGGTGGGGCTCGGCCCTGCCGCCGGGGGGCGGGGTCCCGACCGGGTCGTTTCCGGGGGCTGGCAGGCCCGCCTGGGCGGTGCCAGTGCCGAGGGCCGGGTCCGCCGGCCCGGTCCCGAAGTCCGGGCCACCGCCCGGCCCCGGTCCCGCACCCTGACCCGGAGCAACGTCCCGGCCGGGGCCAACGCCGAGTCCTCGGGCGGTACCGGGGGACGCGGCGGACGCGGCCCCGGGGGGTGGGGCCCCGCCCGAGATTGGCTCGCCGCACGGGGCGTCGGCCTGACCTGATGCAGCGTCCCGGCCGCGGCCAATGCTGAGCCCTCGGGCGGTGCCGGGGCCCGCAACGAACACGGCCCCGGGGGCTGGGTCACCGCCCAGGGGCGGGCTGCCGCACGGCATGCCGACCTGACCCGGAGCAACGTCCTGGCCAGGGGCAACGCCGAGCCCTCGGGCGGTAGCGGCCAACGCGGCAGGCCCGGCCCCCGGGGTCGGGGCCCCGCCCGGGGAGGGACTGCCGCACGGGGTGCCGGCGTGGCCTGGGGCAGCGTCCTGGTTTCGGGGAGTGCCCGGGGTGTGGGCGGGGTCCGGGGTGGGTGCCGGGGGTGTGGTCGCGGTGGGGGTGGGGTCTGGGGGTGGCGTGGGCATGGGGGGTCCTTGGGGTTCGGTCAGTGGGGCCGGCGGGCGGCGGGGACGGCGTCGGTCAGCCGGTCGAGGACGGCTCCGGCCTGCTCGTCGGTCAGCGTCAGCGGCGGCAGGAGGCGCACGACGCTGGAGTGACGGCCGCCGAGTTCGACGATCAGGCCCCGGTCCAGGCACTCCTGGCGGACGGCGGCCGCCAGCTCGGGGGCGGCGGCTCCGGTGTCGGGGTCGACGACTTCGACGCCGATCATCAGACCGCGGCCCCGCACGTCCCCGATGCAGGGGTGGTCGGCGGCGAATCCCCGCAACGCCGTCAGCATCCGCTCCCCCAGCACGGCGGCCCGCTCCGCAAGACGGTTCTGCCGGACGTAGGCCAAGGTGGCGGTTCCCGCCGCCATGGCCAGCTGGTTGCCGCGGAAGGTACCGGCGTGGGCACCGGGCGCCCAGACGTCCAGCTCCGCCCGGTACACGATCACGGCCAGCGGCAGGCTGCCCCCGATCGCCTTGGACAGGACCATCACGTCGGGCACGACCCCGGCGTGGTCGACTCCCCAGAAGGCGCCGGTGCGCCCCACACCCGTCTGCACCTCGTCCGCGATCAGCGGGATGCCCCGTTCGGCGGTGATCTCCCGCATCCGGCGCAGCCACGCGTCCGGCGCCGGGTGGACTCCGCCCTCACCCTGGACCGGCTCCACGATCATCCCGGCCGGCGCCGGCACCCCGCTCTTGGGGTCGTCCAGCAGGCTCTCGGTCCACCGCGCCGCCAGCCGCTCCCCGTCGGCACCGGCGACCCCGAACGGAGGGCGGTGGTCCTGGGGGAACGGCAGCCGGGTGACCCGTACGGCTTCGGCGCCGCCCGAGGCCTCCAGCGCCCCGGCCGTCATGCCGTGGTACGCCCCGGTGAAGGCCAGCAGCCCCGAGCGCCCGGTGGCGGTACGGACCAGCTTGAGCGCGGCTTCGACCGCGTCCGTCCCGGCGGGCCCGCAGAACTGGACCCGGGCGTCCGCCGCCAGCGCGGGCGGCAGGTTCGCGAACAGCTCGGTGGTGAACGCGTCCTTGACCGGGGTCGCCAGGTCCAGCACGTGCAGCGGAGCACCCGAGTCGAGCACCCCCCGGACGGCTTCGAGCACCACGGGGTGGTTGTGTCCCAGCGCGAGCGTGCCCGCGCCGGAGAGGCAGTCGAGGTAGCGCCGCCCGTCGGCGCCCTCGATCGTCAGCCCCCGGGCCCGTACCGGGACGATGGGCAGGGAGCGCGCGTACGTCCGTGCGGCGGATTCCCGTAACGCCTGCCTGCGCAGGATGCCCTCGGCCGCGACCGGCGCCCTGTTGCCCTGCTGCGGCACCTGTTCCGCCGCCGCAGGGCCGGCCGGCCCTTGGGCCACCGCCGTGTTCTGCGCCTCGCCCTCGGCTGCGGCCGGCTCGGTCAAAGGCTCGCTCCACGCCACGACTGTCGGTCCTCCCGCCCGGATCTCTCTTCCGGATTGCGTCTCGAACAGGAACGCTGCTGCCCCATCCCCCGTACGTACCAACGACGGTGACGGCGGCGGATCACGGGTGACCGGAAGATCCTTGCCCTCGGCGGACCCCGCAGGGACCCGGCGGAGGGTGAAGGAACCGCGGCCCCGGCCTGTGTCGTCCTCAGCCGCAGCGGCATAGTGGGGTGCTGCGCCCGGCGCGCGCGAATGGCGAGCCGGCCGCACCGCACCCCGTTCAACGCCTCGAACCACCAGGGGGACTTACGACATGCGACCGAACCGACCGGTCACCGCGGCCCTGTGCGCGGCCGCGCTCGCGCTGACCGCCGCGGCCTGCGGACCCGGCGACGGTGAGGCCGGCGGCGACGCCAAGCCGACCGTGGCGGCCAGCCTGCCGTCCGGCGCCACCGACGGGATCAAGATCCCGGACGACATCAAGGAAAAGCTGAAGCAGCACGGCATAGACATGGAGAAGTGGAAGGGGGGTGCGTGGAAGAACTGGAAGCGGGAGGACTGGCTCCGCGAGGCGGGCGACTACATCAACCCGATCATCGAGGGCCTTTGGGACCCGGACCGGATGCGTGACGCCGACAAGACGCCGCAGCCCCCGGCCGTGGACCCGGACGCCGGCAAGGACCAGGGCGTCACCGACCCCACTCCCGCGCCGGTTTCCGCGAAGCAGGCGGCCGCGCCGTACCACGCCAACGTCCCGGCGTCCGGCAAGGTCTTCTTCGACGGGCCCGAGGGCTCGATGGTCTGCTCGGCCACGGTCGTCAAGGACCCGGCCCACCCCGGCAAGTCCAACCTGGTCTGGACGGCGGGCCACTGCGTGCACGCCGGCAAGGCCGGCGGCTGGTACCGCAACATCGCCTTCGTCCCGTCCTACAACAACGCGGGCAAGACGGCGCCGGAGCTCAAGGGCGCCCCTCGCGACCAGGTGGCCCCGTACGGCGTGTGGTGGAGCGACTGGGCACAGACCTCGGACCAGTGGATCGCGACCGGCGGCCCGACGGGCGGGGCGGGTGCTCCGTACGACTTCGCGGTGCTGCACGTGACCCCGGAGAAGGGCTCGGGCAAGTCCCTGGAGGAGACGGTCGGTTCGGCGCTCCCGGTGGAGTTCGCCGCCCCGGCGGTGCAGAAGGTCGCGAGCATCACGGCGACGGGCTACCCGGCTGCGGCGCCGTTCGACGGCCAGCGGGCGTTCCAGTGCACGGACAAGCCCGGCCGGCTGTCGCTGACCGCGGCCTCCCCGGTGATGTACCGCATCGGCTGCACCATGACCGGCGGTTCCTCGGGTGGCGGCTGGATCGCGGCGGGCGCCGACGGCAAGCCCGCGCTGGTGTCGAACACGTCGATCGGTCCGGCGAAGGCGGGCTGGCTGGCCGGCCCGCGGCTGGGCCCGGAGGCCAAGGGCGTTTACACCGCGGTGAGCAACAAGTTCAAGTAGCAGCGGCGACGCGGCACTTGCGGGAGTGACACGAAGGAGGGCCCCCGCCCGAGGCGGGGGCCCTCCTTCACACGGCGCGGCCGGTCAGTGCTTCGCGGGCACGTACGGTGCCAGGTCCGCGGCCAGTTCCTGGTGGACGCGCGCCTTGAGCAGGGTGCCCTCCGGGGTGTGCTCCTCGGAGATGACCTCGCCCTCGGCGTGCGCCCGGGCGATCAGCGAGCCGCGGGTGTACGGCACCAGTGCCTCCACCTCGACCTCCGGCCGGGGCAGCTCGGTGTCGATGAGCGCGAGGAGCTCCTCGATGCCCATGCCGGTCCGGGCGGAGACGGCGATGGAGTGCCGCTCGATGCGCAGCAGGCGCTGGAGGACCAGCGGGTCCGCCGCGTCCGCCTTGTTGATCACCACGATCTCGGGCACGTTGACCGCGCCGACCTCGCGGATGACCTCGCGGACCGCCGCCAGCTGCTCCTCCGGGGCCGGGTGCGAGCCGTCCACGATGTGCAGGATGAGGTCGGAGTCGCCGACCTCCTCCATCGTGGAGCGGAACGCCTCGACCAGGTGGTGGGGCAGGTGCCGGACGAAGCCGACGGTGTCGGCCAGGGTGTAGACGCGGCCGGAGGGGGTCTCGGCCCGGCGCACGGTCGGGTCGAGGGTGGCGAACAAGGCGTTCTCCACCAGGACGCCCGCACCGGTGAGGCGGTTGAGGAGCGAGGACTTGCCGGCGTTGGTGTAGCCGGCGATGGCGACCGAGGGCACCTTGTTGCGGCGCCGTTCCTGCCGCTTGATGTCGCGGCCGGTCTTCATCTCCGCGATCTCCCGGCGCATCTTCGCCATCTTCTCGCGGATCCGTCGCCGGTCGGTCTCGATCTTGGTCTCACCGGGGCCTCGGGTGGCCATTCCGCCACCGCCGCCGCCGCCCATCTGCCGGGACAGCGACGCGCCCCAGCCGCGCAGTCGCGGCAGCATGTACTGCATCTGCGCGAGCGCGACCTGTGCCTTGCCCTCTCGGGACTTGGCGTGCTGGGCGAAGATGTCGAGGATGAGGGCGGTCCGGTCGACCACCTTCACCTTGACGACGTCTTCGAGGGCGATGAGCTGGCCGGGGCTGAGCTCGCCGTCGCACACGACGGTGTCGGCGCCGCTCTCCATGACGATGTCGCGCAGTTCACGTGCCTTGCCGGAACCGATGAAGGTGGCCGGGTCGGGCTTGTCGCGGCGCTGGATCACGCCGTCGAGCACGAGAGCACCTGCCGTCTCGGCGAGGGCCGCGAGCTCCGCGAGGGAGTTCTCGGCGTCGTCCACGGTGCCGGAGGTCCACACACCGACGAGTACGACGCGCTCCAGGCGGAGCTGTCGGTACTCGACCTCGGTGACGTCCTCGAGCTCGGTGGAGAGGCCGGCGACGCGGCGCAGCGCCGCGCGCTCGGAGCGCTCGAACTGTTCGCCGTCGCGGTCCCCGTCGATTTCGTGGCTCCAGGCGACGTCCTCTTCCATCAGGGCATCGGCCCGAAGGCTCTCGGTGAAGCTCGGCGAGTCCTGCACGTCCTGTGCGTCCCGCGCGTCCTGGGAAGGGGAAGAGGAGGAGGTCATTGGATCCTTACGTCGATTCGAATGCGTCCGCGCCCGACCGCTGCCGAGGCTGCCGCCGTGCGTGACATGACACGGTCGTGACATAGCACTGCAATGTCCAACGTGTCACACCGCCCGGAGATTCCCGGACCCGGGGGCCCACGGCCGGGCGGACCGGCCTGTCGATGGTGACATGCCCGTTCGGCGCCCGTCACACGCTTTTCGCACGGGCGCCGCCCGGATCGGGCCGGGCGCCCGCGCGGTCTCAGGCCTTCTTCGGGGTCGCCCTGGGCGCGGGGGCCGCGTTCGGCGCGGCCTTGGGGGCGGGGGTCGCCTTGGGCTGCGCGCTCCATTCGGGGTGTCCCGGCATCGGCGGAGTCGTCGCGCCGTACAGCCACGGCTTGAGGAAGGGTTCCAGGTCCCGTCCCGCCTCCCGGGAGGCGAGGCGCACGAAGTCCGCCGTGCCCGCGGTGGAGTCCGCGTGCTCGGCCACCCAGCGCCGCTCGACCCGGTCGAAGGCGGCTGCGCCGATCTCCTGGCGCAGGGCGTAGAGGATGAGCGCGGACCCGTCGTAGACCACCGGCCGGAACAGTCCGATCTTCTCCCCGGGCGGGGCCGGCTTGGGCGCCGCCGGCGGGCCGCCCGCCGCCCGCCACTGGTCGGAGCGCTGGTACGCCTCGCGCATGCGCCGCTCCAGGGAGTACTTGCCGAGGCCGTCCGCGTAGAGCGCCTCGTACCAGGTGGCGTGTCCTTCGTTGAGCCACAGGTCGGACCAGGTCCGCGGGGTCACGCTGTCGCCGAACCACTGGTGGGCGAGCTCGTGGACCATGACGGAGTCGACGTACCACTCGGGGTAGGTGCCGGCGGTGAACAGCCCGCTCTCGAAGAGCGAGAGGGTCTGGGTCTCCAGCTCGAAGCCGGTCTTGGCGCGGGCGATGAGCACGCCGTAGTTCTCGAAGGGGTAGCGGCCGACGCGTTCTTCCATCCACGCGATGTGCCCGGAGGTCTTCTTGAGCCACGGCTCCAGCCGCTGCCGGTCGGCGGCCGGCACCACGTGGCGCAGCGGCAGCCCGTGCGGTCCGGTGCCCGACGGCACGGCGGAGGCGCCGACCGAGACCTGGGCGAGCTCCGTGGCCATGGGGTGCAGGGTGCGGTAGGTCCAGGTGGTGGGCTGGCCGGAGCGCTGGACCGGGAGGGCGGTGGGCACTCCGTTGGCGACGGCCGTGAGACCGGCCGGGGCGGTGATCCGGAAGGTGAAGAACGCCTTGTCGGCGGGGTGGTCGTTGCAGGGGAAGACCCGGTGGGCGGCGTCGGCCTGGTTGGCCATGGCGAGCCCGTCGTCGGTGGTCACCCAGCCGCCGTCGTCGCGGCCGCGCGGGTCGCTGGTGTGCCGTACGACGACGCGCAGCGGCGTGTGGGCCACGACGGGCCGCGCGGGGGTCAGCACGAGGTCCTCCCCGGCGCTCTCGAAGCGTGCGGGCTCCCCGTTGACCTCGGCGGACGCGACGGTGCCGTGGGTGAAGTCCAGGTTGATGCGCTCCAGGTCCTCCAGGGCCCGGGCGTCGATGACGGTGACGGCGTCGAGCGGGCTGCGGTTGTCCTTGTAGGTGAAGGACAGGTCGTACGAGAGGACGTCGTAGCCGGGGTTGCCGAGCTCGGGGAAGAGGGTGTCGCCGATGCCGAGTGGCTTGGGCGGCGGCAGCACCGCGGCGACGAGGGTGAGGGAGGCCGCGGCGAGCAGCGCGGCGCGCAGGCGGGGGGAGGTGAGCTGCATCCACCATCGCTTACCAGTGCCCGGCGCCCCCTTGCGACCGGCGCGCGACGGCGCCACCCGAACGGGTTCGCAGGCCGGTGGACCGGCCTACGCATGACCGACGCGCCGTGGACCGGCCGGCGCGCGACGACACGCGCGACCACGCGCCGTGGACCGGACCGCACCGGGTACGGGCAGCCCGGCGTGCCGGCTACGCCCTGCTGACGTCGTACACGCCCGGCACGTCGCGCATCGCCCGCATCAGCGCCGGGAGTCCGGCCGCGTCGGGGAGCTGGAGGGTGTACGTGTGCCGGACCCGCTGTTCGACGGGCGGTTCCACGGTCGCGGAGACCACCTCGACCCCCTCGCGGGCGATCGCTTCGGTCAGGTCGGCCAGCAGGTGCGGGCGGCCGAACGATTCGGCGAGCAGGGTCACGCGGCAGTCCGCCGTGTCCCGCCAGTGCACGGCGACCGAGGTACGGCCCACGGCGCGCATCTGGGCCACGGCCGGGCACTGGACGCGGTGCACGGTGACGGCCCCGCCCCGTACGACGAACCCGGCCACGGCGTCCGGCGGCACGGGGGTGCAGCAGCCGGCCAGCCGTACGTGCGCGTTCGGCAGGTCGGCGACGGCGTTGCCGCTCCCCCCGCGCGCGCCCACGACGGACAGGGGCGCCCGTGCGGCGGTGGTGGTGGCCGCGGCGTCGTCGGGGTGGGTCGCGAGCCAGCTGCCGATGGCGATGCGGGCGGCGGGGGTGGTGGCGTGCTCCAGCCAGTCGGCGGCCGGCCCGGAGGAGGAGTCGTGGGAGAGCAGCAGTTGGACGGTGTCGCCGTCGGAGAGCCGGGACGACAGGGAGGTGAGGCGCCCGTTGACGCGGGCGCCGATACAGCCGTGGGCCGCCTCGCCGTACTGGGCGTAGGCGGCGTCGATACAGCTGGCGCCGCCCGGAAGGGTCAGGGTGCGCGGGGCGGCGGCGCCGTCCACCGCGAAGACGGTGACTTCCCGGTCCTGGGCGAGTTCGGCGCGCAGGACGGTCCAGAAGGTGTCGGGGTCGGGCGCGGACTGCTGCCAGTCGAGCAGCCGCGACAGCCAGCCGGGCCGGGTGGGGTCGACGCGTTCCTCGTCGCAGTCGGCGGCTTCGCCCGTGGTGTACGGGTTGCCGAGGGCGACCACGCCGGCCTCCGCGACGCGGTGCATCTGCCGGGTCCGGACGATGACTTCGGCGACGTGCCCGTCGGGCGTGGCGACGGCGGTGTGCAGCGACTGGTAGAGGTTGAACTTCGGGACGGCGATGAAGTCCTTGAACTCGGAGACCACCGGGGTGAAGCAGGTGTGCAGTTCGCCGAGCACCCCGTAGCAGTCGGCGTTCTCGGCGACGAGGACGAGGATGCGTCCGAAGTCGGAGCCGCGCAGCTCGCCGCGTTTTCGGGAGATGCGGTGGACGGATACGAAGTGCCGTGGCCGTACCGCCACTTCGGCGGCGATCCCGGCGTCGCGCAGGACGGCGCGCACGGAGTCGGCGATGGCGGGCAGCGGATCGTTCTCGCCCGTGTGGGCGGCGATCAGCGCGCGGGTCTGCTCGTACTCCTCGGGGTGCAGGATCGCGAAGACGAGGTCTTCCAGCTCGGTCTTGAGGGCCTGTACGCCGAGCCGTTCGGCGAGCGGGATGAGGACGTCGCGGGTGACCTTGGCGATGCGGGCCTGTTTGTCGGGGCGCATCACGCCGAGCGTGCGCATGTTGTGGAGCCGGTCGGCGAGTTTGATGGACATGACGCGGACGTCGTTGCCGGTGGCGACGAGCATCTTGCGGAAGGTCTCGGGTTCGGCGGCGGCCCCGTAGTCGATCTTCTCCACCTTGGTGACGCCGTCGACGATGAAGCAGACCTCGTCGCCGAACTCCTCGCGGACCTGCTGGAGCGTCACTTCGGTGTCCTCCACGGTGTCGTGGAGGAGTGAGGCCGTCAACGTGGTCGTCTCCGCGCCGAGTTCGGCGAGGATCAGGGTGACGGCGAGGGGGTGTGTGATGTACGGCTCACCGCTCTTGCGCATCTGGCCGCGGTGGGAGGTCTCCGCGAGGAGGTACGCGCGCCGCAGGATGGACAGATCGGCGTCCGGATGGTGGGCACGGTGGGCTTCCGCCACGTGTCCGATGGCGTCGGGGAGCCGGTCGCGGGAAGGGGGGCCGAGCAGCGCGGCACGCCCGAGACGGCGCAGGTCAAGCCTGCTGCGGCTCCGTCTGCGCAGCTCAGGGCGCGCTTCGGGGTGTGCTTCGGGGTTCGTGGCCTCTGCACTCATGGGAACCTCCGGCGGCTTCGACCGGCGGTGGTGGGCATGGGGTGAGCCCTCAGGGCCGGTGCCTGATGTTACCGACCCCACCACGTGGCGCAGTCCACCTCTCGCACAGCGTGAAACGGATCACCCATTAGAGGGAAGCTGCGCGGCAATGCCCGGGCCAGGACAAACCTAGGCGAAGGCCGTTTCGGTGAGCCAGGCCGACTCGCACTCGCCCGAGGCCACGATGACGGCGGGTCCGGTCATGTCGATCCGGCCGTCGGGGTGTTCGGTGATGAGGAGGGTGCCGCCGGGGAGGTCGACGGTGTAGGTGACGGGCTGACCGGTGAGGGCCGGGTCGGCGCCGTCCCGGCGGATGGCGGCCACGGCGACGGCGCAGGCGCCGGTGCCGCAGGAGCGGGTCTCGCCGGAGCCGCGTTCGTGGACGCGCATGGCGACGTGCCGGGGGCCCCGGTCGACCACGAACTCGACGTTGACCCCGGTGGGGTAGGCGGACGCCGGGCTGAACGGCGGGGCGGTGAACAGGTTCCCGGCGTCGTCGAGGCTTTCGACGAACGCCACGGCGTGCGGGTTCCCCATGTTCACGTTCCGCGCGGGCCAGGTGCGCTCGCCGACCGAGACGGTGACCTCGCCCTCGGGCAGTTCGGCGCGGCCCATGGACACGGTGACGTCGCCGGTCTTGGCCAGGTGCACGTGCTTGACGCCGCCGCGGGTGGCGACGGCGAGGTCGCCGGGCTCGACGTGGCCGGCGTGCTGGAGGTAGCGGGCGAAGACCCGCACACCGTTGCCGCACATCTCGGCGACGGAGCCGTCGCTGTTGCGGTAGTCCATGAACCATTCGGCTTCGCCGGCCATGTGCGCGGCCTCGGGATGGGCGGCGGACCGCACCACGTGCAGCACCCCGTCCGCGCCGATTCCGGCCCGCCGGTCGCAGAGCTTGGCGACGGCGCCCTCGGGCAGCTCGATGGCGTTGTCCGGGTCCGGGACGATCACGAAGTCGTTCTCGGTTCCGTGGCCCTTGAGGAAGGAGAGGGTGCTGTGCGTCACGGGCCCATCGTAAGCGACGGGCCTCAGCGCAGCCGGGCCACCCGGTACACGGCGAGCGCGACGACGGCCAGCGCGACCAGCGCGTACAGCGCGGCCATGCGCCAGTCGGGGAGGCGGCCGCCGCCCCGCGGGCGGAGCCCGGGCAGGGAGTAGCCGACCCGGCGCGCGGCCATCATCCCCCAGCCGGCGGCGCAGGCGCTGATGAGGAAACCGAGCATGGCGACGACGGCTCCGCCGTCACCGAACTCGAAGGCGAGGGGGAACGCGAACATGAGCGAGCCTGCGGCGGCCAGCATCACGATAGGGGTGATCTGCCAGATGCGCAGGCGGCGCTGGGGGCGCAGTTCGACCTCGAACTCGGGGCCGGTGGCGCCCTCGGCCGCGGCGTCCGGCGCGTCCGGGCCGTCGGGGGTCAGCCGCGCGGGGTCGGCGGGCAGCCCGAGCGAGCCGGGACCGTCGGGCCCGGCCGGCTGCGGTCCGGGCTCCTGTCGCGGAACCGTCCCGGAGGCGGGGTCCGCGGCGGGCAGGGCAAGGCCCGGAGCGAGCCGGGCAGGCTCCGCGGCGGGCCCGGCAGGCTCCGCGGTCCCGCTGTGGAGCAGGTCCGCCTCCCGTCCGGTGTCGTCCCGCCCAGTGTCACGAGGGCCGGCCTCCATAGCCACGCGCCCTCCCCACTCGGACTTCGTACGCCGCTGTTCAGCAGTTTGATGATGGCATGGTCCAGACCCCCAGACGGGCGCACGGGGCTTCCCGATGCCATCACGTGATCAGGCTGTGACCGCTCGTTCGACCAACGACTGCGCGAGTCCGGGGAGTTCCCCGCGGTCCTCGGCCGCTCCGCTGAGCCAGTGCACGCGCGGGTCCCTGCGGAACCAGGAGTCCTGTCGGCGGGCGAACCGCTTGGTGGCGCGTACGGTCTCGGCCCTGGCCTCGTCCTCGGTGCACTCGCCCGCGAGGGCGGCCAGCACCTGCTGGTACCCCAGCGCGCGGGAGGCGGTGATGCCCTCGCGCAGCCCCTGGGCCTCCAGCGTCCGGACCTCGTCGACCAGACCGGCCTCCCACATCCGGTCCACCCGCAGGGCGATCCGCTCGTCCAGCTCCGGCCTGGCGACGTCCACGCCGATCTGGACCGTGTCGTAGACGGACTCGTGGCCCGGCAGGTTGGCGGTGTACGGCTGCCCGGTGATCTCGATGACCTCCAGGGCCCGGACGATCCGGCGGCCGTTGCTGGGCAGGATGGCGTGGGCGGCGTCCGGGTCGACGGCGGCCAGCCGGGCGTGCAGGGCGCCGGGGCCGCGCAGGGTGAGCTCGTCCTCCAGCCGGGCCCGCACGGCCGGGTCGGTGCCGGGGAAGTCCATGGCGTCGAGCGCGGCGCGGACGTAGAGCCCGGAGCCTCCGACGAGGACCGGCGTGCGCCCCTGCGCGAGCAGGGCGTCGATCTCGGCGCGGGCGAGGCGCTGGTACTCGGCGACGCTGGCGGTCTCGGTGACGTCCCAGACGTCCAGGAGGTGGTGCGGGATCCCTCCGCGTTCCTCGGGCGTCAGCTTGGCGGTGCCGATGTCCATCCCCCGGTACAGCTGCATGGAGTCCGCGTTGACGACCTCCCCGCCGAAGTGGTGGGCCAGGGCTACGCCCAGGTCGGACTTTCCGGCCGCGGTGGGACCGACGACGGCGATGACCCGCGGGGCGGGAGCTGCATTCCTCACTGCCACAGTCTCGCAAACCCTGCGCCGGATACCCGATCGAGTGACGTGACGGGATGCGGTCGGGGTCGTTGCCTTGGCGGGGTTCCGGGCCCGGCGCGCCCGGGGGAGGCCGGTCCGGCCAAGGCGGAACTCCACTCGCACGAGTAACGTTTATGGGAGTAGACATGGGTGTTTTCAGCCGGTTTTTTGGCCGTAAGGATCAGGGTTCGACCGAAGAGGCCGCTCCCGAGGGCCTGACGGCCACGCCCGGGGAAGCGGAGGCAGTGGCGGCTGAGGCGGAGGTCCCGGCGGCGGAGCCCGTGGAGATCCCGAAGCAGCAGTCGGTGGAGGCCGCCGCGGACAGCGAGACCGGCGAGGGCGCCCGTACGTAGCTCCCGGCAATGGACGGTGACCAATGGGCCTCTTGGACAATCTGAAGGCCAAGCTCGGGCCGGCGAAGGACAAGGTCGGCGACCTCGCGCAGCAGCACGAGGGCAGGATCGGCGAGGGTCTGGACAAGATGGCCAAGGTCGTGGACTCCAAGACCAAGGGCAAGTACAGCGGCCAGATCACGGCGGGCACGAGCAAGGCGAAGGGCGCCCTGGGCAAGATCGCCCACAAGGACGATCCCGGTCACGGTCCCGGCGGGCCGACGCCGTCGGCGACCGGCTGAGTCGTCCGCGAAGGGGTGCGGGGTCCGAGGGGCCCCGCGCCCCTTCGGCGTACCGCCGCCGGGCGGGTTTCAGGACCAGGCAGCGACGAAGTAGCCCACCCCGTACGGGGCGTCCTCGTACAGCAGCCGGCCGTCGAGCCCCGCGCCCTCCGCGGCGCCGGCGAGGACCTGCCAGGGCGCCCGGCCGGCGGCCTGGAGTTCGGCGGCGAGCGTGACGTCGAGTCCGGCGAGGGCGGCGGTGTCCGCGGTGGCGAGGGCGGCTGCTGCGGCGGTGTCGAAGGCTCCGGCGCGCTCGTCGAGGTAGCCGGGCGCCTTCAAGGTCCGGCAGGCGCTGCCGTCGCCCATGACGAGCAGGGCGACCCGGTCCTCCCGGGCGGCGAGGTCGCGGCCCGCGCGCAGGGCCTCCCCGGTCTCCAGGGAGTGCGCCACCGCGAGCCCCTCGACGGGCGCGGCGCCCCAGCGCGCGTGGTCCAGCAGCCAGGCGCCGACGGCCAGGGCCGGCGGGAGCGGCCGCGTACCGGCGTCCGGCTCCTCGCCGGACCGGACCCCGTCGCCGGGGCGGACGCCCTCGCCGAGCCGTACACCGGAGTCGACGCCGAAGCCGTGGAAGCCTCCCCGGGAACCCTGGGGGTACGGGCCGACCTGGTCGTCGGACGACGCGGCGCCCACGACGACCAGCAGGCCGGGCCTGGAGGCCGCGAGCACGGCGAGCGCGTCGGAGCAGGCGGTACGGGCCCCGTCCAGTTCGGCGGCGGCCCCCGCGGCGACCTCCGGCACGAGGAGCGGCGGGGCGGGACAGACGGCAGCGGCTACGAGCATGATCCGCAGCCTAGCCGGGCGCGGCCCGCTCCGGGCCCCCCGCGGGGACCCCCTCGCACCCGCCCGGCGCGCCGCGGGATCAGGCGGTCACGGCGCAGCCGGAGCTGGCCGGCGGCAGCGGGGCCGGGACGCCCAGGGTGGGGATGCCGAGCATGACGCCCGCCGGCTGGGCCGGGGCGGCGTTGCGCTTCTCCCACGCGTCGCCGGCGCGGGTGCGCCGCACGGAGCGGGCCGGGCCTTCGGCCAGCAGGTGGTGCGGGGCGGCGTAGGTGATGTCGACGGTCACGACGTCACCGGGGCGGACCTCCTGGTCCGGCTTCGTGAAGTGCACGAGGCGGTTGTCGGGGGCGCGGCCGGAGAGCCGGTGCGTGGCGCCGTCCTTGCGGCCCTCGCCCTCCGCGACCATGACTTCGAGGGTGCGGCCGACCTGCTTCTTGTTCTCCTCCCAGGAGATCTCCTCCTGGAGGGCGACCAGGCGCATGTACCGCTCCTGGACGACTTCCTTGGGGATCTGCCCCTCCATCTCCGCGGCGGGGGTGCCGGGGCGCTTGGAGTACTGGAAGGTGAAGGCGTTCGCGAAGCGGGCCTCGCGCACCACGTGCATCGTCTGCTGGAAGTCCTCCTCGGTCTCGCCGGGGAAGCCGACGATGATGTCGGTGGAGATCGCCGCGTGCGGGATGGCGGCGCGCACCTTCTCGATGATGCCGAGGAAGCGCTCCTGGCGGTACGAGCGGCGCATGGCCTTGAGGATCGGGTCCGAGCCGGACTGCAGCGGCATGTGCAGCTGCGGCATCACGTTCGGGGTCTCGGCCATGGCCGCGATCACGTCGTCGGTGAAGTCGCGCGGGTGCGGGGAGGTGAAGCGGACCCGCTCCAGGCCCTCGATCTGTCCGCAGGCGCGCAGCAGCTTCGAGAAGGCCTCGCGGTCGCCGAGGTCGGAGCCGTAGGCGTTGACGTTCTGGCCGAGCAGGGTGATCTCCGAGACGCCCTCGGCGACCAGTGCCTCCACCTCCGCCAGGATGTCGCCGGGACGGCGGTCCTCCTCCTTGCCGCGCAGCGCGGGGACGATGCAGAAGGTGCAGGTGTTGTTGCAGCCGACGGAGATCGAGACCCAGGCGGCGTACGCGGACTCGCGGCGGGTCGGCAGCGTCGAGGGGAAGGCCTCCAGCGACTCGGCGATCTCGACCTGCGCCTCTTCCTGGACGCGGGCGCGCTCCAGCAGGACGGGCAGTTTGCCGATGTTGTGGGTGCCGAAGACGACGTCGACCCACGGGGCCCGCCGGACGATCGTGTCGCGGTCCTTCTGCGCGAGGCAGCCGCCCACGGCGATCTGCATGCCGGGGCGCTTGGTCTTCATCGGGGCGAGCCGGCCGAGGTTGCCGTACAGCTTGTTGTCGGCGTTCTCGCGGACGGCGCAGGTGTTGAAGACGACGACGTCGGCGTCGCCGTCGGAGCCCTCGGGCGCCCGCGTGTAACCGGCGTCCTCCAGCAGACCGGAAAGCCGCTCGGAGTCGTGCACGTTCATCTGGCACCCGTAGGTGCGCACCTCGTAAGTTCCCTTGACGTCCACTGCCGTGCTCCGGTCGCTGCTGCTGGTCATGGAACAAGGGTAGGCGCTCCCCGGATGCCCTCCGGCCCGCAGCCGCGGGGGCGGTGGTCCACCGGTGCACGGCATCCGGGCCGTGACAGGACGCCGGGCGGGGTGGCAGGATCGCCGGCGTGCACCTCGTACCGCCCCGCGTGAGCCGGCGTCGCGCCCTGTGGGGCCTGGCGGCGGTGCTCGCCGTGTGCGGGCTGCTGGTGTGGTGGCTGAGGCCCTTCGGGGAGCCGGAGCCCAGCGGCAGCCTCACTTTCAGCACGGGCGTCCGTACCGGCGTCTACCACCGCTACGGGGAGCTGCTGGAGCAGGCGCTCGCCACCGACATGCCCCGGGTCACGGTGAAGCTGGAGCCCAGCGAAGGCTCCCAGCAGAACCTCCAGCGGGTGGCCGCCGGGGAGGCCGACTTCACCATCGCGACGGCGGACGCGGTCGCCAAGTACCGGCTCGACGGGAAACCGGGGGCGGAGCGGCTGCGGGGCGTCGCGCGGCTCTACGACGACTACGTGCAGTTGGTGGTGCCCGCCGGATCGCCGGTGCAGTCGGCGCGGGACCTCAAGGGGAAGCGGGTCGCGGTCGGCCAGGCCGGGTCCGGGGTGCGGCTGATCTCGGACCGGCTGCTGGCGGCGGCAGATCTGGACCCGGCGCGGGACATCACCCCGGTGTCGATAGGCATCGACACCATGCCCGTGGAGCTGGAGGCGGGGCGGATCGACGCGTTCTTCTGGTCCGGCGGCCTGCCGACCAACGCGGTACGGGAACTGTCCGAGCGGTTCGAGATCCGGCTCGTGCAGCTGGGCGACCTCGTCGAGCGGCTCCAGGGCAGCGGCACCCCGTCCCGCTACTACCGGGCGGCGGTGATGCCGCAGGACGCGTACGCGCGGGCCCGCAATACCTCGGCGGTGGCCACGCTGGCGGTGCCGAACCTGCTGGTGACCAGGGACGACACCGGTCCTGAGCTGACCGAGCGGTTCACCCGGACGGTGATTTCGAGCCGGGACCGGATCGGGCACGAGGTGCACGCCGCGCAGCTAGTGGACCTGCGGACGGCGATCTACACCGATCCGCTGGCGCTGCACGAGGGCGCGGCGCGGTACTACCGCTCGGTCAAGCCGTAGGCGGGGCAGCCGTCAGCCGGTCCGCTCCGTCTCCGGGCGGCCCCGTCAGCCGGTCCGCTCCGTCTCCGGGCGGCCCCGTCAGCCGGTCCGCTCCGTCTCCGGGCAGCCCCGTCAGCCGGTCCGCTCCGTCTCCGGGCAGCCCCGTCAGCCGGTCCGCCCCGACAGCAGCATCGTCGCCGCGGCGGCCGCGCCGATCAGCCCCGCGTCGGTGCCCAGGCTCGCGGGGACGACCCGCAGGTCCCGCACGAAGGACAGGGTCGCGTACGAGGCCAGGTGCCGCCGGACCGGTTCGAAGAGGGTGTCCCCGGAGGCGGCCACGCCGCCGCCGATGACCGCGATGCCGGTCTCCACCAGGGTCGCGGTGGCCGCGATGGCGGCGGCCAGGGCCCGGCCCGCCCGGTCGAACGCGGCGACGGCGACGGGGTGGCCGGCCCGGGCGGCGGCGGCCACCCCCGCGGCGGTGGCGTCCTGGTCCCCGCCCGGGGTCCAGCCCTGGGCGAGGGCCCAGCGGGCGATGGCCGTGCCCGAGGCGAGGGATTCGACGCAGCCCCGGCCGCCGCAGACGCACGGCTCGCCGTCGAAGGCGACGCTGATGTGGCCGATGTGACCGGCGTTGCCGGTGGGGCCGGGGTGGAGCCGGTTGTTCAGGATGAGGCCGCCGCCGACGCCGGTGGAGACCACCATGCACAGGGCGTCGGCGTGGCCCCGGGCCGCGCCCAGCCAGTGCTCGGCCGCCGTCATGGCCACGCCGTCGCCGGCCAGCACGGCCGGGATCCGGGCGCCGTGGGCCGCCAGCTCCGCAGAGACCCGGTCCAGGACGGGGAACCCGCGCCAGGCGGCGATGTTGACCGGGCTGACGGTGCCGCGCGAGGTGTCGACCGGGCCGGCGCTGCCGACGCCGCAGCGGACCACCGACGGCCACAGCGGGCTCCGCGCGAGGTCGGCGACGACCTCGGCGACGGCGGCCATCACCCCCTCGGCGTCGGTCCCGCGCGGGGTCGGGCGGCGGGTGCCGGCCGTCATCGCCCCGTCGGGGTGCACCAGCGCGCCGGCGATCTTCGTCCCGCCGATGTCGATCGCCACGGTGAGGCCATCGGCCGGGCCGGGGCCGCGGTTCGCGGAGGGGGCGGAGGGGGAAGTGGTCACGGCGGCGCTCCTGGAAGGGGTCGGGGTTCAGTATGCGGCCGGGGCCTGCGCCGTACTGTCGCGGGGTTCCAGCCGGGGCAGCTCGCTCTCCCGCACCCGCGGCGGGCCCCCGGCCAGGACGGCCAGCAGTTCCTCGGCCGCGAGCCGCCCGAAGCCCGCCGTGTCACGGACGAGGGCGGTCAGCCGGGGATGGGTGACCCGGCACAGGGCCGAATCGTCCCAGGCCACGAGCGAGAGCCGGGCGGGGACGGGGATCCCGAGGCCGGCGGCGACGGCGGCGCCGGCCACCGCCATCACGTCGTTGTCGTAGACGAGCGCGGTGGGCGGCTCGGGGTCGGCGAGGACCCGCCGGGTGGCGGCGGCGCCCTCGGCGTCGGAGTAGTCGGTCACCACCGACCGGACGTGGGCCGGGCCGAGGCCGTGCCGCTCCGCCCAGGCGCGCAGCGAGGCCATCCGGCGGGCGGTGTGGGCGAGGGCGGGCAGGCCCGCGACGTGGGTGATCCGGCGGTGCCCGAGCCGGTGGAGGTGGTCCAGTACCTGCGCCATGGCTCCGGCGTCGTCCGCCCGGACGGTGGAGAGGGCGGCGGGCGGCCCCTCGGGGCCCACGGAGCCGTCCGGCCCGGTGGTCACCGCCGCCGCGGCCGGGTCCGTCGCCGTCGCCGTCGTGCCGACCATCACCGCGGGAAGGCCGAGTCCGGTCAGGAGTTCCGGCCGGGGATCCTGGGTGCGCGGGTCCACGACGATGACCCCGTCGACGCGCCGTTCCGCCCACCAGCGCCGGTAGACCGCGCACTCCGCGTCCACGTCCTCCACCACCTGGAACAGGAGGGCGATCCGGCCGGCGGCCAGCACCTCCTGTATGCCGGAGACGAGTTGCAGGAAGAAGGACTCCACCCCGAGGGTGTGCGCGGGCCGCGCCAGGACCAGCCCGACCACTCCGGCGCGCGCCCCGGACAGGGCGCGGGCCGCGCTGTTGGGCTGCCAGCCGAGCTCTTCTGCGACGCGCCGGATCCGGGCCCGGGTGTCCTCGGAGACGCCCGGCCGGCCGTTGAGCGCGAAGGAGACGGCGCTCTCCGACACCCCTGCCCGGCGGGCGATGTCTTTGATGGTGGGTCTGCGGGCCATGGCCGGCTCATCCTCCTGCGGTGGCGCGAACTGCGATGGCCGGACCGTACGCGATCCGGCCCGGCCCGACCGCTTCCCCCGCCGATGCACCCTGGCTCCGAAGTCGCTTTCCTGATGGGTCAGTTCGGGCACGACCGTGACTGCGCCACTCGGGCGGAGCCCACGAGTACACCCCTTGCCGAGCGCCCCGCACCCACGAACACGGCAGCGGGCACGGACGTTGCCCGGCCCTGCACACCGGCCGCTCCGGCGCGAATGGCCCTGTTGACTTCCCCTTGGACTCCCGGCAGTTTTCGGTGGGTCCGGTGCCTTCCTGCGAACTCCGGGACCCCCATGCCCGACGGCCGCCCCCTTCCGCCCCCCGTCCGCAGTCCGCGCTTCGGCGTCAACTACACCCCCGCGCGGGGGTGGTTCCACCACTGGCTGGACTTCGACCTCGGTGACGTGCGGGCCGACCTCGACTCGATCGCCGCCCTCGGCCTGGACCACGTCCGGGTCTTCCCGCTCTGGCCGGTGTTCCAGCCGAACCGCACGCTCATCAGGCCCCGCGCCGTCGAGCAGCTGGTCGCACTCGCCGACGCGGCCGCCGAGCGCGGACTGGACGTCGCCGTGGACGGCCTGCAGGGGCACCTGTCGAGCTTCGACTTCCTGCCCGCGTGGACCCGGACATGGCACCGGCGCAACATCTTCCGCGACCCGGACGTGGTCTGCGCGCAGGAGGAGTACCTGACCACGCTGGCCGCCGCCCTCGCGGACCGGCCCAACTTCCTCGGCATGACCGTGGGCAACGAGATCAACCAGTTCGCCGACGCCCCGCACCCCGACCCCGACCGCATCGACGCGGCCCGGGCCGCGCGCTGGCTGGAGCGGATGCTGGCCGCCTGCGACAAGGGGGCCCCCGGCCGGTTCCACGTCCACGCCGAGTACGACGCCGCCTGGTACCAGGACGGGCACCCCTTCACCCCGGCCCAGGCCGCCCGGCTGGGCGCGGCCACCGCCGTGCACTCCTGGGTGTTCAACGGCACGGCTCAGCGCCACGGGGCCACCGGGACGGCGACCGAGCACCACGCCGCGTACCTGATCGAGCTCGCCAAGGCCTGGGCGGTGGACCCGCACCGGCCGGTGTGGCTCCAGGAGGTCGGGGCTCCGGCCCCGCTGGTCCCGCCCGAGCAGGCGGCGCGGTTCACCGGGGCCACCGTGGCCAACGCGCTGGACTGCGCGGACGTGTGGGGCGTGACCTGGTGGTGTTCGCACGACGTGTCGCGGGAGCTGGCGGACTTCCCGGAGCTGGAGTACGGCCTCGGCCTGCTCACCAACGACCGCCGGGTCAAGCCCGCCGGAGCCGCGCTGGCCCGGATCGCCGCCTCGTGGCGGGGCCGCGAGCACCGGCCGCCGCCCCGCTCGACCGCGCTCGCCGTCGACGTCGGCGGGGCGGAGGCCGCGCCGGGCCGTTCGGTGTGCGGGCCGGGCGGGGCGTTCTTCGAGGCCTGGGCGGCGCTGACCGCGCGGGGGCTGCGCCCGGCGGTGGTCCTGGCGGATCTGGCCCGGGACCCGGCGCACCTGTCGGCGCGCGGCATCACCGAGGTTCTGCACCTGCACGACGTGACCGGCACCGCCTGACCCCGCCACCGACGCACCGCCCGAGGAGCCACCGTGCCCGAGCCCGGCAGCAGCGCCGCACCCCGTACACCCGAACCCGGCACACCCGAACCCGGCACGCCCCTGCCCGGCACACCCGCACCCGGCACACCCGACGCCCGCTCCCCCCGCGCACGGCCCGCCCGGCGCGGGCTGCTCGCCGCCGGGGCCGCCTCCGCAGCGGCCGCCCTCCTGGGCTCCGGCACCCCGGCCCGGGCCGCCACCGCGCCGGCCGCGACCCCGGCCGCGCCCGGCCCGCCCGCGGCCCCCGCCGCGCCCGCCCTGGCCCCGTACGCCTCCTACTGGTTCCCGGACTCGCTCCCCCCGGGCGTCCCCGGCCCCGGGATCACCTGGCGCTCCCTCACGCGGTGGACGCCCGAATCGGACCCCGACCTGGCCCACAACAGCGCGAGCGTCCCCCTCGCGCCCCGCTTCGCCCCGGTGCCGCCGCATCCGGACGCCCGCGCCGGCCAGGCCCGTATCGCCTCGCTGGTCTCCTTCGCGCCGACCGCGGGGAACCCCTCCCAGGGGTCCGCGACGGCCGACTACTACGCCCTCACGCACTGGGCGTACCTCGACGAGCTGGTGTTCTGGGGCGGCTCGGCCGGCGAGGGCGTCGTGCTCGCGCCGAACGCGCCCGTCATCGACGCCGCCCACCGCAACGGCGTCCGGGTGCTGGGCAACGTCTTCCTTCCGCCCGTCGCGTACGGCGGCGACCTCCGGTGGACCCGGGACCTGGTCCAGCGGGACCCCCTGGGCCGTTTCCCTCTGGCGGGGAAGCTCGTCCAGGTGGCGCGGGCGTACGGCTTCGACGGCTGGTTCGTCAACGCCGAGACCGACGGCGGGGACAGCGCGCTCGCCACCCGGATGCGGGAGTTCCTGCGTGCGCTGCGCGCCGCCGGCGCGCCGCACGGCCTGCGGATCACCTGGTACGACGCGATGAACAGCACCGGCGGGGTCGGCTGGCAGGGCGAACTGAACGCCCTCAACCAGGAGTTCTTCGAGGACCGGGCCGGGCCGGTCGCGGACACGGTGTTCGTGGACTTCCGCTGGAGCGCGCGCTCCCTGGCCGATTCCGGCGCGCTCGCCGAGCGGCTGGGCCGCTCCCGCCACGAGTTGTGGGCGGCCGTGGACACCGGGTCCCGGGGCTGGGACACCTCCGTCGACTGGGACGCCATCGTCCCGCGCGGGCGCGACCACGTCGTCAGTTACGGCTTCTACCGGCCGGAATGGACGCTCGGCCACCTCGGCGAGCGCTCCCCCGGCGCCTTCCACCAGGCCGACGACCGCTTCTGGACGGGCGAGTCCCTCGACCCGGCCCGCCCCGCGCCCGAAACGGGCTGGCGGGCTCCGGCCACCGTCGTGGCGGACCGCTCGACCGTTGTGGCGCTGCCCTTCGCCTGCGCCTTCAACACCGGGCACGGGCTGCGCTGGTACGAGGACGGGAAGGTCACCTCGGACACGCCGTGGAACCACCTCGGGCTCCAGGACCGGCTCCCGGGCCGCCGCTGGGTGGTGGACACCACCGGCCCGCGCCCCCGCGTGACCCTGGACTTCGCTGGCGCGTGGCGCGGCGGCTCCAGCCTGCTGGTGGCGGACGCCCTGGCCGCCCCGGCCGTCATCGGCCTGCACTCCACCCGTCTGCCGCTGTCCGGCCCCACCGCCGTGGAACTGGTCCACGCCACCGAGTCGGGCACGGTCGCGGTGGAGGTCGGGATCGCGCTGCGCGAGCCCGCCGCCCCTGGCGAGCCGCTCCCGTACACCTGGTTCAAGGCGGCGACCCGTGGCGCCGGACAGGGCTGGCAGCGCGCCCGGGCCGTGCTCGACGCGCCGCGCGGGACGACGGCGTACGCGATCGCGGTACGGATCACCCCGCGCGGGACGGCGCCGGTGCGCTGGCGGCTCGGGGCCCTGTCGGTACGCGACACCGCCGCGCAGCGGCCCCCGGCCACCCCGAGCACGCTGAAAGTGGACGCCTCGGCCCAGCGGGACGGCACGGCCGAGGTCCGCCTCTCCTGGCGCCGGGCAGCGGGGCCGGTCCGCCACTACGAAGTCCACAGGCGCCTGCCCGACGGCACCCGCCGCTTCCTCGGCGGCACCTGCGGCACGGCCCTGTACCTCCCCGCCGTCACCCGCTGCGGCGGGGAGCCCGCGGCGGCGTTCGAGGTCCGGGCCGTGGACGAGCTGTACGCCCGCTCCGGCGCGGCCCGCACCACGCTGCGGTGGGCCTGAGCGTCAGGAGGCGTGGGGGGCGGTGCGCGGGACGGTGACCGTCACCCGCAGCCCGTGGGGCGGGTTCGTCGCGTACGACAGGGACCCGCCGCCCGAGGCGAGCAGCGCCCGGGAGATGGACAGCCCGAGGCCGGAACCCTTGACGTTCTGGTGGCGTCCGCTGCGCCAGAAACGGTCGCCGATCCGCTGGAGCTCCTCCTCGGTGAGGCCGGGCCCGCGGTCGGCGACGACGACCTGGACCGTACGGCCCTGTGCGCAGACCGCGACCTCGACCTCCTCTCCCTCGGGGGTGAACTTGAGGGCGTTGTCGATGACGGCGTCCAGCGCGCTGGACAGCGCGATGGGATCGGCCCACCCGGTGACGGCGGCCGGGCCGGCCTCGGTCAGCCGTACCCCCTTCTCCTCGGCGTAGGGGCGCCAGGCGGTGACCCGTTCGGCGGTGAGCGCGCCGATGTCGGTGAGGCTGATCTCGGCGGTGGCGTGTTCGGCCAGCGCCAGGTCCAGCAGGTCGTCCAGGACCTGTGTCAGGCGTTTGCCCTCGGTGCGCACGGAAGCGATCTCCTCGTTGCCCTCGGGCAGTTCGAGGGCGAGCAGCTCGATCCGCAGGAGCAGCGCGGCGAGCGGGTTGCGCAGCTGGTGGGAGGCGTCGGCGACGAACGCCCGCTGCTGCTCCAGGACGTCTTCCACGTTGTCGGCCATCTCGTTGAACGAGTGGGCCAGGCGCTGGAGTTCCGGGGGCCCGCCGGCGGCGGCGACGCGGGAGTTCATCCGTCCGGTGGCGATGCCGTGCGCGGCGGCGTCCAGGGTCCGGACGGGCTTGAGGACCCAGCTGGTGAGCCGCAGGGCGGCCCCGAACGCCAGCAGCATGGCGGCGGCGAGGCCGCCCGCGATCAGCAGCCAGCCCTGCAGGATCCGCGCCCGCAGCTGACCGGTGGGTGATTCGGTGGCGACGACGGCGACGACGTCCCCGTCGAGGACGACCGGGGAGGCGACGAGCAGTTTGGCGCGGGTCTGCCAGGGCCAGACCTGGCCCGGGTCGTGGCTGCGGCGCCCGGCAAGGGCTTCCTCGAAGGCCCGGCGGCCCTCACCGGATTCCGGGAGCTGCCACCAGCCGGGGGCGCGGACCATGGCGTTGTCGTCGCGGTAGAAGATGCCGACGCGGATGCCGTACAGCTCCTGGTAGCGGGCCAGCTCCAGCTGGAGGGTCTCGCGGCGCTGGTCGGCGCCGGTGGCGGCGGAGCCCTCGGCGTCGATGACGAACTGGGCGAGGGCGGCGAAGCGGGCGCTGTCGTCGATCCGGTCGACGACCACCCGTTGCTGCTGACCGGCGGCGAGGCTGACGGCGAGCGGGAAACCGAGCGCGAGCAGGACGCCCGCCATGAGGACGATGAGCAGGGGCAGCAGCCGGGCGCGCACGACGGGACCTTGCTACGGGGCGGGCGGGGCGACGAGCCGGTAGCCCACCCCGCGGACGGTTTCGATGAGGGCGGGCATGCGCAGCTTGGAGCGCAGCGAGGCGACATGGACTTCGAGGGTCCGCCCGGTGCCTTCCCAACTGGTGCGCCACACCTCGCTGATGATCTGCTCGCGCCGGAAGACGACCCCGGGGCGCTGGGCGAGCAGCGCGAGCAGGTCGAACTCCTTGCGCGTGAGGGGGACGTCGGCGCCGTCCACGGTGACGCGGCGGGTGGGCAGCTCGATGGCGACGGGACCGAGCCGGACCACGGACGGGGCGCCGGTCCCGGTAGCCGCGGCCTCCTCCGAGGCGCCGGTGCGGCGGGCGACGGCGTGGATGCGGGCGAGGAGTTCGCCGGTGTCGTAGGGCTTGACGACGTAGTCGTCGGCGCCCATGTTCAGGCCGTGGATGCGGGAGCGTACGTCGCCGCGCGCGGTCACCATGATGACGGGCGTGGCGGTGCGCTTGCGGATCTTGCCGCACACCTCGTAGCCGTCCTGGTCGGGCAGGCCGAGGTCGAGCAGGATCACCCCGTAGGGAGGGGCGGAGGCCTGGGCACCGGGCGGCAGCAGGGCGTGGAGCGCCTCCTCGCCGCTGCGGGCGTGGGTGACCTGGAAGCCGTGCCGGGCGAGGATCGCGGACAGCGCGGCGGCGACGTGGTCGTCGTCCTCGACGAGCAGCAGTCTCACGGGGCCCCTTCCTCGGTTGGTCTGTGGCGCACGGCGTGGCCACCCTGCATCCACGCCGATGCAGACTCCCACGTCAAGAGGGTTCCGGTCTTGCGAGTCTTCCGTTATCCACCCGGTACGCGTAAGGAGGGGCCCACAGGGGGACGGGGTGCGGTCGCCCACGGAGCGTATCCGGGCGAGGCCGGATCGTTATGCTCAATTCTCCCTCAGATGTGATGACGGTGTGAGTGCCTCGTCACTACTGTCCTCCCAACCGACGGAGGACGGAGCAAGAAGCCGATGAGCGGAGTATCAGTGACCAAGGACGTGCAGGACGCGGCCGGTGCCGCGGACGACCTGGTCGTACTGAGCAACGTCAACAAGCACTTCGGCGCGCTGCACGTGCTTCAGAACATCGATCTGAGCATTGCCCGCGGTGAGGTCGTCGTGGTGATCGGTCCCTCGGGATCGGGCAAGTCCACGCTGTGCCGGACCATCAACCGGCTGGAGACGATCGATTCGGGGACCATCACGGTCGACGGCAAGGAACTGCCCTCCGAGGGCAGGGAACTGGCGCGGCTGCGAGCCGATGTCGGCATGGTCTTCCAGTCCTTCAACCTGTTCGCGCACAAGACCGTGCTGCAGAACGTGATGCTGGGCCAGCTCAAGGTCCGCAAGGCGGACCGGGCGGCGGCGCTGGAGAAGGCGAAGTCGCTGCTGGACCGGGTGGGCGTCGGCTCGCAGGCGGACAAGTACCCTGCGCAGCTCTCCGGTGGCCAGCAGCAGCGCGTGGCGATCGCCCGGGCGCTGGCGATGGACCCGAAGGTGATGCTGTTCGACGAGCCGACCTCGGCGCTCGACCCGGAGATGATCAACGAGGTGCTGGAGGTCATGCAGCAGCTCGCCCGGGAGGGCATGACGATGGTGGTCGTCACGCACGAGATGGGCTTCGCCCGCTCGGCGGCCAACCGTGTCGTCTTCATGGCGGACGGGAAGATCGTCGAAGAGGCCGCGCCGGAGCAGTTCTTCGCCAACCCGCGCAGCGACCGTGCCAAGGACTTCCTGTCGAAGATCCTGCACCACTGACGGTCCTTGTCTGGTAGTGATCCGGTGGCGGCCCGGATCCACGTGTCGCTCGCCGTCCAACAACGTCTGACCCGAGGGAAGTTCACGATGAAGCTTTACAAGGCCGGTGCGGCCGTTGCCGCCGCCGTCGCTCTCGCCCTGACCGCGACCGCCTGCGGCGGCGGCAGCAAGTCCTCCGGTGGCGGCGACTCGGCCGCTGGCGGCAAGAAGATCGTCATCGGCATCAAGTTCGACCAGCCGGGTGTGGGTCTCAAGACCCCGGACGGCAAGTTCACCGGTTTCGACGTCGACGTCGCGACGTACGTGGCCAAGGAACTCGGCTACGAGGCCAGCCAGATCGAGTTCAAGCAGGCCGTCAGCTCCGAGCGCGAGAACCTGATCTCCAACGGCGACGTCAAGCTGGTCGTCGCGAGCTACTCGATCAACGACAAGCGCAAGGAGAAGGTCGACTTCGCCGGCCCGTACTTCCTGGCGCACCAGGACCTGCTGGTCCGCGCCGACGAGACCTCGATCACCAAGGCCGAGGACCTCAACAAGAAGAAGCTCTGCTCCGTCACCGGCTCCACCTCGGCGCAGAACGTCAAGACCAAGCTCGCTCCCGAGGCCGACCTCCAGGAGTTCCCCGGCTACTCCGAGTGCCTCACCGGCCTGGAGAACAAGGCCGTGGACGCGCTGACCACGGACAACTCGATCCTGGCGGGCTACGCCGCGCAGGAGAAGAACAAGGGCAAGTTCAAGCTGGCCGGGCTGAGCCTGAGCAACGAGAACTACGGCATCGGCCTCAAGAAGGGCGACAAGGACCTGCAGACGAAGGTCAACGCCGCCCTCAAGAAGATGGTCGCCGATGGTGCCTGGGACGCGGCCGTGAAGAAGAACTTCGGGCCGGCCAACTACAAGAACGAGCCTGCCCCGCAGATCACCGAAGGCAGCTGATTCCCCGGTGGGGAGCGTCGCCGCCCGCCTGCCGCGGGCGGCGGCGCGCCCCACCGGCCATCCTGGGGAGAGCGCAGGGCAACGTGTTCGACTTTCTTGATTCCGGGCAGTACGACCTGCTCGGAGCCTTCTGGGTGACGGTTCAGCTCACCCTCTACTCGGCGGCGGGCTCCCTCATATGGGGCACCGTCCTGGCCGGGATACGGGTCAGCCCGGTCCCGCTGATGCGCGGCTTCGCCGCCGTGTACGTCAACGTGGTGCGCAACACGCCGCTCACCGCGCTGATCCTCGGCTGCTCACTGGGCCTCAGCCAGACCCTGGGCATCACGCTCGGCGGTGACACCTTCAAGGAGACCGGCTTCCGGCTGGCCGTCCTCGGCCTGACCGCCTACACCGGCACCTTCGTCTGCGAGGCGCTGCGCTCCGGCATCAACACCGTGCCCGTCGGGCAGGCCGAGGCCGCCCGCGCGCTGGGCCTGAGCTTCTTCCAGGTGCTCACGCTGATCGTGCTCCCCCAGGCCTTCCGTGCCGTCATCGCACCGCTCGCGAACGTACTGATCGCCCTCACCAAGAACACCACGGTGGCGGCGGCCATCGGCGTGGCCGAAGCGGCCCTGCTGATGAAGGAAATGATCGAGAACGAGGCGCAGGCGCTCTTCGAGGTCTTCGCGGTGTTCGCCTTCGGCTTCGTCGTACTCACCCTGCCCACCGGCCTGCTGCTCGGCTGGGCGGCCAAGCGAATGGCGGTGAAGCGATGAGCACCGTGCTGTACGACACCCCCGGCCCGAAGGCCAAGGTCCGCAACTGGATCTACTCCGCCGTCTTCCTCGTGCTGCTCGGCCTCGCCCTGTGGTGGGCGCTGGGCCTGATGGCGGACAAGAACCAGCTCGACGGCGACAAGTGGAGCCCGTTCGTCACCGACGGGCAGGTCTGGACGACGTTCCTGATCCCCGGCCTGCTGGAGACGCTCAAGGCCGCTGTGATCGCCATGGTGATCGCGCTTCCGCTCGGCGCGCTGTTCGGCATCGGCCGGCTCTCCGACCACGCCTGGGTGCGGATCCCGGTCGGTGCGGTCGTGGAGTTCTTCCGCGCCATCCCGGTCCTGATGCTGATGCTGTTCGGCAGCGCCCTGTACGTGCAGTACTCCAACGTCGAGTCCGAGATCCGGCCGCTGTACGCGGTGGTCACCGGCCTGGTCCTGTACAACGCCTCGGTCATCGCGGAGATCGTCCGGGCCGGCATCCAGTCGCTGCCGCGCGGACAGACCGACGCGGCCAAGGCGATCGGCATGCGCAAGGGCCAGACCATGGCCCACGTCCTGCTCCCGCAGGCGGTCACCGCCATGCTGCCGGCGCTGGTGAGCCAGCTCGTGGTGATCCTCAAGGACACCGCGCTCGGTGGTGCGGTCCTCGGTTACGGCGAACTGCTGTCGATGAGCCGGCAGATCTCGGCGAACTACAGCAACACCATCCCGAGCCTGATCGTGATCGCGGCGCTGTTCGTCGGGGTGAACTACGCCCTCGCCTCGTCCGCCTCCTGGCTGGAGGGCCGGCTGCGGCAGTCGAAGAAGAGCACCGGTGCGGTCGTCGGTGTGGCGGAGGCCAGCGACCTGGCCACGGGCAACAACAGCACGGGATGAAACCCGGCCGACGCGGATTGCGTGCCCGCTGACGGTAAGTCCGCTGATGCGAAGTCAGTCATAGTGCGTAGCCTGTGTGGTGCGGCGGAATCCTCCGCCGCACCACACAGTGCTGTCCGGACCGGTGTCACTTGACGCAGGCACTTCCAGTCGGTTGCATACGTTGTGTGATCACATACCGGACATCGGGAGCCGCATCATGGACCCGGTGATCGTCGTCGGCGCGGGGCCCGTCGGGCTGTCCCTGTCCCTCGCCCTGGCCGGCCAGGGCGTGCCCTCCGTCGTACTGGACGAAGGGCCCGGCAAGGACGAGCCCCGGCCGGCCCGTTCCGTCGTCCTGCATGCCGACACCGCCTCCATGGCCCACCGGCTCGGCTGTACGACGCTGCGCGACGAAGGGGCGTACTACGCGGCCTGGCGCACGATGCGTCGGGGCCGGGACGCGCAGCGGATCACCTTCGAGGACCACCCGGCGCCACTGCACCTGCCGCAGCACGCCCTGACGCGCGGTCTGCGGGACGCCGCCGCCACCCACCCGCTGGTCCGGCTGATCGCCGACACCCGGCTGGACGCCCTGGAGCAGGACGGCCGCGGGGTCACCGCCCACACCCGGGGCGCCGAGACCACCTGGTGGCGCGGGAGCCACCTCGTGGGCTGCGACGGGGCCCGCTCGACCGTACGCAAGCTGCTCGGCATCCGCTTCCCCGGCCGGACCGCCGTCGAGCGGCACGCCGTGGCCGCGCTGCGCACCGAACTGCCCTGGCCCGGCGAGGGCTTGCTGCACCGCGGCGCGACGGGCGAGGTCACCGCCCGGCCGCTGCCCGACGGGGTGTGGCGGCTGGACTGGCTGCTCCCGCCCCGCGGGGGGCTCGTCACCCCCGACGCGCTGGTGACCCTGATCCGGGACACCCTGGCGGCGTGGTGCGGGGGCACGACTCCCCCGTACGACCTGATCGACACCGGCGTGCACACCCTGCACCACCGCCTCGCCCGGCGCTGGCGCGACGGCCGGGCCTACCTCGCCGGGGACGCGGCGCACCTGCTGGGCGCGCTCGGCACCCAAGGGGTCGAGGAGGGGCTGCGGGACGCCGAGAACCTGGCCTGGAAGCTCGGGCTGGACTGGCACCAGGGGGCCTCGGAGGCACTGCTGGACAGTTACGAGGACGAGCGGCGCCGGGCGGTCGCGGCCCGGCTGCGCGTCGCCGACCAGGCGCTGCCCGCCCTGCGCGGCGGGGGCGGACTGCGCACCTACCTTCCGGGAGCGGCGCGTTCGGCCGAGAGCCTGCTCACCGACGGCCACCTCGGCCGGGGCGCGCTGGGCGGGGAGCCGACGTACGCCCCGCCCGTGGCCGTACGGGAAGTGCCGACCGCCACCGAACCCGGCGGGCCGGTGGCGAACGTACCGGTGACCGCGCCCGACGGGTCGACGGTGCCGCTGCGGGACCTGCTGGGGCGGGGCCGGCTGCTGGTGGTCCTGGTCGCCCCCGGCACCGGGGTGTGGGACCGGCGGCACTGGCTGGGCGCCGGGCTGATGCCCCGGCTCGCGGCGGCCGTGAGCGCCCTGCCCGTCCGGGCGGAACTCCTGGTGGCCGACGGCTATCCGGGGGCCGCGGCGCACACCGTGCTGCTGGTGCGCCCCGACGGCCACCTCGCGGCGACCTTCGCCGGGGTGCGTCCGGCGGAACTGTACGAGGCGGCCGACGCCGTCCGCTGCGGCGCTCCGGCTGCGGCGGAGGGCGCCGCGTCCCCGCTCGAGGAGACGTCCATCACTCCCACGGGGGTGATCGATTGACCCCGTTCCCGTCCCGTGCTTCACTCGCGGGCATGACCGGCAGCGACGTACGCCTGTGGCGGAGGGTCCACATGGACCTGCTCCGCTACGCGGGCTGCGTGTGTCGCCCTTCCTGCTGATTCGCCCCTTCTTTCGCGCCTCCCCGTAGTCCCGTGTCCTTCCGGGACCGCCGGCGCGCACCCCCGCGAACTCCCAGGACGGTCATTGCCCATGTCTGCGCCCACGCACGCGCCCGCCCCCTCCTCTTCCCCGGCCCCCACCCGTGCCCCTGCCGCACCGACCACGGCCGAGCTGCTCGCCTTCGTGCTCCGCACCGCGGCCGACCCCGACCTCGTCGCCTCCCTCCCGCTGGACCCGGAGGGACGCACGTGGATCCGGCTGGACGGCCCCGGTGGCAGCGAGGCCTGGCTGATCGGCTGGCCTCCCGGTACCGGCACCGGCTGGCACGACCACGCCGAGTCGCGGGGCGCGTTCGCCACCGCCCGCGGGAAGCTCACCGAGCATTCGCTGGCCGTGCGCCTGCCCTCGGAGGGCTGGCGGAGCCTGGAGCTGGCGGCGGACGTGGACCGCGGCCGCGGCGTCCCGGCGGGCGCGGGGCGGGGCTTCGGTGAGCACCACGTGCACGAGGTGCTCAACGAGTCGCGGACCGAGCACGCCGTCTCGGTGCACGCGTACTACCCGCCGCTCCCGCTGATCCGCCGCTACAGCCGCACCGGCCCGGTGCTCAGGCTGGAACACGTCGAGCGTCCGGCGGACTGGCAGTGAGCGCCGCACCGCAGGGCATCGACGCCCTCGTCGACCGGCTCCGCACGACGTACGCGCGCGTCTCGCCGGACGAGGCACACGCCGCATCGCTGGAAGGGGCTCTGCTGGTCGACATCCGCTACCAGGCGCTGCGCGAGCGGGACGGGCTTATCCCGGGCGCCGTGGTCGTCGAGCGCAACGAGCTGGAGTGGCGCCTCGATCCGCTGGGCTCCCACCGCCTGCCCGAGGCCACCGGTCACGGCCTGCGGGTGGTGGTGATCTGCAACGAGGGCTACGCCTCGACGCTTGCCGCGGCCTCACTGCACGCGCTGGGCCTCCACCGCGCGACCGACCTGACGGGCGGCTTCCAGGCCTGGAAGTCGGCGGGCCTGCCCGTCACCCCGGCGGACGACGCCGCGGGGCCCTGACTCCCGGGCCCCGCCGGGGCGGACGCGGCTTCCCCGGGGCTCAGTCCCCGGGGAAGCCCTCCCCGTACTCGCCCTCGTCCTCGGTTTCCAGCGCGCGGCGGACCACCCGCAGGGCCATGCCCTCCGGGTATCCCTTGCGCGCCAGCATCCCGGCGAGCCGCCGGATCCGCTTGTCGCGCTCGAGGCCCCGGGTCGCCCGGAGCTTGCGCTCCACGAGCTCCCGGGCCGTCTGCTCCTCCTGCTCGGAGTCCAGCTGCTCCAGGGCTTCCTGGACGAGGGTGGCGTGCACCCCCTTGGTCCGCAGCTCCTGAGCGAGCGCCCGGCGGGCCAGCCCCCGGCCGCGGTGGCGGGACTCGACCCAGGCGCCGGCGAAGGCGGCGTCATCGATCAGGCCCACCTCCTCGTACCGGGAGAGGACCTCCTGCGACACCTCCTCGGGGATGCCGCGCTTGTCCAGGGCGTCCGCGAGCTGCCGCCGGGTACGCGGCATCCCGGTGAGCAGGCGCAAGCAGATCGCCCGCGCCTGCTCTTCGGGACTCTGGGGCGGCAGCTCCTGACGGCCCTCCCGGCCGCCCTCCCCGCCACCCCTTTCCTGCTCCCGCACGGATCAGCTCTTGGCCACGGCGGCCTTGGCCGTCGTCTTGGCCTTCGCCGCCGGGGCGGGCACGGCCGAGGCGTCGGCCGGAGCCTCCGCACCGGCCTCCGCGGCGGCGTCCTTGCGCACGCCGACGCCCAGCTTCTCCTTGATCTTCCGCTCGATCTCGTTGGCGAGATCCGGGTTGTCCTTGAGGAAGTTGCGGGCGTTCTCCTTGCCCTGGCCCAGCTGGTCGCCCTCGTACGTGTACCAGGCACCGGCCTTGCGCACGAAGCCGTGCTCCACGCCCATGTCGATCAGACCGCCCTCGCGGCTGATGCCCTGGCCGTAGAGGATGTCGAACTCGGCCTGCTTGAAGGGCGGCGCGACCTTGTTCTTGACGACCTTGACGCGGGTGCGGTTGCCGACCGCGTCGGTGCCGTCCTTGAGGGTCTCGATGCGGCGGATGTCGAGGCGCACGGAGGCGTAGAACTTGAGCGCGCGGCCACCGGTGGTGGTCTCGGGCGAGCCGAACATCACACCGATCTTCTCGCGGAGCTGGTTGATGAAGATCGCAGTGGTCTTCGACTGGTTGAGCGCACCGGTGATCTTGCGGAGCGCCTGGCTCATCAGACGGGCCTGGAGACCCACGTGCGAGTCGCCCATCTCGCCCTCGATCTCCGCGCGGGGCACGAGCGCCGCGACGGAGTCGATGACGATCAGGTCGAGCGCGCCGGAGCGGACCAGCATGTCCACGATCTCCAGCGCCTGCTCGCCGGTGTCCGGCTGCGACAGGATGAGGTTGTCGGTGTCGACGCCGAGCGCCTTCGCGTACTCGGGGTCGAGCGCGTGCTCGGCGTCCACGAAGGCGACGGTGCCGCCCGCCTTCTGCGCGTTGGCGACGGCGTGCAGGGTCAGGGTCGTCTTACCGGAGGACTCCGGTCCGTACACCTCGATCACACGGCCGCGGGGCAGCCCGCCGACGCCGAGCGCGATGTCCAGCGCGGTCGACCCGGTGGGGATGACCTCGATGGGGTCGTTCGGCTTGTCGCCGAGGCGCATGACCGCACCCTTGCCGAATTGCCGTTCAATCTGTGCGAGCGCGGCGTCGAGAGCCTTCTCGCGGTCGGTGCCTGCCATGGGTTCCACCCGGTTTGCTTGAGTCGATCGCTTCACGCCATTGACGCTAACGCCTGCCACTGACAATGCGCTCCCACACCCGGTTCGGCTGTGGATAACCAATGAGAATGCGTGTTCGATTTCCATGTCAAGCCAACCCGCCGCCGGCCGTGCTGCGTGGGACGGCCGGACGATGCCGGGCGGACGGACGGGCGGACGGCCGGGCGGACGGCGCCGGCCGCGCGCTCTGTGCCGTCGCCGGCGATGAGGGCGTCGTCCGCCCGTCGGATGGTTCGGATGGCGGCGCCGGCCTCCTCGCCGTCCGGTATCAGTCCTGGTTCGCGCCGGCCAGGGCCTGGCTGATCACGCGGGTGGCGAAGTCACGGTCGTCGGTGAGCCGGTTGATGTGCTCCGCGAGCAGCAGGGCCGTGGCTTCCAGGGCGTTCATCTCGTCCCCGGTCCAGTCCCCGTACTGCTTCCTCCACAGGTTGGGACTGAGGCCGGTGGCGGCCGCGACGACCAGGCCGGTCATGGTGGGGACGACCTCGGAGCGGATGCTCTTGGGCATCATGCGCATCGAGGCCACGAAGCCGGGCACCACGTACTCGATGACGTCCTTGTCGTGCTCCTCGTAGGCCATCCGCAGCCACTGCGTGAACATGTAGATGAGCGTGCACGTGCCGTCCACCACGGCGTCGGCCTCCTCGCGACCCAACGACGCGGTGAACTGGTCGATCAGCCGCTGCTGTTCGGGGTCGGCCGCGTCCTTGCCCTCGTAGACGCTTCTGAGCCGCGAGTCGATCACCATGAGCGCCGTGCCCACATCGCCGGCGGGGGCGTATTGGGAGTCGCAGGGCGATGGCACAGGAATCCTCCTCGGGCGACCGGGTGACCGTGAGCAACGCGGCGTGTCCGTACAGTAGCCCGCCGGGGAGGGGTCGGACCGGCGAATCCCGAGGGGGCCGCCGGCAACGCGCGGCGCCGCCCCCGCCGCGGGAAGGCGGTGGGGGCGGCGGCCCGGGGGGTTACGGCTTGGGGAGGGTGCAGCCGGGGCGGGTGAGGTCGATCTTGTTGCCGGCGCCTATGCAGGGGACGATGATGTACGTCTCCTGGGCGTAGTTGATGCCCTGGCGGACCGTGACCGCGCCGTTCTGGTCCACCTCGCACGGGTTGTTGTCCGTGCAGCGCCCGCCGTCCTCGTTACCGGTGTTGTTCACGGCGACGACCTTGCCGGTCGTGGTGTCGATCACCGGGGAACCGGAGGTGCCGCCGATGGTGTTGCACGACGAGGTGTAGCGGACCGAGTCCTTCCAGGTCCAGGAACCTTCCTTGAGGAGGTAGGCGAACCCGTCGACGTTGCAGCTGTAGGTCCGCTTCCAGTAACCCGATACGACCTTGATCGGCGTCCCCTGCACCGGGTGGGCGTCGTTGAGGGTGAGCGCGCTGATGCCGTACTGGCTCTGGATCTGCGCGTACGTGGAGGTCAGCTGGTAGATCGTGATGTCGGTGTCGGTCATCGTCGCGTAGGCGACCTTGCTCGCCCGCAGCGTCGCCACCTTGTTGCCGTTCGCGCCCAGCAGCGAGAACGACCGGGTGGAGCGCTGGTCCTTGATGACCTGGCCCGGCTCCGGGAATCCCGTCTCCAGGCAGTGGCCGTTGGACAGCACGAGCGCGGGGTCGTTCGGCTGGGAGCCGGGGGCGCGCACGACGGAGCCGGAGCAGTTGCTGAGCGCGACCGTCCCCGCGTAGTTGACCGTGACGGCCTGCGCGGCCCGCTCCCGCGACGGAGCCGGCGCGGCCGCCTCCTGGGGTACGGAGGCCACGGCCGGTGCCGCTCCCGCTCCGATCAGCAGCAAGGAGAGCACGGCGCCGGCGAGAGGCTTGTTCATGTGGGGGTTCCCCTCTGGTGACATGCAACCGAAGATCCTCCGGTTGTCATGCGCATTGTTGGGACCCCGCGCCCAACCCACAAGAGGGCGTGGTTGGTTGGGGAAAGCCGCTATCACCGCGGCGGTTGGCCGCCCCCTGGCCGAAACCACACCCCGGCCGTCCCCCACACCACCCCCAACTGCCCCAACCTGCCCATCTGGTCACGAACGTAGGCGGGCGCGGCATACCCGCCCCCATGGGTCTGCGGCCGGACCCGGCCCCGAACTCCCCCCTGTCCACCGGTACTCTGCGGTGCCCCCGAAGACCGAGGGCGCTCATTCCGCTTTGGAGGAACCATGGCCATCAAGAAGGCCACGATCCAGCAGCAGGTGGCCGAGGCCATCGCCCAGATCAACCCGGCCGACCGGCCCATCGTCACGATCCAGGCCATCGCCGGCCCCAGCGTCTGGCTGATGAGCATGCTCGGCCTGATCGGCCAGATGTTCCTCACCTACTACTTCGTCACCGTGACCGAGCAGGCCGTGGTCCTCCACAAGGCGAGCCGGATGAGCAACCGGCCGCAGGAGATCGTCTTCGCCATACCGCCGGCCCAGGCCGTCGGCGCGGTCACCGAAGTCAAGCGCAACGCCGTCTGGAGCTCGTTCCGCTTCCAGCTCCCGGGCCAGGAGAAGCCGACCCGGATGAACGTCCACCGCCTCTGGCGCAACGAGATGGACCAGGTCATCGGACTGCTGACGAGCCAGTCCCAGCCGGTCGCCTGACGCGGTCGCGACGGTGGCCGGATCCCACCCCCGGGAACGGGGCCCGGCCACCGGACACCTTCATACACGCCGACTGACAACCCAGGGTTGACACTCTTTCGACTGTCAACCTACGGTTGCACCATGACGAATCCCTCCGTGGAACCCGTTCGCATGACCAGTCCGGTACGCCTCGACGACCTGATCGAGGCGATCAAGAAGGTCCACCCCGACACCCTGGAGCAGCTCAGCGGAGCCGTCGTCGCCGCCGAGCACCTCGGTGACGTCGCGGACCACCTGATCGGCCACTTCGTCGACCAGGCACGCCGCTCCGGCGCCTCCTGGACCGACATCGGCCGCAGCATGGGCGTCACCCGCCAGGCCGCCCAGAAGCGCTTCGTCCCCAAGGCCGACAAGGCCGGGGCCGACGGGGGCGAGGGCGCCGAGCCCGACGCCGCCCAGGGCTTCGCCCGCTTCACCCCCCGTGCCCGCGGCGTCGTCGTGGCCTCGCAGAACGAGGCCCGCGCCCGCGGGAACACCGAGATCCGCACCGGACACCTGGTGCTCGGCCTGCTCGCCGAGCCGGAGGGGCTCGCCGCGCTCGTCCTGAGCCGGCAGCGCGTCCCCGAGGACGCCGTGCGCGCCGCCGTCACCGCGCTCCTGCCCGAGCCCGTCGACCCGGCCGAGCTGCCGGCCCTGACCCCCTTCGACGCCGGCGCGAAGAAGGCCCTGGAGCTGACCTTCCGCGAGGCCCTGCGCCTGGGCCACCCCTACGTCGGCACCGAGCACATCCTGCTCGCCCTCCTCGAACTCGAAAACGGGGAAGGCGTCCTCAGCGGTCTCGGCCTGGAGAAGGGCGCCGTCGAGGCAGCCGTCACCGACGCCCTGGCAGCCGTCGTCGAAGGGACGCAGGGGGAGTAGCGGAGTCGGCGCCGGCTCCCCGCCCGCCGCCGTCGGGCGTGTCGGCGCCCTCCGTCAGCTCGTAGCGCTTCACGTACGCGCCGAGGAAGGCCTGGAGCGTGGCGACGGCCGGGATCGCGATGAGCGCCCCGACCGCCCCCAGCAGTGCGGTGCCCGCGATGACCGAGCCGAAGGCGACCGCCGGATGGATGTCCACCGTCTTCGCGGTGAGCTTGGGCTGGAGCACGTAGTTCTCGAACTGCTGGTAGACCACCACGAATCCGAGCACGTACAGCGCGTACCAGGGTTCGACCGTGAAGGCGATCAGCATGGGCAGCGCGCCCGCCAGATAGGTGCCGATGGTGGGGACGAACTGCGACACCAGGCCGACCCACACCGCGAGCGCGGGTGCGTACGGCACCTGGAGGACGGCGAACACCACGTAGTGGGCGACGCCGGAGATCAGTGCCATCAGTCCGCGCGAGTAGAGGTACCCGCCCGTCTTCGCGACGGCGATCTCCCACGCGCGCAGCACCTCCGACTGCTTGGCCGGCGGCAGTACGGAGCACAGCGCGCGCCGCAGCCGCGGCCCGTCGGCGGCGAAGTAGAAGGAGAACAGCCCGACGGTCAGCAGCTTGAACAGGCCGCCGAGCACGGTGGCGGACACGTCGAGCACTCCGCTCGCGCTGTTGCGCACGTACTTCTGCAGCCAGTCCGAGTGCAGCAGGCTGTCCTGGATCTCCAGCCGGGACAGATCCGTGTGGAACGTCGTGTTGACCGATCTGATCACGGAGTCGAGGGTGCGCGGGAAGCCCTCCACCATGTCGACGATCTGACCGGCGAGCATCGAGCCGAGCAGGGCCACGAACCCGGCGGCCGCGACGAAGACCCCGAGGAAGACGAGGAAGGTGGCGAGTCCGCGGCGCATGCCGCGGGCCGCCATCCGGGACACCGCGGGCTCTACCGCGAGCGCGAGGAAGAAGGCGATCAGGATGTTGACGAGCAGCCCGATCAGCTGGTGGAAGGCCCAGCTGCCGAGCTGGAAGCAGGCGACGAGGGCCAGTACGAGGATCACCGCGCGGGGCAGCCAGCGCGGCATCCGGGCCCCGGCCACCGCCGCGGTCGCCGCTGCCGCGTCCGCCGCGGGCCCGGCGGCCGGGCCGGCGTGCTCGGGGCTGTCCTCGTGTTCCGGCCGGTCCTCGTGTTCGGGGTGATCGGGGTGTTCGCCCTGCTCGGGCCGTCGGGGGGTCGTCTCTTCAGTCGCTGCCACGCACCCCAGTCTGACCCACCCCTGGGCGGAACGGTCCGGCCGGGCTCCGCCTCAGCGCAGTGAGGCGGGCACGTCCATCGCCGAACACACCGCGCGCCACACGTCCTTGGCCTCCCAGCCCGCTTCCAGCGCCTGGTGGACGGTGCGTCCGCCGAGCTCCGTCATGACGTGGTCCCGCGCGAAGGAGTCCGCGTAGGCCGCCCCGAAGTACTCGGCCATCCGCTCCCAGAAAATCGTCAACCGCATGCCACCAGTATCGCGCCCCGGAGAGTGCACCGGCCGCGTTCGCACCCCCGGCCCCGCATCCGGCGCCCTACGGTTCCCGCATGCCTGGAGACGAAGCCCCGCCGGCCGCGACGACCCCGCTGGCCCGCGCCGAGCGGTTCATCTGGCTCACGGCGCGGGTGCTGGAGCAGCGCCGGTTCGCGTTCCACTTCCTCGGCGGCGACGCCGACGGGGTGGACGCCGCCCTCGGGGCGTACCTGGGCGCCGACGGCGGCTACGGGCACGCGCTCGACCCGGATCTGCGCGGACCGCTGAGCCAGCCGCTGCACGCCGCGTACGCCCTGCGGGTGCTGGACGCCCTCGGCCGCTGCGGGGGGAGGCGGGTGGAGCAGCTCTGCGGACACCTGGCCGCGGTCTCCACCTGCGACGGCGCCCTCCCGGTGGTGTCGCCCGCCCCGGGCGGCCTTCCGGCGGCCCCGCACCCCCCGGCGCACGGTGGTCCGCAGGGCGCTCTGCTGACCACCGGCCCGGTCGTCGGCGCCCTGCACCGCAACCGGGTCTGGCACGCGTGGCTCTTCCGGGCCACCGACTTCTGCTGGGACCGCGTCGAGACGCCGCGCCACTGGCACCCCTACGAGGTCCGCGGCGCGGTGGCGTTCCTCGACGGCGTCCCCGACCGCAGCCGGGCCGCGGCGGCCGCCGACCGGCTGGGGCGGCTGGTGCGCGAGCAGCGCCTGGTGGTGCTGGATCCGGCGCGCCCGGCCGGGGGGCCGACGGCTCCCGCGGACGCGCCGGACGAGGAGCTGTACCCGTACGACCTGGCGCGCCGCCCCGAGTCGTACGCGCGCGGCTGGTTCACCGACGCGGAGATGGGCCGGTCCCTGGACTTCCTCGCCTCCCGGCAGCAACCGGACGGGGGCTGGCCGGCGGCCCGGCCGGCCACGGCTGCGGGCAGCCCCCTGGAGCGGCGCCCGATCGCCACCCTGGAGGCGCTCCTGACGCTCCGCGCCTACGGCCGCACCCTCGGCTAACCGGCCATGGCGCGCAGGCCCGCCGTGACGAGGACCGCGATGCCCACCACGACGAGGAACGGGGCCCGCAGCAGCAGCGCGACGGCCGCCGCGGCCAGTCCGGCGGCGCGGGCGTCGAGGACCAGCTCGTGGCCGGTGCTGAACGTCTGCTGGGCGGTGAGGGCGGTGAGCAGCGCGACCGGCAGCAGCGCGGCCAGCCTGCGCACGGCCGGCCGCTCCAGCGCTCCGGCGGGCACGAGCAGGCCGGCGAGCTTGACGGCGTAGCAGCCGACGACGGTCAGCCCGATGGCGATCCAGACGTTCATGAGCGGCGTCCCTTCATCCACAGCACGACGGGAGCGGCCAGCGCCGCGATCAGCACGGGCACCCCGGAGGGCAGTACGGGCAGCAGGCCGAGACCCAGGACGAGGGCGAGGGCGGCGACGGCCCGTTCGGTGGGGCCCTTCACCATCGGTGCGAGCAGGGCGAGGAAGACGGCGGGACCGGCGGCGTCCAGTCCCCACACGGTGGTGTCGCCGATCGCCTCGGCGCCGAGCGCGCCGAGCAGCGTGGTGAGGTTCCACAGCACGTACAGGGTCAGCCCGGTCACGGTGAACCCGAGCCGCGCCGACCTGCGCCCGGGCTGGGCGAGGGCGACGGCGGTCGTCTCGTCGATGACCCAGTGCGCGGCGAGCGGCCGCAGGGCCTTGGGGAAGGCGAGCAGCTGGGACAGCCGCAGCCCGTAGAAGGCGTTGCGGGTGCCCAGGAAGAAGGCCCCGGCGGCGGCGGTGAACGGGTTGCCGCCCGCGGCGAGGGCGCCGACCAGCGCGAACTGCGAGGCGCCGGTGAAGACGAGCAGGCTCAGCACGCAGGCCTGGAGCACGCTGACACCGGATCCTGCGGCGGTCACCCCGAACGCGAATCCCGAAAGGCCGACGGCCACCCCGACGCCGAGCGCGTCCCGTATGACGGCGCTGCGCGGCCGTTCGTCGACCCCCTGGGGGGCCTCTTGTATCACCATCTGATGTTCTCCCACGCCCTGACGTTATGCGGGGGCCGGCAGGCGGTCTTGTACGTTCTTGCGCGCGCCCGGGACCTGCGGGCCGGGGCGGAACCCCCGGACCGGCGGGGCGGCCCGGGCCGGCGGGATGCCCGGGGCACCGGACGGCCCGGGACCGGTCGGACCGCCCGGGGTCAGCCGGTGTGCCTGCGCTCCCGCCGGTACGCGCCCGGCGGGACGCCGACGATCCGCGTGAAGTGCCGGTTCAGGTGCGGCTGGTCGGTGAAGCCGACGGCGACGGCGGCCTCCGCGGGCGCGGTGCCCGCGTCCAGCAACCGCCGGGCGCGCCGCACCCGGGCGTCGGTCAGCCAGGTGTGGGGCGGCATCCCGTACCTCTCCCGGAAGGCACGCAGCAGGGCGAACGGGCTCGTCCCGAGCTCCGCCGCGAGCTGCTCCAGCGACGGCGGCTGCGCGATCCGTTCCTCCAGCACGGCCCTGGCCCGCTCCGCGTCCGCGCCGCCCGCGCGCCGGACCGTACGGGCCGGCAGCGGTCCGGCGTGCCGGGTCAGCATCCGCGCCACCACACCGCGCAGCAGCGTGTCGGCGGCCAGCGCGTTCCCGGCCTCGGCGGCCCGGTGCACCTCGGATATCACCTGCGAGGCCTGCGGGTCGGGGACCATGTCGGCGGTGAAGCCGGGGGTCCCGCGCAGCGTGCCGATCTCGGCGGCGACCTCGCTGATCAGCGCGCGGGACGGGTAGAGGGTGGCGTACGCCCAGCCTTCGGGCACCCCGGCGCGCGCGGTGTGCGCCACCTCCGGGTTGATCAGTACCACGCTGCCCGGCCCGGCGCGCAGGGTCGCGGCGGGCAGCCCGATCTCCTCGACGCCGCCGGTGACGGCCGCGATGACGTACCCGTCGTGGGCGTGGCGCGGGAAGGTGTGGCGGACGTAGTGGGCACGCAGCAGGTCGAGGCCGGGCAGTTCCGGGTACTGCCAGTGCCGCGCCCACTCCCGGCGGCCGTCGTCCGTGCCCATCCCCCCATTCTGCGCCCCGGCCCGTCGGCGCGTTCACGCAGGTCCGGGCGGTTGTCAGTGGCCGGGTGCACGATGGGGGCATGTCCGGTAGCGCGCTCGACTCGTTCTCCCCCGCGACCCGCTCGTGGTTCTCGGGGGCCTTCGTCATGCCCACCTCCGCCCAGGACGGGGCCTGGCGGGCGATCGGCGAGGGGTCCGACGTCCTGGTCGTGGCGCCCACCGGCTCCGGCAAGACCCTGGCCGCCTTCCTCGCGGCCCTCGACCAGCTGGCGTCGACCCCGCCGCCGGCCGAGCCGAAGAAGCGTTGCCGGGTGCTGTACGTGTCGCCGCTCAAGGCCCTGGCCGTCGACGTGGAGCGCAACCTGCGCAGCCCGCTGACCGGCATCCGGCAGGAGTCGGTGCGCCTGGGCCTGCCCGAGCCGGAGATCCGCGTCGGCATCCGCTCCGGTGACACCCCGCCGGCCGAGCGCCGGGCGCTGGTGACGCGGCCGCCGGACATCCTGATCACCACGCCGGAGTCGCTGTTCCTGATGCTGACGTCGGCGGCGCGCGACGCCCTCGCCGGGGTGGAGACGGTGATCCTGGACGAGGTGCATGCCGTCGCGGGCACCAAGCGCGGCGCGCACCTGGCGCTGTCGCTGGAGCGGCTGGACGAGCTGCTTCCCCGCCCGGCGCGCCGGATCGGCCTGTCGGCGACGGTCCGGCCCGTGGACGAGGTGGCCCGGTACCTCGCGCCGCGCGGCAAGGTGGAGATCGTCCAGCCGCCGTCGGCGAAGGAGTTCGACCTGTCGGTGGTCGTCCCGGTCGAGGACATGGGCGAGTTGGGCGGCTCTCCCGCCACGGAGGGCCGGGAGGGCGGGGACAAGCCCTCCATCTGGCCGCATGTGGAGGAGCGGATCGCCGATCTCGTGCAGGCCCACCGGTCCACGATCGTGTTCGCCAACTCCCGGCGCCTCGCGGAGCGCCTGTGCAACCGGCTCAACGAGATCGCGTACGAGCGGGCGATGGGAGAGGAGCTGCCCGAGGGGTCACCGCCGGCCGAGATCATGGCGCAGTCGGGCGCCGCGCAGGGCGCCCCGCCGCTGCTGGCCCGCGCGCACCACGGTTCGGTGTCCAAGGAGCAGCGGGCTCTGGTCGAGGAGGACCTGAAAGCGGGCCGGCTGCCCGCCGTGGTCGCGACGTCCAGCCTGGAGCTGGGCATCGACATGGGCGCGGTGGACCTGGTGGTGCAGGTGGAGTCGCCGCCCTCGGTGGCGTCGGGGCTCCAGCGCGTCGGCAGGGCGGGCCACCAGGTGGGCGCGGTCTCCACGGGCGTCGTGTTCCCCAAGTACCGGGGCGACCTGGTGCAGGCCGCCGTGGTGACCGAGCGGATGCGGACGGGCTCGATCGAGTCCTTGCGCATTCCCTCCAACCCGCTGGACGTCCTCGCCCAGCAGCTGGTCGCGATGACCGCGATGGACACCTGGCAGCTGGACGACCTGCTGGCCCTGGTGCGGCGGGCCGCGCCCTTCGCGGCGCTGCCGGAGTCGGCGTTCACCTCCGTGCTGGACATGCTGGCGGGCCGCTACCCCTCGGACGCGTTCGCCGAGCTCAGGCCCCGTGTCGTATGGGACCGGGTGGCGGGCACCATCACCGGCCGGCCGGGGGCGCAGCGGCTCGCGGTGACCTCGGGCGGCACGATCCCGGACCGGGGCCTCTTCGGCGTCTTCCTCGCGGGGGCCGACCCGAAGAAGGGCGGCGGCCGGGTCGGCGAGCTGGACGAGGAGATGGTGTATGAGTCCCGGGTCGGGGACGTGTTCACCCTGGGCACGAGCTCCTGGCGCATCGAGGACATCACGCGCGACCGCGTCCTGGTCTCACCGGCGCCCGGGGTTCCGGGCCGGCTGCCGTTCTGGAAGGGCGACCAGCTGGGCCGTCCTCTCGAACTGGGCCGGGCGGTCGGTGCGTTCCTGCGCGAGCTCGGCGGGCTCACCGACGAGGACGCCCGGCTGCGGCTGCTGGCGGCCGGGCTCGACGCCTGGGCCGCGGAGAACGTCCTCGCCTACCTCGCCGAGCAGCGCGAGGCCTGCGGTCATGTGCCGGACGACCGGACGATCGTGGTCGAGCGGTTCCGCGACGAGCTCGGCGACTGGCGGGTCGTCGTCCACTCCCCCTTCGGCGCGCAGGTGCACGCCCCGTGGGCGCTGGCCCTCGGCGCCCGCCTCGCCGAGCGGTACGGGATGGACGCGCAGGTGATGCACGCGGACGACGGCATCGTGCTGCGCCTGCCCGACGCGGACCTGCTCTCCATGGACCTGCTCGACCACGATCCGGCGGCGCCCGCGCAGTCCTTCGCGTTCGATGACGAGCAGGCCCCGCTGGGCGCGGCGGACGTCGCCTTCGACCACGGCGACGTCCAGCAGATCGTCACCGACCAGGTGGGCGGCTCGGCCCTGTTCGCCTCCCGGTTCCGCGAGTGCGCGGCGCGCGCCCTGCTGTTGCCGCGCCGCAGTCCGGGCAAGCGCACGCCGCTGTGGCAGCAGCGCCAGCGCGCCTCCCAACTGCTCCAGGTGGCCTCCGAGTTCGGGTCCTTCCCGATCGTCCTGGAAGCCGTACGCGAATGCCTCCAGGACGTCTTCGACGTGCCGGGCCTGACCGAACTGATGGGGGACATCGAGGCGCGCCGGGTCCGGCTGGTCGAGGTCACCACGCCGGAGCCGTCGCCGTTCGCGCGGTCGCTGCTGTTCGGCTACGTCGCCCAGTTCCTGTACGAGGGGGACTCGCCGCTGGCCGAGCGCCGGGCGGCCGCGCTCTCGCTGGACTCCCGGCTGCTGGCGGAGCTGCTCGGCCAGGCGGAACTGCGGGAACTGCTGGACGCCGAGGTGCTGGAGGAACTGGAGCGCGAACTCCAGTGGCTGACCGAGGACCGCCGGGCCAAGGACGCCGAGTCGGTGGCCGACCTGCTGCGCCTGCTGGGCCCGCTCACCGAGGAGGAGTTGTCCGAGCGCGGCGCGCAGCCGTCGTGGGCCGCCGAACTCGGCGCCGCGCGCCGGGCGATCCGGGTCCGGGTGGGCGGCGCCGACCACTGGGCGGCGATCGAGGACGCGGGGCGGCTGCGGGACGCGCTGGGCACCGCGCTGCCCGTCGGGGTCCCGGAGGCCTTCACGGAACCGGTCAAGGACCCGCTCGGCGACCTCCTCGCCCGGTACGCCCGCACCCACGGGCCGTTCACCACCACCGCCGTGGCCGCCCGCTTCGGGCTGGGCGCGGCGGTCACCGAAGGCGCCCTGCACCGGCTGGCGGCGGCGGGCCGGGTGGTGCAGGGCGAGTTCCACCCGGCGGGCATCGGGCAGGAGTGGTGCGACGCCGCGGTGCTGCGCAGGCTGCGCCGCCGTTCTCTGGCGGCCCTGCGCCAGGAGCTGGAGCCGGTGCCGCCGGCCTCCCTGGCCACCTTCCTGCCCCAGTGGCAGCACCTGGGCGGCGCCCTGCGCGGGATCGACGGCCTGGCCCGGGCGATCGAGCAGCTCCAGGGGGCCCCGGTGCCGGCCTCCGCCCTGGAACGCCTGATCCTGCCCTCACGGGTCTCGGGCTACTCCCCCGCCCTGCTGGACGAGCTGACCACCACGGGGGAGGTGGTCTGGGCCGGGGCCGGCGCCCTCCCCGGCAAGGACGGCTGGCTCTCGCTCTACCTCGCGGAGGCGGCGCCCCTGCTCCTGCCACCGCCGCATCCGCTGGAGACGACCCCGCTGCACCAGGCCGTCCTCGACGCCCTCTCGGGCGGCTACGGCCTGTTCTTCCGCCAGCTCGTGGAGTCGGTCCGGGCGAAGTGGCCTGAGGCTTCCGAACTCCAGCTGTCCGAGGCGCTCTGGGACCTGGCCTGGTCGGGGCGGCTGACCAACGACACCCTGGCCCCGTTGCGCTCCCTGCTGGGATCGGGCCGCACCGCCGGCGCCACCGCGCACCGGGCGCGGCGCACGGTCCCGCGCGGCCGCTACGGAACCCTGAGCGCGGCGGCCTCCCGGACCGGCCCGCCCACGGTCTCGGGCCGCTGGTCGCTGCTGCCCGGCCAGGCCCCGGACCCGACGCACCGGGCGCACGCCCTGGCCCGGACCCTGCTGGACCGGCACGGTGTGGTGACCCGCGGCGCGGTGGCGGCGGAAGGGGTGGAGGGCGGGTTCAGCGCCGTCTACCGCGTCCTGTCCGCCTTCGAGGACAGCGGCCAGGCCCGCCGGGGGTACGTGGTCGAGGGACTGGGCGCGGCCCAGTTCGCGATGGACGGCGCGGTGGACCGGTTGCGGGCGGCGGAGCGGACGCCGCCCCCGCTGGCCGCGGTGGTGCTGGCCGCCGCCGACCCGGCGAACGCGTACGGCGCGGCCCTGCCCTGGCCGGAGCCCCCGGCCGGGGCCACGCACAAGCCGGGCCGCAAGGCGGGCTCCCTGGTGGTGCTGGTCGACGGGGAACTCGTCCTCTACCTGGAGCGCGGCGGCAAGACCCTGCTGGCGTGGCCCCCGCCGGAGGATCCCCGCCTGGAGGCGGCCGTCTCGTCCCTGGCCGCGGGCTGCCGCGCGGGCAAGGTCCCGCCCCTGACGGTCGAACGGATCAACGCGGCCGCCGCCCTGACCTCCTCCCTGGGCCGTTCGCTGGAGGCAGCCGGCTTCCACGCCACCCCCCGCGGCCTGCGCCTGCGCCCGTGACTGCCCGGTTCCGTCCCGCGTGACCGCCCGGTTCCGTCCCGACCATCGCGCTTACGTTGCGCTTATGTCCTGAGCACGTCACGAAGCGCGCCAGGAGCGGATCAGCCCGTTCCCCCGCCCCTAAGATCACCACCAGGCATCGGGTTGACGATGCGCAGTCAAACGTACAGTCCATGGGGGACACCAGAAGTGAGCACCACAGCCATGCGCAGGACCGCACTCGGCACCATCGGCCTGGCGGTCACCGCCACCCTGACGCTGAGCGGCTGCAAGAGCGGCAACGAAGACGCGCCCCCGGCGGCGCCCAGCTCGCCCGCGAGCAGTCCCGCCCAGTCCGGCGCGGCCGAGAGCCCCAGCGCCGCCGCGAGCCCGTCGGCAGCCGCAAGTGAGGCGCCCGCAGGCGCCGCGGGCACGGCCAAGCCCGGCCAGAGCTTCAAGATCGGCCAGACGGCGACGGTCCCGTTCACCTACGGCAGCACCCAGGGCACGATCGCCCTCACCGTCACCTCCATCGAGCAGGGCCAGGCGGCGGACCTCGACTCCCTCAAGCTCGGCGACAAGGTGAAGGGGATGGTGCCCTACTACATCCACTACACCGTCAAGAACGTCGGCACCACCGACCTCGCGTACTCCTCGGTCGGCCACATCAAGGGCCTGCTCCCGGACGGCGGCGAGGCGAACGGCGTCTCGGTCATCGGCAAGTTCGAGAAGTGCAAGGACGATGCGCTTCCCAAGGGGTTCACCAACGGCCAGTCGCAGACCAACTGCGCGATCGCCATGGCCCCCTCGGCCCAGGTGAAGATCACCGGAGCCGAGTACTGGGGCGAGCCGTACAGCACGGTGGGCAACAAGGCCCTCACCTGGAAGTGACCCGCCGCCGCGCCCTCCCGGCCCCCGCGTAGGACACCCGGCCGCGGGGGCGCCGGCTGTCGCCCGTCCGGCGCGAGCCCGGGCGGGCGACAATGGGACCATGCCCGAAGGAGACAGCGTCTGGCGCGCCGCGGCCCGGTTGCACGCGGCCCTGGCCGGGCGGGAGATCACCCGCAGCGACCTGCGCGTCGCGCGCCTGGCCACCGTGGACCTCACCGGCCGCACCACCTTGAACGTGATCCCGCGCGGAAAGCACCTGCTCACCCGCATCGACGGCGACGGCGGCCTCACCCTCCACAGCCACCTGCGCATGGACGGCGCCTGGCACGTCTTCCCCGCCGGGCGGAAGTGGCACGGCGGCCCCGACTACGAGATCCGCGCCATCTTGGGTACCGCCTGCGACACCGCCGTCGGCTACCGCCTCCCCGTCCTGGAACTCCTGCGCACCGCCGACGAGGACAAGGTCGTCGGCCACCTGGGACCCGACCTCCTCGGCCCCGACTGGGACGCGGACAAGGCCGCGGCGAACCTGCTCGCCACCCCCGAACGCCCCCTCGGCGAAGCCCTGCTGGACCAGCGCAACCTCGCGGGCATCGGCAACGTGTACATGTGCGAGCTCTGCTTCCTCGCCCAGGTCACCCCGTGGACCGCGGTCGGCGCCCTTGCGGATCCCGAGGTCACCGCCGTCCGCCTGGCCGGCGCCGCGCAGCGCCTCCTCGCGGCCAACCTCGGCGCCGGCGAGACCCGCAACACCACCGGCAGCCGCCGCCGGGGCCAGGCCCTCTTCGTCTACGGGCGCGCCCCGCGCCCCTGCCTGCGCTGCGGCACCCCGGTACGCCGGGTCGTGAAGGAGGACCGCCCCACGTACTGGTGCCCCCGCTGCCAATCCGGGCCCACACCGTAGTTGACGCCCCGTCAGCTACGGTCGTACGGTCCCGGCATGCCCACAGCCCCGTACGACCTCACCGGCCGCACCGCGCTCGTCACCGGCGCCGCCAGCGGGATCGGCCGCGCCACCGCCGTGCTCCTCGCCCGGGCCGGCGCGGCCGTGCACTGCGCCGACCGCGACGCGACCGGCCTGCGCGAGACCGCCCGCCTGGTGTGCGAAGCAGGCGGCAAGGCCACCGTCCACACCCTCGACGTGACCGACCGTGCCGCGCTGCGGGCCGCCGTCGCGGCCGCGGGCCCGCTCGACATCACCGCCGCCATCGCCGGGATCATGCACTCCAGCAGCGTCCTGGACACCACCGACGAGGACCTCGACCGGGTCCTGGACGTCAATTTCAAGGGCGTCCTGCGCACCTGCCAGGAGGCCGTCCGCGCCATGATCACCGCCGGACGTCCCGGTTCGGTGATCACCATGGCCTCCGGCGCCGTGGACGCCGCCCAGCCGGGCCTGCTCTGCTACAGCGTCGCCAAAGCGGCCGTCGTCCAGCTGACCAAGACCCTCGCGACCGAGACCGGCCCACACGGCATCCGCGTCAACGCCGTCGCGCCGGGATGGATCCGCACCCCCATGACGGGCCGCCACAGTGCCGAGGAACGGGAGCGGACCGAGGCGGCGATGATCCGGATGTCGCCGCTGCGCCGGGTCGGGGAGCCCGAGGACATCGCCCAAGCGGTGCTCTACCTCGCCTCCGACGCCTCGTCCTTCATGACGGGCCAGATCCTCCGCCCGAACGGCGGAGTATCGATGCCCTGGTGACCGGCGCCCTCGTGGCCGCCGCCCGAGGGCGCCTGCGCCCCGGACCGGGCACGCAGTGCACGGGGAGCAGCCCCAGCCCCCATCCGCCGACGGCCACCGCGCCCTCCATGGGCCCCGCGTCCGCGGGCTCCAGCGACAGCCGCAGCACGGCCCACCACCAGAGCACTCCGGCCGTCAGCACGACGGGTATGAGTAACAACCGCACGGCCGCCTCCCAGGAAGGCCGGAATCCGGACGGCCCCATCCTCCCGCACCGCCCTCGCCGCCGCACCCAGAACACCGAGGAGCCCCGGCACACCGAGGAGCGCCGGCACGCCGAGGGCCCCAGCACCCCGACGGGCCCCGGCACGGCAAGGAGCCCCGTCCGGTGCCTCACGCACCGGCCGGGGCTCCGGCCACACTCATACGCGCTTCACGCGCTCGCGCTCGCCTTCACGCGGCTACGACGTTCACCGCTTCCACGGGCGCCTTGATGGTCACCCGCTCCGTGGTACCCGCGACCGAGGCCACGGACACCGAATTGAGCATCGGGCGCACCGGTGCCGGCACCGGTTCGCTTGCCGTGGCCGACTGCGCAAGCTCCGCCAGCGACAGTTCGTCACTGACTTCGCGCATCAGCTCGGACATCCGTACGTCCAACGCGTCGCAGATCGCGGAGAGCAGCTCGGAGGATGCCTCCTTCTGCCCCCGCTCCACCTCGGAGAGATAGCCGAGCGAAACTCGGGCGGACGAGGAGACTTCGCGCAGAGTACGGCCCTGGCGCTGGCGCTGCCGACGCAGCACGTCACCCAGCAGGCGACGGAGCAGAATCATCGGTGGCTCCCTCCTCTGACCGTGTAGCCGTAACCTTCACGCCCCACCGTACCGCCTCGCGCCGCGGCCGTGCGGGGAGCTATGTCGTGTTCACTCAGGGCTGCAAACATCAAATCCCCCCGTTCTGTTCCGTATCCTGCCCCCGCAGATTCTCGCGGAGTTCGCTCGAAAGGAGTTCGAGCACTGTCCGTGCGCTCTCCCTACGGATTTCCGTCCGGGAGCCGTTCAACCGCAGCCGGGCCGTTTTCCTGCCCCCCGGACCGGCCACGGCGACGAAAACGGTGCCCACCGGCTGCCCGTCCTGGGGGTCCGGACCGGCCACCCCGGTCGTCGCGATCCCCCACGAAGCCCCCAGCGCCCGGCGCACCCCCGCCGCCATCTCCTCCGCGACCTGCGCGTTCACCGCGCCTTCGGCCGCCAGCAGCTCCGCGTCCACTCCCAGGAGCCGGTGCTTGAGCTCGGTCGCGTACGCGGTCACCGAGCCGCGGAAGGATTTCGAGGCACCCGGCACGGCCGTCAGTTCCGCGGCGACCAGACCGCCGGTCAGCGACTCCGCCACGGCGAGCGTCTGGTCACTCTGCGCAAGCAGCCCGAGTACGGCCCCGGACAGTTGTGCGATCGAGTCCGGCGCGGTGAGACGTCCCGCGGCTCCACCCGCCTCCGGAAAATCACCCGCCGCTCGCGTCACTGCGCGGCCCGCTCCGCGGCCAGTCCCCTGCGGCGCAGGACGACGGCCTGGCGGATGTAGTCCAAACCGGTGACCACGGTCAGCACGACGGCGACCGCCATCACCCAGAACCGCAGGGTCGCCAGCGGGCCGGTGAGGGCGAGCACGTACATGCCGACCGCCGTCCCCTGGGCGAGGGTCTTGAGCTTGCCGCCCCGGCTGGCCGGAATGACTCCGTACCGGATGACCCAGAAACGCAGGAGGGTGATCCCCAGTTCCCGCCCGAGGATCACCCCGGTCACCCACCAGGGCAGGTCACCCAGCCACGAGAGACAGATGAGCGCCGAGCCCATGATCGCCTTGTCGGCGATGGGGTCGGCGATCTTCCCGAAGTCGGTGACGAGGTTGTACGTCCGGGCGAGGTGCCCGTCGAAGATGTCCGTGATCATGGCGACGGCGAAGGCCGCCCACGCCAGCGCCCGCCAGACGGGGTCGTAGCCCCCGTCGGCGAGCAGCAGCAGGACGAATCCCGGCACGAGCACGAGCCGGATCATCGTCAGGATGTTGGCGATGTTCCACAGGCTGGCCTGATTGACGGCCGCGGTCCCGAGCCCCGCGCCGGGCGAGGGCCGGCGGCCGGTCCCGCCCGCCGCAGGTGCCGGGACTCCGGTCATCCGGCCGCCTCCTCAAGATCCAGGCCCAGGGGCTCGGCCACCAGGTCCACACCCAGCGTGCCGACGACCTTCGCCGTCACCATACGGCCGGGCACCAGACCGGTGCTGTCCGTGAAGACCACCTGGCCGTCCGTCTCGGGCGCCTGGTGGGCTGCGCGCCCGTAGGCGCCCTCGCCGTCCTCGTCGATGTCCTCCACGGTCTCGACGAGTACCTCCAGGGTCTCCCCGATCCGCTCTTCCGCACGCTGGGAGGTCAGCTCCTCCGCGAGCCGCTGCATGTGCGCGAGCCGCTCGGCGATGGTCTCCGCGTCCAGCTTGTTCTCGTAGCCGACGGCCTCGGTGCCGTCCTCGTCCGAGTAGCCGAAGACGCCGATGGCGTCGAGCCGCGCGTGGGTGAGGAAACGCTCCAGCTCGGCGAAGTCCGCTTCGCTCTCGCCGGGGAAGCCGACGATGAAGTTGGACCGCACGCCGGCCAGCGGGGCCTTGCCGCGGATGGTGTCGAGCAGTTCGAGGAACCGGTCGGTGTCACCGAAGCGGCGCATCGCGCGCAGCACGTCGGGGGCCGAGTGCTGGAACGACAGGTCGAAGTAGGGCACGACCTTCGGCGTCGAGGTGAGGACGTCGATCAGGCCGGGCCGCATCTCGGCGGGCTGGAGGTAGCTGACGCGGACGCGCTCGATGCCGTCCACCTCGGCCAGCTCGGGCAGCAGCGTCTCCAGCAGCCGGATGTCGCCGAGGTCCTTGCCGTACGAGGTGTTGTTCTCGGAGACCAGCATGATCTCCTTGACGCCCTGCTCGGCGAGCCAGCGCGTCTCGCCCAGCACGTCGCTGGGGCGGCGGGAGATGAACGAGCCGCGGAAGGACGGGATGGCGCAGAAGGAGCAGCGCCGGTCGCAGCCGGAGGCGAGCTTGACCGAGGCGACCGGGCTCTTGTCCAGGCGGCGGCGCAGGGGCGCGCGCGGACCGGAGGCGGGCGCGAGGCCCTCGGGCAGGTCCGCGGGGGCCTCGGCGGGCTCCTGGGCGTGTCCGGGCAGGGCCACCTCGGCGTCCTGGCGGGCGGCGGGGCTGATCGGCAGCAGCTTGCGCCGGTCGCGCGGGGTGTGGGAGGCGTGGATGCCGCCGTTCAGGATGGTCTGGAGGCGGTCGGAGATGTCGGCGTAGTCGTCGAAGCCGAGCACGCCGTCGGCCTCGGGGAGCGCTTCGGCGAGTTCCTTGCCGTAGCGCTCGGCCATACAGCCGACGGCGACGACGGCCTGGGTCTTGCCGTGATCCTTGAGATCGTTGGCTTCCAGGAGGGCGTCGACGGAATCCTTTTTGGCGGCTTCGACGAAGCCGCAGGTGTTGACGACGGCTACGTCCGCATCGGCGGCGTCCTCGACGAGCTCCCAGCCATCCGCCGCCAAGCGGCCTGCGAGCTCCTCCGAGTCCACCTCGTTACGGGCGCAGCCAAGAGTGACAAGGGCGACGGTACGGCGTTCGGGCATGGACTCAAGACTACTTCGTCCCGGCGCCGGCCCCTGCCCCACGTCCCCCTTGCAAGATCCCCGGGAGGCCGGCAGGGCCTCCCGGGGATCCGGAACTGCATGGTCCGCGCTGGTCAGCCTGCCTGGGCCTGGCCCTGACGCGGGTCGTCCTTGGTGTAGGTGAGCCGTTCGACCTGCCCCGGCTGGAACTGGTCCTTGATCTCCTTGCCGTTCACGAACAGCTTGACGACCCCGGCGTCGCCGAGTACGAGGTCGATGGACTCCTTGTCGGTGAACGTCTTGGACTCGCCCAGGGCGAGCGTCCCGTCGAACAGCGACCGGCCGCTGTGGTCCTTCGCGGAGATCCAGCTCTCTCCGTCGTTGGCCGTCAGGACGACCGTGACGAGGTCCTTGGGCGCGGCGGCGATGGCGCTGTCGGAGGGCGTCGGCTTGGGCTTCGGCTGCTGCTGGGGCGCGGCCGGTTTGCCCGCCGGCTTGGGCGCGGCCGAGGCGCCGGAACCTTCCGCCAGGGGCCGGCTCCCCTTGCTGTCGCCGTCGCCGCCGAAGGCCGTGAAGCCCACGAACCCGATGACGGCGACGATCGCGGCGACCATGGCCGCCGTCCAGTTCGGCCGCTGCCGCTCGGGACGGATGCGTTCGGCTTCGAACATCGGCGCGGGAGGAGTGGGGGCCGGACGGCCGCCGTGGGCCGCGTCGTAGGCCTCGACCAGAGGTGCCGGATCGAGGTGGACGGCGCGGGCGAGCGTGCGGATGTGACCGCGGGCGTAGACGTCGCCGCCACACCGCGTGAAATCGTCTTCTTCGATCGCGTGCACGATCGGGATGCGCACGCGGGTGGTGGAACTGACCTCGTCGACGGTGAGCCCGGCGGCGATCCGGGCCTTCTTGAGGGCCGTCCCGATGGACGGTCCTTCGACGGTGCGTTCGACGAGACGGTCCTCGGACCGGTCGTCGGTCGAAGGCCGCTCTTCTTCGGGGGATTTGGCGTTGCCGATGGACACGAGGGCGCCTTTCGAGCGTGTAGCCACCTGCTGGATTCCCAGTCTAGGGGGGTGACGAAAGGGTGGAGCAACCGGAGGGGTGGAGTCCCTAGGCCATCCGAATGGCAATCGGGTCTCCGGCTGGTGCGAAGCCGGTTCGGCGGCCCCGCGCCGGAGCGCGGTGTCCGCCACTTCCTCAACTTGACGCTCGGCCAGGGGAAACGGTTGCCCGCAGGACCCTTACGACTGGTGCTCCCCGCCTTTACGACTGGTGCTCCCGGCCCTTACGGCTGGTCCTCCCCGCGGATGACCGCCAGCACCCCGTCCAGTTCGTCCGGCTTCACCAGCACGTCGCGCGCCTTCGAACCTTCGCTCGGGCCGACGACGCCCCGCGATTCCATCAGGTCCATGAGACGGCCCGCCTTCGCGAAGCCGACGCGCAGCTTGCGCTGGAGCATCGAGGTGGAGCCGAACTGGGTGGTGACCACCAGTTCCGCCGCCTGGCACAGCAGGTCCAGGTCGTCGCCGATCTCCTCGTCGATCTCCTTCTTCTGCTTCTGGCCGACGGTGACGTCCTCGCGGAAGACGGGCGCCATCTGGTCCTTGCAGTGCTGCACGATCCCGGCGATCTCCTCCTCGGTGACGAACGCGCCCTGGAGGCGGACCGGCTTGTTCGCGCCCATCGGCAGGAACAGCCCGTCACCCTTGCCGATCAGCTTCTCCGCGCCGGGCTGGTCGAGGATGACCCGGCTGTCGGCGAGCGAGGAGGTGGCGAACGCGAGCCGCGAGGGCACGTTCGCCTTGATCAGGCCGGTGACCACGTCCACCGAGGGCCGCTGGGTGGCGAGCACCAGGTGGATGCCGGCCGCGCGGGCCAGCTGGGTGATGCGCACGATCGAGTCCTCGACGTCGCGCGGGGCCACCATCATCAGGTCGGCGAGCTCGTCCACGATCACCAGCAGGTACGGGTACGGGCTCAGCTCCCGCTCGCTGCCCGGCGGCAGCGTAATCTTGCCGTCCCGGATCGCCTGGTTGAAGTCGTCGATGTGCCGGTAGCCGAAGGCCGCGAGGTCGTCGTAGCGCAGGTCCATCTCCCGCACGACCCACTGGAGCGCCTCGGCGGCCCGCTTCGGGTTGGTGATGATCGGGGTGATCAGGTGCGGGATGCCCTCGTAGGCGGTCAGCTCGACCCGCTTGGGGTCGACCAGGACCATCCGGACGTCCTCCGGGGTGGCCCGGACCATCACCGAGGTGATCAGGCAGTTGATGCAGGAGGACTTGCCGGAGCCGGTGGCGCCGGCGACCAGTACGTGCGGCATCTTCGCGAGGTTGGCCATGACGTAGCCGCCCTCGACGTCCTTGCCCAGCGCCACCAGCATGGGGTGGTCGTCCTCGGCGGCGTCCGCGAGACGCAGGACGTCACCGAGGTTGACCATCTCCCGGTCGGTGTTGGGGATCTCGATGCCGACCGCCGACTTGCCCGGGATCGGGCTGATGATCCGCACGTCCGGCGAGGCGACGGCGTACGCGATGTTCTTGGCCAGGGCGGTGATCCGCTCGACCTTCACGGCCGCGCCGAGCGTCACCTCGTAGCGGGTGACCGTCGGACCGCGGGTGAAGCCGGTGACCTGCGCGTCGACCTTGAACTCGGTGAACACGTTGGTCAGCGAGGCCACCACCGCGTCGTTGGCGGCGCTTCGGGTCTTGCCGGGGCCGCCGCGCTCCAGCAGGTCCAGCGAGGGCAGTGCGTACGTGATGTCCCCGCGCAACTGCAGCTGCTCGGCCCGGGCCGGCAGGGGTTCGCTGCGCGGCGGGGCCTTGGTGAGGTCCGGCACGGACAGGGTGCCGGAGGCCGCGGCGGTGTTGTCGTGCGGTCCGGCAGCCTGGGCGGCGGGCCCGGCCGCAGCCGGGCGTTCCTCCCGCGCGGGCGGCACCGGGGTGGTGACCTCCACCTCCCCGTGCTCGCGCTGGGCGGTGATCCCGTGCGTGAGGTCGGCGACCACCGGGGAGGGCGGCAGCCCGCCGTAGACCACCCCGTCCAGCGCGGCGGCGGCCGCCGCGGCGACGTCGACCGCGTCCATCTCCCGGTCCATCGCGGGCCGGGACGCGCTCGGGCGCGGCTTGCGCCGCCGGGCGAGCGCCTCCTCCTCGGCGGTGCCGGCCGGGTCGGCGGCCGCGGCCCGGGCCTGCCAGCGCGCCGGGTCGTGCCGGTCCGGCCGGTCCTGGGGGGCCGCGCCCGCCGGCTGTCCGAAATCCTCGTCGTACTCGTTCGGCTGGATCAGCCCGAGCCGGATCCCGAGCCGCCGCAGCCGCTGCGGGATGGCGTTGACGGGGGTGGCGGTGACCACCAGCAGCCCGAAGACCGTGAGGAGGACCAGCATCGGTACGGCCAGCGGCGCACCCATGGTGAAGATCAGCGGCTTCGAGGCGGACCAGCCGATGAGGCCGCCCGCGTCCTGCATCGCGGTGGTGCCCTCGCCGCGCCCGGGCGCCCCGCAGGCGATGTGTACGAGCCCCAGCATACCGATGACCAGGGCGGACAGGCCGATGCCGATCCGGCCGTTGGCGTCGGTCTGCTCGGGGTGGCGGATGAAGCGCACCGCCATCACGCCGAGCAGTATCGGCACGAGCAGGTCGAGGCGCCCGAACGCACCGGTGACCAGCATGGTGACCAGATCCCCGACGGGCCCGCTCAGGTTCGACCAGGTTCCGGCAGCGACGATCAGCGCCAGGGCGAGCAGCAGCAGCGCGACGCCGTCCTTGCGGTGGGCGGGGTCGAGGTTCTTGGCGCCCCGGCCGACGCTGCGGAAGACGGACCCGACCGCATGCGCGATGCCGAGCCACACGAAGCGCACCAGCCGCACCACGCCCCCGGTCGGGGACGGTGCGGGCTTGGCGGCGGCCTTCTTCACGGGCGCGCGCCTGACCGGCGCGGCCTTCTTGGCCGCGGGCTTGCGCGCGGGAGCCGCTTTCTTCGCCGGCGCGGTCGTACGCCCGGTGCGGCTCTTCGCGGCGCCCGCCGCGCTCTGGGAACCCTTGCCGGACGTACTTGAGGCCATGCGCCCGAGGTTACCGGTGCGCACGCCGGTGGACACGCGTGCCCACCCCTTCACCCGTTCGTGTCGCCCGGGGCCGTGACGGTCCGCCACACCTGACGCACCGCCAGCAGGCCCACAACGGGCGCCCGTAGGCGGGGGCCCGCTGCCCGCGGAGTGCTCAGCCCTGGAGGGGCAGTACGGCCGCCCCGCCGCCGGCCCCCGGTTCCAGCGCGTCCAGCGCCCTGCGCAGGCCGGTGAGCTTGCGCTCCAGGTGGGCCGCGGTCGCCACGACCGACGCGTCGGCCGCTTCCTCGCCGAGTTGCTTGGTCAGCGCCTCCGCCTGCTCCTCCACCGCCGCGAGCCGTGCGGACAGCTCGGCCAGCAGCCCGGGCGTCTCCTTGCCGGTGTCCACACCGCCCGAACCGCCGCCCTCCAGCTGGAGCCGCAGCAGCGACGCCTGCTCGCGCAGCTGGCAGTTCTTCGTGTAGAGCTCCACGAAGACCGAGACCTTGGCACGCAGCACCCACGGGTCGAACGGTTTCGAGATGTAGTCCACCGCGCCCGCCGCGTAGCCGCGGAAGGTGTGGTGCGGACCGTGGTTGATCGCGGTGAGGAAGATGATCGGGATGTCCCGGGTCCGTTCCCGCCGCTTGATGTGTGCGGCCGTCTCGAAACCGTCCATGCCCGGCATCTGGACATCCAGCAGGATGACCGCGAAATCGTCCGTCAGCAGCGCCTTGAGCGCTTCCTCTCCCGACGACGCCCTGACCAGTGTCTGATCGAGCGCGGAGAGGATGGCCTCCAGCGCCAGCAGATTCTCCGGCCTGTCGTCGACCAGGAGGATCTTGGCCTTCTGCACCATGCCCTGTCCTCCTCGCCCCGGCATGGGGCCTCCCCGGCTCCTGGCACCGGCCTGTTCGCCGGGCCCCGCCCCAGAGGACGGCATCCTTGCGCCGTCCGTCCTTGTGCCGGTCATCGTAGCCCCAGTCCCGAGATCGCCACACCCTGTCACCAGGATGTCACTGTGCACGAAGCAGAAACGGTGTGGGAGAGCAGAAGGTTCCCCGTATGCCGCCCTTCCACACCGGTTCCGCCACACTGAGTCAGCAATTGGTATCCGCGGACTCCCGAAATGATCACTTCCCTCGCATCCACTGTTCCATCACGGACAGCAGGTAATCGGGTTCCACCGGCTTGGTGACGTAATCGGAAGCACCGGAGTCGATCGCCTTCTCCCGGTCCCCCTGCATCGCCTTCGCCGTCAGCGCGATGATCGGCAGCCCGGCGAACTGCGGCATCCGCCGGATCGCCGAGGTCGTCGCGTACCCGTCCATCTCCGGCATCATGATGTCCATCAGTACGACCGTCACATCGTCGTGCTGCTCCAGGACTTCGATGCCCTCCCGGCCGTTCTCCGCGTACAGCACGGCCAGTCCGTGCTGCTCCAGCACACTGGTCAGCGCGAACACGTTGCGCACGTCGTCATCCACGATGAGCACCTTCTCGCCGTGGAAGTCGTACGTCCGCGGCACCGGCGGAAGGTCCTCGAGCTCACCGCCCCAACCGCTGCCGTCGCCCTGCGCGTCGTGCTGGCCGGGCACCGCCGTACGCGGCTCCCGGTCGCTCAGCGACTTGCGCCGCCGCCGGAACAGCGCGGCCGGACCGCCCTGCCCCTGCGCGGGCCGGTCCCCCTCGGCCGCCGGCAGCGCCGGACGCCGCTCGCCCGGCTCGACCGCCGGTGCGGGTACGGCGGCCGGGGCCGCCGTCGCCTCGGGCCGCGCCTCCTCGGCCGGCCGGCGGTACTCACCGCGCGCACCGCCGGGCGTCGGCGCGGCGTACCCCTGGGGCGGCAACTCGCTCGGGTGCAGCGGCAGGTACAGCGTGAAGGTCGATCCCCGGCCGGGCTCGCTCGCCGCGTGGATCTCCCCGCCGAGCAGCCGGGCGATCTCCCGGCTGATGGACAGGCCCAGTCCCGTACCGCCGTACTTCCGGCTCGTGGTCCCGTCGGCCTGTTTGAACGCCTCGAAGATCACCAGCATCTTGCTCGCCGCGATCCCGATCCCGGTGTCCGTCACCGAGAACGCGATCAGATCGGCGTCGGCGTCGCGCAGCGAACCCGCCTCCAGCAGCTGCTCCCGGATCGCCGAGGGCACGTCCGCCCCGGCCGGCCGGATCACCAGCTCCACGGCGCCGCCGTCGGTGAACTTCACCGCGTTCGACAGCAGGTTGCGCAATACCTGCAACAGCCGCTGCTCATCGGTGTGCAGGGTCGCGGGCAGCTCCGGCGAGACCCGTACCGAGAAGTCCAGGCCCTTCTCCGCGGTGAGCGGCCGGAAGGTGGCCTCCACGTAGTCCACCAGCTGCACCAACGCGATCCGCGTCGGCGAGACGTCCATCTTGCCCGCCTCGACCTTCGACAGGTCCAGGATGTCGTTGATCAGCTGCAGCAGGTCCGAGCCCGCCCCGTGGATGGTCTCGGCGAACTCCACCTGCTTCGGCGAAAGGTTCCCGTCCGCGTTGTCCGCCAGCAGCTTCGCCAGGATCAGCAGCGAGTTGAGCGGCGTACGCAGCTCGTGCGACATGTTCGCCAGGAACTCGGACTTGTACCGCATCGACACCGCGAGCTGCTCGGCGCGCTCCTCCAGGACCTGCCGCGCCTCCTCGATCTCCGTGTTCTTGACCTCGATGTCCCGGTTCTGACGGGCCAGCAGCTCCGCCTTCTCCTCCAGCTCCGCGTTGGCGGCCTGGAGCGCCTTCTGCCGGTTCTCCAGCTCGTCGGAGCGCTCGCGCAGCTGCTCGGTCATCTCCTGCGACTGCTTGAGGAGGACCTCCGTCTTGGAGTTGACGCTGATGGTGTTGACGCTCGTACCGATCATCTCGGCGATCTGGCTGAGGAAGTCCTTCTGGATCTGCGTGAAGGGGGTGAAGGACGCCAGCTCGATGACACCGAGCACCTTCCCCTCGAAGAGCACCGGCAGCACGATCACGTGCGCCGGCGGAGCCTCGCCGAGTCCGGAGGAGATCTTGAGGTAGCCGGGCGGGGTGTTCTCCACCAGGATCGTGCGCTTCTCCTCGGCGACCGTCCCGATCAGCCCCTCGCCGGGCCGGAAGGAGATCGGCATCTGCCCGCCCGCGTACGCGTAACTGCCGCGCATCCGCAGCTCGTACGAGCCGTCCCCGCCGCCGTCCGTCCCGATCTCGGTGCTGCCCCCGGTCGGCAGGGCCAGGAAGAAGGCGCCGTGCTGCGCGGAGACCACCGGGGTCAGCTCGCTCATGATCAGCGAGGCGACGTCGTCCAGCTCGCGCCGGCCCTGCATGAGGGCGGAGATGCGGGCCAGGTTGCCCTTGAGCCAGTCCTGCTCCTTGTTGGCCAAGGTGGTGTCGCGCAGGTTGGCGATCATCGTGTTGATGTTGTCCTGGAGGACCTGGATCTCGCCCGACGCGTCCACGTCGATCTTGAGGTTCAGGTCGCCGCGGGTCACCGCCGTGGCCACCGCCGCGATCGCGCGCACCTGCCGGGTCAGGTTCCCGGCCATCTCGTTCACGGACTCGGTCAGGTCCCGCCAGGTGCCGTCGACGTCACGGACGCGGGCCTGGCCGCCCAGGATGCCTTCCGTGCCCACCTCGCGGGCGACGCGGGTCACCTGGTCGGCGAACGACGACAGCTGGTCGACCATCGTGTTGATGGTGGTCTTGAGCTCCAGGATCTCGCCCCGGGCATCGATGTCGATCTTCTTGGTCATGTCGCCCTTGGCGATGGCGGTCGTGACCATGGCGATCTGCCGCACCTGACCGGTGAGGTTGGAGGCCATGAAGTTCACCGAGTCGGTGAGGTCCTTCCACGTCCCGGAAACGCCCGGCACGTGTGCCTGACCGCCGAGGCGGCCCTCCGTACCCACCTCGCGGGCCACGCGCGTGACCTCATCCGCGAAGGACGAAAGGGTATTCACCATCGTGTTGACGGTGTCCGCGAGCTGCGCGACCTCGCCGCGCGCCTCCACGGTGACCTTCTTCGTCAGGTCGCCGTTGGCGACCGCCGCCGAGACCTGCGCGATCCCGCGCACCTGCGCCGTCAGGTTCCCGGCCATGGTGTTGACGTTGTCGCTCAGGTCCTTCCAGATGCCGGTGACCCCGCGCACCCGCGCCTGACCGCCGAGGATGCCCTCGGTGCCCACCTCGCGCGCGACCCTCGTCACCTGCTCCGCGAACGAGGACAGCTGGTCCACCATCGTGTTGACCGTGGTGACCAGCTCCAGGATCTCGCCCTTGGCGTCGACCGTGATCTTCTTGGAGAGGTCGCCCATCGCGACCGCCGTCGTCACCTCGGCGATGTTGCGGACCTGCGAGGTCAGGTTGTTCGCCATGAAGTTGACGGACTGCGTGAGGTCCTTCCAGGTGCCGGAGACGCCCTTGACCTCGGCCTGACCTCCCAGGATCCCCTCCGTACCCACCTCGCGGGCCACCCGGGTCACCTGCTCCGCGAAGTTCGACAGCTGGTCGACCATCGTGTTGAGGGTGTTCTTGAGCTCCAGGATCTCGCCCCGGGCATCCACGTCGATCTTCTGCGACAGGTCACCGCGCGCCACCGCCGTCGCGACCTGCGCGATGTTGCGCACCTGCGAGGTCAGGTTCCCGGCCATGCCGTTGACGGAATCCGTCAGGTCACGCCACACGCCGGCCACCCCGGGCACCTGCGCCTGACCGCCCAGGCGACCCTCGGTACCCACGTCGCGGGCGACGCGGGTCACCTGCTCGGCGAAGGCGGAGAGCTGGTCGACCATCGTGTTGATGGTGTTCTTGAGCTCCAGGATCTCGCCCCGGGCATCCACGTCGATCTTCTGCGACAGGTCACCGCGCGCCACCGCCGTCGTCACCTGCGCGATCTGGCGCACCTGCGAGGTCAGGTTCCCGGCCATGAAATTGACGGAGTCGGTGAGCTCCTTCCAGGTGCCGGACACCCCCTCCACCCGGGCCTGGCCGCCCAGGCGGCCCTCCGTACCCACGTCCCGCGCCATCCGCGTGACCTGGTCCGCGAACGAGGACAGCTGGTCCACCATCGTGTTCACGGTGTTCTTGAGCTGGAGCATCTCGCCGGAGACGTCCACCGTGACCTTCTGCGACAGGTCGCCGTTGGCCACCGCCGTCGTCACCTGCGCGATGTTGCGGACCTGGCCGGTGAGGTTGCGGAAGGCGGTGTTCACCGAATCGGTGAGGTCCTTCCAGGTACCGGCCGCCCCGGGCACCTGGGCCTGACCGCCCAGCTCACCCTCCACCCCGACCTCACGGGCCACACGGGTCACCTCGGCACCGAAGGACTGGAGCTGGTCCACCATCGTGTTGACGGTGTTCTTGAGCTCCAGCATCTCGCCGGCCACATCGACCGTGACCTTCTGCGACAGGTCGCCGTTGGCCACCGCCGTCGTCACGGTCGCGATGTCCCGCACCTGGGTCGTGAGGTTGCGGAAGACCGTGTTCACCGAATCGGTGAGGTCCTTCCAGGTACCGGCCGCGCCCGGCACCTGCGCCTGACCGCCGAGCGTTCCCTTGGCCCCGACCTCGCTCGCCACGCGCGTGACCTCGTCCGCGAACGTCCGCAGGGTCTCGGTCATCTGGTTGATCGTCTCGGCCAGCTGCGCGACCTCGCCGCGCGCGCTGACCCGTACCTTCTGCGACAGGTCGCCATTGGCGACCGCTGTCGTGACCTGCGCGATCCCCCGCACCTGGGCCGTCAGGTTCCCGGCCATCGTGTTGACGGAGTCGGTCAGGTCCTTCCACACACCCGCGACGCCGGGCACCTTCGCCTGGCCGCCCAGCTCACCCTCCGTACCCACCTCGCGGGCGACCCTGGTCACCTCGGAGGAGAAAGAGGACAGCTGGTCCACCATCGTGTTCACGGTGTTCTTGAGCTGGAGCATCTCGCCGGCCACGTGCACCGTGACCTTGCGCGAGAGATCGCCCTTCGCGACCGCCGTCGTCACGAGGGCGATGTCACGCACCTGGGCGGTGAGCCGGTACGCCATCGTGTTGACGGAGTCGGTCAGGTCCTTCCAGGAACCGGACATGCCCCGCACCTGCGCCTGGCCGCCGAGCTTGCCCTCGGTACCCACCTCCAGCGCCACCCGGGTGACCTCGTCGGTGAACGCCGACAGCTGGTCGACCAGGTTGTTGACCGTCCGCCCGACCTTGAGGAACTCCCCGCGCAGCGGATGCCCGGCCCCGTCGGCGGTCTGTGTCCGCAGGTCCATCCGCTGGTCCAGGTCGCCCTCGGCGACCGCCGACAGCACCCGGCCCACCTCGGACACCGGCCGGGCCAGATCGTCCACGAGCTGGTTCGAGGCATCGATCGCGGCCGCCCAGGACCCCTCACAGGCACCTGTTTCCAGCCGTTCGCTGAGCTTGCCCTCGCGGCCCACCATCCGCCGCACCCGCGACAGCTCCCCGGTCAGGTGGAGATTGCGGTCGGCGACCTCGTTGTAGACGGCGGCGACCTCCGCCATCACGCCCTCGCCGGACACCGTCAGCCGCTTGCGGAAATTGCCGTCCCGCATCGACACCAGGGCCGTGAGCAGACGGTTCAGAGCGGCGGTATCGACCTCCGTCGTACCGTTCCGCCGGGACCGCCCGCCCTTCGCGCGCGTCCCCGTACGCCGCACCGCTGCGCCAGACTCCACCGTGTCCCTCCCGAAAGGGTCGACCACTGTTCCACCGAAACCCGGCGAGTCAAACGCCCGGCTAGACCATCCTGCCCAGTGTTTCACCCTGGCCGAACCCGGCCATAACACTTCGGCACCATTGCACACCGGCCGCACTCCCCGGGTGGAATCCCCTACGACGGCACCATGCGGACCGCGAAGGTAAGTAACCTGGCACCCGAATGTCCCACCGCGTCGAAGGAGTCTTGTGATCACGGCACGGGCGGCTGCCAGTTTCGATCCCCTAGGGCGCTCTGTCGCCGGGGCCCGCGCGTTCGTCCGCGATACCCTCCAGGGCTGGGGCTTCGCGGACATCGTCGACGACGCCGTCGTGCTCACCAGCGAGCTCGTCACCAACGCCGTGGTGCACGCCGGAACCCAGGCCGAAGTGCTGTGCCTGCGCACCGAGGGCGGCGTACGCGTCGAGGTCGCCGACCGGTACCCGGAGCGGGAGCTCCCGCTCCAGCCCCCCGGCGAACGCCCCTACGCCGACCCGGACCGCGAGAACGGCCGCGGCCTCATGCTCTGCGCCGCGCTCGCCACCCGCTGGGGAGTCGAGTACACGGGCACGCACAAACACGTGTGGTTCCGCCTCGACCTCCCGGACCGTCCGGTCGGTACCCGCTCCGCCGGACCGGTCGTCCCCGACCAGCTGCTCCCCCTCGCCGACAGCCGCGTCCGCGTCGCCGTCATCCAGATCGACGCCTCCGACTCCGTCTCCGCCTGGAACGAGGACGCCGAGCACATCTTCGGCCACACCGCGGAGAAGGTCCTCGGCCGCCCGCTCGCCGAACTCGCCGCCTGGCCCCAGACCCCCGGCACCGGAACCGGCATCGCCGAAGCCCTCCGGCTGTCGAGGTGGGAGGGCAGCTACGGCATCCGCGGCGCCGACGGCCGGGTCATCCCCGTTTACGCCTCACACCTGCGGGTACGCGACGCCCACGGCGAGCCGTCCATCGTCTGCCTCCTGGTCCACGACGACGAACGCGCCCTCCTCCAGACCCCCGCGCGGATCCCCTCCGACGCAGGCCAGCTCACCGAAGCCCGCCCCGCGGACCCCTTCGAGGTGTTCATCGGCTCCCCCGCCCCCGACGACCTGGACGGACTGCTCCAGCGCACCGTCGAGCGGGCCCGCGACATGCTCGACGCCGACGCCGCCTTCCTGCTCCTCGCCACCGACGACGAGACCGAACTCGAAGTCCGCGCGACCACGGGCCTGCCCTCCACCCGCCAGCGCTTCGCCCGCGTCCCCGTCGAAGCGGGCACCAACCGGTACGGCTCGGCCCGCATGCCCGCCGTCCACGACGACCTCGTCGCCGTCCCCGGCGCCGTCCCGCTCCTGGAATCCACCGGCATGCGCTCCGTGGTCACCGTCCCCCTCAAGGTCGAAGGCCGCCTCACCGGCTCACTCGGCGTCTCCGCCGAGAGCCCGGGCCGCTACTCCAACGAAGACGCCCTGCGCCTGCAGTTCGCCGCCGACCGGATCGCGCTCGCCGTCGAATCCGCCCGCCTCGGCGAGCTGGAACGCCTGCGCCGCGGCTCCCTCTCCTTCCTCGTCGAAGCCTCCGACCTGCTCGCCGGCACCCTCGACCGGGACCAGACCCTGGCCCTGATGGCGCAGATGACCGTCCCCACCCTGGCCACCTGGTGCGCCGTCTACACCATCGCCGACCAGACCTCGGACCCGTACCTCTCCTACGTACTGCACGAGGACGAGGAACGCATCGACGGACTCAAGGCCCTGCTCTCCCGCGTCAGCCCGCCCGAACCGCTGCGCGAGGCCGGCGCCCGCCCCTGGCCGGAATCCGCCGCCGCGGTCGGCGGGGAGACCGTCGTCCTCCCCCTCCTGGCCCGCAACCGCGTCATCGGCATGCTCACGCTCGGCAAACCGTCCGAGGAACACTTCCGCCAGGAGATCCTGGAACTCGCGGACGACCTCTCCCGCCGGGCCGCCCTGGCCCTGGACAACGCACGCCTCTACTCCGAGCGCACCGCCATCAGCCGCTCCCTCCAGCGCAGCCTCCTGCCGCCCGGCTCCCCCGCCATCCCCGGCATCGAGGTCGAGGTCATCTACCGCGCGGCCGGCGAGGGCAACGAGGTGGGCGGCGACTTCTACGACGTCTTCCCCATCCGCCCCGGCGTCTACGGCTTCGCCATCGGCGACGTGTGCGGTACGGGCCCGGAAGCGGCCGCCGTCACCGGCCTCGCCCGGCACGCCCTGCGCCTGCTGGCCCGCGAAGGCCTCGGCGGCCCGGCGGTGCTGGAACGCCTCAACGCCGCGATCCTCGACGAGGGCGCCCGCAGCCGCTTCCTCACCCTCCTGTACGGCGAGCTCCACCCCCAGCCGGACGGCGGCGCGCTCATGAAGGTCGTCTGCGCCGGCCACCCGCTCCCGCTGCGCCTGCGCCCGGACGGCGAGGTCATCCCCGCCGCCGAACCCCAGCCGCTGCTCGGCGTCATGGACGACCTCGACCTCTACGAGCAGACCCTCACCCTGGACCCGGGCGACGTCCTGCTCTGCGTCACGGACGGCGTGACCGAACGCCGCGAGGGCACCCGCATGCTCGGCGACGACGGCCTCGCGGAAGTCCTCACCACCTGTACGGGCCTCACCGCCGGCGCCGTCGCCGCCCGCATCCTGCGCGCGGTCGAACGCTTCGCGGCCGAACCCGCCTCCGACGACATGGCGATCCTGGCCTTCCGCGTTCCCCAGCCGCGCGAGGGCGCCTAGTCACGCGCGGCCGGGGGTTCACGCCGAAGGTTCACGCCGGGGCGCGGATCTGTTGCTGCGGGTGGCGGACCGCAGGGCGAAGGCCAGCACCACTTCGAAGACGCCGAGCAGGACGAGCCACAGCCCCAGCAGTCGGGTGAGGGCGACCGCGGAGTCGACCGGGAAGCAGAGCACCACGATCCCGGCGACGGTGCCGAGCGCGCCCAGGCCGAAGAACAGGCCCCGGTGGGCGATGCCCCGGTCAGCGATGGCGACGTACGCCGTGAGCACTCCGGTCAACAGCCAGAACACCCCGAGGATCAGGGACAGCGCACCGATGGTCTGCATCGGATGCCTCAGTACGAGAACGCCCGCCAGCAACGCCAGCAAGGCGACCAGTACGCCGGCCAGCCGGCCCCCGCCCTCCTGGCCGTGCGAAAAGGCCGTGACGAAGCGGAAGACTCCTGCCGCCAGGAGTTGCAGACCGATGATGACGGCCAGGATGTGCAGCGTCTCATGGGGCCATACCAGGACCAGAATGCCCGGGATCAGGGTCGCGAGGGCGAAGCCGAGCGCCCAGCGCCACGACGCTCCGACTTGCTTGAGGACGTCTTCCGGGTCGCTCTGTGTGTGCCGCGGTGCCGCCGCGTCGGGGGGAAAGGTCATCACGCCTCCCAGGCAGGCCGGACGGCCCCCAGGACACGTCGAAGCCGCCGGTCGTACCTGTCTTGCCCTTCAAAACCACCTTAACCAGGGCCGGTGCAACCCGCCAACGCAAAAAGGCCCCCGCCAAATGGCGGGGGCCTTTTCTGTTGGAGCCCTTTAACGGAATCGAACCGTTGACCTTCTCCTTACCATGGAGACGCTCTACCGACTGAGCTAAAAGGGCGGGTTGTTCGGCGGCGTCCTACTCTCCCACAGGGTCCCCCCTGCAGTACCATCGGCGCTGAAAGGCTTAGCTTCCGGGTTCGGAATGTAACCGGGCGTTTCCCTAACGCTATGACCACCGAAACACTATGAAGTTGACCAACCGGATGACAACACGGTCGTTACTTCAGAACTAACACAGTGGACGCGAGCAACCGAGGACAAGCCCTCGGCCTATTAGTACCAGTCAGCTCCACCCGTTACCGGGCTTCCACATCTGGCCTATCAACCCAGTCGTCTACTGGGAGCCTTACCCTCTCAAGGAGGTGGGAATACTCATCTTGAAGCAGGCTTCCCGCTTAGATGCTTTCAGCGGTTATCCCTCCCGAACGTAGCCAACCAGCCATGCCCTTGGCAGGACAACTGGCACACCAGAGGTTCGTCCGTCCCGGTCCTCTCGTACTAGGGACAGCCCTTCTCAATATTCCTACGCGCACAGCGGATAGGGACCGAACTGTCTCACGACGTTCTAAACCCAGCTCGCGTACCGCTTTAATGGGCGAACAGCCCAACCCTTGGGACCGACTCCAGCCCCAGGATGCGACGAGCCGACATCGAGGTGCCAAACCATCCCGTCGATATGGACTCTTGGGGAAGATCAGCCTGTTATCCCCGGGGTACCTTTTATCCGTTGAGCGACGGCGCTTCCACAAGCCACCGCCGGATCACTAGTCCCGACTTTCGTCCCTGCTCGACCCGTCGGTCTCACAGTCAAGCTCCCTTGTGCACTTACACTCAACACCTGATTGCCAACCAGGCTGAGGGAACCTTTGGGCGCCTCCGTTACTCTTTGGGAGGCAACCGCCCCAGTTAAACTACCCATCAGACACTGTCCCTGATCCGGATCACGGACCGAGGTTAGACATCCAGCACGACCAGAGTGGTATTTCAACGGCGACTCCACCATGACTGGCGTCACGGCTTCAAAGTCTCCCACCTATCCTACACAAGCCGAACCGAACACCAATATCAAACTGTAGTAAAGGTCCCGGGGTCTTTCCGTCCTGCTGCGCGAAACGAGCATCTTTACTCGTAGTGCAATTTCACCGGGCCTATGGTTGAGACAGTCGAGAAGTCGTTACGCCATTCGTGCAGGTCGGAACTTACCCGACAAGGAATTTCGCTACCTTAGGATGGTTATAGTTACCACCGCCGTTTACTGGCGCTTAAGTTCTCAGCTTCGCACGCCCGAAAGCGCACTAACCGGTCCCCTTAACGTTCCAGCACCGGGCAGGCGTCAGTCCGTATACATCGCCTTACGGCTTCGCACGGACCTGTGTTTTTAGTAAACAGT